>NZ_CP195106.1:2480361-3100452 GCF_051175385.1 Tundrisphaera lichenicola | reverse complement strand
ATCGGTAAATATGAAATATGTATATATCAACTATTGAAATATTGCCAAACATAAAAGTGTATTGAGTTTCTCGACCAAACCGACGCTGGTCAGTTGAATCCCTGGGCTTATGTCCGATAAGCGGTCTTTATGATGCGTCTCGTCCGCTCCGTCGAGCGCACCGAATGGCGTTGAGACCTTTGCACCAAGGGTATGACATTTACACTAAAGTCACCGCAATAGGTTCGGCCGTTGGGTGAAGGTATGATAGGTGCTCGCCTCTAACCGGCCGATGGGCGTCGCTTGACCGCTCGACGACCCCAGACGGGTGGACTTGAGGGCCAGTCTCCTATAAGCGACCTGGAATTCGGCATTCGTCGCAGCTTCGGAACTCATGGCATGGCAGACCCCTTCGATACACAGGCAAACGGCTGGCTCGCCGCCGTCCTGAAGAGCATCGCCGATGGCGTCATCGCCACCGACGCCGATGCTCGGGTCGCGTTCATGAACCGGGTGGCCGAGCAGCTGACCGGCTGGACGCAGGCCGAGGCCCGGAGCAAGCCGGTCGCCGACGTGCTCCGGCTGGTCGATGAGAGGACCGGCCGACGCGAGGCATGGCCGGTGCGCGAGGCACTCGCCGCAGGCCGACCCGTCTCCATCCCCGAATCGACCGTGCTCCTCAGCCGGACCGGCCAACGCTTCAATTTGAATGACGTCGCCTCCCCGGTCTACGACGAGCGGGGCGAGCTTACCGGGGCCGTCATCGTCTTCCACGACGCCACCGAGCGGAGGCAGGCCGAGGACCGGTTCCGAGATATCGAGGGAGAGGCTCAAAGGCAGCTCAACGAATTGGTGGAGCAGTGCCCGTTCGGCATCTACATTATCGATGCCGACTTCCGCATCGCCATGATGAACCGGTGGTCGCAGGAGGGGGCGTTCGTCAATGTCCGACCGGTCATCGGGCGGCCGTTCGACGAGGCCATACGAATCCTCTGGTCCGAGCCGGTCGCGGTCGACATCATCCGAACGTTCCGCCACACGCTCGACAGCGGCGAGCCGTACACCTCGAAGGACTTCGTCAAGCCACGGGCCGATGAGGACCGGGTCGATGGATATGAGTGGGAGCTCCACCGCATCACTCTGCCCGACGGACGGCCGGGAGTCGTCTGCTACTACTTCGACGTGACCAGGCTCAGGGAGGCCGAGGCCGCCCTTCGCGAGAACGACCGGAGGAAGGACGAGTTCCTGGCCATGCTCGCCCACGAGCTGAGGAACCCGCTCTCGGCCATCGGAAACGCCGTGAACGTCACGAAGCGGAGCGGGCTCCAGGAGCACGTCGAGTGGTCGATGGAGGTCATCGACCGCCAGATGAGTCACCTGACGAGGCTCATCGAAGATTTGATGGACGTCTCTCGCATCAACCGGGGGAAGATTGAGCTTCGCCGGGACGTCATGGACGTGACCCCGATTCTCGACAGTGCGGCGGCGACGGTCAGGCCGCTCGCCGAAGAGCGGAAGCACACCTTAGAGGTTGCGATTGACCGCAAGAACCTCTGGGCAAACGTCGACCCGACCCGGCTTGAGCAGGTCGTGGTGAACCTCTTGAACAACGCGGCCAAGTACAGCGAGAACACGGGGCATGTCCTGCTCTCGGCCGAGACCCAAGGCGACGAACTGGTCATCGCCGTCCGGGACAACGGCGTCGGCATCCCCCCCGAGAAACTTCCTCAGATGTTCGAGCTCTTCGCCCAAGGGGACCGCTCCCTCGCACGTTCCGAGGGAGGCTTGGGTATCGGGCTCACGGTGGTCAAGAAGCTCGTGGAGATGCACGGCGGGAGCATCACGGCGGCGAGTAATGGACTCGGCAAAGGAAGCGAGTTCACGATTCGGCTCCCGGCGGCAAAGCGTCCGGTCGTCACACGACAGGAGGCGGCATCAGCGGAGGAAGGAAAGACCAAGAAGGCCCGTATCCTCGTGGTTGACGACAACGTGGACACCGCCCGGGGGATGGCGAGGCTCTTGAAGCTCCTCGGCCACGATGTCGCCGTGGCCCATTGTGGGCACGAGGCCATCGAGGTCGCCAGGGAGTATCGGCCGGAGTTCGTCCTCCTGGACATCGGCCTGCCGGGGATGGACGGCTATGAGGTGGCCTCGCGGATGCGGCAGGAAGAGCGCTGCCGACACGCCGTCATCGTCGCCGTGTCCGGCTACGGCCAGGACGAGGACCGACGCCGCTCGAAAGAGGCGGGCTTCGACCACCACCTTATCAAGCCGATCGATCACGATGCCTTGCGCTCGCTTCTCTCGGCCGACCGTAACGGCCAGGGATGAAACGCTCCGCAATTGATGCGGGTGACCTCCGAACTGCTCACCGCGACCGCCGGTTTTGCCGGAGATATTGCAGAGGATTGTATCCGAAGTGCCGCTGGTCGAGCGTGGCCCTTGCGAAGGGCCTTCCCGGCACTTCGGATACAATCCTCTGGATTATCTCCGGTTTCAGTTCACTGATCTGACTCGATGCACTTTTCGCGAAAGCAAGGTACAGCCGAGCAGTCGTGAGGTTCCAAGCAAGCACACCACCGCCGAGCGTATCGACCGAGTCGTCAGGAAGTCGGTCGAGCCGCGATGTGCCAGAGCACGCCACTTGGGTCTGAAAGATAGAGTACCCGTAGGCCCCACGGCTGAAGTGCCGGCGAGCTGGCCATGCCGAGCTTGTACTTGGACTGAAGCCCTAAATTCGTTATGCGTTCCCACCACGCATCCACGTCCTCGACGTTGAGGCTCATCATGCAGTTCTCTGCGTGCTCTTTCAGATATACATTCGTTAGAATGAATCGGTGATTCTCGATCTCTAGCTCGCAGGCATCGCCGCTGTCCCATACCTCATGAAATCCGAGATCTAGATAAAACTGCTTCGAAACGGCCAAGTCCTTGGCCGGCAGGAATACCTTGAGGTCGATAACTTTGGTGGAGGACATGACCGCTCCTTCGCGACAGAGCCTGACCATCGAACTAACGGCCAATGCTCGGCGAACCGGATCCGCCGGGAGAAGGCTCCGATTGTACTAGAAACCGAAGTCGGCGATGCGAGTCCGCTGCGTCATGCATTTGGGTGGGCCTCACTTCGATGAAGTCGATGTCGAACCAGTGAGTTTGTGCAGGATAAATTACTCCGGGTGGGCGGTGCCAAAAATTCTGGGCGAGATGACCCGTCTCGAACCCTCGATTCCTGCCAAGGGTCGATCATGAGTGCCCCGTTCGCCTCGAAATGCCGGGTGGTGCGGGTCATGGCGTATAGGTCATGACGATAGGAGGTCGCGGCGAGGAGCCCATGGGCAGCGGGAATGAAAACTCCGCTCTTCTGGGCTCGGGCGGTCATCTCGCCCCAGATTCGAGCGGTCTCGAGATCAACCGGAAGAATTCTATCGGTGAATTGAGTTTCCAGTCCGACGAGCCAGGTCGCGAGGACTTTCTTCTCCCGGCTCGTCGCTAGCAAGGCGATAACCCTTGGCCATCTCGCCAACGGTGACGGCCCCTTGAGCCCGACCGCCGTCCCGGCCATGATCGGGACCGTTTCGAGGCTTATGCGGGGATCCGGGGGAGGGCGAGCCATGTCGAGCATGGGTCGATGGATTGGGGTCGTAATCGGGCTGGCGGGAATTCTGGTGGCTTCGGCCAGGGGCGAGGATCGTCCGAATGTCGTCTTGATCGTCGCGGACGACCTGGGATGGGCCGACCTGGGCTGTTACGGGACCAAGTTCCACCGGACCCCGAACCTCGACAAGCTGGCGGCCGAGGGGCGACGGTTCACTCAGGCTTATGCGTCCTGCCCGGTCTGTTCTCCCACTCGCGCGGCCCTGATGACCGGCAAGAACCCGGCACGGCTCCGATTGACCGACTGGCTCCCGGGTCGGGCGGATCGGCCATCTCAGAAACTCCTCCGGCCCGAGTTGCCCCCGGGGCTCCCGCTGGAGGAGGTCACCCTGGCCGAGCGATTCAAGTCGGCGGGTTATGCCACCGGGATCATCGGTAAGTGGCACCTGGGCGGGGCGGGCTTCGAGCCGACCTCGCAGGGGTTCGACGAGAATGTCGCGGGGGACGCGAGCGGGAGCCCGCTCAGCTACATGGCCCCATTCCGCCGAAGGGACCGGACGATGCCGGGGCTGGAGGAGGCCCCTTATGGGCAATATCTGACCGATCGCCTGGGGATCGAGGCCGAACGATTCATCGAGTCTCACAAGGCGGCCCCGTTCTTCCTCTACCTGCCCCACTACGCGGTCCATATTCCGATGGTCGCGAAGGCCGAGACGATCGCGAAGTATCCGGCTTGGGACGGGACACCTCACGGCAAGCAGGAGAACCCGATCTACGCGGCGATGCTCGAAAGCCTGGACGACGCGGTGGGTCGGGTCGTCGGAGCATTGGAGCGTGCCGGGGTCTACAATCGGACGATCCTGATCTTCACCAGCGACAACGGGGGCCTGGCCACGCTGGAGGGTCGGGATACCCCGCCGACGAACAACTCGCCGATGCGCGAGGGGAAGGGCTGGCTTTACGAGGGGGGGATTCGGGTCCCCTTGATCTTCCGATGGCCGGGCCGGATCGCGCCGGGGACCGAGGCGACTCCCGCCTGGTCGACCGACCTCGTGGCGACGCTCGCCGGGCTCTGCGGGCTTCCTCCCGCCGAAGGGCCGGATGGCGTGAACCTGGCCGGCCTTTTGACCGAGGGGAAGCCGGTCGAGCCTCGTCCGTTCTACTGGCACTATCCCCACTACAGCAACCAGGGTGGGAAGCCGGGCGGGGCGATCGTCGATGGAGACTGGAAGCTGGTCGAATTCTTCGAGAATGGTCGGGTCGAGCTTTTCAACCTGGCCCGAGACGTCCGAGAGTCGAACAACCTGGCCGAGAAGGAGCCGGAGAAGGCCCGAGAGCTGGCCTCGAAGCTGGCAAGCTGGCGGGAGTCGGTCGGGGCCGAGATGCCCTCGACCAACCCGGACTATCGGCCGAACCTCCAGGCGGCCGACGGCTCGATCACCCTGCCGGCGTCGACCGCCGAGGTCCACGGGGTGATGCTCCGGTTCGAGCCTCTCCCGCACAAGAACACGCTGGGCTATTGGGTCCGGCCCGACGACTGGGCCTCGTGGGAGTTCGAGGTCGAACGCCCGGGCTCGTTCGAAGTCGAGGCCCTGGTCGGCTGCGGGAATGGCAGCGGCGGGAGCGTGGTCGAATTCCGGATCGACGACCAGCCGCTCTCGCTGACCGTCCCGGTGACGGGGGGCTTCCAGGAGTTCCGGGAGCAGGAACTTGGGCGGGTCGCGATCGGCCAGCCCGGGCGGCATCGCCTCGAAGTCCGGGCGCGATCCAAGCCCGGCCCGGCGGTGATGGATCTTCGCCGGGTGAAGCTGGCCCCCGCCATCAAGGACGGCGACTGAGCCTTCTCCCCGATCCTCGATCTCTATCAAAGTGTCCTTGGTCGCAACAATCGCAAAGGTTTTATCATGAAGAATGGTTGCTTCTGGATGGTCGGGTTGCTCGGGATCATCGCCGGGGTTGGGCATGCCCAGGGCCCAAAGCCGATCACGCATGGGTTCCTCGCGACGGGCGGCGAGACCTACATCATGGACGATTCCGGGAGGGTCGTCTGGCGATATCCCCACGCCTCGCGCGACGGCTGGGTCCTGCCCGACGGCCACATCCTGCTCGCCCTGAACAAGAGCCAGACTTATCCGGGCGGTGCGGCCGTCGAGGTCGATCGCGAAGGGAAGATCGTCTTCGAGTTGAAGGGGACCCAGTCCGAGGTCAACACCGTGCAGCCCCTGGACGGGGGGCGCGTCCTGCTGACCGAGGCCGGGGACCATCCCCGGCTCCTGGAAGTGGACCGACGGGGCCGGCTCCTGGTCGAGGTCCCGTTGAAGGCGCAGACGAAAGATCACCACCTCCAGACCAGGATGGCCCGGAAGCTCGCCAACGGGCATTATTTGGTGCCGCAACTGCTGGACAAGGTGGTCCGCGAATACACGCCCGATGGGAAGGTGGTCTGGGAGGCGAAGACGCCCGACATGCCGTTCACGGCGATCCGCCTCCCGGGCGGCAACACGTTGGTCGGCTGCACGTGGGGTAATCTGGTCATCGAACTCAGCCCGACCGGTGAGGTCGTCTGGAAGGTCACCAACGACGACCTTCCCGGTCGACCCATCAGTGATGCATGCGGAGTCGAGCGGCTGCCCAACGGCAACACGGTGATCACAAGCTATAAGTCGAGCGGCGACGCCATCAAGCTGACCGAAGTGACCCGCGATAAGGAGGTGGTCTGGACTCACCGCGACCCGAAGCGTCCGGGGATCCACCACTTCCAGATCCTCGACGCGGACGGCAAGCCGGTCTCCGGAACCCCGCTCCGTTGAATTGAGCGGCGTCCCCAAGTCGGTGAATGGTCCTCGAATCCTGGTCGGGTCGATCGTCGGGTTCACTTCCGGCGATCATCTTTTGCTTACAAAATCAATCAATCGCGTGTATCGAGGAACGACGCGATCGCAAAGCCTGGGTCGTGCCCATGGGGGATCGGGATGTTGCCGGCAGGCATCG
The DNA here is from genome assembly GCF_051175385.1 of Tundrisphaera lichenicola. Classification (GTDB taxonomy): domain Bacteria; phylum Planctomycetota; class Planctomycetia; order Isosphaerales; family Isosphaeraceae; genus Tundrisphaera; species Tundrisphaera lichenicola. The sequence goes on along the minus strand of NZ_CP195106.1, from coordinate 3,093,888 downwards.
CGCCCGGGGTTGGGATGAATTGACGCTCCGCGAATTGACAGGATCGCAAAGGTGACACAGTCTTCTCTCAGAGGCCCAGCGACGCCCGGCCGCAACGGAGCGGGCGACGCGAGAGACCGGAGGCCGGCCCGAACGTGGCGATCGGGAGCCCGACTCCCGGGAGGGATTCCTCTCCGGGGCGGACACTCAACCTCGACGTTCGATGCCTCCGATGGAGCCTGGCGATATCCGATGGCAGCCTGCCGTGGGTGGCCCGGAGAAGCTGTCGCAGCCTTGGATTGGTCTTTTGTTACAACGGAGGGTTTTGATGGCTACTTTCTTGAAGCGATTGGTTGTTGGGGAAGAGGGCGCGACGATGGTCGAATATGCCCTGATGGTTGCCCTGATCGGCGCCGCGCTGGTCACGGTCGTCACGTCACTGGGTTCGGCCATCAGCGGCAAGTTCTCCTCGGTCTCGACCTCGATCACCGGCACCAGCTGATCCACCCGGACCGACTCCGCCATTCCCAGGTTGCTCGCCCTGATGCCCCGCGTCGTCGCCCCCGGTCCGAGCACTGACCGGGGCGACGGCCATCCTTCCTACCTCCCGGAGGTCTCCCTTGTCCAGGCATATCGGGGCCGTCCGGAGGTTCTGTTCCGACGAGTCCGCGGCCACTATGGCTGAATATGTGTTGATGGTCGCGCTCATCGGCCTGGCTTGCCTGACCGCCGTAGCATCCCTGGGTGAGGCGCTCCGGCCTCTTTTCCTGGGGGCTGTCGATGGGCTGAGCTGAAGCCCGGGTGGCTTCGGCGATCGCCCCTCAGAGAGAATCCCGGCGGTCCTGGTCGCCGCCCGAGGTATCGATGTCCTAGGGTTCTTCAAGAGAGCCTCACAAATCGCCGGCCGCGAAGGCCGATGCCCTGGCCCCGCTCTCAACGGCCCCGAAAGCCGTGGGGGATCGCGGCTGGGGCTTTTTTTGTTCGCCCGCTCGTGAGGCCGAGCTTCGATCGATCGTCTCGCGAGACCCGGTCGGCCTCCCGAATCATGAAATCGAGCTATGAGTTTGGCTGAGCCCGTTCGTTTCCGGCCTTTCGAGGAGCTGAATCGGTGTCGGATCGAGACCTCATCCCGCTCGCCGCGGTGTCGCTGGCCACGCTGATCGCGTCGGCGACCGATCTCTGGAAGTTCAAGGTCTATAACGCCCTGACGTTCCCGACCCTGGTTCTCGGCCTGGTCGTCTCGGCCTGGCTGGGCGGATGGGAGGGGTTTCTCGTCGGGTTGCTCGGCGCGGGCCTGGGGCTGGGCCTGCTGGTGGTCTTCTTCGCGATGGGCGGGGTCGGTGCCGGTGACGTCAAGCTCATGATGGCGGTGGGGGCCTGGCTCGGCCCCTACCTCACTTATCAGGTTTTCCTGGCCTCGGCGTTCGCTGCGGGCCTCTACGCGGTGATCCTGATCTGTTCCCGAGGCGGGCTGATGGCCCTGTTTGCCGAGATCTTCCTGCTTCGGTCGATGCTGGGCCGGAGAGGTCCGCTTGGCCGGACCCCGGCTTCGATCGAGGAGGAGGTCGGACGTCCCGATCGCCGTCGCCGGCTCGTGCCGTTCGCGGCGATGACCTGCCTCGGCTTCTTCGCGACGCTCACGTGGTGGGGTGGCGACCTGAAGGAGATCTGGCCCCCCTATGATCGTCCCCCGACGGTCGAGGCGGCTTTGAATTTGGGAATGGGAGGTGGCCGATGAATCCCCGGACACTCATCGTGGTGGCGCTGGCTGGGGTCTGCGGACTCTCGGCGATGTTCCTGGTCCAGGCGCTTCGCAAGCCCCAGGATCAGCCGGTGATACCCAAGGGGGGCGTGGTCTACGCGATCGCCGAGATCAAGCCGGGCGAGACGATTACCGCGGAAATGGTCGAACTCCGCCAGATGCCGCTCTCGGAAATCCCCGAGGACGCCATTCGCGAGGTCGAGAAGGCGGTCGACCGCGCCGCGATGGCGCAGTTGGACCCCGGGGACATGCTCCGCGACAAGAAGCTGGCCGATAAAGGGGCCGGACGCGGCCTGGCGGCGATGGTCCGGCCGGGGATGCGAGCCTTCACGATCCAGACGCCAAGCTTCTCCTCCTCGATGGCCGGCTTCCTCCTGCCGGGCAATCGCGTGGATGTGTTGCTGACGGTGAATTCCGACGGTGGAATGCAGGATGAAACCGGGGGGGGGGCCACCACGACCCTGCTGCAGAACGTCGAGATTCTCGCGGTCCACACCAGCGTCAGCACCCCGACGGCCAACAAGATGAATCCCGACGAGGCCCGTTCGGTCACTCTGCTGGTCACGCCCGACGAGGTCGAGCTGCTGGACCTGGGCCAGAACAAGGGTACGCTCCACCTCTCGCTCCGCAACCTCAAGGAGCCGATGGGCGAGAAGTCCAAGCCGGTGACGATGGCCGATCTCCAGATCCCCCGGCTCAAGCCCGACCGGGCTCGAGGCCGCGATGACGTCGAGAAGCCGGTACCCCCCCCGCCGGTCCCGCTGCCCCCGCCGCCCCCGGCCTTCGAGGAATTCAAGCTGACGATCCGGACACTTCGAGGGACGGCCGCCGGTGCCGACGTCCTCACGGTCGTCGTTCCTACCGCACCCGGGCGGGCATCCACGCCCGCCCAGAGCGTCGCCGCGAGCCCGACGAGCGGCAACTTGGTCAGCCCGTAATCCTTACTCTGGTCAACGGAGGATAAAGTCGCGAGAATTGTTCCCGGGATCGGCGAGGGGAACTGCGCAGCGCCGCGATGGAATGAACGCGAGGGAATGATGCCGGCTTTCATTGTCGCCGATCAGGGAGCCATAGCATCGAGAATCCGCGAAGTCCTAAAATTCGGCGGACAGGATGCCCCGGCTTCCAACATCCTGAGCACGGATCTTGCCGCGAGCCGTCTGGCGAGAGAGTCCTCGGTCGACCTTGTGGTCGTGGCCTTGTCCCCGGAGATCGAACCCGGGCTGGAGCTCTTGCCCAGCCTGTTCCGGATCGCTCCCGGCCGGATCCTGGCGGTGGGGCCGACCGCCGATACCCGGCTGGTGCTCCGGGCGCTCCGGGCCGGGGCCGCCGACTACGTCGACGCGGCCGAGCTCGAAGTCGAGCTCGAGGCCGCCATCCGGCGGATCGGCGAGGCGTCGCGGACCCCCTCCGAGCCGGGCCGGTTGATCGCCGTCCTCTCCCCCAACGGCGGGAGTGGGGCCAGCACCCTGGCGGCCAACCTGGCCGTCTGCCTGGCCAAGGAGCACAAGACGGCGGCCCTGGTCGACATGAAGCTGGAATCGGGGGACCTGGCCTCGCTCCTGGACCTCAAGCCGACCTACACCCTGGCCGACCTCTGCCAGAACCTCTCCCGGCTCGATCGGGATATGTTCGAGCGGTCGGTGGTCAAGCACGATTCGGGCGTGAGCCTGCTGGCCTCGCCGTTCCACATCTCCGACGTGGCGCGGATCAGGCCCGAGGGCGTGACCCAGGCGATCCTGCTGGCGCGGGGCGTCTTTCCTTTCGTCGTGGCCGACGTCTCCAGCACCTACCGCGAGGAACAACTGGTCGTCCTCCGCCAGGCCGACGTGATCCTCCTGATCTTCCGACTCGATTTCTGCTCGCTCCGGAATGTCCGGAGGACTTTGGAGTATCTGGGAGAGCAGGGCGTGGGTGTCGACAAGGTCCAGCTGGTCGTCGGCCGGAGCGGCCAAATACAGGAAGTTCCCTCGGCGAAGTCGCAGGAAGCACTCGGTAGGAAGATCGCCCACTACGTCCCGGAAGACGTCAAGACGGTCAACCGGGCCAACAATCACGGGGTCCCCGTGGTGATCGAGGCCCCTTCGGCCAAGGTTTCTCGTTCGATCTTCCAGATCGCGGCGAGCTTCAACGTCAGTCGCAAGACGTGATCTAGACTCCTTTGAGGGTGATGCGCACCCTCGGGGAGGCTGGCTGACCGCGATGGGACCCGACTGGATCGACGAGGCCCGGGCAAAACTCCTCCAACTCCGGCGCGGGGCGGGAGCCTGGGGTTACCGCGCGAATACATCACCGGCCGTTGAGCCTTCGGCCCTCGCCGGGCTGGCCCTGATGGCAACGGAACCGGCCCCCGACGGCCCGGGTCGCCGGCTGGCCCGGGAGACGGGCCGTTGGCTCGCCTCGATCCGACGGCCCGACGGCTCGACCGGAGTCTCGACCCTACTGGCCGAGCCTGGTTGGACCACCCCCTATTCGGTCCTGCTCTGGGCCGCGACGGGCGGCTTCGACGCCGATCGGGCCTCGGCTTGCCGCTGGCTCCTCGCGACCGAAGGGTTGGCCGTCCCTAAGATCAAGGACGACCCGATGGGTCACGACGGGATGCTCGTCGGCTGGCCCTGGGTCGAAGGGACGCATTCCTGGGTCGAGCCGACCTCGCTGGCCTTGCTCGCGCTGCGCCGCGAGGGGCATGCCGGTCATCGCCGGGCGATCGAGGGGGGCCGGGTTCTCCTCGATCGGGCGATTCCGGGAGGGGGCTGGAACGCGGGGAACACGGTGGTTTTCGGGACGGCGCTCCGCCCGTTGCCCGGCCCGTCCGGCCTGGCGCTGCTGGGCCTTTGGGGGGCCGACGATCCCTCCGGGGTCATTCGGGCGGGGATCGTCTGGCTCGCCGACGCCCTGGCCGGGACGATGGCTCCCGTCTCGATCGGCTGGGGTTCGCTGGGCCTCCGGGCCTGGGGAGCCACCCCCTCCTGGCTGCCCGAGCGGATCGAGGCCTCGGCCCGCAAGGTCCTCTCTCGCGCCCCCGATGCGGTCGAACTGGCCTTGCTACTCCTGGCCGCCGGCGAGCGATCATTGGCGGTCCTGGGGATTTCTCCGGGCCGGGAGGTAGCTTCGGATGCTTGAATCGGGACGCTTCACGCCGCTCAGTCCGACACGCCGGGGCCTCCTGGGCGCGGCGGCGGCGGCCATCTCCGCCGGCCCGGCCTGGTCGCTCTGGAAGGCGGAAGAGGCCAGATGGCGGGCCGACGTCGTCGTGGCCTGTGCCGGGTCGTACGACGTCGACCTGGTCGGGGTGATCCGCGACGGACTGGCCGAACTGGGCCTGGGTCGGGCCTGGGCCCGAGGCAAGTCGATCCTGCTGAAGCCGAACCTGGTCGAGCCGTCGCGAACGGCACCCCAGGTGAACACCCACCCCTGGGTGGTCCGGGCCGTGGCCGATGTGTTCCGATCGTGGGACGCGCGCGAGGTTTTCGTCGCCGAAGGCCAGGGGCATTGCCGCGACACCGGGTTCGTCCTGGAGCAGTCGGGCCTCGGCCCGGTCCTGGAGGAGTCGGGGCTCGAATTCGTCGACCTGAATCACGACGATGTCTTCGAGGTCCCCAATCGTCGGGGCTTCACCGGGCTCCGATCGCTCTACCTGCCGTCCACGCTCCGGCGTGCCGACCTGGTGGTCTCGCTGCCCAAGATGAAGACGCACCACTGGGCGGGCGTCACGCTGGCCATGAAGAATCTCTTCGGGGTGATGCCCGGAGTGGCCTATGGTTGGCCCAAGAACGTACTGCACAAGGCGGGCATCTCCGGCTCGATCCTCGACATCAATGCGGCGGTGAAACCGTCGCTGGCGATCGTCGACGGGATCGTCGGGATGGAGGGGGATGGGCCGATCATGGGGACTCCCGTGGCTTCGGGCGTCCTCGTGATGGGGGCCAATCTCCCGGCCGTCGACGCGACGGCCGCCCGGCTGATGGGCCTCGATCCTCGGCGAATTCCATATCTGGCGGAAGCCTCGGGGCGTCTCGGTCCGATCGCCGATCGGCACATCCGTCAGCGAGGCGAGTCGATCGACCGGCTGGCCCGCACCTTCGCCATCCTTGATCACCCGAGCCTCTCGTTCCTCCGAGGTTGATCCACCATCGGTGATCGATGGGGGAGGCCTCGTTCGCGATTCCTCGGGCGATTCGAGGGAGGGTACGCCTTGCAAGCTCTCCGACCATGCTTCATCGCAAACGCGAGCTAGGATTCTCGGGTGGCACCTCGCCGGCCCCCGATTTCCTCATCTTGAGACAAGGACGAAAGCAATCATGACTCGAATGAACGGCCCGATGAACGGTCTGTTAAGCCCGCCCCCCGCCTCTGGCGAGGAGCGGATGATGCGGATCAAGACCGAGCTGCACCAGAAGCTGATCTCCGAGATGGACCTCTCGGCGATGGGCTCGCTCAGTGAGGATGAACTGCGCGAGGAGGTCCGCCGGGGCGCCGAGCAGCTCTGCCGCCAGAGTAACGACCTCCTGAGCATGGCCGAGCGCGAGCGCCTGATCGGCGAGGTGCTGGACGAGACCTTCGGGATCGGGCCGCTGGAAGCCCTGATGCGCGACCCGACGGTCTCCGACATCCTGGTCAACGGGCCGAAGTGCGTCTACGTCGAGCGTCGGGGGAGGCTCAGCCGTTCCGAGATCGTCTTCAACGACGAGAAGCACCTCATCGAGATCGTCCGGCGGATCGTCGGGCGGGTGGGCCGCCGGGTCGATGAGACCTCGCCGCTCTGCGACGCCCGCCTACCGGACGGCTCCCGAGTCAACGCGGTGATCCCGCCCCTGGCGCTGGACGGGACACTGCTCTCGATCCGGCGATCGTCGAAGTCGCCGCTCCAGTTCAAGGACCTGGTCGAGAAGAAGGCGATCACCGCCGAGATGGTCGAGTTCCTGGCCGCGGCCACCCGGGCCCGGGTGAACATGGTGGTCTCCGGCGGCACCGGCTCGGGCAAGACGACCCTGATGAACGCCCTCTCCAAGTTCATCCCCGAGGATGAACGGGTGGCGACCATCGAGGACGCCGCGGAACTCCGGCTCCAGCAGCCGCACGTGGTCCGCATGGAGACCCGGCCGGCGAACATCGAGGGCAATGGCGCGATCATGACCCGCGACCTGGTCAAGAACGCCCTCCGAATGAGGCCCGACCGGATCATCGTCGGAGAGTGCCGGGGCGGCGAGACGCTCGACATGTTGCAGGCGATGAACACCGGCCACGACGGTTCGATGACAACAATCCACGCCAACGACACGAGGGACGCGATCGGGCGTATGGAGATGATGGTCGGCATGGCCGGTTTCGACCTGCCGATCTGGATCATCCGCCGCCAGATCGCCTCGGCCGTGCAGATCATCGTCCAGGCCGCTCGCCTCTCCGGAGGGGCCAGGAAGATCATCAAGATCTCGGAAATCGTCGGGATGGAAGAGGACGTGGTGAGCATGCAGGATCTCTTCGTCTTCAAGCAGACCGGGGTCGACGAGGACCGCGTGGCCCAGGGCTATCATTTCTGCACCGGCATCCGACCGAAGTGCCTGGACGCGCTGGAGTCGGCCGGGGAGAAGCTGCCGACCGAACTATTCGAGCGACGGATCCTCTCGGGCTCCCGGATGGGAGAAACCCCCCGATGAGCCCGGGCTTGCTCTCAGGACTGGCCGCGTTGACGGCGGTGACGGGCATCCTGGCGGTGGCCCAACTCGTCTCCGAGGTCTTCCTTCGGGACCGCTCGCGGGTCAACGACCGCGTCGATGCCGAGTTCCTCAAGAAGAAGAGCCAGCAGGTCAAGAAGACGCCCCTCTTCAAGAACCTCGGCGAGGTGGCGTCTGAGCTGGGGAGCGACGCGACTCCATCGGCCAGGCAACGCTTCGAGTTGATGATCGAGCAATCCGGGCTGGAGACGACCCCGAGCCGGGTCATGGGAACTGCGGTGGTGATGGGCCTGTCGTTGGGATTGGCCACCTTCTTCTTCCGATGGAATCCGATCGATGCCTTGGTCGCCACCTTGCTGGGGTTTGTCCTCCCGATACTCCGCGTCAAGCGCGCCCGGACCAGGCGCATGGAGAAGCTCCGATCCCAGCTCGCCGATGCCTTCGAGTTGATGGCTCGAGTGGTCCGCGCGGGCCAGACCCTCTCGCAGGCACTCCTGGCCGTGGCCGACGAATTCCCGCAGCCGATCTCCACGGAGTTCGCCTACTGCTACGAGCAGCAGAACCTCGGGCTCTCGCCCGAGACAACCTTCCGCGACATGACCCGCCGGACCGGCGTGATCGAGCTGAAGATCTTCGTGCTGGCCGTGCTCGTCCAGCAGCAGACCGGCGGCAACCTGGCCGAGTTGCTCACCAAGCTGGCCACGGTGGTCCGCGAACGCTACATCATTCGCGGGACGATCCGGACCCTGACCGCCGAGGGGCGGATGCAGGGCTGGATGCTCGCCGGCCTCCCGCCGCTGATGCTCCTGCTCCTGGTCGTCCTGAACCCCGGCTATGCCTCGGTCCACTTCCAGCACCCCAACAATCTCCTGATCACTTTCGGGGTCGAGGGCCTGGGCGTCCTCTGGATTCGCAAGATCGTCAATTTTGACTTCTGAGGTGAGAGGCGATCGAGAAATACGGAAATCTTAAAAATGAACTATGATTATATTGTAATGTTTATGTCTTTTGCAATGGGCGTGTCACTTGTGGGCCTCTTCGGCCTGCTGCTGAACGGACGGAGAGGCAAGCTCGATGCAAGGATCGAGTCCTTGGCTAGCCGCGATCAGCCCGAGGAGAAGAGCGAGACCGTGGCGTCGATCGCCCGCACGGCGCTCCCTAAGATGGGCAAGATCATCGTCCCCGAGGACGAGGCCGAGCGGACGAAGCTCCGCGCCAGGCTGATTCATGCCGGTCTCTATAACAGGCAAGCAATGCATATATTTTTGGGTGTAAAGTTGTTCTTGCTGTCCTCGGCGACGATCGTCGGCATCGGGCTGACTTTGGCGAAGGTCATGCCGGTCTCCAAGGCGCTGCCGCTCTCGCTGGTACTCTTCTTCATCGGCATGATCGGCCCAGGCTTCTGGCTGGACAGCCGCAAGAAGGCCCGGCAAATGCTGCTACGCCGAGGCTTGCCCGACGCATTAGACGTCCTGACCATCTGCCTGGAGGGGGGCCTTGGTTTCCAGGCCGGGCTGAAGCGGGTGTCGGATGAGCTCATGACGGCCCATCCGGTCCTCGGTTCCGAGCTGAAGATCGTCGACCGCGAGATTCAACTCGGCCGCGGTCCCGGCGAGGCGCTCCATCACTTCGCCCAGCGGACCGACCTCGAGGAAGCCCTGAGCCTGGCCTCGGTCGTCGGACAGTCTGAACGATTCGGCGCCAGTCTGGTCAAGAGCATCCGGAACCATTCCGAGACACTCCGGATTAAGCGAAAGCAGAGCGCCGAGGAGAAGGCGCAGAAAGCCTCGACCAAGATCCTGATCCCGACCCTGCTTCTGATCTTTCCCGCCGTCTTCGTAATCCTCCTGGCACCGGCTGTCTATCAAGTCATGGCGATGTTCGCCAAGGGAGATCCTCCCCAATGAGGCGCGAAATCAGGCCAACTCGCCGGCGGCGGGGTGCCGTCGCCGTGGAACTTGCACTCTCGATGGTCCTGGTGATCCTGCCGATGCTCTTCGGGATCTGGGAGATCGGCTGCCTGCTCGATGCCCAGCAGACATTGACCTCTGCCGTCCGCGAGGGGGGGCGTCAAGCGGCCTCCGGAGCGATGACCAACGCCCAGGTCAGGCAGGTGGTCCTGCAATATCTCAGTAACGCCGGGGTGAGCACGACCAATGTGGTCGTGACGGTTACTAATACGGGGAGCGGCACCGATGTCTCCCTGGCCACGCAACTTGACCCGATCATCGTGTCGGCGACCCTGCCGTTCGCCAACGTCGACTGGTCGTCGACCGGCCAGTTCGTCCCCCGGACCGCCACCCTGACCGCCTCCTGCCAGTGGTATTCGGCGAAGGATATTCCCTACGCCTCGCCACCGGCCGCCCCCCTCCAGTGATGCCATCCATCCGATCCGAGGCCGGCTACTCGCCGGTGAAGCCCAGATGAGAAACCCCCGGAAATCCCGCCGACGGCGCGGTGCCGCGATGGTCGAGAGCTCCATCGGGCTCATCTTCCTGCTCTTCGTGATCTTCGGCATTATCGAATATGGGCAGGTCATCATGGCCCGTCAGATGCTCGTTAACGCCGCCAGGACCGCCGCACGAGCCGCCTCCTCGGGTCGACAGGCGGCGACCTTCCCCGACGGTACCGCAACTCCCGACCCCGGAGGTGTCGTCACGACGGCCTTCCTCAATACCTGGATCTCAAAGTCTTTGGCAGCCTCGCCACTGACGAGCATCAACCCACAATACTACGGGTCGAATGCCGACTGTACGCCCAACACATCGATCCCCTGGGACTCTACGGGATTCGGCGGCGGTTTTTTTATCGACATCCGCGCCACCTACATTCCGCTCTTTTCGGGAAACCGATTCAACGTCGGGAACAACGGACAGTCCGCGCCGATCGTCGGCTCCGCGACCTTGCGCTCGCTGGTCTTCGCCCGGGCCGAGGCGAACAACTGATGGACACGATCGCCCGTCACACCGAAGGAGTTCGAGCAAAATGACAAGCCAACGAAAGTCCTCCCAGAGACGCGGTTCAGTTATGCCAGTGGTGGCCCTCCTGATGGTTGCGCTCTGTGGGTTCACTGCCATCTCTGTGGAGATTTCCACAATCGCATCGCTCAAGGTCCAATGCCAGAACGCGGCCGATGCGGCCGCCCTGGCCGGCGCGCGAACTCTCGACGGCTCCGACTCGCCGAAGACCTCTCAGGCGAGGAGCAACGCCTTGGCTGCCGCCGCGGCGAATACGGCTCTCGGACTTAATGACGCAGGCGCCATGGCATTGGTCGCGTTCCGGTCCTCGGAGGTGGGTGTCACTTGCGGGACCTACCACTACGACAGTCAGTCTCAAAGGTTCTATCCCGCCTACACGTTGGGGGACGCCGAGACATACAACCTCGTCCAGGTTTCGGCCCAGCGAGCCGTAAGAAACGCATTCTTCTCGGTCGGGGGTGGTGGCAGCCCCGCCGTCAATCAGACTGTGGTGGCCAGGGCTGTTGCAGCGCACCGACCTCGCGACATTGCGATCGTTCTGGACTTCTCCGGCTCGATGAACAACGAGAGTGATCTCTGGAATTGCGAGTCTTATCTCGGTTCATATAATGGTAAATCAAACAATTCGGACCCGGTGGTCCCCGCCTTCGGGCATTATTCCAGCTCCGGCGCGTCGCTGGTGTCGACCTCGACGGCCCCGGGTGGGCAGTGTAACCTGACCCAGTCGATCCAGGGGACGCCAGCCCTGGTCGACGGTTTCTTCCAGAACGCAAGGACCGTGACCACCGGTGCCGCCGCGTTCGTCGCTCAACCCAATTCGTATGCGACGCAACCCAAGGGTGACGTTCCGGTCTACGTGAACAACACCGGGTCCGGCAGCTTCGCGCAGACCATCAATCAGATGCTGGGCACCTCGAACACGACCACGATTTCTCAGAACTCCACGGCAGACTACTTCGAGAACGGCTCGACCCCATCCGGGAGCCAGGGGAGCTCGGACTCTCCGTCAGCCGGATATGACAGGCTCTATGCCCAGACCACGCCCGCCTCGCCGAGCGGCAGGAATACGGTTGGATTGCCGGGCTTCTCGGGTTATACGGTGGGCCCGAAATATTGGGGAAAGACCTTCTTCCAGTGGCCGCCGGACCCCCGTCCTTCCCGGGATTGGCGCCAGCTGTATTTCACCACCTCCTCGGGCAGCCCTGTCACGGACAACACGGCTCTCTGGGACAGTTCGTCGAAGGCCTGGCAGCCCCCCTACGAATCGGGGGTGACGAATTACAAGGTCAACTACAAGGCGATCCTTAGCTGGATCAAGACGACGGGCCCCAACCCCTTCCCGCCGATCCTCCGAGCCGGGCGCATCCTCTACTACGACCAGATCCCCGACGACGTCCCGGCCTCGGCCTACAATCACAACCAGCTCAACAGCAACATCACCGATCCGAATCAGCGGTTCTGGAAGGAATATATCGACTACTCGCTGGGCATCTGGCGTGATCCCTACGGCAACGTGCAGGCGGCCGGCAGTCCCTCTTGTAGCATGGGCCCGGATTACAATTGGGGGACCATTCAGGTGAGCGCCCGGCCGACGGGATCGGCGGGAAATAACAAGCGACTCGCCTACATGAACTACAACGACAACCCGCCGAGGCCTCGCCACCGGATGTGGTTCGGCCCGATGACCCTGATTCAATTCATCTCCGACACCGGGATCAATCCGGGGACAGAGCGAGATATTTCGACCTATTCGGCGAAACTGGGGATCGCGTCTGTACTTCAGGATATTCAGGTCAATCACCCCAACGATTCGGTGGCGATCCTCATCTACAATCGGCCGCAATACAATGGCGAGCCATCGGTCGGCCGGTTCAATCTGCCGCTGTTTAACCTGAATCGCGATTACTCCGCGATGATTGACGCGATGTGGTACCCGCCCAATAGCGGCACGGATGATGTCCGTCCCTGGGACGAGGACGGCAACCTGGCCCCTCGGGCCGACTTCGACTTCACCAGCAACACCGCCACCCAGCACGGGCTGATGCTGGCATATAACCAGATGAGCGGATCCTCCACCGTGAGTAATCTCGGGGCAGGGGGCCTGGGTCGCAAGGGTGCCAAGCGGCTTGTGATCCTCGAGACCGACGGCATGGCCAACGTCAACACAAACGCCGGATTCACCAATAACGGAGCCATCAACTCGTACTATAGAATCCTGCCGGGGCAGAGTTTCACCGCCGCTGGATACAACCAGAATTCTCTCCTCCAGGTCGCACAAGCGATCTGCAACAATGGCAATGGCGTAGCCGGGACGCCCAACTCGGAGGTGGCCAATCCCGGCTATCCGGGCTTTGCTACCTCGAATAAGCCGGTCCTGATCCACACGATCGCCTTTGGTGTCGTCTTCGAGATTGCTAGCTCGTCGCAGACCAGCGCGGTGGACCTGCTGCAAAGCATCTCGGCGATCGGAGGGACGACCTTCCCGTCAAGTCCCAGCGACCCGGACAACGGGTACAAGTGGTGCACAGGAAGCCTCTCGACCCGCCTGCAGAAGCTCCAGCAGGCATTCGCCAATGTCCTCGACGATGGCAATTCCGTCTCATTGATCCAGTGATCCTCATCACGAACCACGGGCCGACACCATGACTGCCGTCTTGGAGCTAAGAGAGGTTACTAAGGAGTACAGGGCCGGCCCGCTCGGACTTGGCCGGCGCCGGGCTGTCGATCGTGCCAACCTGCGCGTCGAGGCCGGCGAGGCGGTCGGCCTGGCCGGGCCGAACCGCGCGGGCAAGACGACGCTCCTGAAGCTAGCGATGTCACTCTGCCGCCCGAGTTCGGGCCGGGTGGATCGGATGGGGAAACCCGGGCAAGATCGGTCCACCCTGGCGGAGATCGGCTACGTCCACGAAGGAATGGCTTTCCCACCCTATCTGACAGCCTCGGCGCTCCTGAACCAGTATGGGGCGTTGGCGGGCGTCCCGTCCGGTGTCCGACGCCGGAGGGCCTCCGAGTTGCTGGAGCGAGTCGGGCTCGGAGACCGGAGGGCCGAACCGATCGGGCGCTTCAGCAAGGGCATGCTCCAGAGATTGGCCCTGGCCCAGTCGATGATCAATCGACCGACCTTGCTTGTCCTGGACGAGCCCAACGAGGGGCTCGATCTCCCCGGCCGCGACCTCGTGGTCGACCTCGTGGATGAGCACCGGAGACGGGGAGGAGCGGTATTGCTCGTCTCCCACTTGCTGGCCGATCTCGACCGACTCTGCAACCGCGTTGTCGTGGTGGTCTCGGGCCGGGTCGTCCACGACGGCCCGATCGAGGGCCTGGGAGAGGGCCCCGGCGGGATCGAAATGGCCCTTCGGGCTCTGTATCGAAGAACGGAGGAGTCCTCGTGAGTCTCTCGAAGATCGCCCGTCCGCCCCGTCCCTCGGCCACTCACCATGAGGTCGATCGTCCCTCGGAAGACTACTCAGCCACGCCAGGCGGCACCCGGTTGGCCGCCTCGGCCGTTACCGAGTTGGTCTCCGACACGATCCAACAGGCGATGGCGAGCCGGATGATGCACCTGGCCCTGGCCCTGGCCTTCCTGGGCTTGCTGGCCTGTCTGAGCATCGGAGTGGAAGGACCTCGGCAGCTCCTGATCGACGGCGAGATCGAACTGCTCGACGCTCAGAATCGGCCGATCGAAGCGCCCGGAGCCTCGCTTGGGCGGATGACGATCGGCTTCGGTCTCGCGTCGGTGGGCAACTTCCGCGACGCCGAGTCTCAGGTCCGATTCCTCCAGGCGATCCTGGCCCGATGGGCGGCCGGGGTGGCCGGGACGTTGATCTTGCTGGCCTCGACTGCGGGCTTTCTCCCCGACTTCCTCCGGCCGGGAGTCTCGACGGTGCTCCTGACTAAGCCGGTCCCTCGATGGGCCTTGCTGGCCGGCAAATCGATCGGCGTCCTTTCGTTCGTCGCGGGCTTGGCCGGGCTTTTTGTGCTCGGAACCTGGTTGGCCCTGGGGGTGAGGACCGGAGTCTGGGCCTCCGGATATCTACTGGCCTGGCCGCTCTTAGTGACGCAATTTGCGGGGCTCTATGCGGCCTCGGTTGTCGCCGCGACCTGCACGAGGAACACCGCTGCCAGCTTGTTCGCGGCCTTGGCCTGCTGGATGATCTGCCTGGGTGTCAATGGGGCCAGGGAGACTCTTCTGGTCCCGGATGGGTCCCCTGCGACTTCCTCCATTGCTATGTCTGCCGTCGAGGCAGCATATTGGATCTTGCCCAAGCCGGTCGACTTCTCGAAGGCCCTCGACCGTGCCGTCTCGGCCTCGGATCACTTCTCAGGCTCGGATGGTCCCCCGATTGGCACGTTTGCTCTCGCCGCTTCGGTAGGCACTTCGCTAGCCTTCGCCGTCGTCATGCTGGGTATCGGGGCCAGACAGCTTGAGACGACGGATTATTGACCTGCGAAGGTTGGTATTTATCCTCGAGGTTGACAGTCTCAGAGATTTAACCTTGACTCTTGATAGAGTTCGACCCTTCCCGCTCGATTAATTGTAGATATGGAGGCTTCTGTCTGATGAGGAAATTCCTTTGCAATCTGGTCGGTGGGGAAGAAGGAGCCACGATGGTCGAGTACGCCCTGATGGTTGCCCTGATCGGCGCGGCGCTGGTCACGGTCGTCACATCGTTGGGTTCGGCAATCAGCGGCAAGTTTACTGATGTCTCGACCTCGATCACCGGCACTAGCTGAGCAGGAGCCGAATCCCGCGAGGATCCGGCCCATTGCTGATCCCGGATCTCGGATCCCGAGGCGTTCATTCGCGACGCCTCGGGATCCGAGATCCGGGATCTCGTTCCGGGTGGCCTCATTTCGGTCCTCGATTGGGAAGGGGGACCGTCATCCTCGGCTCAGCGGGACTGGCTGGCCGAGGCCCGACTCACGGCCGGGTCGGCCTTGGTGGGAAGCTCCTTCGAATCTGCCAGCGAGCGTGCTTGATCCTGGCCCGCCAGGGCGACGCTCGCCGCTCTCAAGCCTTCCGTCGCCAGGGTCGACTTGGGTTTGGCGATCAGTGCCAGCTTGTATTCCTTCCTGGCATCCTCCAGCCGTCCCTCCAGCGAGTACACCAGCCCGAGATTGGCGCGAGCGTCGGCCGGGTCGCATCCGGCCAGGGCGAATTCCTTGAGAGCCTCGTCGGAATTCCCCTGCCGGGCGAGGACCAGCCCGAGGTTGGTATGGCTCCGGGCGTGCGAAGGGCTCAGGGAGATCGCCTTCTTCAGGCAATCCTCGGCGTCGGCCCAACGGCGTCGGAGGTAATAGCTGTAGCCCCGATCGCAGAGGATCTCCGGGTCTTTCGGGGCGAGCTTCAAGGCTCGTGCAAAATGCTTGTCCGCCGTCTTGACGTCCCCTCGCTTGTCGAGGAGGACCGCGAGCCGGGCCTCGGCGTCGGCCCGCTTCGGGTCGCGCTCCAGGGCGGAGAGATAAGCGGCCTCGGCCTCGGCGGGCTTTCCTTCTTCTTCCTGGGACCGGCCCAGTGCGACCCCGATGTCGGCCGCCTGCCGCTTCGTCACTTCGGCGCGCGAGCCGGAATCGAGAAGCGCGGCCGAGGAATGCTCCTTGGACCGGGTTGCGAGCGGGTGGCAGCCCGCGAGCAGCCCGAGGACCGCCATCGACGCGAGGAAATGAACCCGGGATGGGTGGCGATCGGTCATGGCCGGTTCACTCCTCTGGTTGATCATGGATTGATCCCGCCATTCGCCGCGGCACCCGAGATTCCCGTCACTCCGCTCGGGCTGTTCACTCCGTTGCTGTTGATCGGGATCGGTGGGCCGTAAGCCTGGGTCCGCCCCAGCGAGTTGCCCGCGATGACCTGAGAATCCGGGCCCGAGAGGCCCACCGGCAACGGCACCCCCACGAAAATGCGGTCGGCCGAGATCGGAGTCGGGGCGATGGCCAGCCTGGCCACGATCGCCATTCTCCGGGCCTCGGCCAGGGCCGGCTGGTCCGGGGTCCGCTCCACGATCAGGGGGAATGGGCTGGCCGCCAGCTGCGGCGCGATCTTGGCGAGCTGGTCGAGCCCCCTCGGGCTCAACTCGGCCGAATTCGGCAGGAAGTCGAACCGATACAGGACCATCCGGGCCGCCGCGCCATTGGCGACCATCGCCAGGCCGTTGTCGTAGAGCGAGGCACCGAGCGGTCGGGGCTCGAAGTTCTCGGGGTAGCCGAACCACTTACCCTGGAGCCGTCGCCAGCACCACGAACGGCGCTTGAAGTCCACATGCTTGGGCTGGTGACGCTCCAGTGCGATCGGGTCGATCGGCCCCGGGAACCAGGTGGGCTGGAAACCACCGGGGGGGACCTGGACCACGTGCGGGTTGGGCCGGAGGATCGGCGAAGATTCGGAGGCCGGCCTCGGCTCGCTGATCATGCCTTCCGGGAGCGGGGGGAGCCCCGGAGGCAAGTCCTGGGAGTGGGCGGGGGCCGCGGGCCCCAGGCCCAGGATCAGGCCGGCGAACCATCGCCGGCGACGTTTCAGATACATCGCACCCTCCTTGCCGCGATGGGATGGCCTGGTGTCGGCCCCGGTCATTTCGAGTATCCCGACGGTCCGATCAGGTATTTCTTCTCGACGAGCGAGTGGCGGATCAGGTGGAGCGGGTCGTCATAAGAGGTGGTCGATCGCTTGTCGATCCCGGTCCGCCCCTCGATCCGATTGAGGAGGAAGAATTCCAGGTCGTTTGGCTGAAGGACTTCCTCGCCGGGCATGGCCGGGATCTGCCCCGGGGCCATCGGTTCGACGATATAGGGGGTGACGAGGACGACCAGCTCCTTCTCGATCCGGTTGCTGGTCGTGTTGCTGAAGAAACCGCCGATGTAAGGCAGGTCGCCGAGTCCGGGAAGCCGCTGGGTCTGGCCTTCCAGAGAGAGCTGCATCAGCCCGGCGATCGCCAGCGTCTCCCCTTGTCGGAGTTCGACCGTGGTGTGCGAGTTCCGGGTGTTCAGGCCCGGAGTCGGGGTGCCGCCGGGGACCAGCGTCGTCCCGATCGAAAAGTCGATCGAGCTGACTTCGGGGTCCACAGTCAGTCGGATGGTCTCGTTGTCTTGAATCAGGGGAAGGAACGATAGCCGGACGCCGAAGTCCTTGTACTGGACCGAGATGCCGCCGGCTCCGCTGACCCCGCTGGCCCCCTGGATGACCGGCACAGGGAACTGCCCGCCGGCCAGGAAGCTGGCCTGGTGGCCATTCAGGGCGATCAGGTTGGGCTCGGCCAGGATCTTCAAGAGATTGTTCCGCCGGAGGGCGTCGAGCACGAAGATGAAGTTGTTCTCGCTGCCGAACCGCCCGTAGAAGGTTCCCTGAGATCCGATATTCAGCCCCGTACTCAGGGCGTTGCCGGCGATCTGCGACCCGAAGAGGGCGTTGACGCCCGGGATCGCCGCGGCGAAGTCGGCCCCGATCTGACGGAACCCGGTCCGATTCAACTCGGCCACGCGGACCTTCAGCAGGACTTGCTGCGAGGTTGGCACTCGGATCAGGTTGATCACCGGGGCCGAGCCGGTCGCGATCTGATTGGCCGCTATCGCCCCCGGGGAGGCCATCGAAGGCCCGCCCGCGACCCCCGTGGCCCCGGGGGCCGTCGAGATTGGTCCGTTCGGGAGCGCGGGCAGCGGGGCTCCCCCGTCGGCCGGTTGGGGGGGGGGAGGAACATTGGGATTGCCGATCTGCGCCACATTTTGGACGTCCGCGACCTGCCCGGCGACCCGGACGGACTGGACAGAATTGATGTAGGAGCTGATGGTCGCAATGATCCTCGAGACCTGGGCGGCGTCGCGGGCCTGCCCCTCGACGACCACCTTGTCACGGACCTGCGAGAGTTCGAGCGAGGCGTCGGGGAACGCCTGGCGCAGTTGCACGCGGAGCGTGTCGAGATCCGCGACGACCTGGACCTCGTAGTCGTATGTCTTGCCCGAACCCGTGGTGATCGACAGGTCGGTCGTCCCCATTTTCTTGCCCAGCAGGCGGATCTGGCGGGGGCCAACCTGGAAGAAGTCGGTCACGCTCGGGTCGCCCACCGCCAGGAAGGGGGCCGGTTGCCCGGGGACCACCAGATTCTCTCGGAGCGAGAGAAATCGACCCTGGCCGACCTTGACCTCGATGAACGATCGGGTCTTGCCCATCGAATCGATGATCGAGTTGGACGTGTCGAACTCGTCGGCTTCGGGGGGCATGGGCAGTCGGGGGGTGATCCCGCTGATCGTCGGCGGTGGCGGCAGGTCGGCCGGCTCCTGGGCCGTCGAATTCGCCACCAGGCTCAGGCCCAGGGCCGCGGCGAGGCCGGCGGAGGACCGGAGCCGACCACGGTGGGGTCCACCAAAGGTGGGCATGGATCTCATGGACCGGTTCTCGCGGAAAGGACTGGGGGGTTGGGGTTCGATCACGTCAACATTGTCTATCGGCCGGATCTGGCCGATTCTGAAGGTCGCCTTGACAAACCGGATCGTGACGCCTGTAGGCCGCTCCGCTATGCTGAACCGATCCTGGAATCACACCCCCGACGCCGAGCCCCACCCATGACGCGCAATACCCCGGCCTGGCTGGTCCTGATGATCTCGATCGTCGCCGCTTCGTCGAGTCCCGCCGGCGACTTCCCGGAGGTCATCGACACCGAGACGGAGATCAAACCCGTGATGCCTGCCGACCTTGCGGCTTCGGGGTTTCGGGTCCCCGAGGGGTTCCGGGTCGGGATCTTCGCCGCCGAGCCCGAGGTCCGCAACCCGATCGCGATGGCCTGGGACTCCCGAGGGCGACTCTGGATCGCCGAGAACTATACCTACGCCGAGCGGTCGGCCCGCTTCGACCTCCGGCACCGCGACCGTGTCCTGATCTTCGAGGACGCCGACTCCGACGGCAAACCCGAGCGACGGACCGTCTTCACCGACGAGGTCCAGATGCTCACCAGCGTCGAGGTCGGACTCGGGGGAGCCTGGCTCTTCTGCCCGCCGCAAGTCCTCTTCGTTCCCGATGCCGACGGCGACGACCGGCCCGACGGCCCGGCCGAGGTCGTGCTGGACGGGTTCACGGTGCCCGCCGAGAATTACCACAATTTCGCCAACGGTCTCAGATGGGGACCCGACGGCTGGCTCTACGGGCGATGCGGCGCCTCGGCCCCCGGCCGGATCGGTCGGCCCGGCACGCCCGATGAGGACCGAGTTCCCCTGATGGGCGGACTCTGGCGATTCCACCCGAAGACCAAGCGTTTCGAGGCCCTGGTCTCCGGGACCACCAACCCCTGGGGCCACGACTGGAACGCCGTCGGCGAGGCCTTCTTCATCAACACCGTGAACGGCCATCTCTGGCACGCCGTCGCCGGGATGCACCTGGTCCGCCCCCACACGATCGACCCCAATCCTCGCGCCTATCTCGCGATCGACCAGCACGCCGACCATGTCCACTGGGACAGCTCCAAAGGCTGGGCCGACTCGAGGAATCCCAGCCCCGAGCATGACCGACGAGGGGGAGGACACGCCCACAGCGGCGTCATGATCTACGCCGGCGATCGGTGGCCCGACCAGGATCGGGGTAAGCTATTCACCCTCAACTTCCACGGTCGGCGGGCCAACGTCGAGCGGCTCGAACGCTCGGGGAGCGGGTACGTCGGCCGCCACGATCCCGACCGTTTCTTCGCCGCCGATCCCCAGTTTCGCGGGATTGATCTGGGTTCCGGCCCCGACGGCAACGTCTTCGTCCTCGACTGGAACGACTCGGGCGAGTGCCACGAGAGTACCGGGGTCGTCCGGACCTCGGGCCGGATCTTCAAGTTCTCCTACGGCGATCCGAAGCATGCCCCGATCGGCGACCTCGCCAAGCTGGGTGTCGCCGCCCTGGTCGACCTCCACCGCCATCCCAATGACTGGTACGTCCGGATGGCCCGCCGACAGCTTGCCGACCGACTGGCCCGGGGCGATCAGCTCGAAGGGGCCGCCGAGGGCTTGAAGTTGATCCTCGAAGGGGACCCCGACCCGATCCGGAAGCTCCGGTCGCTCTGGTCGCTCCACGTCATCGGGAAGACTGATGTGGAACTTCTCCAACCGCTCCTCCATCACGATCATGAGTCGATCCGAGCCTGGGCGATCCGACTGCTGACCGACGACTCGCCCCTGGACACCGTGATGAGCCGTAGGCCCGGCCCGGACGCTGGTCCGGGCCCCGAACTTCTTGGTGAGTTCGCCCGGATGGCCCGCGAGGACGACTCGGGCCTGGTCCGGCTGATCCTGTCCTCGACCCTCCAGCGGCTCCCGGTCGCGGATCGCCCCGCGCTGGCCGAGCCCCTCCTGGCCCGGTCGGAGGATGCCTCCGACCACAATCAACCATTGATGATCTGGTACGGACTGATCCCGGTCGCCGACGCCGATCCCTCGACCCTGGCGCGGCTCGGCTCGAACTGTACCTTGCCCACAACCCGACGCCTGATCGCCCGGAGACTGGCCGAGGACCTCGAGCGGAACCCTGGGCCGATCGACGACCTCCTGAGCCGGTCCGCGTCCGGTGATGACCCGGCCTTGAGGCTTGATGTGCTTCGAGGGCTGGCCGAGGGGCTCCTCGGCTGGCGGAAGGCCCGGAAGCCCGCTTCCTGGACCGCCTTCGCGGACAGGGTGGGCACGAGCCGGGAGCCTTCGGACCTGGAACAGCTCCGCGACCTGAACGTCCTCTTCGGCGACGGCCGGGCCCTGGATGGCCTGAAGCGATTGGCCCTCGACGACAAGGCGGATCTGGAATCCCGACGGTCGGCCCTCCGGGGGTTGATCGAGGCCCGACCGGCCGACCTCCGATCGATCTGCGAGAAGCTGGTCCGCGTCCGGTTCCTGAACGCCACCGCCGCCGGGGGGCTGACCCTCTTCGACGATCCGGAGATCGGCAAGACCCTGGCCGCGAACTACCGGAGCTTCCACCCGTCGGAACGATCCGCCTTGATCGACGCCCTGGCCTCACGCCCGGCCTTCGCCCGATCCTTGCTCGATCAGGTTGCCGGCGGCGCGATCCCCCGGGGGGACATCTCGGCCTTCCAGGCCCGCCAGATCCGGAGTCTGGGCGACCCGTCGCTCTCGAAGCAACTGGCCGAGACCTGGGGCGAACTCCGAGACTCGGCCGCTGACAAACGACGGGCGATGGAGCGGCTCAAGGCCCAGCTCACGACCGAGACCCTTGAGGCGGCCAACCTGGGCCGAGGTCGAACCCTTTTCAACAAGACCTGCGCCTCGTGCCACAAGCTCTACGGCCACGGCGGCGCGATCGGCCCCGACCTGACCGGCTCGGGGCGCGATAACCTCGATTATCTCCTGGAAAACATGGTCGACCCCAGCGCCGTGGTCAACGCCGACTTCCGGATGTCGGTCGTCTCGATGGGCGATGGCCGGGTCCTCAACGGTCTGGTCCGCTCCCGATCCGACCGGACAATCACCCTACAGTCGCCGACCGAAGCCTTCGTCCTGGAGCGGGGCGAGGTCGAACGAATCGATCCCTCGCCGCTCTCGATCATGCCCGAAGGGCAGCTCGATGCACTCTCCAGAGATGAGGTCCGCGACCTGATCGCCTACCTGAAGCACCCCACCCAGGTGCCACTTCCCGAGGAGAAGGAGTAACCATCAGCCTTCGAGGAAGTGACGGTCGATCCGGTTATTCTGGAGCCGGTTTCCAGTCGGCGCCCTTGGCACTCTCCGCCGCGACTGCGGAGGGTTCGGGGGTGATGTCGATCACCGTCCCCACCGGTACCAGGGGGAGGGTGAACTCGCCGTTCCCCAGGTCGACAACCTCGTCGGGGAACTTCGCCTTGAGGGCCGAGAAATCCTCGTGCGATAGCCCGGTCTTCGCGCCATCGATGACCTTTCCATTGTTGACGAATGTGGTGGCTACGGTGTAATGGGCGACGACTAGGGGCTTGTCGGCGGGGAGCCAGGCTCCCCCCTGGACGACCCAGCGAGATACGTCGCGTGGCAGGAATGCGGCCATCTGCATTAGTCCTTGTCGTAGTCCGTCGTGACGAAAGAAATCCGATCGAGGCGAGATTCTAGCGGACGGATTTGGTGCGGACCACGCGGAACCCATTCATCGGGTTCCTGGTGTCCTGGTAGATGTTCGGGAAGGCGGAATGGCGATCGACCTCGCGAGGTGGGCTCCAACCGAACCAGGTCCCGCGGAGATCGGCGGTATGGCGGCCGTCGGAATCGATTGGCGCCCGGGCCTCGCACCATTCCTGGATGTTTCCGAGCGTGTCGAAGAGGCCGAAGTCATTGGGGATCTTGCCGGCGACCGGTCGGGCCCCGAGTTCCGGGCTCAGTCTCGTCCAGGCATAGCGATCGAGGAGGAGGTCGGAGTCGCCGAAATATCGGCGGGTTCGGGTCCCGGCCGAACAGAACGAGTCGAACTCCGGCCCGGTTGGCAGGCGGAACCCGGCGAGGTCGAGATGCCCGGTCTTCGGCAGGATGGCGGGCACCTCGTTCCCCGAGCCCTCGTAGCAAATCTGCCCCGGGTCGATCCCTTCCTGCTTCGTGATCCAGTTGCAGAATTCCATCGCGTCGATGCATGAAACTCCATTGATCGGGCACGATTTCTCCGGGCTGAACTCCTTGCTGTATTCGGCATCGGGCCGGAATCGTCGATACATCTCGACCGTGATCTCGGCATCGGAGACCTCGATCACGCGACCGAGGGCCGGGTCCTCCACGGTGACGAACGTCAGGCCCTCGCGACTGATCCGCCACCGAAATCGAGCGTCGTCGGCCCGAGTGCCCTTGAGCTCCTCGTCGATCTTCGATCGGTCGACCGCGAGTCCCCACCGCCCGAGCATCCACTTGGCGGAGCCGTGGACTCCCGAATCGGGATCGTCGCGGTACAGTTTCAGGAGCCGCATCCTGGTCGCATCCCTCAGCCTGGGGGGCCATTCGCCCGCCGGGACCGCTTCGAGGGCCTGGATGATGGCGGCTCGGGCGGGGTCGCTCGTCGAAGGGTCGTCCAGTCGGGCGATCAGACGAGCAGGGTCAACGCCGGCCGGCCCGATCGCCCCGATGAAGAACGAGCGGGCCTGCGGGTCGGGGGAATACTCCAGGATTGACCATTCGGGGTCGGTCTGACCCAGGATGATCCGGATGCACTCGGCGTTGGCCCGCCTGCGATCGGCCTCGAACGTCGAGGGAGGATCGATCGGCGGGATCGTCCCCCTTTTCTCCACGAGTCGGGATTCCAGTGCCTCGGCGATCCGGCCCCTCAGGAGGGGCGCCAGGATCCTGAGCTGGTCGGGTTCTCCGTCCAGGCATCGGTCGAGGGCATGGGTCTTGCAATCCTCGCGGATCGGGGCCAGCGCCAGCGCGGCGGCGAGTTTCTGGGCGGGGTCCCCGTCGGCGTAGAGCCGGCCGAGTCGATCGACGACCGAACGATCCGAGAGGTCGAGCCGAGGGACGATCTCGATTAGGTCGACCAGGCGTGCCGATTCGAGCCGCCCGATCAGGGAATCGACCTCGATTCTCCGGATCCCGAACCAGGCCGAGGCGGCGATGAGGAGGATCACCAGGGCCGAGGCGATCAGGGTTGAGGTGACCCGATGAGATCGGACCCAGGAGGACGCCCGTCTCCAGAATGGGGACCGTCGCGCCCGGATCGGGGTGCCATTCCAGAACCGGCCCAGGTCTTCGGCCAGCGACCCGGCCGAGGCATATCGGCTCGACGGATCCTTGGCCATCGCCTTGAGCACGATGGTCTCCAGGTCGCGCGGGATCGAGCGGTTGAGCCGACGGGGGGGCCTCGGCTCCTCCTCGGCGATCCGGCGGAGGATCAAGGCCCGGTCGTCGCCGCCGAAGGCCGGCCGGAGCGTCAATAGCTCGTAGAGCGTCGCCCCCAGCGAATAGACGTCGGTCCGCTGGTCGACCGAGATTCGTCGGCCCAGGGCCTGCTCGGGGCTCATGTAGCGGAGCGTGCCGATCAGGTCTCCCGTCCGGGTCAGCTCGCTGTCGCCCCGGAGCCTGGCCAGACCGAAATCGGTGATCCAGAGGTTCCCCCGGCCGTCGACCAGCAGGTTGGCGGGCTTGACGTCCCGGTGAAGAACCCCTTCGAGGTGGGCATGGTGCAGCGCCTCGGCCGCCTGGATGCCCAGCCGGGCGACGGTCCGGAAGTAGGCCCGGTCGCTTCCCGAGGACCTCCGACCCGTCGAAGGTCCGATGCCCTCCGCTTCGACTCGGGCCGGGGGAGGATCGATCGCCGCCGAGTTGTCCGTCGCCTTCCCCGGAGATTCGTCGGGGCCGAGCCGTCCCGACGCCATCTCGTAAGCCAGCGTCGAGGCCAACACGTCGTCACTCTCTTCGTCGACCGGAGCTTCGCCCTCGTCGACGATGGGGCCGAGCGGATCGAGCTTGCGGAGTTCGCGGACCACCGAGGCGAGGCTGCGGCCTTCGATCAATTTCATGACATAGTAGGGCACTCCGCGTTCCCGGCCGACTGCGTAGATCGGGACGATATGCTCGTGATCGAGGCTGGCCGCAGCCTGGGCTTCGACCTCGAATCGGCGGATCTGTCGGGGGTCCAGCGCCGAGGCGGCCGGCAGGATCTTCAGGGCGACCCGACGCCCGCCGAGCGAGAGCTGGCGGGCCTCGTAGACGATTCCCATCCCGCCCCGGCCCAATTCGCGGACCAGTTGGAAGTCGCCGAGGATCCCCAACGCCGGCTCCGCGTCCGGTGTCCGACCCTTGCCGGCATCTGTCGGCTTCGAGCTTCCCAACGAGGCCATGAGCTCGATGGTCGGGATCAGGCGTCGGAGCATCTCAGCACGATCCGGGTAGGCCTGGGCGATCTCCTCGATGTCGATCGCATCGCCGGCCCGGATCCGATCGGCCAGCCCGGCAGCCCAGTCGATCAGGAATGGGTCGAGGGAAACGTCCGGTTGCTCGCCTCCATCGTCGGCCGGCCCGTCGACGTCACCTCGGGTCGTTCCCATCCATCACCTCGCGGACCCGCACCAGAGCGCGGAAGTGTCGGACCTTGGCGGCGTTCTCGGTGATCCCCAGGGTGCTGGCAATCTCGGCGAAGCCGAGATCCCCCAGGTAGCGGAGCACCAGGACTTGTCGGTCGGCCTCCGAGAGTCGATCCAGCGCCTCGAGTAGTTGCCGGTGAGTTTCCTCTCGAATGATCCTCCCGCATGCGCTGGTATCGTGAGAAATCAAGCGATCGGCCAGGAGCCAATCCGAACCGGAGCCCGTCGGTCGCCCTTCGTGCCTCTCGCGTCTCGGTGTCCGACACTGGGCGAGGGCCTTTCGGCGAGCTTGCAGGATCTTCTCCTCGGCCAGGCGGCGGAGCCAGGGGTAGAACGGGATCGGGCGGTCTCTCGTGTAAGTCGCCAACTTGTGCCAGGCATCGGCAAAGGCCTCCTGGAGGATATCGGACGGATCCTGACGGACCGCGATCCGAGAATCCAGGCGACCGGCGACCATCCGACGGAGGCTCGGCCGGTACCGATCCAGGAGCCGGCCCAGCGCCGCCTGGTCGCCCGCCACCGCCGTGTGGAGCAGGGCGGTGGTGTCCGGATCTTCGGTGGAATCGGTCACGATCACCTCCCCCTCTCGATCCAATCCTGCCGGGCGGGCCGGGATGGTTACAAGATTCCCGGATGAATTCGCGATCGAACCATCTATAACCTCTCGGACTCCGGAACGGGAGCCGTTATCCCGTTGATTTCCCCCGAATCCGGGGGAGCGATGTAACGGAAGCCGACCGGCCGGCAGGATCGACCCCAGGCCAAACGATGTCGGTCTGGCTTGCCGGTTGTGCGAAGGGTCTCGAGGGCAGTGGGGCGGTCGCCATCGGGCGTTCCCCCCCCGACCAGACCCTGGCCAACATTTTCACGGGTTGTTCCGCCGACGCTGCCGGACCAACCCGTTTTCTCCGCCCCGCGAGCCCATACCCCCGCCCCTCGTCGGCCGACCGGGGATGGCGGCATTGTCGGGGGCTGATCGCTTTTTCCCACCCAATCGAGAGGATGGAGGAAACCTCCCATGAGTTGCACCCAACGACGACCCCGACGGACCTGGAAACCTTCGGGAGAATCGCTCGATCGACGAGAGCTCCTATCGACCTCCGCGGGGGCGGCCCTGGTCGCCCTGGCCACCCCCACCAGCAATGACAGCCGCTCTGGGGCGACCAATCTCGGGACCATCAAGGGGACCAAGACCTTCGATGGTTCGGTGGGAGGGACCGACCCGAGGGACTATTACAAATTCGTGGCGGGTCGAGGACAGTTCCAGATCCGCCTCACGAATCTGCGGGATGACCTCGACTTCGAACTGCTCAGGAGCGACGGGAGCCGGATCGGGGCGGTGGAGGACAACGCCGGGACCAGGTCGGAGCTGAAGACGACCAATCTGGCCGGCGGCACCTACTTCGTGAAGATCTTCCCCGCCACGAGCGGGGCTCGGAGCGATTACAGGCTGAGCGTGAAGCAGGTTTCCGGCAGCCCCGCTTCCGGTGGAGGGGGGACCAGCAACGCCAATCCGACGGCCTCGGAAATCCTCAGGGCGATCAAGCCGCTGATCAATGCCGCCTTGCCGGGGATCCAGCGAGCGGCCGAGCAGGAGATCGTGAACACCCCGGCGCAGGATATCGGCGGTGGTTCGGTCAAGATCGAGTCGGCTTCGGTTCGCCTGACGAACCTTCGGGTTTCCGGGAGCCAGGTGCTCATCGACGTCGGGATCGGCGGGGCTGTTCGCGCCAAGGGTAGTCGGGACATCTCCGTCTCCACGCCTTTCGGCAAGAAGAAAATCGGCTCGGTCAGCGGCGAGGCTCGGGCGAAGTTCTCCGGCGGGGCGACGATCGGCATCTCGTTCGGCGGGGGCCATCTCTCGGCCAAGGTGATCCGGTCGCAGCGGGCGAACCTCACCGATATCCGAGTCGACCGGATCAGCGGACTGGGCGGATCGGCCGCCCGGGCGCTGGGCGACTTCCTGGTCCAGGCGGTCGATCGGTTCGGCCCGGAGGTCCGCGTTCGGGTCGAGCAGGAGATTCGCGTGGCGATCACCAACCGATTGAACGGAGTGCTGGCCCAGGTCCGGTTGTGAAGATCGCCAGTCTTCGACGAGTCGAGGAGGAAGTCTCAACTCAGAATGACGACCTCCTCGCCCCGGCTCTCTGATGCGGGTCGGGGCGTCGAGATTCCTCCGTCCCATCCGGAGTGCTCTCGGTCGCGTCGCGCCCTCATCGCCGACGCCGATTCATGGCATCGCGCTTGATCCCTCGCCAGTATTGATCGACCAGGATCGCGAAGAGGTCGTCACGCTCGCCGGGCTTCGTGAGATCCTGGCCCGACTTGACGATGGCGAGGTAGGCCACGCACATCTCGTCGGTCGAGGCCGGGCCGAACTTGACGAGCCGGGGCGGTTGGTGGGGGTTGGCCGGCCGATCGGTGTTGTCGAACCGGCCGACGACGTGGATCGTCGAGCCCTTGGGGAGAGGAATCGGGGTCTCGAACGTATAGGTCCCTTGCCAGTCGGGATCCCAGTCGGGGATGTGGATCAGGTCGATCGACCGGCCATCTGGGTATGTGGCCGTGACCTTCATGTCGCGTCCCAGTTGGTGCATGTGAGGCGCGATGGCCAGGAGGTCGACCCCGACGGGGACGAACCACCTCGCCTTGACCTTGATGTCCGGCTCTCCTGCGGGCAGTCGGATCTTGTCGGTCATCACGCCCTTCCACTGGAGGGTCTGGCGGACCGACTTCTTCGAGAAATAGAGGCCGATCCGGGTCCGGTCGACCGCGGGCTTGCCGCCGGGATGATAGTGGATCTGGAGGATCACGTCGGCCTTTCGTGGGAGCGATCGGCCCACGCCCTCGGGCAGGTGCGACGCCTCGTTGCCGGGTGCCCAGCCGCCGAGGTCCCCCACGATATCGACCCCCGCGCCCGAGTACGAGTCATACCCAGGGCCCGGGTCGGCCGAATCGCGGGCTCGCCCCGCCCCGGCGGTCTCGATGAAGGCCATCAGGTGATGGACCACCCGGCGATTGCCCGGACGGTACTCGACGGCCGAGATGTAGACGTCGGTCGGGAGGTCGGTCGGGATCACGAAGCATCGATGAATATCGGGGCCGCTGGCGGGGATCGCGAAGTCTTCGAGTGGTTCGAGGACGAGGTCGGGGGTGCCCAGGGTCCACCCTTCGCCGAACGGTCGGGCCGGGGCGAGGTCGCGATCCTCGCCGGCCGGGGAACCCGCGGCGACCCACTTGGTGATGGTGGCCACTTCTTGCGTGCTGAGAGCCCGGTCATGCCGGAGCTTCGGGCCGAATCCCGAGGCCGGCTTCCAGGGCGGCATCCGCCGGTCCGTGATCACCTCGACGAGGTCTTCCGCACGCTTCCGGGCTTGCTCGTAGGTATCCAGCGGGAAAGGCCCGACCTGATCGCGTCGATGACATTCCTGGCATCTGGCACGCAGAATCGGGGCGACGTCCCGGGTGTATGTGGGGGTCTCGGCCTTCTCCTCGGCCCATCCGGGGGATGACCCCAGGGCGCAGGCCAGGGCCGCCCGCGCGATTGCAATCCTCATCCCGCTCGTCCTTCGCGAAAGGGGACGACGGACCTGGCAAAGGCCCCGAGGGGAGGGGCCTGAGGTTCGTCGGCGACATCGACTCGTTCGCTCGGGGCGTTCGTCCGGTCTCGGGAGATCGCGGTGAGGCCGGGCGCGAGCGGCCGGGGAAGGCCGCCGAGAAGGGTCGATCTCACGATAGCACGAGGCCGACCCGGGCGACAAGGATCGGGGGCGACGAAAGCCGATGAGTGTGATTAGTCGTTGATTCTTTGTCGATGTTTCGACGGCTCGATGAAAAATCGGGTAATCGACAGGTCAATCGGCCCCTTCTCGGCCCGCTCGTGGAAGAGTACGACTTCCTTGATCTGGGCCAGTCCGGGCGTGGCCGGCAAGGGGACGCGGATCTCGGCCTCGCCGCTCCCGGTATCGGCCAGCCGGGCGAAGATCTGGCGGGTGATCAGGCCGGGATGCGACTTCTGGGGCTTGAGGTCGATCGTGAGCGGGTCGATGGCGCCGCTCGAACGGTAACGGAGAGTCAGGACACCTCCGGAAAGGTTCACGCCTTTCGGGTCGGGCGTGACGAAGGCGATCCCGAGCTGGGTCAGGTCTTCTCCCCTGGCCCGGAACGCCCCCTCTTCCTTGCCCGACCGGAGTTCGCTCCCCTTGGCGGTCCAGGCGTAGGTCGAGGTCGGGCCTGACAGCAAGTCGGCACCGGCTCCCGGCTCGAAGAAGGCGGAGAGCTTCGGGCCGAGTCCCTTCGCGTCGAGATAGCGAAGCATGTCGTCCGAACCCTGGCCGATCAGGCCGAGGAGCAGGGCCAGCGTGTGCGCGGTGGTCTGGAACTCGATCGGTTTCTTGTGGTCGACGTTATACCCTTCCCAGGGGCCATGGTCGGTGATCAGGCCGGAGATGACCGGCCACTGGGCGGCCAGGAACGTCTCGACCCTGGCGGGCTCGACCGAGTAGGCCGCGCCCAGGGTGTAGAGCGAGGCGGCGTCGGTGATCCGAGGGCGAGGGCTGACGGTGATCTCGGGGATGCCGACGCTCCCGGTGTACTGGGTCCCGTCTCCGGTGTACGACTCGGAGAGGAACCCGGGGAGACCCTTGCGGGTGGCGAAGTCCACTTCGATTTCGACCATGTTCGTCAGGAGGCTGCGCCAGCTCGGTCGGTTCGACTCGTCCAGGCTCAGGCCGAGCCCGAAACCCTGGAAGGCCGAGCCCTCCCAGGGGGCGAGCACATACAACTCGCGACCATCCGCGGTTCGATAAGGTTTCATCTTGAAACCGAGGTTGGCGATCGCGTCGGTCGGCAGGTCATACCGGGCGGCGACGAAGGTGGCGGGCCCGCGGAACTCGTTGACGAGGTAGTCCATGTGCCCGATCACGCGAGCCCCCTGGAGGTCGTCCCAGCCGAAGAGGCGGTCGCGGGTCGCGTCCCAGCCGAAGTAGAACAGGCCCCCCTCGCGGTCGTAGAGCCGGGAATAGCCGGGCTGCTGGGCTTCGAGGAACTGTTCGAGCTGATCGCGGATCGCGGCGATCCCGGGCTGGTCCCTGACCTCGGGCGTGAGCAGCGCCCCGATCGTCCTGGCCGCCGAGGCCGAGAGGTTGGAGTTGTCGCCGAAGATCAGCATCACCACGCGAGCGTCGAGGATCGCCAGGGCTTTCTGGCGGGTCGCCTCGTCGCGAAATGGGGCGAGCGGGCCTTCGAAATGTTCGTAGCCGTATTTCGCCCCACGAGTGATGTCTGCCTCCTGCCCGTCCTTCCGGGGGACCAGCCATCCTGCCTCGACGAGGGCCTTCCAGAGCGCTTCGCCCCTGGCGGGTCCGAAAGTATCCGCGAATTTGGATTTGTCGACGTTGGAGGCCAGCGGCCCCAGCCGCTTGCCGGTGGCCAGGTCGAGGAAGTTGCCGAGCAGCCCCTCGGCCGCGAGCGTCGGGTCTTGCTGGTCCTGCCGGAGCGTCTTGACGAGGTGGGCGAGCTGGGCACTGGCCTCCTCGCGCGAGAGGTGGGGAGTGTCGGCCCGACCGGCGGCGACGTTGGCGAGCACCTCCATGTAAAGGCCGATCGCGGTGAGCTGGGTGAACGACCGGAGGAACAACCCACGCTTGGGGTCCTGGTTCCAACCCTCGACGGGATATCCCGAGGCCGGGTCGACCAGTTGATTCGCGGGGGCGATGTAGCGGAGTGTCCCTTCCAGGAGGGCCCGCGCGTGGGTGTGCTCGGGCGGTAGGGTCGGGAAGCCGTCCGGGTCGGGCTTCGACCCGGCCAGAGCCGTCCCGCCGATCCCGGATGCCAGGGCCGCGAGCCACGCCCAGATCCGCGCGGCGAACCGCCGCGTTCTCTTCGATCGGAGATGCATTGGTTGTCCCCTCGCTGAAACGAACGGCGCTCGGATCGCACCTTCTGGCTATCCTCTCCCCGAGGGAGAGGGAGTCATGGCGTGTTCATGAGTTGTCGCTATTGGGTTGGGCAGGGGGCTCACCGAAACATCTCGCTCGACCCGGACCTCGCCCAGTTCGGCGGCGGCTTCGGGTTGGGTCGGGGGCACGACCCGGCCTTCGACGAGTCGGTAGCCCAGGACGCCCTCGATCGCCTGGCGGAACATCCAGCCGGCGGCCCCCGTGTATCCGTTCCAGATCATCCTGCCGGGGTCGAAGGTGGTTACCATATCGGCCGCCTGCTGGTTGGGCTGGCCCCCGTAGATCTCGATCTGGTCCGGCCCGGAGTGGCCGATCGCGGCGATCTTTTTCCAGAGTCGATACGCGGCCTCGCGATAGCGTTGGGCTTCGTCCATGCGTCCCTGACTCGCGGCCTGATCGGCCAGGATCCGTGCTGCCCCGACGAGCCACTGGACCCCGTGGCAGTACATCCCGTTCTCGCGGACCCCTTCGGGATACGAACTGCTCCGTCCGAGATACGGCTTGGTGTCCTCGCGGAGCGGGGGCCAGCCCAGAAGAATCGTGTCCTCCTTTTCCAGGACCCGCAGGGCGGTCTCGAAGACGGTCCGCCCTCGGCCGGGGTTGATCCCGGCCATCACGGCCCAGGCGGCGGTCAGGGCGTCGATCTCCCAGATCCCGCTGTCCTTGACGCCGATCTCGATCCCGTCGTCGTTGATGGCTCGAAGATAGCGATCATCCCGCCAGGTTGATTCGAGGGCTTCGCCCAGGTTCCGGAGCCGTTCGAGATAGTGGTCCTGGCGGGCGTCCCCCTCTCGCTTGCCGACGATCGGGGCCATCCGTTCCAGGATGTAGTACAGGAAGAAGCCGAGCCAGACGCTCTCGCCTCGCCCTTCGCTGCCGATCTCGTCGAGCCCGTCGTTCCAGTCGCCGGTGCCCATCAGGGGGAGCCCGTGGGCCCCCATCCTCCGATCGAGCACGAGGTCGATCGCGCGGAGGCAATGGCGGTAGATGGTGTCTTCGCGGGTGGATCGGAGCGGGTCGAACCCCATCCCCGCCTTGCCCTCGGGCAGTGGCGGGAAGGGGAGTTCGGATTCGAGATAGGGCGTCCGCTCGTCGAGCAGGGTGAGGTCGCCGGTCGCCCCGACGTAATCGACCACGCCCCAGCAGAGCCAGAGGAGGTTGTCCGAGGCGTGCGTCCGCGCCGCGAAACCGGTCCGGCCGTCCTGGAGTCGGTGGAACCAGTGGACCACGTCCCCTTCGAGGAACTGCTGCGAGGCGTGCAGGATGATCTGCTTCCGGGCCAAGGCTGGGTCCATCCAGAGTAGATTGACCGAGTCCTGCAACTGGTCGCGGAAGCCGAAGGCCCCGCTCGCCTGGTAGAACCCCCGGCGGGCCCAGATCCGCTCGGCCAGGGCCTGATACTTGAGCCAGTCGAGGTAGTGATCGAACTCGGGGTGGTCGGTCTGGACCCGGACGGTGTCCATCAGGTCGAGCCACCATCGGCGGGTCTCGTCGAGGCTCACCGAGGCGGACTTGACGTTGGCGTACTTGCGGATAACCGCCTCGGCCCGGGCCCGATCGTCGGCCTGGCCGAGGACCACCACGATCGAGGATTCGCCGTGCGCCGGGACTTCGATCTTGGACAGGAAACCGGCAATCGGTCGGTCGTCCTCGGGCTGGTCGGAGCTATGGTGCCCACTCTCCACGAAGTTGGGACGCGCGACATCTCGCCCCGGGCCGAAGAACCAGCCTCGGAGCTTGACGGAATGTTCGAACCGGGGGGACATGGCGACGAAGGCCGGCCCGGTCCGGAAGGTGTTCCGCGGGTTTTCGTAGAATACGGCATGCGTCTTCGGATCGTAGTCGACCTCCAGCGGCCCGGAGTATTCGGGCTGGTTGGCCAGGACGATCTGGAAGTAGGAGGCGACCCGCATCCGGCGCGGCGACGGGCCGTGATTCGTCACCTTCAACAGATAGAGGCCCGCCGGTTCGTCGGGCGGGACGAAGATCGTCAACTCCGTCTCGATCTCACCCTTGCTCATGTGATAGACGGCCGTGCCGTCGACCGCGTAATCGACCTCGCACGTCGCTGAGGGGTCATTCAGGGGCTGGTAGGTCGGCGAGAACCATTCCTTGGCGTCGACATCGTAGAGGTAGAACGCCTCGGGCGGGACCTCGCGAGTCACGATGTCGGACCAGTCGGGCGTGATCCGGTTCTGCTGGGCATTGACGCTGGACGTCGTCTGCAAGCCCCGATTGGTGACGTTCACGACGTGCCCCAGCGCGTTGGACATCGTGTGGTCGAACGGTCGAGGCGTGAACGGGGTCCGGACCCTCATCGTTCGCCCGTCGTCGGAGAACTCGACGTAGGGCAGGGGGGTGCCGGGCGGGATCTCTCCGTGACCGATCGAGTGACGCTCCTTCCGGCGTCGATCGGTCGGGTGTGATTCGGCCCCGGGGATCGTCAGGTACTTCGCGACCAGTTCGACCGCCCGTGCCTTGTCCGCGACGAGGCCGATCAGGAGCCGTACCTTCGACGACCCGCGGGCCGGCACGACCATCGGCAAGAGGAGGCTGCCGATGGGGTCGAAGGTGGGGTGGGCATCGGTGTCCTGATGCCCGGAGAATGCCAGGGTCTCCAGCGCCCTCGGCGACCGGAGGCTCCTGGCCCGGCCGATGAAGTCGACGCGTGAGGTCAGGAACCCTTCGGGCTTGATGCTCGAGGCCAGCACGCCCATCGCCCTGGCGTGTTTGTCCCAGGCGAGGACCGCGTGGAGGCCCGAGGCGTACTCCATCTCGGCGAACAGGCGGTTGTACTGGGTGTGCCCCCGGTCGGAGTCGGGCTTGTTCAGGACCCATTCGAGGTAGGGCACCACGTGGATCGGCCGGGGCGAGTCGGACGAGTTCTCGACCGTAACCTCCCAGACCTCCGCCGGGTCGTCGAGCCCCGCGACCTTGATCTCGACCGAGGCCCGGAGCCCGTCGGTTTCCCGGTGGATCGTCAGGGCATCATCCACCCGCCCGAACGAGGGAACTCCCGCCCGGCCTCCCGGGAAGTTGCCGACCACCGGCCAGGACCCCGACTCGTCGACGACGAAGAGGGCGCGACCGGCAGGGTCGAGCCCATCGTAAGAGCGTCGAGAGACGTCGTAGCCTTTCGCCAGGGACTGGGCGACGACCTGGCCAGTCGAGTCGAGCCCGACCTCGTACCCGGTGTTCCGGATCGACCACCTTGTCGGTCCCTTGGGACCCATCCGGGTCCCGATCAGCCGGACGATCGAGAATAGGGCCGTGAAGGCCAGGACCGAACCGATCAGGATCAGGACTTGCTGGAGGGTCGGCAAGGCGGCGACGGTCGCCATCAATCCCGCCTCGTCGCGCTGGATCGCCTGAGACTTGCTCCAGGCGTCGTCCCAGTCGGTCCCTCGGGGGATGTAGAACGGGATGAGCAGGGGGGCCCAGGTGGTGAACCGCTTGACGCCTTCGGGGATGCATCGGGCGGTCGCGGCCGGGGCCAGGAACCGGGCCAGCCGCGAGTCGAGCCGGTCCATCCCCAGGAAGCTCAGGTTGACCAGCGTGGCGACCCTCAGGCCCATGTGATCGACCCAGATCAGGACGCGAATCAGGTCGTAGGCCAGGAGATAGGTGAAGACCTGGAGGCTCCAGGCCCGGAAGGCCCCGGGGGTGCTGGTGAGGTCGTGGTAGGTGGCGAAGACGGTCCGGATCGCGCCGTCCTGGTTGTACCAGGTGGGGTCTCCCATCGGCCGGAGGAACGATTCGATGATGGGCGCCATCCAGAGGCCCCACCGGAAGACCTGGATCATGTTCTCGGTCAGGCTGACCATCCCGGCCCGGGAGAACAAGGCCCGGATCGGGGTCGACTCGCGCTGGAGGAAGGCCGCCAGGAAGGTCCGATTGATCGCGAAGAGCCAGGCCGGGACCGCCCAGGAGATCACCCCCCGCAATGCCTCGTCGAACAGCAGCTTGACCCCGCCGGTCTGCGTTCCGAGGTCGATGTACCCCCACTTCGAGAGCAGCGGTCGGGCGTCGAAGTGCTCGGCGGCCGTGTTCACGGCCAGATATCGGTGGAACTTGGCCACCACCACCTGTACCTGGGCCGCGTCGAAGTAGAACCCGATCGCCGCCCCGATGAAGCCGCCGAGGAGCCCCTGGACGGCATAATAGCGAGGCGTCTGGACCCGCCCGCGGCCTCGGGAAGCCTCGAAGGTGTCGGCCAGCCAGTCGACCCCAGCGAATGCGGCGAACCCGAAGCCGAACCCGAACGCCGATCGACCACCGATCGACCACGCCGAAACCTCCAAGGCGATCCCCAGTCCCAGGCCCAGGCCGACCACGGCCCCTCGGGCGTACAGGAGCGGATTCGCGTAGCTCCGGGCGACCCGCCGGAAGAAGCCCTGGCTGCCGTCGAAGGTCTCGAAGATCGTCTTAATCATCGGAAACGCCAGGGCACCAAACAGGACCGCCGACAGCACGGTGAATCGTTGAGCCAACGCCCAGAGACCGGGGACCGTCGACAGGGCTCCCAGGCCATAGAGGATCGCCATGAACGTCCCGGCGTAGACGACGCCCTTCTTCGCGCCGAGCCAGGGATTTCCGAGCGCCGAGGCCCGGGTAGGCGCCCCACCCCGGATGGCGTCCATCAAGAGGCCGGTGATCAGGTAGACTTCGGCCCAGAGCCCCGCCTGCGAGAACGCGGTCATCACGACCGCCGCAATCCAACGGCCCCAGGGGCCCAGCGAGGCCACCAACTCGCCCGAACCGTAGTCCGCCAGGTGGGGAGCCCCGGCCGCCGCGACCGCCACGGCCAGGAGTCCAAGATGGCCCCGGATCGACCTCAAGGCCGTCCGCTTCGTCGCCAGGCCCAGGCCCAGCGCGACCACCTCGTTGAACCCGAACAAAACCGCCGATCGCCCGAGGAAACCCAGGACCTCGGGCCAGTCGGCCAGGCTCCCGAAGGTGAGGAATCCCCCGAGTTCGCGGACCAGGCCGACCGTCGAGAGCAGGACCAGCGAACCGATCGCATAGGGTGTCCCGACGATCAGGCCGCCCGAGATCGGCCCGAGATGCCGCCCCGAGATCGCCAGCCGGGCTGCATTGGCCGCCTGGTATATCACCACCCCGACCCCGCCGACGAACTGGCTCAACAGCAGCAAATCGGCCCAGGAGCCCGGCGCCTGGAGGATCGCCAGGGGGCTCGCGGATGCCGCGAACAGGCCGGTCGCCAGCGCGTCTCGGAAGGCTTCCAGCGGCGTCAGCATCCGACCGGTCAGGCCCACCGACCACCAGGCGGCCACGCCCGCCCCCGCCAGGGCCAGGCCCATCGAGGCCCAGCCCGACTCGGCCCCCTTACCCCCGAGGTCGAAGACCGCGATCCCCAGCCCGACGATCAGGACCGTCCCAACCCCCTGGACCAGGTCTCGCAACGCCCCTTCGGCCTTCGGGACGGATCGAAGGCCCATCCCGAGGAGGAAGGCCAGGAGCGCCGCCAGGGTGCTGGCCAAAATTACCCCGCCGATCCGGGCGATCGGCGACTCGCCGAGCTTCCGGAGCCAGGGGAGGGGCTCGAACCGGATGGCGAGGGCAATCGAGCCGTTCGCGACCTCGGCGTCTCCGGTTCGGCTGACGGCGACGACGACTTCGCCGATCTCGCCGACCTTCGACCACTCGACCGGATGCTCGGATCGGGCCCAGTCGGGGCCGAGGACCAGGGGAATCCGTTGGGTCCCCGCGGCCCCCTTGATCTCCAGGACAGCCTCGACTTGCCGGGCGGCCTCGGCGGGAGAAATCTTGGCGGCCATCTCGACGACGTCGATTCCCTTCGCGTCGAGCCCCGCCGGGAACGCCTTCGCCCAGACCCCGGCGGCCGTCCCCCGGGGCAGGGTGAAGTCGAGTTTCAGGGCCTCCTGGCCCTCGTCCGGGCCGGCCACTCGTCCGACGACCGCCTGTCCGGTCCCCACGTTGAACACGCCCGACTGGGTCGCGTCCGTGAGCCGGATCGGCGGGGTCTCCGCCCTTGATGGGGTCGCGGCCGGCGTCATCAGCAGGATCGCCAGGACCAGCGATCGGCGGAGGGCCTGTCTAATCGGCCCCTCGAGTCGTTCCTTGACCACGTGACAACCCTCCATCAGGGATCGGATCGGCGGGTTGCCGAGTCCCTCGCCCGGGAGGCGAAGGGGGGATCGCCTCGGACCTTCGGCATCGATATTTCGCCGGAGTCGGCAATTCTAGTCCGTCCCGGAAGTCCTTGCCACCACCCGGATCGGGGAACCGTCGAGGGGGAGTCCCGATTGCATTTCCGGTGATGAGTCGATGGAACACCGGACGAGGAGTGTCCACCTCGATCCCTCAAGAGACCGCTTCAGGGACCAGCCGCAGGTTTGACCCGATAGAGCCGGAATTTGGGATCATTCGGAAAGCCGCCGTAGAGCAGCTCGAACGACTCGGGGTGTTCGTCGGCCCATCGGCCCTCGATGGGAAAGTAGGAAACCCCGGCGGGATCGGCGGAAACCAATTTTGCATTCGCCTGGGTCACGACCAGAAGCTGGATCCGATCGCGCCGGAGGTTGGCCAGCCAGCTGGAATAATCCCCGTGGGACCGATCCCAACTCGGATGCGGGTTGGGCCAGGTCGCCGGCTCCGAACCGTTTTGGATGACCGCGAGATGATAGTCGTGCATGAGCCAGTCCGGGTGGTCATCCAGGTTCACGTAACGGACCTCGTTCCGGAGATTCACGCCGAAGAGATAGTAAGGCAGGTTGGTCCCCGCGTAGGCGACCCGAGATCCCGTCGGGCCGGACCTCGACTCGAGTGCCATCCAACCTTGGATGTAATCCGGGAAGCCAGGGTAAAAGCTCAGTCGAGGGTTGATATTCCAGGGGTAGGACATCAGGAAGAGGAAGGATCCCAACAGGATGACGGAGGTCATCGACCCGGCCCATCTCCGCCAGGTTGGCCGGACGATCGCCCTCATCACCAACCAGGCGATCGCGATCGAGATCAGGCCGGTCAGGAAATACAGCCCGCTCCGCTCGAGGCGGAATAGATTCGAGGAATCGATGACCGGGAAGGGAATCAGGCCTTCCAGGATGCTCGGGACCTGCGGGCTAAGGTCCCAGGGCGGAATTCCGTCGGTCAGCAACCAGCCATGTCTGGTGAATACGTGGACGGCGAGCAAAGCCACCCCGACCCGGCGAATCCAGATGTTCCGATCGAACAACCTCGCCAGGGGGATCGCCGCGAGGCCCACGGCGTGGAGCATGAACCGCTGCTGAGTCCGGTAAGGGATGAGCACCCAGTAAAGTAGGACGTTGACCACCGCGAGTCCCGAGGCCATCCAGACCCATCGGTCGATCGGGCCTTTTGTTGGACTCTTCCAGGCCCAGGTGCCGGCGACGGCGGCCAACCAGAGCGGAATCATCCGAGGGTCGAACATCACCAGGAGAATATCGATGAATGCCCGCCAATCGCCGATGGGCAGATAATATTCGCTGGCGGACATCGCCCCGGGTCCGTACCATCCCCGGAGCCAGACCACGCCCAGTCCGGCCAGATGGAGCGGGTAGAGCGGGTTTCCGGTCAATATCAGGTTCTTTCCATACCAGAATCCGGCCACGGAGAGCGGGACCAGGAGCACGATCAAGGCATTGAGGACCTTGCCGCGGCGGTCCTGGCCGCGAGCCAACGCCGACCACAGGGCAAGCATCAGTAGCGGCACGACGAACACGAACGCTGGCGCCTTGGTCCCGAGCGCGCAGCCCGCGGCCAGGGCACCCAGGACCAGTCCGTTCCGCCCATCATCCCCCATCGAAAAGCGAAGGAAGAAATACGAGGCGAGCAGGTAACCGGCCATGAAGATCGTATCCACGTTCGCCTCGAACGTGATGAAGAACAAGGGGCTCGTCAGGAGCACCCAGGATGTCGCGACCGCCGAGGCCCGTCGGCCCGCACCCAGCCTCCGGGCGAGCGCCATGACGGTCAGCCCGATGACCACGTAGAACGGGACCTGGCCGACCTTCGCCAGCCGATCACCCCCCCAACCGACCACCAGCCAGGAAAACCAAAGGTCGCCGTTCGCCGGGAAATAGGTCGCACCGATCTCGCCGAACGGCGTGGCGATCCATTCAAGGCGCCCGGCCTTCCACCATCGGATCGCCTGGTACAGGTGATAGATCGGGCCATCGCTGACGACTTTCACCGGATAGAGCAGCGAGGTCAGCCCGAAGATCGTCGATGCCCAGAGGACCAGCCCGTACGAGACGATTTCCTCCCAACTCACCGAGCCGTCCGCAGATCGGTCGGCCTTCGTCGAGGGCGTTTTCCCTCGCCGAACGACCGCGCAGCCCAGGCCGACCAGCAACCCCGCCCCGACCCAGCCGAGCAGGGGCTCCCTGGCCAGCAACCCGAACGAGCCCAGCAACTGCATCCCGATCGTGAGCCAGGCCCATCCCAGGACGATCGTGGCCAGAATCCGAGGCCAACCCGGAGCCTGGCGAAGTCCGGACCGAGCTATCAGATAAGCCGAGAGTCCGAGGCCACCATTCAGCAAGGCCGTCCAGGGCCAACCCATTACGGCGACTCCTCGCACTCACCCGGCAACGACCGACCCGGCCATCCGAAGTCGAGGCCCGATGCCCCGCGTCTCTTTCGAGCGAGCCATGAGCATAGAACGACGCGCCCCCCGAAGCCAGCATTTGCCCGGCAGGGCTTTGCCCGCGTGTACTGAAGGAACCATTCCCCCAACCCCGGCTCAATGCCCCCGTGAGAAACGTGGGGTGAGGTGAATCTGCCTTCTATTCGGAAGATCGAGGTGCCTCGTCCGGCCGCCTTCAATCCTCGAATAGTCCGCAATAATCGAACCCAACGCACCCTGGAAAACGGCGAAATGAACCCGATGACCCGGTGCGAATCGAAGCCATCACGAGCCCGGAGGGCCGACCACCGGCTTGACTGGCCATCGACCGCCCGGCTACAAGAGCCCGATCCGGCGCGTGCGAGGGTGGCCCTTTCGTCGACCGATCTCGGTCGGGGCCGCCGCGTCATCAGGACACGGGGTTCGACCGATGAAGACGAAGGTCGCGTTGCTGGCGGTGGCCGCCATGCTCTGCCTGGCCCAAGGGCCGTCGATTGTCGAGGGTGCGCAAGGTAAGGCCAACGGCCGGGGGAGAGTCGAGCGGATGGAATTCGGGAAGACGCCGGAAGGCACGCCGGTCCAACTTTACGTGCTGACCAACGGCCGGGTCACGGCCAAGGTCATGACCTACGGGGCGATCCTCACCGAGCTCGACGTGCCCGACCGAGACGGCAAGCCCGCCGACGTGGTCCTGGGCTTCGACACGCTCGAAGGCTACCTGGCCGGGCACCCCTACTTCGGGGCCACCGTCGGGCGGGTCGCCAACCGGATCGGCGGGGCCGGATTCAGCCTGGACGGCCAGAACTATTCCCTGGCCGTTAACAACGGGCCGAACACCCTCCACGGCGGCCTCAAGGGGTTCGACAAGGTCGTCTGGAAGGCCGAGGACGTCTCCGGCCCGGCCGGACCCGCGGTGAAGTTCACCTACCTGAGCAAGGACGGCGAGGAAGGCTATCCCGGCAATCTCAACGTTGCCGTGACCTACACCGTGACCGCCGACGCAGCCCTCCGGATCGACTACCAGGCCACCACCGACAAGGCCACCCCGGTGAACCTGACCAATCACTCGTACTTCAACCTCGCCGGCCCGGCCTCGGGGCCGATCCTCGGTCACGAATTGATGCTGGCCGCCGAC
Source organism: Tundrisphaera lichenicola (assembly GCF_051175385.1). Taxonomy (GTDB): domain Bacteria; phylum Planctomycetota; class Planctomycetia; order Isosphaerales; family Isosphaeraceae; genus Tundrisphaera; species Tundrisphaera lichenicola. Next base: position 3,052,771 of record NZ_CP195106.1, on the reverse strand, counting down.
AAATACACCCCCGGCGATGACACGTTCATCCCCACCGGCGCGATCGAGCCGGTCGCGGGGACGCCGCTCGACTTCACCAGGCCGACCCCCATCGGAGCCCGGATCGACCAGATTCGCGGAGAGCCAGGCGGGTACGATCACAACTTCGTCCTCGACCCCTCGGCGAAGCTGACCAGGCCCGCGGCAACGGTCTACGAGCCGACCACCGGCCGGGTCATGGAAGTCTTCACCACCGAGCCGGGCGTCCAGTTGTATACCGGCAACTTCCTCGACGGCACGATCAAAGGGAAGGGGGGGGTGGTCTACAAGAAGCGCCAGGCGTTCTGCCTGGAGACGCAACACTACCCCGACTCGATCCACCACGCCAACTTCCCCTCGACGGTCCTCAGGCCGGGCGAGACTTATACTCAGACGACAATCTATAAGTTCTCTTCCCGTTGAGGCCCCGACCTCCAAGATGGCTCTCGCCCGTCCCGGTTCCGATCGAGGGTCACCGGCGGGCGGGAGCTTCTTCGCAGACCCCGCCGAGAATCCGCAGCCCATCCCGCCCGACCTCCCGGGTCCCACCCGGCTCGCAATCCCCCAAGATTCATCTAGTTATCGGTCGATCTAGCAGGAGTGCTCAGGACCTCGGGACGGAATCCCGGAGCACGCGGGATCCTCGGGATCCGTTCAACCCCTTCATCCCGCGCGATCGTCCGACCGTTCGGCCCAGGCTCGGCACGCAAGCTGTAGGAACAAGCCGGCGGGCGATCAGCCCCGACCCGGCCCGATCGGAGCTTGCAAGGGCGGGGTCGCCGGTTTCTTTGGATCGAGGGCTCGGATCATGGAACGAGACGAGAGATGTGCGGTTCCGTCACGGATCATCGAGGATCGGCTGTCCGCTTCGCTGGCCGCGATCGTCCTGGCGGCTAACCTGTTCGGCGGAGGCCTCCTCGCGCTGTTCAAGGTCCTGGATGTCCCCCCGATGGTCTCCGGGACCTCTCGGGCCATCGAAACCTCGACCGCCTCGGTCCTCCCACCGGGTCTGGTCCGGGAGGAAGCCCCCAGGCTGGCGCGGATCGGGGCTGACCTCGAAGTGCGATGATCTTCCGGGATCGGACCCGAGCCATCGGAGCCTCGATGCTCGGGCTCGATTCGAGATGTTGGAGGCAGGGAACGGCTTTTGCGTGGGTGCTCCTCGCCGTAAAGCGATCAGAGTCCTATAACACGCGGAGAACCGACCCGTGAAGATCGATACGTTGATGAAGCTGTATGTCGAGGAGCTTCGCGATCTCTATAGCGCCGAGAAGCAGATCCTCAAGGCGTTGCCCAAGATGATCAAGGCCGCCACTTCGCCCGACCTGAAGGCGGCCTTCACGGCCCACCTGGAGGAAACCGAAGGGCAGGTCGGCCGCCTGGAAGAAATCTTCCAGGAGCTGGGCAAGAAGCCCACCGGGAAGACCTGCAAGGCGATGCAGGGCCTGGTGGAGGAGGGGGCCGAATTGATGGGCGAGGACATCGAGCCGCAGGTCCTCGACGCCGGCCTGATCGCCGCAGCCCAGCGGGTCGAGCATTACGAGATCGCCGGATATGGGACCGTTCGGACGTACGCCAAGCTTCTCGGCGAGAAGCAGGCGATGACACTCCTCCAGGAGACCCTCGACGAGGAAGGGGCCACCGACAAGAAGCTGTCCAGCCTGGCCGAGGGCGGGATCAACGTCGAGGCCGCCTGAGGCTCGATGGTGAGATCGGGCCGGCTCGGAACCCCGAGTCGGCCGACTCCCGCGATCCACCGGGGTCAGTCATTCGTTGCCGGCTAGCTTCGCCGACTTGAACTCCTCGGCGGTCATCTGCTTGATCGACCTATCGAGCATCAGTACTTGACCGCCCGATTCGGGGACCTGCTTCTCGTACGCGAGCACCTCGTCCTCGCCGCCCTTGCCTGTACCCTCGCCGGTGAAGGGAAGCGTCGCGCCGTAGCGAACCACGACGTCGCCCGTCCGGATCGCGTTGAGCCCGATGGGGGCGCCTTGTTCGAACGCCGCCAGATCCTTGAGCTTCATCGGCGGCTTGTTCTTCGAGGTCTGATGGATCCGGTAGAGTTCCCCGACGTCGTTCAACGCCGTCGCTTGCATGTCGGCTTCGGTCAGTGTCTGATTGCTCGAAACCCCGCATCCGGCGAGCAGTAGTAGGCCCGACACGCAACTCCATCTCAGCAGAATGCTTCGCATCGACGTCATCCCCGGAGGCAACGATCGAGAGGGGCCGAGATCCCGGCCCTCCTCGGATCACCCGAAATGAAAGAGAGGGCCAATCCGGCCCCCTCCCGCGTGTGGTACCGCGGGCGCGGATCAGTACTGATCGGCGCTGATGACTTCTCCGCCGCCCCTGGTCCCGAGGGCGAAGAAGGTCGTCGGGGCGACCGAATCCTTGATGAACTTGACCGATCCATCGGCGAATCCCACGTTAACGCCGCCGGGGTGGTAGCTCCGGGGTGCCATGTGAGCCCGGGAAAAGCTGGTGTCGCCGCAGTCGTACAGCTTCGAGTTCGGTGTCAGCGTGTGGGTGTAGTAGCCGGTCATCGGGAGGCTTCGATAATACTGCTGCCCGCGGTAGTAGATCCGCGTGCTGTAGCCGCTGCCTCCGAAGGTGCAGGTCGGGGCGATCTGGTTGTTGACCGCCGATGAGAGGATGTAGACATTGACGATATCCGTCCCCGGGACCCCTCCGAGGGTACTCCCCCCGGTGTAGGAGGCGTACGAGCGTCGGCATTCCGAGAAGAGCCCGGTGTTGCTGGTCCCGTCGGTCAACATGGCGACGGTCACGGGGCGAGGCGCTCCGTAGTTGGCGTTCGGTTGGGTATTGGCCGGGGCGTCGAGGTACGTCGGCTGGCCGAAGTCCCGATTGACCGTGAAGACCCCCGCGAACTGGTTGTTGGTCTCGAACATCGCGGCCGATCCGCCCAGGCTCGCGCAGTAGTTGGCGTAACCGAGGGTGGTCAACTTGGTGCTCGACGAGTCGGACGGGCAGACGAATGCGTTGACGATCTGGTTCTGGGCCGTCGAGTTCGCCGTGCCGGGGCCATAGAGGTTGATGTTGAACTGGAGGTTGAAGGCGTTGTACATCGCCGACTGTTCCAGGTAGGGCAGGACCACGGCGAGCGTGTTGGCGGGGGTGCCGAGCGAAGGGGGATTGAAGCTCGCATCGATCGGGGTCGGCCCGATCCCGCCAGGATACTTGCTGAAGGTCGACTCGAAATTCGCGGCAGCCAGCCCCATCTGCTTGAGGTTGTTGGTGCACTGGGCGCGCCGGGCGGCCTCGCGGGCCGCCTGGACCGCCGGCAGGAGCAACGCGATCAGTACGGCGATGATCGCGATGACGACGAGTAGTTCGATGAGGGTGAACCCTCGTCGAGAACGGGACTTCTGCATCGAAAAAACTCCGATGAACCTGAGGGGAAACCAAGTACGAGGGCCGGCCGTCAAGGGCCGTATGGAGGGTGAATTCGAAGGATTCGGGGGGGGGGGAATCAAGCCTGGCGAGGGCTCTCGCCAGTTCTCTGGATCGGTGGGATTGGAACTGGCGAGGAGCGAGACACAGCGGTGAGAATCGACGAGATTACATGATTTGGTGATTGTGAAGGTGGGCGAGTGGATTGTCAAATGCGATCGTGATGACACAATCTTGTAGAAATTCCTCAAGGGATGCAAGGGGAACTTCGCGGTCGAAGAAGTTAGTCAGCATTGAGGAAGGTTTCAGGCATCGCCGATCGGGTCCACGCCCAGGAACCGGCCACCGTCGACTCGATAGCAGGCGCCGGTGGCGTAATCGGTGCCTTCCAGGAGATAGAGGATCATCCGGTTGGCGTCGCCGGGCGTGCCTGCACGCTTCAGGGGGGTGGCCGCGATGACGGCGGCATGCTCCTCGGGGGTGAGCGTCGGCGGCGGGTCGATCATGGCGGGCTGGACCATCGTCACGGCCACGTCGGGGGCCAGCTCGACGGCCAGGGCCAGTGTCATCGTGGTCAGGCCCCCCTTGGCGACGATGTACGGGAGATAATCCTTGTAGGGGCGCTCGGTCGACCAGTCGCCGACGTTGACGATCTTCCCTTTTAGGTTGGATTCGGAGTCGGATGATTGCGTGAGCATCTGCTGGCCGGCGGCGACGGCCGAGTGGTAGGGGGCGGCCAGGTTGGCGGCGATCATGGCGTCGAAGTCGGCCGAGGCCAGCGATCGGAACGGGGTCCGTCGGAAGACGCTGGCCATGTTCACCAGGGCGTCCAGCCGGCCGAACCGCTCGACCACCTTATCGACCGCCGCATGGGCCTGATCGGCGTCGGAGAGGTCGGCACCGACGGCGAGCGATCCCACGCCCCGGGCCTCGACCTCCCCGGCTGTCTGCTCGATCGCCCGGCGGCTGGTGTGATAGGTCAGGGCGACGTTCGCCCCTCGGTCGGCCAGCATCAGGGCCAGGGCCGAGCCAACCCGTCGCCCCCCGGTGATGAGGACGGTCTTCCCTTTCAGATCCATCTCAGAGGCCCGTCCAGGGGATGTCGTTCACGCCCGCCCGGTGATTCACCACGCGGGCCAGGACGAACAGGAAATCGCTCAGCCGGTTCAGGTACTTGACCAGGTTGGGCGGGACGTCGACGCCCGGCTGGTGGCCGAGCCGGACGACCTGACGCTCGGCCCTCCGGCAGATCGTCCGGGCCAGGTGGAGCTGCGAGGCGGCGATCGATCCCCCCGGCAGGATGAACTGCGTGAGGGGGGGAAGCTCGGCTTCAAGCCGGTCGATCTCGGCTTCGAGCCGGGCCGAGAGCCCCTCGCCGACGGCGTTGTGGAACCGGCCCGAGGGGTCGGGATCGGCCAGCGCCGCGCCGACGGCGAACAACTCGTCCTGGAGTCGGGCGACCAGCGCGTCGGCATCGGAGTCGAGCCCGACCGCCGACCGGGCCAGGCCCAGGACCGCGTTCAGCTCGTCCACCGTCCCGTACGACTCGATCCTCGGGTCATCCTTCCCGACCCGGCCGGCACCCAGCAGGCCGGTCGTGCCGTCGTCTCCGGTCTTCGTGTAAATCTTCAACGGGCTCTCTCCGGGACCGAAGGGCGATCCGTGGCCGGCGGCGAGGTCGGGCCTCGCCGGGCCGGGCTCGATACCATTGGCGAGCCCGACCGACGGCCCTATACTAGGCATCGCGACCCCCGGCGGAAAGGTTCGGGGCGTCGCAGGCATCATTCCCCCGGAGACGGAGCCCCCGCGCATGCTCGGACACCTGGCCTTCGCCGCGATCCTGCTCGCCCAGCCCCCGGCCCCGCCCGACACTCGCGAGGCCGATGCCGCCGAGGCCAAGCACCTCAAGAACATCCGCCAGGTCACCTTCGGCTTCGCCAAGGCGGGCGAGGGGTACTTTCGGCCCGACGGCAAGGGCATCATCTTCCAGGCCGTCCCCCGGGCCCCCGAGTCGATCTTCCACGTCCCCAAGCCCAACGAGGACGATTACCAGATCTATGCCGCCGACCTGGAGCCCGACGCGGTCCCCCGATTGGTCAGCACCGGCAAGGGAAAATGCACCTGCTCGTACTATCACCCCGATGGCAAGTCGATCCTCTTCGGGTCGTCGCACCTCGACCCGGCGATCGTCTCGGGAACGGCCGAGCCCTCGAACCCCAAAGGCCCGGCCTACAGCCGATCGGGCTCGTCGTATCGCTGGGATTTCGACCCTTACATGGACATCTTCAAGGCCGACCCCGACGGCAAGAACCTGGTCCGCCTGACCGAAGCCCCGGGCTATGACGCCGAGGGGAGCTACTCGCCCGACGGCAAGCAGATCGTCTTCACCTCGATGCGCGACGGCGACGCCGAGATCTACATCATGGACGCCGACGGCAAGAATCCCCGACGGATCACCCACACCAAGGGATACGACGGCGGCCCGTTCTTCTCGCCCGACGGCAAGAGGATCCTCTACCGGAGCGACCGCAAGGGGAACGACCTGCTCCAGGTGTATATCAACAATACGGAGGGAACGGCCGAGCGTGCCCTGACCAGCAACGAGCACGTCAACTGGGGCCCTTACTTCCACCCCGACAACCGCCACATCATCTACGCCACCAGCGTCCACGGCCATCAGAACTACGAACTTTACCTGATGGACGTCGACACCGGCGAACAGGAGCGGATCACCTTCCGCGAGGGCTTCGACGGGCTCCCCGTCTTCTCTCCCGACGGCAAGCAACTGATGTGGACCTCCAGCGGCCGGACCGCCGACAAGAAGAGCCAGCTCTTCCTGGCCGACTTCGAGATGGGATCGGCCCGGACCGCCGCGCGTTGACCGGGAACCCCGGCGATCCGCCAGCAGCGCCCGTCCCGACCGGGCTTTCCGCCGAGTTTACCGACGTCACGAACTCTCTCTCCACCCAGCAATCGAGGTCCCCGAACGATGGACGCGAAGAACATGATCCGCCAGTCGATCGACATGGCCGACATGGCAATCGGCAAGTATCTCGACGGCCTCGATGACGCCGGTTTCCTGGTCCGACCCATCGAAGGGATGAACCCCATCGCCTGGCAACTCGGCCACCTGATCGTGAGCGAGCGGGGGATGAATGAGGCGATCAAGCCCGGATCGTGCCCGCCCCTCCCCGAGGGCTTCGAGGCGAAGCATCCCCGACAGCCGCTCGAATCGGGCGATTATCTCAGCAAGTCCGAATACCTGGCGGTCTGGAAGGAGCAACGGGACGCGACCCGGGCCTTGCTCGAATCGCTGACCGATGCGGATCTGGAAGCCCCGGCGCCCGAGTCGATCCGCGGCTTCTGCCCGACCGTGGCCCACGCCCTGAACATGATGGCCGGGATCCACCCGATGATGCACGCCGGCCAGTTCGTCGCGGTCCGTCGGCAGCTCGACATGCCCAACGCGATCTGATCGTGCCACGATCCCCCATCCCGACCAGGCCCGGGCCGATCGGGAAGGCCTGGCGCGGATTTATTTACTGGTCATCCGGTGAACCCCGTCCCAGTCCGGGACGGGGGGATCATCCTGGAACTGGTGGCAGCGGGCGATCATGATGCTGGCGGGGCCGTCGTCGGGCCGGAGTTCGAGGATTTCCTCGTAGGCCAGGATCGCCCGTTCCCAGTCCTGCCTGAGATAGAGTTCGAGCGCCCGTTCGGCCAGGAATTCGAGCCGATCGAGTTCGGGGGTCCCCTCGTCGCGGAGCGCCAGGAGTTCGAAGACCTTCAGGCCCCGAGTCTTTCCCTTGACCGAGACGCAGTCGACCGCGCGGGCGATCACGGCCGATCGGGCATCGACGTAGGTGGGCTCGCCGATCAGCATGCTCGTGCCGTAGACTTTCCCGAGGCTCTCCAGGCGGCTGGCCACGTTGACCGCGTCCCCGACGACGGTGTAGTTGAGCCGGGTCAGGCATCCGATGTTGCCCACGATGACCTCGCCGGTATGGATCCCGATCCTGGCGTGAAGCTCGGGCATGCCCAGGGCCGCCCATCGCGGCCGGAGTTCGGCCAGGGCCGCCTGATTCTGGAGCGCGGCGGTGCAGGCGGCGATCGCGTGATACGGGTTCGGGGCCGGGGCTCCCCAGAAGGCCATGATGGCATCGCCGATGTATTTGTCGACGGTCCCGCCCGAGGCCAGGATCTGCGAGCTGAGCGGGTCGAAATAATCGCCGAGGTGCCGGAGGAGATCCTCGGGCGAGAGTTGCTCGGCCAGGGTGGTGAAGTTGGCGAGGTCGCAGAACGAGATGGTCATCCTCCGTCGCTCGCCGCCGAGCCCGGCCTCCTGGCGAGTGGCCAGGACGGTTCGGATCAGGTCGGCCGGGACGTATTTGCGGAAGGATCGGAGGCTCGCCTTGGTCTCCTCGACGGCGATGGCCAGGCGGTCGACTTCCCGGACGACCGATCGGGCCACCGGGCTAGCCTCCAGGTGGAACCGGCCGATCTCCTCGGTGACGTCGGCCACCCGTTCCAGGGGCCGGGCGACCTGGGTCGAGACATAGAGCGCGATCAGGGTCGCCACGAACATGACGAGGAGCCCGATCGCGACGGTGACTCGGTTATTCTGCTCGACCCGGCCCATCACGTCGGATGCGGGCAGCAAGATGCAGATCAGCCAGTCCGGGGTATCCTGCGAGGAGAGGCAGGAATAGGTGCCGAGGTAGCGGATCCCCTCGCGGTCATCGAACGCGATCCGCTGGGGTTCCCGGAGGTCCGAGGGTTTGAGGCCCAATGGGATCCGCTCGAGAAACTGGACGACCCGGCGATCGGACAGTTGCCCGCTCGGCACGAGCTCGCGGGTTGGTCCCCGGGGCGAGTCTCCTACCATCTGGGTCAGGATATTCGGTTTCCTGTGGGCAATGACCTGCCGGATCCCGTCCTCACGGCACTCCACGACGAAGGCATAGCCGTTCTCGCCGACCTTGAGGCCCCGGAGGTACATGCTCAGTTCGACCACGTCGAAGCTGGCCCCCAGGACGCCGAAGAGGGTGCCATCGTCCTTGTAAATCGGGGTCGAGCAGGTGATCCCCGGGACATCCTCCTCGCGCTGGCCGCTGAGCAGGACATAGGTCTCCGACCAGGTCTGCTTCCCATGCCGCTTGGCCGCCAGATACCAGGGGCGATTCCGCGCGTCCAGTTCGTCCTTGTTGGGGACCGCGTAGAACGGCTTGTTCGGGAAATCCTCGGCGCGGAACTCGGCCAGGTCGAGCCGGCCCGTCGAGGGGTTCCGGCGGAGTCCCCCGATCGAGAAGTGACCGTTGGGCCGGTCGACGTAGAACCACTCCCCGGTCGCCTCCACCCCGATCGAGAGGCGGGTCAACCGGGGATTGGCGCTCAGGACTTCGATCCAGTATTGCGAGAGTCGACGGAAGTTGCGCAGGTCGAATTCGGAAGACTGGATCATCCGGAGGTTGACCCGGCTCTGGTCGCTGGCCGTCCTCAGCAGGTCGTTGATCTCGTCGTCGATCAGCCGCGAGGTCTGGTCGAGGATCTGATTGGTGAGATCCTCGGCGATGAACCGGACGTTTCGGTACGAGCTGTAACCGAGCGCCGAGACGGTACAGGCCAAAAGGCTGATCAGGATCGTCGTCAAGGTAGCCCGGAACGAGAATTTCATCGGACGGCGAATCATTCCTCGTGCCCCGATCGTGAAGAGGAACGACCTCGGCCCCATTTTTTAGTTTAGCTCACGGGTTCGCCCCATGCGACCTTCCAGAGATCGGCGATCCTTCGGAGGTGGCGCATGTGGTCCTCAGGCCCGGCCCCCTCGAAGCCCAGGATCGTGAGGTTTCCCCGGCGAAACGAGCGAGTCTGGACCCAACCGCCGCCCCGGTCGACCCGGTCGGTTTTGGCGACCCCTTCGACGGCCCGGAGCAGATCATCAGCGGTCTCGGTCGTGCTGGCGTAACCCTGGGGGACCTGGGAGGAGTGGGTCAGGACCATGGTCTTCTCGCCCGACGCCGCGAGGATGGCGAAGGCCCGGAAGTCCGCCATCAACTTGGGATCGACCACCCGATCGGCGGGGTCGCCCTCGTACCCGGCGTAGAGCGAATCGGCCATGATGAGTGTGTCGATCCGGGCGACATGTTCGGGGACCTTTAAAAGCTCGCGGACCCCGCCAAATCCGGCGCTGAACGAGCTGACGGTCACCCGGCCGAGCTTCGGCTCCGGGACGATTCCGCGTTCCTTGAGTGATTGGATAGCCCGGTCGAGCAGTCGGGGGAAGAGTGTCCGGTCGGAGAATGGCGCGGTGTAGACGCTGGAAAGCCCCTTGCGGTTGAACTCGATCAGGACCGCCGGCCCCTCCTGCGCGACCAGGGCCGGTTCGACCACCGAGGAGGCCCCGTGGAGGTGGAGGACCACGTCGACCTCCCCGTTGCTCGGGCGATATCCCTCGGGGACGAAAAGGGTCGCCTCGCCGCCGAGGTCGATTCGCTGGCCGGGGGTTGAGGGAGCATCCTTGGCCTGGGCCAGCAGCGTGAGGGCCGACAGGAGCCACGTCGCGGTCGTCATCGGGCTGGATCTCCCCCGTAGGTTACTTTGATGCGGTTGCCGGGCTTGGTACAGTAGACATCCCGTGCGGGCAGTCCTGCTCCTCGAAACCTGACCTTCCACGCGAGCCGCCCATCATGCGACGAGCTTTGCCCATCGCCCTGACGCTCTGCGTCGGCCTGGCCTCGGGTTCTTCCGGCCAGGAGCCGAGGCAGCCGAAAGTGGCGCCTGGCCCGAACGAGCCCGACTGGGTGGTCGTGCTGTCCAAGGGGTTCGGGCTCTCGATGTTCGGCGACCTCTTGAACCCGGTCAAGGATTCGCCCCTGGCGACCCCCGGCCTGTTCCGCAAGGCGGGCCCGGGGCCGGTGACGTATACCCCGATCATCGCGCTGGGGCTGGAGACCGTGAACCGAGGCGGGTGGTACAAGCCCGGTTCGGACGCGGCCCATCTCGAGAAGGCGGAGCTTTGGTCGTACCAGTTCAAGCATACGACGGGGGACTTCCGCGACGGGAAATTCAGCCCGCCCCCGATGAAAGAAGGCTCGAAGACGAGCTTCGACCCCGGCGACGCCCCGTTCGGGCTCTGGGTGTCCAACGACGGGCTCGAACAGAGCGATGCCTACACCCAGCCGAAGGTCGTGGCCGCCCTCAACAAGCGGCTGGCCGGGCAACCGTACAAGGCCATGATCTACCCCTTCAAGGATCGAGACACCGGCAAGGTCGTCCCTCACAGCTACCTGATCGGCTGGGAATATTCGACCAACGATGACTTCCAGGATGTCGTCTGCCGGGTCGACAACGTCCAGCTAGTGATCGAGCCCTGAGCGATGCGTCAACTCGCCCGACATTACGCGACCGCCCGGTGGGTCGAGGTTGCCATCGAAGGGGATCGGATCACCTCGGTGGCCCCGGCAGAGGGCCCCGATGATCTTCGCGATTCCGATGACTGGCTCGCCCCGGCGTTCTGGGATATCCAGACCAACGGCCGGTGGGGATTCTCGTACTCCGATCCCACGCTGACCGTCGAGCAAGTGGCGGCGGTCGTCCGCGCCCAGCGCGGCCTGGGGACGGCCCGGCTCTGCCCGACCCTGATCACCGCCCCCCGCCTCGACATGCTCCACGGGGTCCGGACGATTGCCGAGGCCTGCCGGAAGTTCCCCGACGTGGACGCGATGGTCGATGGGCTCCACCTCGAAGGCCCGAGCATCTCCGCCGTCGACGGTTATCGGGGAGCCCACCCGATCGGTGCGGTCAGGGGCCCGGACTGGGCCGAGTTCGAGGAGCTTCGCGAGGCCTCGGGAGGCCGGATCTCGATCATCACCCTCGCGCCCGAGCGTCCGGGGGCGATCGAATTCATCCGGAAGGTGTCGGCCCTCGGGGTGGTCGTGGCGCTGGGGCACACCTCGGCCGACACCTCGACGATCCGCCGGGCCGTCGAGGCCGGTGCCACCCTCTCGACCCACCTGGGGAACGGGATCGCCTCGAACCTCGCCCGCCACCCCAACCCGATCTGGGACCAGGCCGCGACCGACGAGCTTTCCGCCTCGCTCATCGCCGACGGTCATCACCTGGGGCCGGAGATCCTGAAAGTCCTCGTCCGGGCCAAGACGCCCGAGCGGGTGATCCTCGTCAGCGACGCCAGCCCCCTGGCGGGGCTCCCGCCCGGCCGATACGGCGAGTGGGAGGTCGACCCCTCGGGCAAGATCGTCGTCGCCGGGACGCCCTACCTGGCGGGTTCGAACCGGGGGATCGACGTCGGTGTCAATGTGCTGATGCGAGATGTCGGCCTGAGCCTGAAGCAGGCGATCGACGCCGCGACCCGCCATCCCGCCCGACTCCTGGGGCGGCCCGAGCCCAGGATCGAAGCCGGACAACCAGCCAACCTGATCCGCTTCGGGGTCTGCTCGGGAGAGGATGACCCGGGGTTCGAGTTGCGGGCCACCTGCGTCGACGGGGCCTGGTCCGGCCCGGAGGTCGCGGATTCCTCCGCCGCGCTCGATGAAATCATGGCCTTGCGACCGAAGGCGATTGGGGGCTGAGTGGCGGAATCGGCAAGTCTTTCTTCCCCCATGAGAGGGCGGATCTTCATCCTCTCGGCGGTCCTCCTGTGGAGCCTGGGCGGGGTCCTGGCCAAGGAGATCCACCTGGAGGGCGTCTCGCTCGCGTTCTGGCGGAGCCTGATCGCCGGCCTTGTTTTATTGCCCTGCGTGCCGATCCGACGATGGGTGTTCCGGCCGGTCATGATCCCGCTCGGCCTTAGCTTCGCGGCCACGATGGGGTTTTATCTCGCCTCGGTGAAGGCGACCACGGCCGCCAACGCGATCTTCCTCCAGTGCACCGCGACGGTCTGGACGATCCCGATTTCCCTCGCCATCCTCCGGGAACGGCCCGACCGTCGGGCCTGGCCGGGCGTCGTCCTGGCGATGGTGGGGATCGCCCTGATCGTTCTGCAAGGGAGGGACGGACGGCCCGGCGAAGGGCGGGGGATCGCCCTGGGCCTGGCCAGCGGGGTGGGATACGCGGCAATCGTGGTGGGGCTCCGGGGTCTCCGCGACCTCGACCCGATCTGGCTCTCGGCGTTCAACAACCTGGCCTGCGGCCTGATCCTGGGAGCCTGGCTGCTGGCGAGCTCCCGGTCGATCGCGGTGCCCGAGCCTCACGCCTGGCCGGCCCTGGTGGCCTTCGGCGTGCTCCAGATGGCAATCCCTTATGCGTTGTTCGCGAGAGGGGTGCGGGATATCAAGGCCCCTGAAGCGGCATTGATCTCGCTCCTGGAACCGGTCCTCAACCCGATCTGGGTTTATCTGAGGCATGGCGAGCGGCCCGCCGATGCCACGATGATCGGCGGCCTGCTCTTGATGGCGGGGGTGGCCGTCCGCTATTTGCCCTGGCCGACCCGGAAGATCACCGAGGTTACTTGAACTCGCGGGGCTGGCCGGTCGATTCCAGGACCGACATCCAGAGGTCGCCGTAGGGGTCGACGCGATTTCGCTCGCGGATCGCTGTGGCGATCGGGATGTGGACGAACCGGCCATGCCACCGGCCGACGACCATCTCGGTCCGCCCGCTCATCGCGGCGTGGACCGCGTTGTGGGCCAGCCGGAGGCAGTAGACGCTGTCGTACGGATTGGCCGGGACGCTCCGGATCGCGTAGCTGGGGTCGATGTACTTGAGATTCAGCTCGACGCCGATCCGCTCGAAGTGGTCGGTGATCCCCTGCTTGAGGAACAGCCCGATGTCCCCCAGGCGGGCGTTCCCCGAGGCGTCGGTCCCCTGATTGGCCTGTTTCATGAGGTCTTGCCCGGCCCCCTCGGCGACCACCACCACCGCGTGCCCTCGCCGCTCGATCCGGTCGCGGAGCCGGTTCAGCAGGCCGTTCTCTCCTTCGAGCCGGAAGGGGACCTCGGGGATCAGCACGAAGTTGGCATCGCACTTGGCCAGCGAGGCGTAGCAGGCGATGAACCCGGAGTGTCGACCCATCAGCTTGACCAGCCCCACGCCGTTGGGGGACGCCTGGGCCTCGATGTGGCCCGAGCGGATCGACTCGGAACCGGCCGAGAAGGCGGTCTGGAAACCGAAGCTCTGATCGATGAACATGATATCATTGTCGATCGTCTTGGGGATGCCGACGACCGCGATCTTCGAGCCTCGAGCGGCGATCTCCTGGGTGAGGGTCAAGGCACCTCGGAGCGACCCGTCACCACCGATCACGAAGAGGAGGTTGATCCCCATGCGTTCCAGGCAGTCGACCATCTCGACCGGGTCCTGCCGACCGCGCGAGGTTCCCAGGATCGTCCCGCCGTGCTCGCTGATCCCGCTGACGAACTCGGGGGTCAGGTCGAGCGTGGCCCGCCCATATTTGGCGATGAACCCCTGGAATCCGTTGCAGAAGCCGAAGACCTTCTGGACCTTGTAGTGGTAGGTCAACTCCAGGACCAGGGCCCGGATCACGTCGTTGAGGCCCGGGCAGAGGCCGCCGCAGGTGACGATCCCCGCCCGGGTCTTGGACGGGTCGAAGTAGATCTGCCGGCGTGCCCCGGCCGGTTCGAAGGCCGGTAGCTCCTCGACCGGGACCCCGCGCGAGGCCAGGATCGACGCGGTGTCGTCGAAGAGGACGCGGTCAGTTTCCTCGACGTTGTGGTAGCTCGGCTTGCGGTCGGTCACCAGCGACCCCAGCGGAGAACTGATCCGGCAAGGGCCGAGCGTCGAGATGACGAGGTCTTTGGCTGAGAGCATGGGAGGGCATCCCGTCGAAAGGTCGGTGGCTGAGGGAGCACGTTCCTCGATCAGCGTCCGACGGGGTCTCGCGACGGGAGAGAGCGGGAACCCCGGCGGTCGGGGGCTGTGGGAAGCCCCGGGCGAGGCACCATTGTACCCGAACCGGAACGGTTGCAGAGTCACTTTCCCGGGCGCAAGAAATGGCCCGGGGATTTCGCCCCGGGCCACGAATGCAACGATGCTAATTCGGACGGGTGATCGGCTTAGGACCACCGATTCGATAACTTCCCGATACGCCTTCGGCATCGTATAACCGTAGCCAGGACGATCACGACCTCGCAACGGACGCCCAGCCATGACGTACAGCCCCGAGATCGAGCATTCGATGCGGATGTTCCACGACTCGCTCTCGGAGAAGGACCGCAGGCGATATGCGGCCATCGAGGCCGCCAAGCTCGGCCATGGGGGCACCGAATATATCGCCACGCTTCTGGGCTGCGATCCCAAGACGATCCGCCAGGGCCAACAGGACCTGGATCGACTCCCTGACGGGCTCGGCGATCGGGTTCGTAAAAAAGGGGCGGCCCGAAGCCGTGCATAGGCTCCATCCCGCTCCTGGAGGAGAACTTCCTCCGGGTGCTCCGGGATCGCACGGCCGGTGACCCGATGCGGCAGGGGGTCCGCTGGACCGACCTGAACTATGAGCAGATCGCCGGCCACCTGGCCGAGGCGGGCACCCCAGTCAGCGTGCCGGTGGTCAAGCAACTGCTCAAGAAGCACGGCTACGTCACCCGCAAGGCCCAGAAGGCCAGGGCGATGGGCGGGCATCCCGACCGCAACCAGCAGTTCGAGAACATCGCCCGGCTGAAGGGGGAGTATCTCGGGACCGACAACCCGATCGTGAGCATCGACACCAAGAAGAAGGAGTTGATCGGCAATTTCTACCGGGCCGGGCACCTCCTGACCCAAGGGGTCATTGGGACGTTCGACCATGACTTCCCCAGCTTCGCCGAGGGTGTGGTCATCCCCCACGGGCTGTACGACGTGAAGGAGAACGACGGCCATGTGAACCTGGGGACCAGCCACGACACGGGCGAGTTCGCCTGCGACAGCATCGAGCGGTGGTGGGAGGGCCAGGGCCGAGCCCGCTATCCCCGTGCGACCTCGATCTTGCTGCTGTGCGACGGCGGCGGCAGCAACAGTGCGAGCCAGTACCTGTTCAAGGAGGACCTCCAGGGTCTGGTCGATCGGCTCGGCATCGAGATCCGTGTGGCGCACTACCCGCCGTACTGCTCGAAATACAACCCGATCGAGCATCGGCTGTTCCCGCACCTGACCCGAGCCTGCCAGGGCGTGATCTTCGAGAGCGTGGGTTTGGTGAAGGAGTTGATGGAGAAGGCGAGCACGAGCACGGGGCTGCGGGTGACGGTGGACATCCTGGAGAAGGTGTACCAGACGGGGCGGAAGTATGCGGCAGGGTTCAAGGAGGACATGAAGATCGTGTTCGACGAGATCCTGCCGAAGTGGAACTACAGGGCGGTCCCGAGCGAATCATGACTTCGGGAAGTTATCGAATCGGCGATCCTTAATAAGAATCGGCGCTGATGACCTCGCCCGCGTTCATGGAATGCAGGGCCGACCAGGTCGCGTTGGCGATGGTGTCCTTGGTGAACCTCACCGAGCCGTCGCCCATCAGCATGTTGATCCCGCCGGGGTGGTGGCTCCGGGCCGCCGCGAAGGCCCTGCGGTCGCCCGTTCCCCCGGTGCAGGGGAGGCCCTGGACCGGCTCGTTCACGCAGAAGATGATCTGGTTCAACTGGTCCCCCTGCACGCCCGACCCGTAGATGTCCTGGGGCTTGTTGGGGGTGAACCGGCTCATGTAGTGGCTCCCGCCGGGCACGCTCTGCCAGATCGTCCCTCGGATGTCGTTCATCGCCCCCTGGAGGACCTCGGCCATGAAGACCGTGTTGCTCAGGCCATCGGTGATCGTGGCGAACGAGATGTTCCCATTGTGGCCGAAGGGGGAGGGGAGGTAGCGGATCGTCGCGCCGTTGACCGTGATGTCCGACTGGTCCCACTGGGTGTTCCCCCAGTTGGCCGTGTAGTTTCCCTTGGATGCGATCGGCTTGCTGAGGGCCCCGCCGGCGTAGGCGGTCGTGATCTGGAACGAGACCGATCGATCGCTCGGGCACTGGAAGACGGCCATCTTGGTCCCCGTGACCGTCGCGTTGGCGAAGAAGCCCAGGGGCAGGGGGGCCAGCGGCCCGCCCACGCCCAGCTGATAGTTGAAGGCATTGGCCAGGTTCTGCTGCTCGAACTGGGGGAGCATCAGGATGAACCAGCTCGTGTCCTGGCACTGGAAGAAGTTATAGCCGCAGCCGAACTGCCCGGCCTTCCAGATCCGACCCGGAGGCAGGCCGTTCTGGATGTCGTGGTAGTTGTGGATCGCCAGGCCGAGCTGCTTCATGTTGTTGACGCACTGGGCGCGTCGGGCGGCCTCGCGAGCGGCCTGGACCGCCGGCAGCAGCAAGGCGATCAGGACCGCGATGATCGCGATCACGACCAGCAATTCGATCAGCGTGAATCCGCCGCGACGTCGGGACATGATCCGGAACTCCTGGAGAGGGAGGGCTCGGGGCGAATGATGAGGAATATCGGTTTTGGATTTTATTGAATATGTGTTCGAAATTGATGCGTGTGGCAGTCTTCCCCCGCCCCCGAGGGGGAGCGGGCAGGGGAAGACGCGTCGGGCGGATCGCGATCGCTCAGCGAGCCGGCTTCTCGCCGGTCTGATCGATCTGGGTCGTCAGGTGGTAGGGGATCTTCTCGATCTCGAATTCGAGGTCGGCGAAGAACGCGACGTTGCCTTGCTCGGGCCGGGCGACCTCGGCCGTCAGGGCCGGGCCAACCTTCAGAACCGAGGGCTCCCACTTCGACTCGCGGAAGTCCCGCGTCTCGGAGCGGGCCGTCCAGATCCGGGCCGACTTCGGTCGGGGCGAGGAGTCGAGCGTGAGCGTCAAGGGGCCATCCTCGGCCCCGCCGAACTTCCAGTCCAGCGAAGGCATCGGGCGATCGGTGGCGACGTGGCGGAAGAAGGCCCCGATGCCGTTGAGGGCGTAGTCGCGATGCTGGTCCAGTCCGTGGCCCGCGTCGGGCAGGTAGACCACGCTCTTGGAGCCCTTCAGCTCGTCCCAGTACAGGTCCATCGCGTCGAGGGTCCAGTAGCGGTCATTGGTCCCGTTGATCAGGAGCTTGGGCATCGTCAGCCGTTCGCGATAGAAGAACGGGTCGACCATCTCCCAGAGCTTCTTGCCGTCGGCGTCGTCGGTCCGGTTCATCAGGCCGCGATTGGTGTAGTCGTCGATCTGCTCGCTATACTTGCCCCAGACCTTGAGCTGGTTGGCGTTCTGGGCCTTCAGGTTGAGCATGACGATGACCATCGGCGCGATCCCGGCGACCCGCTTGTCGACCGCCCCGGTCAGCCAGGTGGTCCACCCGCGCTTCGAGGCCCCGGTCACCACGAACCGCTTCGCCGCCGGCTTCTCATTCTCCTTCGACCAGGCCTCGACCGCGTCCATCGCCCGGACCGCGCTCTTGACCATCGGGAAGAGCAGGGGCCAGTTCTCGTCCTTCGTCTCCAGGTATCGGACGAACGTCTCGGCGATCAGGGTGTCCTCGGTCTTGTCGCCCAGGAGCGGCTGGTTGGGCACCTGCGGGAGCACGGCGACCCGGGCCCCGCAGAGCCGGGCCAGCCCGAAGCCCATCTCGTGATCCTTGGCGCTCGCCCGGCTGGTGGTGCTCCCGCCGGTGATGAATAGCAGGATCTCGTCGGGGTGCTCGACCTGAGCGGGCTCGTAGATCCGGAGGTTGTGATTCCAGGGGATCCCCTGCCAGACCTGCGAGGTCAGGTCCAAACTATAGACCGTGCCAACCTCGCTGACCTCCTTGCCCGTCTCCTTCCAGGCGAATTCGGGATCGGGCTTCTTGACGTATTCGTCCAGGCCCGCCCGAGCCCCGGAGACCCCCATCGAAATCATCGCGAACGCGAACACCGAAGCCCGCCCGAGCCACTTTCGCATCGATATCCTCTCCCGATTCACCGTCGCCTCGCCGCGACCCGACGAACACAATGCATCACGCTTGCGAGTCTATCCGGCATCGGCGGGATCGCTGCATCAAATCTTTGTGAAATATCTGTGAGGAGTTCGAGGATCCCAGGCCGACTCGATTCCCATTCGATCGATACGAGTGGATCGGGCCCTTGTCGCGGTCGGGCGAGCGATTCCGCCCCTGGCATCGCGAAGGTGCCGCCCGGCGAGATGGTCGAACCGTGTCTGGGACGGGTCTCGATGGAGGTCGATGCCCTATCCATTTCAACGAAACCTGGTCGATGGCTCGCGAACTCGCGGGAGTTCGACCCAGAGTTCCACACGCCTCTTCGGTTCGGACAGTCGCGCCTTGATCACATCCGAGAGTGCCGAAGTATAGGCTTTGGCTCCTCGTCCATTCAGGTGGACCAGATCGATGAAGTTCGAATGCTCGTAAGCGGCGTGCCGGCCATCGATCACGGATAATGAAGGATGGTCAGCGAGCAAGCTCCGAACGAATTTCACGAAAGCCTCTTCGTGGCCGTTCTTCTCGTTGGCAACCTGATAGTCGGGGTGGGTCGGGGGCAGCAATAAGAAGACAGGAATTCCCCGCGAGGCGGCCAACCCGAGGAATTTGTCGAGGAAGATGAGGTTGATTCGATGGGCCGCCCACTTGGCCGGCTTCAGGGCACCCAGGTCGAAGAACTCCGGGGCATGAGGCTCCGAGGGGACGAGATAGGCACCTCGATTCGACTCCCAATTCGTTCGATCGCGATCATAATCGGTTCGGAGTGGGGCGGCCTGGCCTCGGAGGGCCAGGAGGACCTGGGTTCGGATTTCCTGGCGGGCACGGACCGACCGTAAGATCAGGGAAAGGCCGAACTTGGAGAAGAAGCTGAGGTCGTCGGCGTGCCAGGCCAACTCCGCCCCTTCGGCCAGCGTTGCCAGCTCGGGCCAGAGGCGATCGAGTTCGAGGCCGCAGGGATCCCTCTCCAACAGCTCGCAATCGACGATCAGGGCCCTGGGCCGGGCTCCCGCGGCCAAGGCCCTTCTGAGCAGGAAGAAATTGGTGGCCGGAAGTCCCTGGAATTGCGCCAGATTGCTCGCCCGGAGGCCTAGCCTCCGTTCGAGTACGGTCGGGACGAGCCCGAACTTTACCAGGCTATCACCGAAGCAGAGGATGTCCGCCCGGGCGAGGAATTTGCTCGAAGCCTCACTGCTCCAAGACCACGAGGAAGCCGAATTTGATGTGAAATTCGCGAGGTGGCCCGAGATCAACCACTCGGTCGAGCACACGAGGATGATCGCACCCATCAGTCCGACCGGCCGACCGGCGCGCCTCCTTGAGCGGGAAACATCGATTTTCGAGGCAGCGTTGCCGTGAAACATCCTTGGATCACCAAGCCGCATCGCCCAGCTCCGGTTTCACTCGCCCTTATAGAAAGCGAGGTTTCGTGAATTTCATCGAAATAAATGTTTCTGTTGGATGTTTGTCGTAATGAAGTATATGTTGTGTCGGTTGAAATCGGATCGTGGTTCGGAGAATCCTCCGAGGAATCCGCGATTGGGCGAGCGATGGGCTTTCGTCGGTGCAGGATGGGGCGATGCTCCCTATTGCACGGGATGGGTCGAAAGGTCGACCATCGGAATCGAGCAGTCCTTCGACCAAGGACGGGCCGGCGAATCGCCAAACTTGCCCGAGAATGATGTCGAGATGGCCAGTCCCCGGCGCGATCCAGCCGGGAGGATCGACGCGCGGCACCACCCCGCCGAGTGCCCCGCAAATGCGACCGGGACGGGGCCACTCGAGGCGGGCACCGGGTTGAAAGAGGAGCAATGCCCCCGAGGCCGGGCCTCGGGCGGTTCCTTTGGCACAATCTCTGGACTCGACGATCACACCGCTTTTTGAGCCAAGCCGCGATCCGGTTGATGCTCTCCAGGACCCCGGTCAGGGTCGCGTCTCGGCGGGGGATCATGGAGCATCGTCATCCCGCATCGAAGATGTTGTCGAGGTCTCTCGCCCCGTGCATCACGCGAATGATCTCGATCCCGTCTTCGGTCGGGCGGTAGTAGACGAGGTGGTTCTCGAATCCCTCGATGCTTCTGACGCGGAGGTTGGCCAGGCGTGGGTGGCTCGATGGCCAACGCTCGCCGACGCCTGGGGCCTGGGCGATCGCCTCGAAGGTGGTTGCCGCCGCGTCGTAGAATCGCAGGGCTGTTTCAAGACTCGCCTCGCGAGCGAGGTAGGCGGCCAGGTGATCAAGGTCGGTATCGGCGGTCGGCGAGACCCGATACCTCAGGGTCATGATTGCGGTCCGTTCGCCCTGGCCAGCCGCTCGGTCAGTTTCCGCTTCTTCTCGTCCCAGAATTCCTTGGTGACGAGGATCGGCTGTCCGGAATCGAGACCTTCAAGTAGGAGGGCGTCGATCCGTTCCTCGGTCATCCTCCTCTGATCGGAACGAATCAGCTCGCGCACATACTCGCTCGCGCTGCTGTATCCGCCCTCCTCGACGCGAGACTGGACGAATTGCTTCATCGACTCGGGCAGCGCGATATTCATGGTTTCCATGGCTGATTCTCCTCTCAGCCGAACCTAATTGGGTTGGCAATTCTTGTCAATGGGTGGCCAATGGCGTGGGATCCCGAATGTCGGGATGGAATGAGAAATCACCCCGTGTTCTTGAGCCCCGCCGCGATCCCGTTGATGCTCTCCAGGACGCCGGTCAGGGTCTCGTCGCGGGGGCCTTCCCCGGCCCTCAATCGCTTCAGGAGGACGAGCTGGATGAAGCTGAGGGGGTCGACGTAGGGGTTCCGGCCGTCGATGGATCGGCGGAGGATCGGGACGTGTTCGAGGATCTCGGATTGCTCGGTGATCCGGCAGATGACGCTGACGGCCCGGGCGTGGCCGGTGGCGATCCTCCGGAAGATCCGATCGGCGAGCGCCGGGTCGTCCACGAGGTCGGCGTAGAGCCTGGCGATGGTCATGTCGGCCTTGGCCAGGATCATCTGGGTGTTGTCGATCAAGGTCTTCCAGAAGGGCCAGTTCTTGTACATGTCCTGGAGTGTGGAGAGTTGGTCGGGGAATTTCTGGAGGTAGTCGTCGACCGCGCCTCCGATCCCGAACCAGCCGGGGAGGGTGTGGCGGCACTGCATCCAGGAGAAGACCCAGGGGATGGCGCGTAGGTCCTCGATGGCGGTCGATTTGGTCCGCTTCGAGGGGCGCGAGCCGATCTTGAGCTGGACGATCTCCTCGATCGGCGTGGCCTGTCGGAAGTAGTCGAGGAACTCGGGGGTCTCGTAGACCAGCCCCCGATAGTGGCGACGAGCGGCCTCGGCCAGGTGGTCCAGGATCGGGAACCAGGCCGGGTCGGGCTGCCCGTCGGGGCCGGGGAAGCTGGTCCGGAGGACGGCGTCGAGGACCTGGTCGAGGTGTCGCTCGGCGATCCCGGGATGTCCGTAGCGGTCGGCGATCACCTCGCCTTGCTCGGTCATCCGGAGCCGGCCGTTGACGGTATCCCTCGGCTGGGCCAGGATCGCGCGGTTGGCGGGGCCGCCCCCTCGGCCGATCGCCCCTCCTCGACCGTGGAACATCTGCATGGTGATCCCGGCCCGGTGGCCGGTCTCGACCAGGTCGGACTGCGCCCGGTAGAGCGCCCAGGCCGACTGGAGCGACCCGCTCTCCTTGCTGCTGTCGGAGTAGCCGATCATCACTTCCTGGATGTTCCCCCGGAGTTCCAGGTGCTTGCGATAGATCGGGAGCGCCAGCAGTCGCTCCATGATCGGAGAGGCGGTTTGCAGGGGCTCCAGGGCCTCGAACAGCGGGACGATATCGAGCCGGCTCACCCCTTCGGCGGGGCGGAATAGCCGGGCCTCTCGGGAGAACAGGAGGACTTCCAGGAGGTGGGCCGGCTCGGTGGTCGAGCTGATGATGTAGGTGGTGATGGCCTCGGGACACTGGCGTTCCAGCAGGGCCGAGACGGTCCGGAAAGTCCGGACGACCTCGGCGGTCTCGGGCTCGTAGTCCAGGTGGGCCGGGATCAGGGGCCGGGCCACCTCCAGCTCGCGGGCCAGCAGGTCGAACTGCTCGTCGGGGGATAGCCCGGCGTAGTCGGGGCAGACGCCCGCTTTCCGGAAGATCTCGTCGAGGGCCTCGGCGTGCCTCCGGCTGTGCTGGCGGAGGTCGAGGGTCAGCAGGTGGACGCCGAAGACCTGGACCAGCCGGATCAGGTCGCGGACGGCCCCGGTGGCCGCGGCATGCGCCCCGGCCTTCTCCAGATTCTCGGCGATCATTTTCAGGTCATCGAGCAACTCGCG
This sequence comes from Tundrisphaera lichenicola, assembly GCF_051175385.1. Classification (GTDB taxonomy): domain Bacteria; phylum Planctomycetota; class Planctomycetia; order Isosphaerales; family Isosphaeraceae; genus Tundrisphaera; species Tundrisphaera lichenicola. Next base: position 3,030,170 of record NZ_CP195106.1, on the reverse strand, counting down.
ACGGCCGAGGTAGACGCCCGGGGTCGGCTCGGGCTCCTCGTCGGACCAGGCGGGTTCGGTGGACTGGACGTGCTGGAGGGTCTTCCGGAGCTTGGCGGCGATCAGCAGGCACTTGGCCCGATAAGGTTCGCGATCCATCGGGTCGGCTGTGCCGGGGAAGAGTGCGGCGTCCTTCGCCAGCGAGGCGCGGAACGCTTCGCCGGGCTCGGCGAACCGGCTGGAGTGGCTGAGCTTCCGCCAGAGGTCGTCGACCCGTTCGAGGTAATGTCGGATCAGGCTTTCTTGCTGGAGCTCGATGGCCTCGGCGGTGGCGTGGGACGTGACGCCGGGGTGGCCGTCGCGGTCGCCGCCGATCCAGGAGCCGAACCGGAGGAACGCGGGGACGTCCCACTCGCGGTCGGGGTAGACCCGGCCGAGCCCGGCTTCGAGGTTCCGGTAGACCCGCGGGACCACTTCGAGGAGGCTCCCCTCGACCAGCCCGAGCCCCTGGCGGACCTCGTCCTGGACCGAGGGCCGATCCTCGCGGATCATGTCGGAGAGCCAGAGCGTCTCGACCTCCTCGACGATCTCGGCCACGGCCCGCTCGTGCTCCAGCGGGACGAGCTGGCCGAACTCCATCCGGTCGAGCTGGTCGGCGATCGCCGAGAGCTTGCCCAGGATCGTCCGGCGCCGGGCCTCGCTGGGATGCGCGGTGAAGACCGGGCAGATCAGGGCCCGGTCCAGGTGCTCGGCCACCTGATCGGCGTCGATCCCCCGGTCGCGGAGCTGCCGGAGCGCCGACTCGGGGCTCTCGACCAGCGGCTCGGTCCCGTTCCGCCGGAGGTGGGCCCGGAGCGCCCTGACTCTGGCCTGCTGCTCGGCCAGGTTGATCAGGTCGAAGTAGATGCTGAAGGCGCGGATGAGGGTCCGCAACTCGCCCAGGTCGAGCTGCCCGAGCCGGTCGCGGAGCTTCCGGGCCTCCTCCACCGACGAGTCGGCCCGTAGCGCCTTGGCCGAGGTCCGGATCTCCTCGACGAGGTTGAAGGCCTCCTCGCCCGCGAGTCGTCGGATCGCCTCCCCGAGCAGGCCCCCGAGCAGTCGGATATCGGCGCTGAGCGCCTCCTGGGCCTCGGTCTGCATGGCGGCTCCGGAGCAAGGTAGGGCGGCCCGGGATCGATCCCCGGCCCGCGTGGGCGGTCGACTCCCCAAGAGTTTATCAGCATCTCACGGCGATTGAAGGGGGAGCGCGTCCGATCGGCGACTGGCCGGGGCGACATTTCGCCGGTACGATCGAGGCTTAGGTTGAGGAATGGGCCCTTTTGACTCCCTCTCCCCCCGGGAGAGGGTTGGGGTGAGGGTCCCTCATCCGACCCTCGATGTTCGCCATCCTGAAGAATCCACCGGTCGGTCGGGGACCCTCACCCCCGGCCCCTCTCCCGGGGGGAGAGGGGAGGCAGACCGGGCCGGATGGAGTGGAACAGCGGATTGAGGAGCGACTTGACGATGTCCCCGCCCGTGCTCGACCCGATCGCCCTGATCCGCCCTCGCCGGGTGATCGAAGGGGCCTCCGCGATCCTCCTCCCGTTCGACGAAGGCGGCGAGGTCGACTGGCCCGCCTTCGCCGGTCATGTCGCGAGGACCGCCGAGGCGGGCCTGACCCCCGCCGTGAACATGGACACCGGCTATCGAAATCTGATCGGCGACGAGCTGGCGGTCGAGGTGCTCCGGCGGACTCGCGAGATTCTCGGGGGCAAGTCCTACATGGCCGGGGCGTTCGTCGCGGACGAGCCGGGGGCCTCGTGGGATCGCAAGGGTTATCTCCGGCAGGTCGAGGAGATCGCCCGCCATGGCGGGACGCCGGTCATCTTCCAGTCGCACGGCCTGACCTCGATGGGGGATGACGAGATCGTCGGGGCCTACGCCGAGATCGGTCGACACTCCGACCGCTTCGTGGCCTTCGAGCTGGGCACGGCGTTCGCCCCATTCGGGCGGATCTACTCGATCGAGGTCTATCGAGGCTTGATGGGCGTGAAGTCGTGCATCGGGGCCAAGCATTCGTCGCTCCACCGGGAGCCGGAGTGGCACCGCCTGATCGAACGCGACCGGCTCCGGCCCGACTTCCGCGTCTACACCGGCAACGACCTGGCGATTGATATGGTCATGTACGGGAGCGACTACCTCCTGGGCCTGAGCACCTTCGCCCCCGACCTGTTCGCTCGCCGGGACGCGATGTGGGTGTCCGGCGACCCCGGATTTTATGAACTCAACGACATGCTCCAGTATCTGGGGTTCCTGACCTTCCGGCCGCCCGTCCCGGCCTACAAGCATTCGGCCGCGATGTTCCTGAAGCTCCGAGGGTGGATCGGGACCGACCGGACCCACCCGCAAAGCCCGACAAGGCCTGCCTCCGATCTCGAAATCCTGCGCGACATCGCCCGGCGACTGGGCGTCCTCCCGGAGTCCTGAACGATGGCGGCTCGACGGATGGCATCGATCAAGACCGTGGGCGACCTCCGCGAGCACGCGGCCTCGCTCGGCGTCTCGATCCCGGTCGACGACGCGGTGGAAACCGGCCCCGAGGCCCCGCTCGCCCGGCCTTGCGAATCACGCTCCGGCCCGATCGGCAACCGGTTCGCGATCTTGCCGATGGAAGGCTGGGACGGCACCCCCGACGGTCGACCGACCGAACTGACCCGTCGTCGATGGCGGAACTTCGGCAAGAGCGGGGCCAAGCTGATCTGGGGGGGCGAGGCCGTGGCCGTCCGCCACGATGGCCGGGCCAACCCCAACCAGCTCCGGATCGACGAGGCCAACATCGGCAACTTCATCGGGCTCCGCGATGAACTCCTGCAAGCCCACCGCGAGTCGTTCGGGGCGACCGATGACCTCCTGATCGGCCTGCAACTGACCCACTCGGGGCGGTTCGCCCGCCCGTTCGACAAGAAGAAGGCCGAGCCCCGGATCGCCTATCGACACCCCGTGCTCGACCCCGTGGTCGGCGTCGAGGACGACCGACCGATCCTCACCGATGACGAGATCGCGCGACTCGTTGACGACTTCGTCGCCGCCGCCCGCCTGGCGAATCACGCCGGGTTCTCCTTCGTTGATATCAAGCACTGTCACGGCTATCTCGGCCACGAGTTCCTCTCGGCGATCGACCGGCCCGGCCACTACGGCGGGAGCCTGGAGAACAGGACGAGGTTCCTCCGAGAGGTGGTGGAAGGCATCCGGGCCGAGGTCCCCGGGCTCGCGGTCGGGGTCCGGGTGAGCATCCTCGACCTCGTCCCGTTCCGCCCCGGCCCCGACGGGACGGGCGAGCCCGCCTCGACCGGCCCCTATCGCTTCGCCTTCGGGGGGGACGGGACCGGCCTGGGCGTGAACCTGGCCGAGCCGTCCGACTTCCTCACGATCCTGGAAAACCTGGGGATCGAGCTGGTCTGCACCACGGCGGGCAGCCCCTACTACAACCCCCACGTGATCCGGCCCGCCACCTTCCCCCCCTCCGACGGCTACCTGCCGCCCGAAGACCCCCTGATCGGCGTCGCCCGGCAGATCGACGCGACGGCGAAGTTGAAGGCGTTGCATCCCAATCTGCTGTTCGTGGGATCGGGGTATACCTACTTGCAGGAGTGGTTGCCCAACGTCGGGCAGAAGGTCGTCCGCGACGGGGGGGCCGACTTCATCGGCCTGGGCCGGATGGTCCTCTCCTATCCCGAGCTTCCCGCCGACGTCCTGGCTGGCCGGAACCCCGCCCGCAAGCGAGTCTGCCGGACCTTCAGCGACTGCACCACCGCCCCCCGGAACGGGATGGTCTCGGGCTGCTACCCGCTCGACCCCTTCTACAAGGCCCGGCCCGAACGCGAGGATCTGAACCGGGTGAAGCAGGAGGCCGCCGCCCGTCTGTCCGGCCTCGAAGAGGCGGAATAGAGGGGATTCCGATCGGGCTCGTCAGGGTATGGGGCAATTCGTCCAAGGTGCGGATAATCAGGAGATAGGACTATGTCGATTCGCTTCGATGATGACCCCGATTTCAGCGAGATCATCCCGAAGCCGAGCCCGAGGCGACGCTACACGCTCGTAAAGGTTGGCCTGGTCGTCGCCGTCATCGTGTTCCTGATCTCGCTGTTCCTGCCGGCCTCTCGGACGGCAAGGCCCGCCGCGCGTCGGATGCAGTGCTCGAGCAACCTGAGGCAGATCGTGTTGGCCCTGAATAACTATGAACAGGTCTATAAAACATTGCCGCCCGCGTACACTGTTGACCCGGACGGCAGTCCGATGCATAGCTGGCGGACGCTGATTTTGCCCTACATGGACGAACAGGCGCTCTACGAGAGTATCGACTTCTCGAAGCCCTGGAACGACCCGGCGAACGCCCCCGCGCTCGCGAAGCGTCCGAGTCTATTCCGCTGCCCCAATCTTTACGACAGTCCGAACCAGACGGCCTATCTGGCGATCGTCGGACCCGGCAACTTCCTCGATCCTGGGCGCCCTCGACGACTTGAGGAGATCACCGACGGCCTCTCGACCGTGCTTGCCGTGATCGAAGTCGGCCAGGAGGCCGCCGTTCCCTGGATGGCCCCCACCGACGCCAATCTGGCCCTGGTGCTGAAGCTCGATCCGAAGGCGAATCACCTCCACTCGGGGGGCATGAATGCGGCCTTCGTCGATGGGAGCGTGAGGTTCCTGAGAGCCGACTTGCCGGCCCCAATCTGGCGAGCCCTCCTCTCGATCTCCGGGAACGATGACCCCGCGGCTATGGATTGGTGAGGCCGCGACGGGCGGAAATCGTCCATTCTCGAACCTCGAACGCCGCCAGCGGTCCCAGCCAGCAGAGCCAGGTGGCCAGCGGGTCGAACCACGGGGCGGTCACCCCCGCGACCGTCCCCAGCCCTCCGATCATCCGGAGCACGACGGCCGAACATAAGAGGAGATAACATCGCCACATCCAGCGGCGATGATCCGCGAACCGTCGACGGACCGCCGACCTCACCCCGAACAATACGCAGGTCGCGGTGGCGATCGCCAGGGAAGCCAGCCCGAACGCCGCGATGGGACCCGCCTCCGCATGGTAGGCCATCCCCAGCCCGCTGGGCGTTACCAGGAGCAGGACGCACGCGACCTGGATCCGTCCGAGCAGGCGATGCCACGCCGGAAACCGCCTCCGAAACACGTCACTGACCAGGATCAAGCCCAGGATCAGCGAGACCGGCCCGGACAGGATGTGCGTGTAGAACGCCCATCGATAAGCCCCCCGGAAATGGCCTTGCCGACCACGCAGGAAATCGGACGAAAAATCGGGCGGGAAGTAGTGGTCATAGCCGGATATGACGCTGAACGTCACCTTGAGGATCAAGGCACCTGCCGCGAGGGCCAGGATGTTCTCCAGGAGTGGGGGGCGGTGCGGGCTCATCTCGGGCGAACCATCAGTGCCCTCGCAATGGCCACACGAGGCGGTCCCCCTCGCAGCGAGCCCCACTCATGACTGGCCTGGCTGTTCCAACGTGCGAATCAATGCTACGGGATCGAGTATCGTGAGCCTCGGATATCTAGACCGGAACTCGGCATCCTTCATCAAATCGAGCATGTCATTATCCCGAGTTGCGAGATAATCGGCCGCCGAGGCGATGGCGAGATTGAGATAGGGCTCATCATTGGGATCGCGGGGCAAGGTCATCGAAGTTGGAACGACTTCGAGACAGTGGGCGGACTGCAGGACGCGAGTGCAAAACGCCTCGACGGTCGCGTCGGTGATCGTTGGATTCTTTGACCGAATTCGAGATCGGCCGAGGACGTCTCGGACCTCGTCCATGATGGTGTCGCTCACGTACAGCGCGAGTCGCCCGCCTTCGACGAACTCTACGAATAGCCGGGCCGCGGGGCCCTCCGGTCTCGCGGTTGCCTGAAGGAAGACCATGCAGTCGAAGACGACGCGTGGAGGCGTGCCCTCGATCACGGCGCTTCTTCCCTCCGGTTCCTCTCGCTTCGAGCCGCGATCAGTTCCTGCTCCAGGAGGTCGCCAACCTCGACATCCGTCAAACCGCTCCGACGCCATCCCTCCCAGATCGGGGTGAGGATCTCTTCGAACGTCCGACGTTCTCCGGGAGACGCGATAGACAAGTAAGCAACGATTATTTCATGTGCGTAGGTCGATGGTTCCTTGCCCCGCGCGTGGGCAAGTTCGATGAGCTTTCGCTCCTGCTCCGGCGTGAATGTGATCTGGATGCTCATCTCGCGTCTCGGATTGATAGACAGCGACATCTATTCTTTTACTCGATTGCTCGCGGACTCTCAAGGGTCGAATGCGGGTGGAAGATTGTGCGAGACGAAGTTCTATGATAAGGCGAGGCCGGATTTCACGATCTCTATCCTCAAAAGGGAGCAACTCCCCAAACACATACGAACCGCACCCGGAGTCCTCGCCGATGCCTCGGACCGAAGCCCAGATCGCCGCGTCTCGCGCCAACGGCCTCAAGAGCAAGGGGCCGGTGACTCCCGAAGGGAAGGCGATCTCGCGGTGCAACGCCCTGAAGCACGGGATGGCGGGGGATGGGGTCGTCGTGCCCGAGGGGGATGCCGCCGAGGTCGAGCGGCGATCGGCGGCGATGCTCGACGAGATGCGGCCGACCTCCGAGATGGGCCGGTATCTGGTCCGGCGGGTGGCCCGGATGACCGTGCGGGTCGAGCGGTGTGCCTCGCAGGAACTGGCCGCGAACTCCCATCGGGCCAATCATGCCGAGGCGGCCTTCGACGAGGCTCGGATCGCCGAGGTCGACGAGGCGATGTCCTACCTGATCCGCGAGCCGGCCACGATCTCGCGGAAGCTCCGGTCAATGCCCGAGGGGGTCGACCGGCTGATCGCCGCGCTCCTGGAGATCCGGGAAGAGTTGAACACCGGCCGATGGGACTGGACCTTCGGCGATCGGCTGGCCAACCTGACCGGCCGTCGCTGGGCCGAGGTCCCGGTGACTCGGGTCCGGGCCCTCTCCGAGGCGATCATCGGCAACTTCAAGTTCCTCCTGGCCGACGACGGCACGGGGCTCTCCGACCCGGACCGGATCGACTGGGCCAGGCGGGCGATGGCCGACCTGATCGACGCCGAGATCGAGGATTTGCTGGAGCACCGGAAGACGCTCGACCTGGGGGCGATCGATCGGGACCGGCTGGGGGCGGCGGATCGGTCGGGGTTCGATCCCTCGAAGGAGGCGATCCTGGCCCGTCGGTACGAGGCGGCGGCCGAGCGCGCGGTCTACAAGGCGCTGGAGGAATTCCGGAGGGTCGAGGCCGAGGCGGCCGCCCTGATCCCGATCCCGGAACCGATGGAAGAGGATGATTCAGAAGTCTCGGGTTCGTTCGGCGCGGGGGGTGGGTCGGGTTCGAGGCGTGGGGCCGATCGCCTGACGCATCGGGGATCTCCGATGAGGATTGCTTCGGGGGGGCTCTCGAAGCGATCGGTCGGGTTCCTTGCGTAAGTTTGTCGGTTTATGTTCCAGGATCAAGGGAGGATGTCGGGGCGATTTGTCGGTCGCTCGCGGAGAGGGTGCGCCCTGGATTCGGCTCGTGGCCGGAATCGGGGCCGGAATTTCGAATCCGCCAGGTTCGTTCCGGCGAATGCTTGAAATGTGGACCTCCGCCCGCCACTTAGGACCACCGATTCGATAACTTCCCGATACGCCTTCGGCATCGTATAACCGTAGCCAGGACGATCACGACCTCGCAACGGACGCCCAGCCATGACGTACAGCCCCGAGATCGAGCATTCGATGCGGATGTTCCACGACTCGCTCTCGGAGAAGGACCGCAGGCGATATGCGGCCATCGAGGCCGCCAAGCTCGGCCATGGGGGCACCGAATATATCGCCACGCTTCTGGGCTGCGATCCCAAGACGATCCGCCAGGGCCAACAGGACCTGGATCGACTCCCTGACGGGCTCGGCGATCGGGTTCGTAAAAAAGGGGCGGCCCGAAGCCGTGCATAGGCTCCATCCCGCTCCTGGAGGAGAACTTCCTCCGGGTGCTCCGGGATCGCACGGCCGGTGACCCGATGCGGCAGGGGGTCCGCTGGACCGACCTGAACTATGAGCAGATCGCCGGCCACCTGGCCGAGGCGGGCACCCCAGTCAGCGTGCCGGTGGTCAAGCAACTGCTCAAGAAGCACGGCTACGTCACCCGCAAGGCCCAGAAGGCCAGGGCGATGGGCGGGCATCCCGACCGCAACCAGCAGTTCGAGAACATCGCCCGGCTGAAGGGGGAGTATCTCGGGACCGACAACCCGATCGTGAGCATCGACACCAAGAAGAAGGAGTTGATCGGCAATTTCTACCGGGCCGGGCACCTCCTGACCCAAGGGGTCATTGGGACGTTCGACCATGACTTCCCCAGCTTCGCCGAGGGTGTGGTCATCCCCCACGGGCTGTACGACGTGAAGGAGAACGACGGCCATGTGAACCTGGGGACCAGCCACGACACGGGCGAGTTCGCCTGCGACAGCATCGAGCGGTGGTGGGAGGGCCAGGGCCGAGCCCGCTATCCCCGTGCGACCTCGATCTTGCTGCTGTGCGACGGCGGCGGCAGCAACAGTGCGAGCCAGTACCTGTTCAAGGAGGACCTCCAGGGTCTGGTCGATCGGCTCGGCATCGAGATCCGTGTGGCGCACTACCCGCCGTACTGCTCGAAATACAACCCGATCGAGCATCGGCTGTTCCCGCACCTGACCCGAGCCTGCCAGGGCGTGATCTTCGAGAGCGTGGGTTTGGTGAAGGAGTTGATGGAGAAGGCGAGCACGAGCACGGGGCTGCGGGTGACGGTGGACATCCTGGAGAAGGTGTACCAGACGGGGCGGAAGTATGCGGCAGGGTTCAAGGAGGACATGAAGATCGTGTTCGACGAGATCCTGCCGAAGTGGAACTACAGGGCGGTCCCGAGCGAATCATGACTTCGGGAAGTTATCGAATCGGCGATCCTTAACACCGAAGGATCGTCTCATGGGATCGAAGGCAATGCCCCGAATGATCTTGGCCCTGGGTCTACTGGTCCCGGCCTCGGCGTGGGCCGACCAGCAGGACATCCTCTCCACGGCGGCCTCGGCGGGTTCGTTCCGGACCCTGGTCTCGGCGGTCGTCCTGGCCGACCTCGATGGCGCGTTGAAGGGGAATCGACCCTTGACCGTGCTGGCCCCGACCGACGAGGCGTTCGCCAAGCTCCCGCCCGGGACCCTGGAAGCCCTGCTGAAGCCCGAAGGGCGGGGAGACCTGATCGACCTGCTCAAGTACCACGTCCTGCCCGGCCGGATCGCGGCTCATGACCTGGCGAACGAGAAGCGGCCCGCCTCGCTGAACGGGGCCAGCCCCACCATCGCGGCCAACGGCCACGGGATCGCCATCGATGGGGCGGTCGTGGTCCAGGCCGACATCGCCTGTCGGAACGGCCTGATCCACGCGATCGACCATGTCCTGATCCCGCCGAAGGCCACGATCCTCCGGCAGGCCGAGCGGGCGGGCTACAAGACGTTCCTCGCCGCGATCGAGGCGGCCGGGCTCGGCGACGCCCTCGAGGGAGACGGGCCGTTCACGGTCTTCGTCCCGTCCGAGGAGGCGTTCGAGCGGATCCACCCGAACCAGCTCAAGGCCCTCCTGGAGCCGAAGAATCGCGAGACGCTGACCTCGATCCTCAAGTATCATGTCCTGCCCCGGGCGCTCTCGGCGGCCGAGCTTTCCGAATTGGGCAAGGTGGCGACCCTCGAAGGGCCGAAGGTGAAGTTCTCGACCGAGGGCGGGCCGAAGGTCAACAAGTCGCGGGTGATCCGCGCCGACCTCAAGTGCGAAAATGGGATCATTCATGTGATTGATCGAGTGCTCACACTGCCCAAGCCGTCGAACAGGCTGCCCGAAGTCCTGGGCGCCGAGCCTCGATTCAAGATCCTCGTCGCCGCGCTCCGGGCCGCGGGGCTGGACGACGACCTGGAGGGGGATGGCCCCTTCACCGTGCTGGCCCCGACCGACGAGGCCTTCGGCAAGCTGGGCGACGACAAGGTTAGGCAACTCCTCGAAGACCCCTCCAAGCGGGAGATGCTCCGCCAGGTCCTGAGGTTCCACGTGATCTCGGGGAAGGTCTCCGCCCGGGACGCGGTGTCCTCGGGCAAGGCGACCACGACGCAAGGGTCGCCGGTCAAGGTGGGTATCGAAGGCGGCCGGCTCCGGATCGGCGACGCCTCGGCGATCGACACCGACCTCAAGGCCGACAACGGGATCTACCACGTCATCGACTCGGTCTTGATCCCGCATTGATGATCACTCATGACTATTGAAGGCGGGTATGTGCATGTGGGAGCGATCCGGCCGGGAGTGGGGAGGCCTCGACGAGTGACCGACTCCATCTTCCGACGGATCGCCGAGGGGGACCGGGCCGCCGTCCGGGAATGCATCGACCGGCATGGGGGGCTGGTCTGGTCGCTGGCCCGCCGCCTCTCCGCCCGCCCGTCCGACGCCGAGGATGCCGTGCAAGAGATCTTCATCGAACTCTGGAAGGTCGCCGATCGGTATGACCCCGACGTGGCCTCGGAGTCCACCTTCGTGGCGTTGGTGGCACGCCGGAGGCTGATCGACCGCCGGAGGAAGGGGAGACGGAGCCCCGATGCCGGCCCCTTGCCCGAAGGGCTGGCCGCCGACGATCCCGGGACCTGCCCGGTCGAGGTCGCCGACGAGGCCGCTCGAGCATCGAGGGCCCTGGGCGAGCTTGGCGAGGAGCAGAGGCGGGTCCTGGTCCTCTCGATCCAGCAAGGGCTGAGCTACGACCAGATCGCCCGGTCGATCGGGCAGCCGCTGGGCACGGTCAAGACCCACGCCCGTCGCGGCCTGATCCGGCTCCGGGCCTTGCTCGGTGCCCCCCAGCAGGTCCCGGTCCGGGGGGAGGACTCATGAGCCATCCCCCCGAGTTCCCCGAGGATCGCCTCCTCGACCTGCTGGCCGACCAGGCTCTCGACGGCCTCTCCGACGCCGAGATGGTCGAGCTGGATCGGCTCCTGGAGGACGCTCCGCAGGTCTCGCCCGACGAGCTGGCGATCGTCGCCGCGAGCCTGGCGGTCTCCTTCGATGCCGATCCGACCGAGCCGCTCCCCTCGACCCTCCGGGCCAGGATCGAGGCCGACTTCGATCGCAGGCTCGAAGGTCCGAGGCCGATCCGTCGACGGTCGCGATTCTCCAAATTCGTGGCCACCTCGGGCTGGATCGCCGCGGCGGCCTCGTGGCTGGTCACGACGGTGGCCCTCTGGCCCGCCGGGCCCCCACCGCCCTCGCGGCCCGATCGTCCCATCGACGGCGGGGAGTCGACCACCTTCGGACTGAAGGCGACCGATCATCCGCTGGCCGCCGGGGCGAGCGGGGAGATGGTCTGGAGCCAGGATGCCCAGCAAGGCTACCTGAAGCTGGTCGGCCTGGCGGCGGTCGACCCCTCGCGAGGGGCCTATCAGCTCTGGATCTTCGACGATCGGAGAGATCCCCGCTACCCGATCGACGGCGGCGCGTTCACCATCGGCGACGGAAAGGCCCCGACGGTCGTGCCCGTCCGGCCCCTCTTGCACGTCGGCCGGCCCAGCCTGTTCGCCATCACCCTGGAACCTCCCGGGGGCGTGGTCGTCTCCGACCGGCGCCGGATCCTGCTGGCGGGCGAGGTCTCGCCCGATCCTTCGGGACGTTGATCCGGCCTGCGGGGGCTGTTCCTCCAGGCTCCCAACCCTTGACGTGACCTGTTCAGGAAGGTCTGATGAAGCTCATCGTCCCCGCCCAAAGACCGACCTACCTCGATCCAGGAGTCACGCCGCCATGCCCGCGATCGACCGTCGACGGTTCCTCCAGCATTCGGCCGCCCTGACGGCCGGCCTGTCCGCCTTCGAAGCCGCCGCGACCCGAGCCCGGGCCGAGGAAACGCCCGCCGAGCCCAGGGCGGCCGAGGCGAAGAAGGTCGGCCCGAACGACCAGCTTCGGGTGGCGATCATCGGCGTCCGCGGGCGCGGGATGGAGCACGTCGCGGGCTACCTCAAGCTCAAGGACGCCCGGATCACCACGATCTGCGACGCCGACCGGAACGTGATCGGCCCGGCGACCAAGGCGATCGAGACCTTCCAGGGCTCGGCGCCCAAGTACGTCCAGGATCTCCGGAAGGTCTTCGACGACCCCGAGGTCGACGTCGTCTCGATCGCCACGCCCAACCACTGGCACTCGCTGGCCACGATCTGGGCCTGCCAGGCGGGCAAGGACGTCTATGTCGAGAAGCCGGTCAGCCACAACATCTTCGAAGGTCGGAAGATGGTCGAGGCCGCCCGGAAGTACAACAAGGTGGTCCAGACCGGGACCCAGTGCCGGAGCCACCAGGGGATCCAGGACGCCATCGAGTTCCTGCAATCCGGCAAGCTCGGCAAGCTCTACATGGCCAAGGGGCTCTGCTACAAGCCCCGAGGCTCGATCGGCCACAAGCCCGTCGGCCCAGTGCCCGAAGGGCTCGACTACGACCTCTGGACTGGCCCGGCCGAGCTGACCCCGTTCAACCCCAACAAGCTCCACTACAACTGGCACTGGGTCTGGAACACCGGCAATGGCGACCTGGGCAACCAGGGGATCCACCAGATGGACCTGGCCCGCTGGGGCCTGGGCAAGCGCGAGTTCCCCAAGACCGTCATGTCGTCGGGCGGCCGATACGGCTACGAGGACGACGGCGAGACCCCGAACACCCTGACCACCGCCTTCGAGTTCGATGACGCCCTCCTCCAGTTCGAGGTCCGAGGGCTGGCCACCAACGACGAGATGGGCGTGAGGATCGGCGACCTCTTCTACGGGTCCGAGGGAGTCCTGGCCATCACCAGCTACACCGACTGGCAGACCTTCATGGGTCCCAAGTACCAGAAGGGCCCAGGCGGCAAGGGCGGCGGCGACCACTTCAACAACTTCCTCCAGGCCGTCCGGACCCGCGATGTCCGGTCGCTCAACGCCGACATCGAGGAAGGCCACCTCTCCAGCGCTTACTGCCACCTGGGGAACATCGCCTACAAGCTAGGCCGGAAGCTCCACATCAACCCCTCGACCGAGTCGTTCGTCGACGACGCCCAGGCCGACGCCCTGCTGACCCGCAATTACCGCAAGGGATTCGAGGTGCCCGCGGTGGTCTGATCGTCATCCAGCCCGGAAGTACATCGACAAGCCCCCACTTCTCGGCGGAAGTGGGGGCTTCTTTTAGAAATCCTGGAAATTGACCTGTTAACGAATTGTAGCTTTGCGCGAATATGAGGATGGGCTTGGGATCGTCGAGCCGAGAGGATCGGCCGCGATCGCAAGAGTTCGACGTGCGGCAAATCAAGATCGTGCGTCGGGGGCCATTGATGATGACGAAGGTGGTCCGATGCCATCGAACTCCTCCTGGCTCTGTTTCGATTGCCGCAGGGCGTCGCGTCGTCCGACGTTCGATCCTGGCTCGGTCGTGTGTCCCGGATGTGGAAGGAGTATGGTCTGCCTGGGGACGAAAACACCCGTCCCGCCGAGGCAAGCTCTCCGGACATGGCGTTATCTACGGCTTTGCATCATGCAACTCCGTCGCGATTCACTGGAACGCCGCGTCAAAAATCGAGTCCGCACACGACATTGGCTCGAACGAAAAATTTCGGAACTGGAATTGAAAGCGCCTTGCAAAGCGCGCGACCGTACTCTCCGAAGCCTTCGCGGGAAACTGAAAGAAATCTGAAATCAACTCGCTCACGAGTTGCTATATTCGCCAGGCATTCTCGATCGCCCCGCTAACGCCTTCGACCCGCGACAGCCTCGGTATGGACCGGCCCTGGGAAGGGGCGGTGGAGTTCCCCACGAGAGCGAGAGAGTCGATCCGTTTCTTGGACCGGTCCGGACATCCATCAAGCAACCAGGAAGCCGTGATGAAACATCGATTCACGCTCGAATATTGGCAAGATGGTGATTGGTATGTCGGGCGACTCGTCGAGGTTCCGGGAGTGTTCAGCCAGGGTAATACGCTGGATGAACTGGACGAGAATATCCAGGAAGCATATGAGTTGATGATCACTCAGGACCGTCTGCCCGCGCCGGAGTCGGCCAGCCGCCGGCCGGTGGAATTGGAGGTATGAAGCGTCTGGACCTGATCCGAGAGCTGGAACAAGGCGGATGTGTGTTGCACCGCCACGGCAAGCGTCATGATATTTACCGGAACCCCGCCGGCGGGCAGCAAGCACCGGTGCCACGGCATCGGGAGGTCGCCGAGACACTCTGCTCGATCATCCGGCGTCAACTCGGGCTAGACGATCGAGAGGATCGTTGAACGCTTAACCCGCGAGGACTTTCGACCCGCAGAGGACATCGTAGGCGATCGGACCCCGGAAGGGGTGGTCGAGGTAGTGGCGGGCGAACCAGGCGGAGGAGAGGGCCTTCCACTTCCGGAGGGCCAGGCCGTCCCAGTCGAAGGTGGCGGCGATCCGGTCGCGGTCGGCCAGGGTCTCGCGGATGGCGTCCTCTCCCTGCGCGAGGGTCCGCTCGACGATGGCGAAGGTGGCGTCGGCGTCATCGCCGGGGCAGAACCTGGCCCCGGCGAAGCTCTCGAAGACGCTCCGGGTCACGGCCAGGTCGGTCAGGAAGACCGGGGTCCCCGAGGCCAGCCCTTCCAGGATCGGGATCCCGAACGCTTCGAACTCGGAGAGCAGGAAGACGGCGCGACTCTCGGCGTAGGACTGACGCAATTCGGATTCGGACACATAACCTTTCAGCAGGCAAGCATGTCTCAATTCGTGCGGGATCCGTTCGAGGGCCCGGTCGCTGCCGTTGCCGATGACCACCAGCTTCATGTCGGGCCAGCGTTCCAGGATCCTCGGGAGGATCGCCAGGATCCGGTCGAACCGCTTCCGGGGCTCGGCGAGGTCGCCGACGAAGAGGAGGTGGGGCTTCCGTTCGAGCGGGCCGGGGCGGTACTCGCCGGGGTTGGAGCCCAGGGGGACGTTCAGGCAGTTGTTCCGACCGTGGGTCTGGGCCTGGACGACCTGGCGTTCCCAGGTGGAGTCGCAGAGGACCGCATCGGCCCGGCGGGCCGTCCGATGGTGGACGTCGTCGGTGTTGTGCGAGACCTCGTCCGACATCGGGACCGTCCAGAGCGGCTGGTAGTGCGGGGTGTAGACGAGGGCCCGGTTGCCGATCTCGCGGAGGACCACCCCGTTGGTCGCCGAGTTGGCCCAGCAGAGGGTCTCGACCGCGTCCCAGACGGTCCGGCGGAGCTGGATCGGCAAGGTCGCGCTGAAGGAGTCGAGCGATCGGGGCGAGGTCAGGCTCGGCCCGATGTGGACCGGGATCTCGTGGCGTCGGCCGAAGTCCACGACGAGGTCGAGGTTCTTCGGGTAGAGGTCATCGATGGCGATCTCGAAGTCCACCCGCTCCCGGAGCCGGGCGGTCAGCTCGAAGAAGGCCCGGCCGATCCCCGAGTACATCTGGTTGCTCGACGAGAGGACCGAGAGGACCCGCATCTTCGGGCCGGCGGCGACGGGCAGGAGCCGCCTGGCCACCGGAGGGGCGGGGAGTTCGGCGGGTTCACGTCGAGGGATCGGGAAATGGGGCGCCATCGGGCGGCTCCGCTCGGCTCGGGGTTCGGATCGGGATGGATCGGGTCGGGCGATTCAGGACCGGGAGATGTGCTCGGCCTCGTGCCCGTGGAATCGGACCGAGGGGTCGGCCTGGTCCGGGCTCGCCCCGGCTTCTTCGCGTTTCAGCAGGGTATCGACGTGCTCCTCCAGGACCGCGAGGCGCCGGACCATCGCCACGTAATCCCACCCGAAGGCGATCGTCGACGAGAGCCGGGCGGCCTGTTCTTCCTGCCGACGGCGGAGGTCGTCGACCTGGTGGCGGATCTCTCGGGACTCGTGCTCGGCGACGTCGAGCCGGTGGCAGAGGCTCGTCAGGATCTCGACGAGCCGCCGAGAGGGGGGCAGCAGGACCTTGCGGACCTGGCGACGGACCCAGAGCTTGAGCCGGGATAGTCCGGGCTCGGGATCGCAGCCGGTGTTATAGAATGCCAGATGGTCCATCGCGACTCGATCCCCTTATGCGTTAGGCCGGCGACCTTTCGATCGGGCCATGGCCCTTAATTATCCTGATCATCGGTGGAATTGGCGTCTTCACTTGAATCGTCGCTTCGCTCAAGCCGCGGGAATGGCCTCATGAATGAAGACACGGGTGAGCTTCTCGGCCAGAAGGGCCATGCGATACGCCTCGTCGCCGGAGCCCGCGCCATCGCGATCCCGTCCGGCGGCCAAGGTCAACGCCCGCTCGATCGAGGGCAGGATCCGGTCGAGGTGGAAATCTCGACCGATCACCGAGGCGGCCCGGCGGGCGATCGGCCCCAGGTCGACCTCGCCCGAGAGGATCGCGGCCAGGGCGTCGGCGAAGGCGTCGGGGTTGCGGTCGGCCTTGAGGCAGTGGACGCCGTGGACGGCCCACTCGGCGTTGCCTCCGAGCTGGGACATGAGCGGGACGCAGCCCCTCCAGCTGGCCTCCAGGGGGGCGAAGGCGAAGGGCTCGCGGTGCCAGGTGGGGAAGGCGAAGACGTCGTAGGTCGAATAGAGCCGGGCCAGCTCGGATTGCGGTCTCGAACCCGGGAAGAAAAAGTGCCGATCCAGGCCGCGGGTCCGGGCCAACGCGGGCCAGTAAGGGTCCTCGACCTTGCCGTAGCAGTCGATCGTGAAGTCCCTGAACCCTCGGTCGAGGAGCCGCGCGGAGGCCTCGATCAGGTGGTCGACCCCCTTGTTCCGGTTGATCTGGCCGGCGGCCATGACCCGGAGCGTCCGGCCCGGCTTGTAGTAGCCGGCCCGGGGCTCGGGCGGCCGGCCGACGACCCAGTTGGGGACCACGTCGACGTCGGGCCGTAGCCGGATCCCGCCGGCCTCGATCTCGTCGACCAGCTGGCGGGAGCAGGCCAGGTAGCGGCCGTCGAGCTGCCGGTCCAGCTCGCGAAGGAGCGGCTCGACGACCCGGCCGGAAAGCCGGCAGAGGGCGACCGGCACGTCGTCCATCAGGTGCCAGAGCCAGGGGATCCTGAGGTGCTGGAGGGCGCCCATCAGCCCCAGCCCGCCGACCCCGACGATCATCCAGACGTAGGCGACGTCGGGTCGGAACTCGTCGATCGCTCGGGTTAACGCATGAACATTGAAGGCGCTGATGAGCGACGACTCGGCCTGGAGCAGGTGTGCGGTGATCGGCCGGCTGTGCTGGAACATGTAATCATTCCAGACTTCGCTGAGGTGAAGCGACCGGTCGACGTGGGGCTCGTGGGGGGCCGGGGTCCTCGGTGCCGAGGTCAGGACGCGGAGGTCATGCCCTCGGGCGCGGAGGGCGTCGACCACCTGCTTGCAGCCCAGCTCGTAGCCCCCGATCACGTCGGGCGGGTAGAGGTTGCTGAGGACCAGGATCTTCACTGGGCCAGTCTCCGGCGACCTTCACGAGTCGGGGGCATGGTCAACAATTCAGGCGCAGGCGGCTTCCTGGACGAGCACCTTGGTGAGCTTCTCGGCCAGCAGGGCCATCCGGTAGGCTTCGGCCGAGGTCCCCGCGCCGGCCCGGGACCGACCGGCCACGGAGGTCAGGGCTTGCTCGATCCTGGGGACCTGGGCGTCGAGGTGGAAATCCCGCCCGATCACCGCGGCGGCCCGGCGGGCGATCGGCCCCAGGTCGACCGAGCCGTCGAGGATCGCCACGAGCGAGTCGGCGAAGGCGTCGGGGTTGCGGTCGGCCTTGAGGCAGTGGACGCCGTGGACGGCCCACTCGGCGTTGCCTCCGAGCTGGGACATGAGCGGGACGCAGCCCCTCCAGCTGGCCTCCAGGGGGGCGAAGGCGAAGGGCTCGCGGTGCCAGGTGGGGAAGGCGAAGACGTCGTAGGTCGAATAGAGCCGGGCCAGCTCGGATTGCGGTCTCGAACCCGGGAACTTGACGTGGCCATCCAGCCCGAGGCGGCGGACCAGGGTCGGGAAGGCCGGATCCTCGACGTTCCCGTAGATGTCGACGGCGAGGTTCTCGAACCCTCGGGCCCGGACTTTCGCGGCGGCCTCGATCAGGATATCGACACCCTTGTGCGGGGCGATCTGTCCGGCCGCGATGATCCGGAGCGTCTCGCCCGGCTTGTAGTGGTCGGCCCGGGGCTCGGGCGGCCGGCCGACGACCCAGTTGGGGACCACGTCGACGTCGGGCCGGAGCCGGATCCCGCCGGCCTCGATCTCGTCGACGAGCTGGCGGGAGCAGGCCAGGTAGCGGCCGTCGAGCTGCCGGTCCAGCTCGCGCAGGAGCGGCTCGATGATCCGGCCTCCGGGACGGCAGAGGGCGACCGGCACGTCGTCCATCAGGTGCCAGAGCCAGGGGACCCGGAGGTGCTGGAGGGCGCCCATCAGCCCCAGCCCGCCGACCCCGACGATCATCCAGACGTAGGCGACGTCGGGTCGGAACTCGTCGATCGCCCGGGTCAACGCATGAACATTGAAGGCGCTGACGCCCGTGGCCTCGGCCTGCATCAGCCGGTTGGTCACCTGGTGGTTGGCGTCCAGGACGTAGCGGTTGCTGTTCCAGACCTCGCTGAGCTTGAAGACTCGCTGGACGTGGGGCTCGTGGGGGGCCGGGGTCCTGGGCGCGATCGTCAGGACGCGGAGGTCGTGCCCTCGGTCCCGGAGGGCGTCGACCACCTGCTTGCAGCCCAGCTCGTAGCCCCCGATCACGTCGGGCGGGTAGAGGTTGCTGAGGACCAGGATCTTCAAGCGGCCACCTCCCGGGCGTTGGAGATCAGCGGTTCGTAGACGTCGACGATCCGGGACCCCGCGATCCGGTAGTCGTATTCGACGTCGACCTGGCGACGGGCCTGGCGGCCGAGTCGCTCGACGAGGTCCGGGTCGTTCGCGAGCCGCCTGAGGCGGTCGGTGAGCATCGGCGGGTCGTCGAAGACGAAGCCGGTCTCGCCGTCCAGGACATATTCGGGCATGCCGGCCACGTTCGAGCAGATGGCCGGCGTCCCGCAGGCCATCGCCTCCAGGAGGGTGAAGCCCATCAGCTCGGGGCAGAGGTGGGTCTGGCCGTAGTAGTCGCGGTAGACCGAGGGGAGGACGTTGACCCAGGCCCGACGGTAGAGATCCAGGATCTCATGATCATCTGCGTCGGTGATGAAGGTGACGTCCTTGCCGGCGGCGAGCCCCTTGAGGACCTCGAAGTATTCGGGCAGGTACGGTCGACCGCAGACGGTCAGGGGAAGCTCGGGGGGCAGGGCGGTGATGAGCTGGTCGATCCCCTTGTGGGGCAGGAGCCGGCCCACGAAGAGGATGCGATCGCGCGGGACTCGCTGGCGAGGGGGCGTGAAGTGGGCCCCGTCGACGCCCCCCTTGATGACCGTGATCGGCGTGCTGGTCCGGTAGAGGGCGGCCCCGAACTTCGAGTTCGAGATGATGTGGTCGGCCAGTTCGAGGCTGCCGATCGATGTCCCGAGGCTGCTGGTCGTCCCGCCGTGATCGGTCACGACGATCGGCTTGCCCTGCTGCTTGGCGACGAGGTAGGCGACCTCGGAGCATCGGGTGTAAGCCTGGTGGACGTGGACGAGGTCGGCGTCGGCGATGGCCGAGGGGAGTTCCCAAGAAACCACGTCGAGCGGGTTCCGCGGGGGGCGGGCCGCGGCCAGGACCCGGACCGTCAGGCCCGGGGCCAGCTGGTGGCTCCTCGATTCCGGTCCGAAGGAGATCAGGTCGACCGAGTAGGCCCCGCCGGTGCTCTCGACGATCCCTCGCGAGAGGTTCAGCGGATAGCGTTCGCCCCCGCCGATATACGACTCGTCGCTGAAGTACATGGGGGTCAGGCAGGCGATCTTCGGCACGGCTGGGGCTCCGTCTCCCACGGACCTCGGTATCCTTCCGCATGCCCGGCCCGGGGGGGGAGTTCCCGGCCTGGCACTGGGGCCTCCTTGCCCCGTCTTCGCCGAAGCAAGGCCCGTCGGAACGGGTCGGCGCCGGCGTTGTAACAGAGCTTCCCGGAAGGGTCAAGGTCGGACGGATCGGCCCGGATCGGTCGGAATAAGCCGCCCGCCGGGAACGTTCGCGTCCCATAATTAGGATGGGGCCTTCGCCCCGGATTGCCGACTCCCCGAAATCGAACGGTCGAGGCCCCGCCCGATGCGCCGAAGATTCTGGAGCCCCGAGGTCGGGATTGGCCTGGGGATCTGGCTCTACTTGATGGTCGTCGGGCGGAGCCGCCTGTTCCGCGATCCGGGGAGCTTCTGGCACAAGGTCGTCGGCCGCCGGATCCTCGACGGGGCGGGATTCTTCGCCACCGACCCCTTCAGCTTCACCCAGGACGGGCGGCCCTGGATCGCTCAGCAGTGGCTCGGGGAATGTGCGATGGCGGTGGTCGACCGACTGTCCGGGCTCGACGGGCTCCTGCTGGGGACGGTCACGATCCTGGCGGTCCTCTACGCGTGGATGGCCCATCGACTGCTCCGAGGCGGGCTGGGCTGGCTCCCGTCGACGGTCCTGGTGCTGGTGGGCGTGGGGACCTCGGCGATCCATTTCCACGTCCGGCCGATGATCGCGACGATCTTCGCCTTCGGGCTGACCTGCGCCTGGCTGGTCGACGTCGATTCGGGCCGTCGGCCGACGCGGTGGCTCTGGTGGCTCGTGCCGGTCTTCCTGATCTGGACCAACACCCACGGGGGCGTCCTCGGCGGCCTGGCGACGCTGGCCCTCGCGGTCGGGGGCTGGTGGCTGCTCGGGCTGGCGGGCCGGGACTCGCCGGCATCGAGCCTCGGGCGTGGCATCGAACTGGGCTCGATCGTCGGGGCGTGCGGGCTGACCTTCCTGGTGAATCCTTACGGCGTCCGGATGCCGGCCTCCTGGGTGGAGATCATGGCCTCGCCGGTCATCCCCCGGATGATCATCGAACACGCGCCGCCCCGGGCCGACGACCCGGCCACATGGATGATCGGTGGATTAGGGTTGATTTATGGGATCGCGCTGGTCGGTGTGCCGGTCCGTCGATGGCGCGTGACCTGGCTGATCGCCCCGATCTGGCTGGCCCTGACGATATCGAGGGTCCGCAACGCACCGCTCTTCGGGGTCGCCGCCCTGGTGGGCCTGGCGGACATCATCCCGGAGTCCCGCCTGGGCGACTGGCTGGGGCGACCGGGGCGGGATCTATTCCGGCGACCGAGGGTGGGCGTCGTCCGAGGGATCGACCTTTCCTGGATCGGGCCGGCGGTTCTGGTCGCGGTCGCGTTGGGCTTGCAGATCGCCGGGGCTCGCGTGCCGGTCCTCGGCCGAGGGTGGGCGGGTCTCGACCCGGGTTACTGGCCGGTCGAGTTGCTTCCCGAACTCCGGAAGACCACCGAAGGCGGGGCCCGTCCTCACTTCTTCAATGAGGACATTCTGGGCGGATTCCTGATCGATCAGGTCCCCGGGGCGCTGGTCTTCACCGACGACCGATGCGAGCTTTATGGGGACGACTGGCTGACCCGCTACGACCGGGCGGAGCGCGATCCCGAGGCCCTGATGCGCTGGCTTTCGGAGTACCGGGTGGACGACGCGCTGGTCCGGACGGGCTCGGGTTACGACCGGGCCTTCCGGGGACGACCGGGTTGGGCGATCGTCCGGGAGGCCGGACCGGCCACGCTCTATCGGAGGATCGAATCTCCCGCGCGGGGCCTCGCCGGGCGATCGGATTGATCGGCCGATGGGCGAGGGCCGATCGACCCTCGCCCATCCACCAATGGTCATGAGATCAGGCCCGGCGGGCGACCTCGTTGCCGGACTTCTCGGGGACCTCGGGCGACTGCCAGTCGAACCAGGCGGGGTTGAACTCGATCCGGCGCTTCTGACGCATGGCGATGTTGCTGGTCAGGGCGATCACGGCGTCGGCCAGGGCGACCTCGCCCCGGCACTTGGGCTGGTGCTCGGTGTCCTCGTGGTAGTTCGAGGCGTTCCCGTGCCGGATGCAGTAGGCGAAGTGCTCGAGCTCTTCGCGGTAGCCCCGCGATGGGTCGGCCGTGGCGATGGCCCCGTAGCTGGCGGCGGCCGACGGCCCGGCGGCGCTCGGGCTGGCCTCGACCACCGGCTTGCCGCCGGCCTTGGTCTCGACCGTCACGTTGGTCGTCTTCGGGGTCCCCAGGCCCGGCTTCCAGGTGTTCCGGTCGATCTCCTTGTAGAGTAGGATCTCCTTCTCCCCCTCGACGATCATCGTCCCTCGTGAGCCCATCAGCTCTTCGCCATAGGTTTCGAACGCGTTGGTGTTGATCGAAGAGTAGGTGACGACCGTGTGGTCGTTGCCCGACTCGGTCTTGCCGGGGAACTCGAAGTTGACGAAGACGTGGTCGTCGACCTCGCGGCCGTCGGTGTAGAAGAAGGTCCCGCCGATCCCGGTGACGGCCAGGGGGTGCTTCTTGCCGAGGAAGATCGAGCAGGCGTCGAGCTGGTGGCTGCCCAGTTCGGCCATCAGGCCGGCGCCGGTCCGGTCGTAGAGCCTCCAGCAGATCAGCTCTTCGAGGCTCTTGTAGCCATACTTGGCGAAGTCGACCTTCTCGTCGGCCAGCGGGGTCGGCTTCTTCCAGCTGTCGAAGTAGAGGACGTGGCCGTTCTTGTCCTTCTTGTAGACCGGGTTGCCCTGCTCGTCGTAGACGAGCTTGCCGTCGCTGTCCTTCTCGATCTGCGGGCAGGCGTTGTTCCGGTGCCAGAGGGCGCGGATGGCCCGGATCTCGCCGAGGTGCCCTTCCTGGACCAGGTAGTTGGCGTTGTCGTAGAGCGCCGAGTAGTGCCGCTGGTGGCCGATGGCCAGGAGCTTGTTCTTGTCGTGGGCGACCTTGACCATCTCCTTGCATTCGCCGATGTTGTGGGCCATCAGCTTCTCGCAGAAGACGTGCTTGCCGGCGTTCATGGCCTTGATGGCGATCGGCGCGTGGAGCCAGAGCGGCAGCGCGATGACGACCATCTCGACGTCGGCGTCGGCGAGCATCGCATCGACGTCCTCGTACTTCTTCAGGCCCTTGACGTCCTCGGGGGTGTAATCCTTGTGGGCCGAGAATTCCTTGACCGCCCGCTCCGCCTGCGAGGGGCGGATGTCGCAGTAGCCGATGTAGTTGACGTAGTCCCGGTTGTGGTACCGGATCATGGCCTGGCAGCCTTCGTCGCCGGTGCCGATGATCGCGGCCCGGACGGGCTTCTGGTCGCCCATCGACTGATAGCCGAAGTAGAAGGCGCCCAGGGCGGGGGCGGCGGCGGCCGCCTTGATGAAGTCGCGGCGGGTCGAGCCGATCACCTCGTTGGCGTTGGCACGTCCCAGGGCTCGCTGCTCGGGGGTCAGGTTCAGCATCGGTCACTCCGTGTCAGCGGGATTTGAATTTCCTACGATCCTGGGGCGCGGGGCGTTCGGGCGGCTGCGATTCTTCGAGGAGCTCGCGGCGACGACGGCCCCGGCCGATCCAGCCGAAGAGCAGCGCATCGACGCCGATCCAGAGGCCGTTGGGCGTGCTGGCCAGGACCAGGCAGGCCAGCATCTCGATCAGGTTCTTGTTGACGTATCGGTAGTGCCCCTCGGTGATCCCCTCGGGGAGCCCCGGCCAGGGGGGCATGCTCAGGTAGAAGCTCAGCAGGTATGCCGCGCCGCCCAGGGCGGCCAGGGGGGTGAACAGCCCGGCCATCAGGCAGAACCCGACGATGGTCAGGCCCCACATCGTGGCCAGGTCGATCTTCTGGAGCTGGTCCAGCGGGGGGACGTAGTCGCCGGCTTCCTTCTGCTGCTCCGGCGTGGCGATCTTGGCCAGGTTGTCGCGGAGGGCGACCGTCCAGGTCTCGATCTCCTTGGCCAGCGCCTTGCGGTCGGCCTCGACGGCCTTGCGGTCGGCCCGGGCGACTTCGAGCTGATACGAGAGGGCCCTCGGGTTGTTCTCGACGGCCTCGATCTCGGCCAGCTCGTCGAGGTACTTCTTGACCCTCTCGCCGTTCTCGACCGCCTTGAACCAGTCCTCGGCGGCGTGCCGGCTGTCGTCCAGGGCCTTGACGGCCGAGGCTCGCTGGGCCTCGTCGAAGCCGTAATGGTCGGCGATCCGCTTCTGGTCGGCCGACCAGAACGCCTGGAGCTTGTCGAGGTCGAGCCTGTCCCGGCTGTCGACGTCGGGGACCAGGGTCCGGAACTGGCGGGCGAGCGGCCCGGAGGCGTTCCGGAGGTAGCCCTCCGACGTGAACGGCGGGCCTTCGGGGATCGGGAAGATCTTGCCCAGGATCGACGCCTGGCCCTGGGGGGTCGAGAGGATCTTCTGGGTCCCTTCATAGAGGAAGTGCCAGCCGATCGCGATCCTCAGGGCGACCAGGAACAGGGCGCCGAAGAACCCGGGATAGTAGCGTCGAGGGGCGGCCAGGGGACTCCTCCTTCTTCAATTCGCGGGGCGTTCGCCGATCGGTTCACCTCGGCCGGGGCCGGGGTGTGTAGTCGGCGGTGGTCAGGTTCAGGGCCTCGACCCTCGGGGGGTATCCGGGGTCGGGCCGGGTCACGAACAGGGCCCCGACGTCGGGTCGGCTCGCCAGGAGCGGGGCCGACCCCTCGGGGCCGAGCAGGTAGAAGGCGGTCGAAAGCGCGTCGGCCTCGGCGGCGGTCGGGGCCAGGACGGTCACCGAGGCCGGGCCGTCGCTTGGCGGTTCGCCGGTCCTCGGGTCGAGGATATGCCCGAAGACCCGGCCCCCGGCCTCGAACTGCTGGAAGCTCGATCCCGAGGTCCCCATCCCCCGATTCCGGAGGTGGATCGTCCCGAGCGGGTGGTCGGGGTGGAACGGATTCCGGAGCGCGACCTGCCAGCGACCGCCGAAGTCGTCGGGGGGGGACCCCAGGGCGTAGAGGCTCGACCGTCCGCCGTGGATCAGGGCGGTCGTCGGCCACCAGTGGCCTCGGATCACGTCGGCGGCCCGGTCGATGGCGTACCCCTTGCCGATGCTCCCCAGGTTGATCACGACCCCGGGCCGGTCGAAGGCGACGGTCTGGCGCTCGGGGTCGAGCTTCAGGAGCCCCGATCCGGTCCGCTCGCGGGCTTCGGCCAGGGCTGCGGCGTCGGGGACTCGCCTCGGCCCTCGGGTGAACCCCCAGGCCATCGAGAGCGCCCCGGCGGTCACGTCGTAGGCCCCGCCGGTGGCCCGGCCGAGCTCCATGGCTTTTTGGAGCAGGCGGAACAGTCCGTCTTCCACCTCGACCGGCCCGAGATGGGCCGAGGCATTGAGCCGGCTGACTTCGGACTCGTCGTTGTAAACGGTAAGCTGGGCTTCGAGTTCCTCGACCACGTCCAGGGCCCGGGTCGCCAGGTCGACCGCTCCGGGGACGCCGACGCCGAGGCGGACCTCGAAGTAAGATCCCATCAGCGAACGGCTGGCGTTGATCAGCGAGTACGACCCGTTGATCGGCGCGGTCGGGCTGACCGGAGATGGGGCCGAGGGCCGTCGGCGAAACAGGTCACGCCGGCTCACCGGTCGCCTTGGGGTGCCATGTTCAACGCCGTCCGGGACCATGGCTCGGCCATCCAGGGAACGAGGGACGATCGGCAAGGCACGAATCGGCCGGGGGCGGGGCGGCCGTCAGGGCGGGTCGAGCGTCGGGACGCTCATCAATCGAGTATATCGTTTCTCCCGGCCTGGAAAAGGGTCTGGTGATTTCCCGAGACCTGGCGGTCGCTTGCGCGATGGGATTCGAGATGCCCGAATGGACCCGCTTCGAGGTCGATCGTCGCCCCTCGCACTCCAGGGCGGCACTTCGGAAACGATCGGCTTCCCACGCGGCGGAGCCGCTTTGGAGTGCGGGAGCTTGCTTCCGCTTTCGGCCCCGGAGATTGCTCCGGGAATCGGAGACGCCTCGAGCCGTATCCGGCGGAGCAAGCTCCGCCCCGGCAAAGCGTGAGCAAGCTCCCGCACTCCAAAGCCTCCGGCGGCTCCGCCCGCCCGGCTCAGGTCGTGTAATCGGCGTTGAGCCGGATGTACTCGGCGGTGAGGTCGCAGGTCCAGAACCGGATGGCGGCGTCGCCGTGGTTGAGGACCAGCCGGATGTGTGTCTCTCGATTGGCCCGGAGGTGGGCCGAGGTAGCCGCATCATCGAAGGGCAGGGGGACCCCATCCTTGTAGAGGTGGACCTCGTTGAGCCAGAGCGAGAGGTCGGGCTCGTCGAAGGGGACCCCGGCGTAGCCCGCCGCCGAGACGATCCGGCCCCAGTTGGGGTCGGCCCCGTGTATGGCAGTTTTGACCAGCGGGCTGTCGGCAACGGCTCGCGCGATGGCCCGGGCATCGTCGCGGTTCCGGGCCCCTTCCACGTCGATCGTGATCAGGTGGGTGGCCCCTTCGCCGTCGTCGGGGATCATCCGGGCCAGGGTGATGCAGGCCTCGGTGATCATCCCGGCGAGGGCCTCGACGTCCTCGACCTCCGAGGCCCCGTTGGCCAGGGCCAGGACAGTGTCGTTGGTGCTCATGTGCCCCTCGACCGAGATGCAGTTGAACGAGTCCTCGACGGCCTCCTTCAGGATCGAGTGGAGGACGTCGGGGCTCACCTTGGCGTCGGTCAGCAGGAAGCCGAGCATCGTGGCCATGTTCGGCCCGATCATCGCCGCCCCCTTGGCCATCCCGAGCAGGGTGACGGTCTTGCCCTGGATGGTCTTTTGCAGGGAGACGACCTTGGGCCGGGAGTCGGTGGTCATGATGGCGTGCGAGGCGTCATGGAAGCTGGAGGTTTCGGCGTTGGCCTCGTCGATCGCCAGGCGAAGTCCGGCCTCGACACGGGGCATGGGCAACTGGTGGCCGATCACGCCGGTCGAGGCCACGAGGATCTGGTCGGTCCGACAACCCAGGACCGCCGCCGCCCCCGACGCCGTGGCCTTGGCATTATCGAGCCCCTGCTGGCCGGTCGCCGCGTTGGCATTCCCCGCGTTGATGACGACCCCCCGGATCGAGTCCGAGGGCAAGAGCGCCCGGTCCCAGTGGACCGGGGCGGCGGCTACCCGGTTGGTGGTGAACGTCCCGGCGGCCGAGCACTCGCGGTCGGAGACCAGGACGGCCATGTCCAGCCCCCCCGAGGGCTTGATCCCCGCGCGGACGCCGGAGGCCCGGAAACCCTGGGGAAGTGAGAGGGGGCTGGTCGAGTCGGTCATCGGGGCCTCTATCGTTGCTTGCGGATTGGGGGACTGCCGTCGAAGTCGCCCTTGGCGTCCTTCAGGGAATCGATTTTCAGGGCTTCGATGATGATGTCAAGCTTGCGTTCCAGTTCGTCCAGGCGACGTGCCTGATCGGACACTGGATCGGAGGCGGGAGGTTCGGGGGCCGGTTGCAACAGTGGAGGCTCGGTCGGCCCTTTCGATGCGGGCGATTCCTGCCCGATTGGATGGGTTGCATCTTCCTTCGGACTTGCCACCAGATCGTCGGGAGTCAGCCGAATATAGATTGCCGCCATTCCATTCCGGTCGAGCAACCTGTGAATCGACTCGGGGACCGCGTATTGGCCGGCCTTTTCGTTGGGATCGGCGAAGTTGCAGACGCCCGCCACATATCCATCGATCGTGAACAGGCCGCCGCCGGACCGGCCTTGCTTCGGCTGGATGGCGCACTTGATCGTGGCGAGATCCTGCTTCGTCGAACTGTTGGTCATCCTGACCCGGGGGTCGAGGATCATTGTGTCCCAGGCGGTCGCGTCGCGGCCATTTGAGCAACCGACCGTGTACATCTTCATCCCCTTGCGCGGCTCCCAGTCGGGAGGGACGACGCGAGAAGCGGCCAGTACCCGCCCCGGCCTGATCCGGATCAGGCCGACATCATTGGTGAGGTCGTAGTCGATGGCCTCGCCGCGGATATCCTTCTCCGAGCAATGGACGGTCGCAGGCTGATTTCCGGTGATTTCTCCGTCGAAGAGGTCGACCGTGATCGGCACGCGGAAATCCTTCGGGGCCGGTAGGGTCTGGCCCTTGACCCGGAAGTGATGGGCACAGGTGAGGATGATCGACTCCTCGGGCGTGCTCATGATGACCGTCCCGGACCCGAAGCCCCACTCCGTCTCGCTCAAGTGGAACTTGATCCGGACTACGGTTTCCCAGGGCTTCGGGAGATCCTGAT
This sequence comes from Tundrisphaera lichenicola, assembly GCF_051175385.1. Classification (GTDB taxonomy): domain Bacteria; phylum Planctomycetota; class Planctomycetia; order Isosphaerales; family Isosphaeraceae; genus Tundrisphaera; species Tundrisphaera lichenicola. The sequence goes on along the minus strand of NZ_CP195106.1, from coordinate 3,002,086 downwards.
AGGTACCTCTGAACGTGTCAAGTGTTGCCCGTGGTTCGACGGCGGATTTGTTACAATGACGCGGCTCGGTGAAGCGGAGTCAGGCTCTGCGGGGACGCAACCGGACGAGGAATAACCGGGCCGACGGTGCGCCGAGGCGCACGAGGCCCCTGGCCGGCCCCGGTCGTCCAGGGGTCGCTTGTCCTTCCAGCCCGCTTCGGACACCGGAGCCATGCCTCGGAAAATCCCGGGGGTGCGGGGGCAGAGCCCCCGGGGATCGATGCCGCCCACGCCCCGGCGGTCACGGGACGAGAGACGATGCGCCCCAACCAATCAACACAATCCTACTCCTGATATCTAAAAGAAGATCTCATTTCCGCCGCCCCGCCGGGCGGCCAGTCTCGCCTGAGTTCGCTGGCTCTTGCTCGCCCTTCTTCCGGCCTCGATCCTCGGCCGGCTCTGCTCCAGAATCGGCCGACTTCCCCTGGTACAGCCCCCGGACGAAATCCCCTAGTTCTCGCTCCGCGAGCATCCGACGCTCGCCGGCGGGCAGGCTCTCAGGCGCCGTCACGGGAGGCAGTTGGGCCGACCGGTAGACCTCCGCCAGGCCCGATCCGGCCTTGGCCCGGGGCGATGCCTGTGTTCCCTCAGCCGCCTGCGTGCCGGCCCCCTGGAGCTTGGCGAACTTCTCGCGCATCAGCTCCGGCCTGGCGTAGCGGTACGGCTCGTTGTTCTTGAGCATCAGGTAGGCGATCGTCACCAGCTTGCGGGCCACCGCCGTGATCGCTACCGCGCGGCTCTTCCGCTTGGAGAGCCGGCGGAAGAACGCCCCGATCGGGCCGGGGTGGCGGCTGGCGTGCTGGGCCGCCTGGGTCAGCAGGCCGCGGGCCTGGGGGCTGCCCGACTTGGTGATCGGCCCGTGGTAGCACTTGCGGCCCGACTGCCTCGTCGAGGGGACTAGCCCCAGGTAGCTGGCGGCGTGGTCGCCATCGCGGAATCGGCCGATGTCGCCCAGCGCCGAGAGCAGACCCAGGGCGACCACGTAGTTCACCCCGGGGATGGTCATCAGGAGCTGGACCCGCTTCTCTTTCCGAGCGGACTCGGCCAATTCCTTGTCGATCTCGGCGAGCTCGCCGTCGATCAGGGCGATCTGCCTGAGCCTCGCTGTCGCGGGCCAGTCGAGCATGGGCGGGCAGGTCGAGGGCCTTCAGCCAGGCCATCCCGGTCTTGGTCCAGAGGACCTTGCAGGGGGGCTGAAGCAGCAGGCGAGCGAGCAGGCACTGGACGCGGTTCTTGGCCCGCGACCTCTGGGTCATCAAGGCGGCGCGGTGGGTGAGCAGGCCGCGGAGTTGCTGGGTGTCCTGGTCGGGCTGCCAGACGGTGGGCAGGTAGTCGCAGCGTAGGAGCTGGGCGAGGACCTCGGCGTCGACCTTGTCGGTCTTGACCTTGGCCTCGGCGATGGCGCGAGTCTTGAGCGGGTTGCCGACGACGACGCGGGCCACGAAGGGGCGGAGGACGTCGACGACGGCCCAGGTGTTGGTGGTGGCCTCCAGGGCGATGTGGTCGGTCTTGGTGAGCTGGGCCCGGGCGAACGCCTCCAGCTCCTGTCGCAGGCAGCCGGTGCGGCCGCGGTAGGCGACCTTGCCCTTGTCATCGAGGGCGCAGACTTCGATGAACTGCTTGTGGAGGTCGAGGCCGACGTATCGATCCATTGCCATGCCTCCGTCGAGACCGGGCGTGGGCGGGTGCAGCTCGCGGGAGCGAGCCAAGTGGGCCGAACGGCACTTACCTCTTCGAGCTCGTGGCTCAACCGGGTGGGCCGCGGGGTGGTCAGTTAAAAAACCGGGCTCGAAGCCCATATCTATCATCGACCGGCCCCGAGGTGAACGGCCCGCCCCATGCCCGGACGGCATTCGATCGTATCCGCTTCACCCCGTCCCGAATCCGGTATCCCTAGATATAAGCCGGAGTGCCAGGACGTTGCAAGCGGGAGGAGCGGTGTTTGGTCACCGCCCTGCTAACGTTCATACCCGATAAAAACAGGCTCTTCCGGCCTGTCATCGTTCGTCCGCTCCCTCAGCGGTTGGGGATTGTCCACGGCCTGGTACTCGTTCGATATTATGGTTTCCACTTGGGCCTTGGTCCGATTCTCGTTGTAGAACGCCGCGATCTTCGCCGGGCCTTCGAGGGCCCCGATCCGTGCGATCTCCTGGCCCACGCCATCGACCAGGAGGATGGTCGGATAAGCATGAACTTGATATTGGTTAGCCATCTTCATTCCGGGTGAAGGCCCATCGGAATGAATGACGGCCTCATACGACTTGATCGGGTAACCGGCTCGGGTCAGGGCCGCCATGTCCTGGTGATTTTTGAGGCCCACGACGGATTGAGTCTCGAAGAATTCGAGCAGGTAGGGAAAGCCCCGCCCGTCGGCGGGAGGCGGGATCGCATTGGCCTTGTCGGTCTCGCTTTTCGGCTCGATTGCCCGGGCTGGCGTTTCCGGGGCCGACTCTCCGGTCGGCACGTCATTCGGCCAGAATCCTTGTCCGGTCGTCGATACGACCATTCCCCCGGCCATGACCAGGGCGACCGCTCCGAGTTTCAGCTTCGTCATGAGCATCCCTTTCGATGACGTCTGGATCAGGGCCAGGACGGCGGGGCCGATCGTCCCGGCGATCGGGCCTCCGGTGGAGATGGTGGCGGCGGCCCTGGCGGTCGCGATGACCAGGGGGCCGGGGGCCGAGATCGGGGGGATCACGCCGAGGGCTCCGGGGGTCAGACCTCGACGGGTCAGGCGGTCTCGGAGCTTTTCCCTGCCGCGAGCCAGTCGGCTCTGGAGGGTCCCGACCGGCCAGCCGAGTTGGTGGGCGGCCTCCTGCTGGGTCAGGCTTTCGAGGTGGCAGAGGACCACCGCCGAACGGTAACGATCCGGGAGCCGGGCAATCTCCTCGTGGATGGCTCGCGCGAGGTCGTCGCGGTCGGGCTGGCGGGGTTGGTAGGATTCCGGCCTGGCACTGATCCGCTCGTGCCGAGCCCGCCGGATCCCGGCGGATCGATGGTCGGAGGCCGTCCGATAGGCGACGGCGTGGAGCCAGGGGCCGATCGAGTCTCGGACCCAGAGCGACCGGGCTTTGCGGGCCAGGATCAGGAAGGTCGCCTGGAAGGCATCATGGGCCGAGTGCTCGTCCCGGAGGACCGACCGGGCGACCCGGAGGACCATCGAGCCGTGCCGCTCGACCAGCGCGGCGAAGGCCAGTTCCGACGGCTCGCCGGGTCGGTTCGAGAACCGTTCGAGCAACTGACCGTCGGAAAGCTGGCCGGTCGCCCCGAGGCTGAACAGGGTCCGGAGGTGTCGGTCTCGGGTCGCGGGGTGTCCGTTGCTCACGAGGGCCGGTCTCCGGGAAGGCGTCCTTGTTCCCGGTGTAATGGGGCGAGCGGGGCGGGTTATTCCGGATTTCTCGGATTCCTGACTCCCTCTCCCCTCGGGAGAGGGCTGGGGTGAGGGTCTTCGATCGACCTCGGGCCCTCATCCTCGGCGTTGAAGTCCCAGGCGAAGCGATACACCCTCACCCGGCCTTCGGCCACCCTCTCCCGGGGGGAGAGGGAGGGAAATTCATTGATGCGAGGGGCCAGCCTCACTGGGCGGTGTACCCGCCATCGACCAGGATCGTGGCCCCGGTGACGAAGCTGGACGCCTCGGAGGCCAGGAAGACGGCGACCGGGCCGAGCTCGACCGGGTCGGCCCATCGGCCCTGGGGGACCTTGGCTTGCATGGCCTCTCGCATGGCGGGGTCTTCGAGCAGGGGCTTGTTGATCTCGGTGGCGAACGGGCCGGGGCAGAGGGCGTTGACGTTGATCCCCTCCTTGGCCCACTCCAGGGCGAGGGTCCGGGTCATCAGGGTCAGGCCCCCCTTGCTGGAGCAATACGGGGTCCGGTCGGCCAGCCCGACCTCGCCGAGGGTGCTCGAGACGTTGATAACCCGGCCCCACTTCTGACGCCTCATCGGCTCGGCGGCGGCCCGGCAGCAGAGCCAGGGACCTTTGAGGTTGGTGGCGATCACCTGGTCGAACTCGGACTCTTCGAGCTGCTGGATCGGGCGCCGGATGTTGATCCCCGCGTTGTTCACCAGGATGTCGAGCCGGTCGTAAGTGTCGAGGACCTTCGCGACCATCGCCTTGACCTCGGCGTCCCTGGCCACATCGGCGCCGATCCCGAGGGTCTTGGTCCCTTCGAGACCCGCAACCTCTCGCGCGGCGGCCTCGGCCTTCGAGGCGTCCCGGCCGGTCAGGGCGACCGTCGCCCCCGCCGAGGCCAATGCTTCGGCCATCGCCCGCCCCAGGCCCTTCGTCCCGCCGGTCACCAGGGCCACCTTGCCGTCGAGCCGGAACCGATCGAGTACACCCATCGCGAGAACCCTCCAGGCGACCATCCGTCGAGACGCATCCGAACCGGACGGCCAGCGTAACCCATGGCCTGGGCGGTCTCCAGGGTCGCGCGAAGATGTGACAGTCCCGGTGGAAACGTCGACCATCCGGCCTGGCGCGATCCCGGTCTTTCTGTCGATCACGTGGGATTTTCGGTGCCTTGCGTAGGGTTCGTAAGTTGTAGGCAAACCTTGCGTTTTGGCGACTTTGGAGACTTGGGAGATTTGGAGAAACATCCTGAAGCGATGGGTCGGACACGGCCGAAGAAGACTCATGAGTTTGGCTGGTCCGATCGGGGAGCGGAGCTCGCCGCCGGTTCAGCATGAAAGACGTCAGTCGGAGTGTTGCCTTGGAGCGTCTGACGATGCATAAACTTCTCACGGTATCACTCATGTCCCTCTTTTTGGGGACGTGGGCGACCGCGCACCCGGCGGGGGCGGCCAGTTATGCTGGCGGTGCCTCTCATCGATGCTGCCCCGTGCCCCAGGATTGTGGCGGGCACACGGAATATGTCCTCCAGCGCCAGACGGTGCTGAGGCAGGTCTGCGAGACCATTTACGAGTCCAAGCCGGTCACCTACGAGCGGGAGGTTTCGGAAACCACCCTGGTGCCGCGGACCGTAACCACGTTCAAGACCGTGGCCGAGCAGCACGTCCGCGACGTGCCGTACACGGTCCAGCGCCCCGTCTACAAGACGGTCATGCGCGAGCAGCAGTACACCGTCCAGCGTCCGGTCTCCCGGACGATCTACAAGGACGTGACCTATACCGTCGCGCGGCCGGTCCGCGAGACCCACATGGAAACCCGGTCGTACACCGTGAGCCGCCCGGTTCGCGAGACGACCATGAAGTCGCACGTCTACACCGTCGCGAGGCCGGTCCGCGAGACCAGCTACAAGGACGTGACCTACTCGGTCTGCCGGCCGGTCCAGGAGACGGTCATGAAGTCGGTCCCGTACACGGTCTGCCGGCCGGTGTATGAGACGGGCTACAAGAACGTCTGCTATACGGTCTGCAAGCCGGTCCAGCGGACGGCCTACCGGTCGGTCCCGCACACGGTCAGCGTCCCGGTCCAATCGACCGTGATGCAGGCTCAGTCCTACACGCAGATGGTCCCGGTCAAGCAGTGCGCGTACAAGCAGGTCGCCTACACGGTGAGCCGGCCCGTCCGCGAGACCGTCATGAAAGAGTGCCGATACACCGTCCAGACCCCGGTCCGTCGGACCGTGATGAAGACGGTGTCCTACACGGTCTGCAAGCCGGTCCGCGAGACGGTCCTCAAGGAGTGCCGCTACACGGTCTGCAAGCCGGTCCAGACGACCTCCTATCGGACGGTCTGCGAGACCGCCTACCAGACGGTCACCGAGACCGCCAGCAAGGAGATCTGCGAGACGGTCTGCGTCCCCCGGACGGTCTGCAAGCAGGTCTGCCGCGAAGTCACCGAGATGGTCAGCCGTCAGGTGTACGTCCCCGGCAAGACCATCTGCAAGGACGGCTGCGTCTACCAGTGCCCCGGGACATACGTCACCGAGACCGTCCCGTGCAAGCGGACGATCAACGAGACCGTCTCCGAGGTGATCTACGAGCGGCAGACGATCCGCAAGTCGGTCCCGATCACGGTCTGCCGGAAGGTGCCCTACACGGTCACCAGGCAGATCCCGGTGACGACCTGCACGATGGTCCCCGAGGTGATGGTCAAGCAGGTGCCGGTCACCACCTGCCGGATGGTCTCCGAGGTGATGACCAAGCAAGTCCCCGAGACGATCTGCGAGACGATCACCACCGAGGCCGTCAAGCAGGTCCCCGTCACCACCTGCCGGATGGTCGCCGAGACCTGCTACAAGACGGTCCCCTACACCGTCTGCGTGATGCAGCCCCGGACCTGCACCCGCCAGGTTCCGGTCTCCGTCACCAAGATGTGTCAGAAGACCGAGTATCGCCAGGAGCCCTACACCGTCACCGACATGGTGAAGGAGACGGCCGTCAAGCAGGTCCCCTTCACGACCTGCCGGATGGTCAAGGAAACCGCGGTCAAGCAGGTCCCGGTCACCGTCACCCGGATGGTCCGCGAGACCGCCGTCAAGCGAGTGCCGATCACGATCTGCCGGACGGTCTGCGAGCAGGTCGTCAAGCAGGTCCCCGTCACCACCTGCCGGATGGTCTCCGAGGTCCGGACCTGCCAGGTCCCGGTCACGACCTGCCGGATGGTCAACGAGACCTGCGTGAAGAAGGTCTGCGAGACGGTCTGCGAGACCGTCACCGAAGTCCGGACCCGTTGCGTGCCCGAGACGATCTGCGAGATGCAGACGGTCCAGTGCGTCAAGAAGGTCTGCGAGACCGTCTGCCGCCAGGTCCCCTGCACGACGACTGTCTGCGACCCCGTCACCACCACCCGACGGGTCACCGAGTGCAAGATGGTCTGCCAGCCCCGGACGGTCACCCGCCAGGTGCCGGTCGAGGTCTGCGTCAAGGTCCCCGTCGTCGTCAACTGCCCGACCGAGGTCCTCCCTTCGTCGCAGAGCGTCCTGGCGACCGCCCAGACCGCGGCCATCGTGCCGATGGACGGCGCCCACCGTCGCCACCCGATGCTCGGCCGCCTCTTTCATTGATCTGACCGCCGCGAAGGCCCAGGGATGGGCCGGCGATCAGGCCAGCCAAACCGAGCGGACGTCTCCCGAGAGGATCGGGGGACGTCCGTTTTTTCGATATCCGGGAGTCAACCGCGATTTTCGGGAATCACGATGGACACGCTGGCGATATTTCACGATAAATCCTCCCATCGAAGGATCGATGGGCGATGAAGCCTGGCGACCGATCGAGGTCGGTCATTCATGGAAGAGGTGTGGAGTGATGGCCTGGTTTCGCTCCCGGACACGCTTCGAACGAATCGTCCTGATCGCCTGCCTGGTCGCGATCCCCGCCGAACTGGCGGTCAAGTCGTTCCGGCATTCGACCACCTACGGCGACTTCAACGTCCATCGTGAGTTCGGCCGGCGCTTCCTGGCCCGAGAGCCGCTCTACATCAATTATGAAAAGCCCGATCGGGTTTTTTGCTATAACTACATGCCGATCAGCGGGCTGTATTATGCCCCGCTGGCCCTCGTCCCGCCGGGGGTCGCGAGCCTCTTCCGAACATCCGCGGCGCTTCTCTGCCTGGTCTTGACGTTCCGGTGGCTCGAATCCATGATCCGGCCTCGGGCCCGGCCGGGCTCCTGGCGAGGGGTTGGCTTCGGGGCGGCTGCCGTCCTACTGACCCTCCAGTACGTCGTCCGCGACCTCGACGACGGCGGCCCGCACTTGATCTTGCTGGCCTTGATCGTCGGCTCGTTTCAGCTGATCCGTCGGGGCCGCGAGGCCTTCGGGGCCGCCGGGATCGGGCTGGCGATCGCCTTGAAGATGACCCCCGGCCTCTTCCTTCCTTATTTCGCCTGGAAGCGGAAGTGGCGACTGGCCGGGCTCTCGATGGCCTGGACGGCGGCCTGGATCGTCCTGCCCGCGATCTGGATGGGGCCTTCCGGCTGGTGGGACCACCAGCAGCAATGGAACCGGGTCGCACTGAACGTCTTCTCGGATCGGACCGATTCCGTCCGCCGGGATAACGAGGCCCGCGTCCAGAATCAGGCGCTCAAGCCGGCCATCCTCCGCTACCTCGTGGCCTATCCACCGGGACACCCGCTCAAGGTCGACCATCCGGCCGACCGGGCGTTCCTGAATCTCGATCCCTCCACGGCGAATCGACTGGCCTCGCTGGCGAGCCTGGGCCTCCTGGCCGGGGTCGCCTGGTGGTCGCGCCGGCCCGGTCGAGGAACCGACGACCCGATGCTCGCATCGGAGATGGCCGCCGTACTGATCCTGATCCCGCTCCTCTCGCCCGTCACCTGGCTCCAGCATCTGGTCTTCCTCCTCCCGGCGGCCTACCTGCTGGTGGTCGAGCATCGGGCCATCCATCGCCTGGGATCGATGGCCCTGGCGACGGTCGGACTGTTCGCGGTTTTGGCGAATGTCCTGAGTCGAGATCTGGTTGGCCGAGGGAACTCGCTGCTCCTGCTCAGCCTCCACATTCACACGCTGGCCATGCTCCTGTTGCTCGGCCTCTTGATGGCAAGACGTCCCACCGTCGTCCCGGCCCTGACCGGCTCGACGGATCTCCGGGTCGAAGGCCCAGGCCCACCCCCGCTCGCTCACCTCCCGGGCGACGCTCGACGACAACCGGCCCCTGTGCCTCGAATCCCGGCGTGAGACCCTGCCGGATTGCAGGGCGTCCCGGATTTCGCTAGCCTCTGTTGAACAAAAGATGTTCAGGCAGGCGGGTGGAGGCGAACGATCGCGGGCCGAGGCAGCATGGCCCACCCTCGGACACCACCATCCGGGAGGGCTCCGCGATGTGGCTCGATCCGCTCCTGGGTCCGGGAAATCCGATCACGAGGCGGGGCGTCCTCCGATCGGGCCTGATGTCGGCGATGGGGCTTGACCTCCTCGGCCTGATCCGGGCGAAGGCCGAGGCCGCGCCGCTCCCGAGGGCCCGGGGCGGCTCGCTCCCCCCGATCCGATCGTGCATCGCGATCTTCTACTACGGGGGTCCTAGCCAGCTGGAGACCTTCGACCCCAAGCCGGAGGCCCCCGCCGAGGTCCGCGGCGAATTCGGCTCGATCGCCACCAGCGTGCCGGGCGTCCGGGTCTCGGAACACCTGCCGATGACGGCCCGGATCATGCACAAGGTGGCCCTGATCCGGAGCATGCATCACGGGAACCGGCTCCACGACCCGGCCTCGATCCAGACCTTCACCGGCCGGCTCCCGCCGCAGGGCGACTTCGAACTCTTCAGCGCGGTGCCCCAGCAGTTCCCGAGTTGGGGGGGGACCGTCAGCTACATGCTCCGCGACCGGAACCTGCCGGTCGCGCATGCCTCGCTGCCGTTCGCCTTCCACAACGTCGTCCCGACCCCTTGCCAGGGGGGGGGATTCCTCGGCTCGGCCTACGACCCGTTCCAGGTCGAGGTCGACCCGGCGGCGAAGTCGTATCGGGCCGACCTGCTGGGCAGGCCCGACGGGCTGGGCGTCGACCGGCAGAAGTCGCGCCGGGAGTTGCTCCGGGCGATCGAGGATCGGGACGTCTCGCCCCACGCGAGTCGGATGCGAGAGCACTACGCCAAGGCCTACCGACTGCTCGACTCCGAGGTGATCGGGCGATCGCTCGACATCAGCCGGGAGGATCCGAAGTTGCTCGACCGCTACGGCTCGGCCGATAGCCCGTGGGCACCCGGCCCGACCACCGGGGCCGAGCACGGCTACGCCCGGAACATGCGAGGCCGCAACCTCCTCCTGGCCCGCAGACTCGTCGAGGCGGGAGTCCCGTTCGTGAACGTCCAGGACTTCAAGCAGCAGGGGCAGAACTGGGACACCCACGCCCAGAACTTCCAGCAGCATCGAGACACGCTGCTCCCGCCGATGGATCGGGGATTCTCGGCGTTGGTCGAGGACCTGGACGCGAGGGGGCTCCTGGAGAGTACCCTGGTCATCGGCCTGGGGGAATTCGGGCGGACCCCGAAGATCAACGCGACCGCCGGGCGGGACCACTGGCCCGACTGCTACAGCGTGGTCCTGGCCGGGGGCGGGGTCCGGGGCGGTGCGGTCCACGGGGCGAGCGATCGGTTCGCGGCCTACCCCGCGGTCGACCCGGTGACCCCGGCCGATCTCGCGGCCACGATCTTCTGGCGGTTCGGTCTCGACCCGGCCAGCGAGATGCGCGATGCCCAGGATCGTCCCTACAAGCTCGCCGACGGCGAGCCGATCACCACCCTCTTCGGATAGGAATTTCTTCACGTCGGCGGATTAGGGCCGCACTCTCGGGCCGCTCGTGATAAAATCCCGGCTCATCATCCGTCCCGGCTAATCCGCCAAGGGTGCATCATGTCATCTACCTACGTCGATTGCCCCGTCTGCGGTCACGAGAGCAAGGTGGAGGAAGAGAACCTCACCGTGCCGATCGAGTGCCCGAAGTGCAAGAAGTCGTTCACGGTCGACGTCGGCGAGAGCTACGGGGTCGACGATCTCCTGCCACCCCGCCCCTCGCGGGCCCCGTCCTCGCCCGGCCCGAGGTCGTCCGCCCCGGCGGAGCCCGACCCGGAGGATTCCGAGTCGGACGATCCGGATGCCCCGACGGGGAAGTCCTGGCTGGAGGCCTGGCCCAAGGATTGAGTCGACGATCATCGCCCCTCGGGCACGATCGCATGCGGGGCGCTGGAGACAACGCCCCGGCGATCCACCACGTTCAGGAACACGACCAGCGGACGGCCCGAGGGCAGGGGGGCCTCGACCGAGTCGCCCACGACCGAGGCGGGCGCGGTCTGCCAGAGTCGAGCCGGCCAGGGGCCTTCATCCGTCGTGTAGAGCAGCTCGGCCTTCTCGATGGGGACCTTGGCGACCAGCTTCGCGGTCGCCTTGCCTCCTTCGATCGCGGTCGAGCCGAGCTTGGGCAGGGGGTCGCCCCCCTTGAGGACCGAGTCGACGAACAGGCCGATCTCTCGAGGGGCCCAGCCTTGTTCGTGGCCGTGGGGCATCCGGAGGGTCACGCAAAGCCGGTCGGGGTTGTCCAGGGCCTCGAAGCCGGGGACCGCCAGGTACGATTTCTGGTAACTGTTCAAGGGATAGGCGAAGTCGTTGGTCCCGTTGACGAACAGGATCGGGCAGCGGACGCCCGGCAGGTAGGTCGAGGGGTCGAACGCCCTGACCCACCGATCCCGGCGATCGGCGGGCACGCCATCGAATCGCTCGGGCTTCCAGTAGCTTTCCTCGTGGAGGAAGCCGCAGCCGTAGACCGGGACGGCGACCTTGATCCGGTCGTCGACCCCCGCGATGATGCAGGTCAGGTAGCCGCCCCAGCTGATCCCGGTCACGCCGATCCGGCTCGGGTCGACCTCGGCTCGCGAGGCCAGGAGGGAGTGCCCTTTGAGGACGGCCGCGACGGCGTGGTAGGTCCACATCTGGTCGACGCTGTCGGAGGTGAAGTCGCGGAACTTGGTCGAGTCGTCCTGGTCGGGTCCGCCGTCGGGCAGGCGTTTCCGACCCGGGCCGTTCCCGGCCAGGTCCATCGCCAGGGCCACATAGCCCCGTTCGGCCCAGAGCTTCGCCCATTGTTCGAACGCCTGGCCGCCGCCCCCGTGAACCAGGAGCATCGCCGGGAACGGACCGTCGCCGGTCGAGGGCCGGGCATAGTAGCCGAAGACTCGCGTCGGCTTGCCGTCGAGCGGGGCACCCTCGTAGAAGACCTCGCGGACGGTCCCCGAGGCTTCGCCGAAAGTCTCCTTGGGGACGGCCTTCAGCCCTTCCAGGTTCCAGGGGCCGGTGAACGGTTTCGGGTTCTGGGCCCGGGTCGGGGCGGCCAGGGCGACGAAGGCCAGGATCAAGGCGAGGATGGTACGGGGCTGGCGTCTCATGATTCGGGGCTCGGGGTCGAGGGAGAGGATCGGACGGGGCTCGGGCCTGTCGCGAGGCCCCCGGCTGGGGTATACCCGACCCGGGGATGACCAGGCAAGGATCAGGAGGCCCGACCGATGGGGTTCGAGATCGAGATTAAGTTCCGGGTGGCCGATCACGACGACCTCCGCCGGAGGCTGGAGGCCCGAGGGGCCGAGCCCGAGGCGACCGTCGACCATGAGGATACCTATCTCGCGCACCCGTCCCGCGACTTCGCCGGCACCGGCGAGGCGTTCCGGATTCGCGGGGAGGGGATGCTGAACCGGATCACCTACAAGGGGCCGAAGCTGGGCGGACCGGCCAAGACTCGCGAGGAGATCGAGGTGGCCTTCGCCGAGGGGCTTGAGGCTCGCGGGGAACTGGGGCGGACGTTCGAGTTGCTGGGCTTCCGCCCGGTCGCGGTGGTCCGGAAGAGTCGGACCGAATATCACCTGGAGTCGAACGGGCGGGCGGTGGCGGTCTCACTCGACCTGGCCGAAGGGCTCGGGGCGTTCGCCGAGGTCGAGACCCTGGCCGGGTCCGAGGCCGAGTTGCCCAAGGCCCAGCGGGCGGTGGTCGAACTGGCCGAGGAACTCGGCTTGCGGGAGGTCGAGCCCCGGTCGTATCTCCGGATGCTCCTGGAGTCGCGGGGGCTGATCGGTCGGAATCCCCCTGGCCAGACTTGAGCGAATCCGGTAGAACGGCGGCTCACATCCGATCGAGTCGCAACCGTCGACCCGGGGTGGCCTCGGCCACCAAATCCCCCTGAATTCGCCGAATCACCAACCGCCGGGAGGCCCGCGCGATGGATCGCCACCGCCGCCGATTTGTTCCCTCGTCCGAAGGGCTGGAAGGCCGACAGCTCCTGAGCACGGCCTCCGCGCCCGCTCCCGAGGCCCCGGCCCCGGCCGCCTCCTTCAGCACGGTCACCCCCGAAGCCACGACTTCCGCCTCGACGATCGTCCAGGCGGACAAGACCCCGGGCGGGCAGACGATCGCCGCCAAGCTCCAGCGGATTCAAGGCTTGCCCCTCTTCCTCGCCAAGCTCAACAGCAGCGGCGAGGTCCCCCAGCCGACGCTCCAGAACATCCAGAACGACCTGACCCAGCTCGTGGGGCAGCTCCAGCCCGCCGACAAGTCGGCGGTCTCGACGTTCAATCTCGATCTCCGCAAGACTCAACCCTTCAAGACCATCCGGCCCCAGGATGCAAAAGCCCTGAATCGCGAGTTCGGGAGCGTGTTGACCTCGGCCGGGGCCAACCCGACGGTCGTGGCCGACCTCCAGAATCAGATGACCGACCTGACCAACTATGCCACGACCCAGCGAAATTCGAAGATCGTCGCGACCAACGACTACGCGATCGTCCTCCAGCTCGCGCTGAACACCGGCAAGCCGCTGACCTCCCCCACCGCTGCCCCGAGCCTGATCAGCGCCGATCACAAGGGGAACGCAGGCAAGATCCAGCTCACCAACAACCGGCAGCCCACCCTGACCGGGACTTATATCCCGGGGACCAACGTCCAGATCGTCGACGCCAGCGGCCAGACGGTCCTGGGGACTGGGACGGTGGACACCAAGACCAACAACTACCAGGTCAAGTTCGACGGCGAGCTGCCCGATGGGACCTACCGGGTCCGGGTCCGGGGCGAGGAGTCCGGCTTCGTCAGCGCCCCGAGTCGGGTGCTCACCTTCGAAGTCAGGACCCCGCCGACCAAGTCCAAATGAATCCGATTCCCGAGACTTTGACGGGTTCGGCTTGATTCTGGAGGGGAGGGACCGCACAATGGTCCCTTCCTCGAATGATCCGAAGGTGGAGTCGACGCCTGCCATGAAGACGAAGACCAAGAATCGCAAGACCTACAAGTGGAAGAAGAAGGCCGACAGCTCGCCGGTCGCCAAGGGCCGCCGCGTCAAGCGACACGGCGTCCGGAACCCCAGGAAGCATAAGCACCTCGGCGGTGCCGGACTCTGATTTGACCGGATGAGCCCAGGGCCATCCCTGCGACGATGGGTCGCCTTTGCGATGACCGCCCCGCTGCTGGTCGTCGATGCGGCCCTATTCTTACGCCCAGGCCTCATCAGGCCAGGGAATGGGCGATCTTGGTTCGCTGCGGACAAGCGGCCGAGCGGGAAGAGGCACGCCATCTTCGTCCACCACCGATGGCGAAGTCCGGGCCAGGTGGGGGCGACTCCGATATCAGTCTAGTAGGGCAGGGCGATCCCTGCCGGAAGCCTGATCTCGGCAGGGATCGCCCTGCCCTACAAAAAATGCCATAAGTCAGTGGGCACCCGGACCCGATTCCGATATCAACAAACCGATCGAGTCGGAAGGCTCGGGCCTTGCCGCTCGATCGGTCGAATGATCGGAATGGACGACGGATCAATTCGGGATTGTGGCGGTAGGTACGGGCCTGGCGTCGGGGCTCGGCGTCGGATTTGGAGCTACCTCGAAGGGATTCGACTCGGTATCCGGAATGACGGGAGGGGCATCCTCATTCGACGAGTCCGAAGATCGGCTATTTCGGGTCCTGGATTCGGTACGGGACGATCGCGCGTCGTCCGAAGATGCGGGCGGTGGGCCTAGCCTCCGCTCGATCTCGTTCAGCCGGGATTCCATCCGTTCCAGTTTCCCTTCCAGGGCCTCCAGCCTGCCGGAGTCGTCGCGAGTCGTCGCGAAACCGCGGACCGTCGCGACTCCCAGGTTTCTCGATGCGGGTCTCCCCTCGGTCACGTCGACCCCCCGGGCCGCCCTGGGTCTACTTACGCCGACTCGGACCTCATCCGGGACCGTTGCGAGATCGGAGCCTCGAACCGCCGTAACTCCCCGACTTCTCGTCGCGGGTCGTCCCTCGGTCTCGTCGATCCCTCTTACCGTCCTGGCTCGAATCTCGGTGACTCCAGCCGGAGGTAGGTCGGGCACGACTGCCGGGGCGGATGCAGCCGTCGTTGCGGCGGCGGCCGATTCGGTCGTTACCGTTTGAGGGGCCGATTTCTCCAGGACCTGGATCAGGCGATCGAGCTTCGCTTCGAGGCTATCGAGCCGGTCGGAGGAACTTGCCCTGGTGAGTGGGCTGATGTGACCGGGGTGGGGGATCGTTACGGTCGTGGGTTCCTGGTCGGGTTTGCTGGCCGGTTGTTGCCCGAGGACCCCGACGGTCGAACCGGCGAGCCCGCAGGCGATCAGCGCCGTCGCGGCGATCTTGGATTTGGTCAGGATCATGGTCCGGATCACTCCTTCCGTCAATCCGGCGACCGCCACCGGGATCGTCCCGGTCGTCGCCGCTCGCCCCGCCGCGAAGATGATCGCGGCGCGGGTGGTGGAGGCCATCAAGGTCGCGGGGACGGCCGACGAGGCCGCCTCCGCCGAGAAAAAGACGCCCAGGGCACCCAGGCTCGGGGCGAACCCCTTCCGGGTCAGGCGACCCCGGAGCCGCTCGCGAGCCCGGGCCAGTCGCCCCCGGATCGCGGGCTCGGTCGATCCCAGCTCGTCCGCGGCCTCGTCGTAGGACAGGCCCTCGACGCAGCAGAGGATCACCGGAATCCGGAGCGAGTCGGGAAGGCGGTCGATCTCCTCCACCAGCGCCCGGCCTAGTTCCGCCCGGTGCTCGTCGAAGGTCGGGGCCTCGGCCACCAACTCGCTGCCGGTCACTTCGCGGGCCCGACGCCTCGAACGATCGAGCCGGGCCCGGTTCGCCACCTTCCGGGCGACCCCGAACAGCCAGGGAGCCAGCCGGTCGCGATCGCGGATCGAGCCGGCCTTTCGGACCAGGATCAGGAAGGTCGCCTGAAAAGCGTCCTCGATGTCATGAGGGTCGGTGAGGATCCGCCGGCAGACGCCCAGGACCATCGGCCCGTGGCGGGCCACCAGGGCGGCGAAGGCCGGGCCATCGCGTCGGACGACGAACCGTTCCAGGAGCTGGACCTCGCCCAGGCCGGCGATGCTCCCTCCCTCGAAGAGCGACCCGATGTCCCGGATCGTCGAACCTGCCGCTCCCAGCTTCATCGTGTCGGCTCCTCCGGCGTCGTTCGCTTGCTCTTGATAGTGCGCATACTTGCTCACGCCTCGCGCCATTTTCCCGATTCGTCGCGAAGATTTTCGAAGAATTGGTGCTTCGGGGTCGAAACAGGCAATAGGATTCGCTCAACCTGAATTGCCTTGCGCGTCGGGCACAATAGTTGCATAAAGGCGTTTTGTCAGGACGTATCGTTCAGGAACGAGACGGGCGGCTATGATTCCACGAAGCCTTCTTGTGGTCGAAGACGACCCGACGACGCGCCGGGCTCTCCAGCGCTATTTTCAACTCAAGGGCTGGGAAGTCCGGGTGGCCTCTACGGTCGCCGAAGGACTCAAGCTCCTGGACCCGCCCCCGGACTGCGTGATCCTGGACCTGATGTTGCCCGATCAGGGGGGCGAAGTCGTCCTCCGGAAGATCCGCAAAGACCAGTTGCCGACTCGGGTGGCCGTCTGCACCGGGACGAGTAGCCAGGCTCGCCTCGACCACGTGGCCAAGCTCGGCCCCGACGCGCTCCTGATTAAACCGATTACCGTGGCCGACCTTTGCGTGGCCTGCGGGGTGAATTGACGGAAGGCTGAAGCGGGCGGTCGCCCGCATCGTCAGCGTTTTGGCACCGGAATCGCCAGGACCTCGACCACCCTGGGGCACTCGGGCAGGGATGCGAGGAAGGTCCGGCCGTACGGCTTGCTCAGGACCCGAGGGTCGAGGATCGCGACGATCCCGGTATCGTCGCGGGATCGGATCAGTCGGCCGAATCCCTGCTTGAGCTTGAGGACCGCCTCGGGAACCTGGTAGTCGACGAACGGGTTGCCGCCCCGCTTGCGGATCGCCTCCAGGCGAGCTTCCAGGAGCGGCCGGTCGGGGACGCTGAACGGGAGCCGGACGATGATCACGTTCGAGAGCGCCTCGCCGGGCACGTCCACGCCCTGCCAGAAGCTATCGGCCCCGAAGATCACGCTGTCGACGTCGGCCTTGAACGCCTCGACCATCTTCGATCGCGGCATCCCGTCGCTCTGGGCGAACAGGGCGATGTTCCGCTCGGCGAACCACGGCGCGAGCGTCCGAGCGGCGTTGTCCAGCATCTTGTATGACGTGAACAGGACGAACGCCTTGCCGTTGGTTTTTTCCAGGTAGTAGGGGATGGCCCGGATCGCGGCCTGCTCGAAGTCGCGAGGGCTTTCCGAGGGGTCGGGCAGGTTCCTGGGGATGTGGATGGCGACCTGCTTCGGGTAGTCGAACGGGCTCCCGAGCTGGAGCGACTCGCACTTGAGCAGCCCGACCCGCGACTTGGCGAACGTGAACCCCGGCGGCGAGCCGACCGAGAGCGTGGCCGAGGTCAGGATGCAGGTGGGAACTCGATCAAAAAGGTCGCGACGGAGCGTCGGCCCGACATCGAGCGGGGCACAGGCCAGGGTGATCCGCCGGCGAGAGGTCGACTCCTGGTCGATCCAGTAGACCGACTCGGGCACGTCCTGTTCGAGCCAGCTCGACAACGAGTTGGCCAGCCCTTCGCAGCGCTCGGCCGAGGCCATCAGCTCGATTCGCTGTTCTTCCTCCTCGATCGTTTCGGCCCCCTTGTCGATGGCCGAGGCGAGCTTGCGCAACTCCTCGCCCAGCACGTCGGGCAGCCCCGAAGGTGCCCGGAGCCGACCATTGGACGACCCCTCGCGAGCCTGCCAGTCGGCGACGGCCTCGAAGAACTCATCGGAGGCGTGGCGGGCCCGCTGCGACTGCATCACGGCGTCGTCGAGCCGGTGATAGGCCAGTAATCCCTTGCGGGTCCGGTCGTGGTAGAGCCGGTTCAGGGTAAAGTCGACCTGCCCGCTGGTCACGCGGAGCCCCAGGTGGTCGCCGGCCACGGCTTCCATCGTGTGGGCCTCGTCGAAGATGGCCACGTCGTATTCGGGGAGGAGGCTGGCCCCCGACCCTCGGAGGGCCAGGTCGGTCATCAAAAGGGCGTGGTTGACGATCAGGAGGTTGGCCGACTTCATCCGCTGGCGGGCCGCGAAGTAGAAGCAGGAACGGAACCTCGGGCACTTCTTGCCCAGGCAGTTCCCCGTCTCGCTGGCCACGGCATCCCAGACGCTCGGGGAAGGTCGGAAATCGAGGTCGGCCCGGCTCCCGTCCTCGGTCCGACCCGCCCAGAGCTTGAGCTTGGCGAGCTGGTCGAAATCATCGACCGACCCGAACGTCGCCCCCGCGCGAGCCCCGGCCGCTTCGAGCCGGCGGAGGCTCACGTAGTTCGACCGCCCCTTGACCAGGACCGCCGTGAACTCCTCGGGCATCACCGCCTGCAGGAGCGGGATGTCCTTATGGAGGAGCTGTTCCTGGAGGCTGATCGTGTGGGTCGAGACGACGACCTTCTTCCCCTCCTGGGCCGCCGCCAGGATCGCCGGGACCAGGTACGCGAAGCTCTTGCCGACACCCGTGCCCGCCTCGACCATCAGGTGCGAGCCATCTTCAATCGCGCGAGCGACCGCCCGGGCCATCATCAGTTGCTCGGGGCGTTCCTCATACTTCCCGCCCATTCGCCGGGCGATCGCGCCACCGGGTCCGAGGGTCGGGGCCGGGTCAAATTGCGGCATCCTGCCCCTCCCTGGGTCATGATTTCTTGGCCGTGCCCACAATGTATCCGACCAGGCCGCCGACGATTCCGGTTAGGGTGGAAGTCGCCCACGCTCGTCCTTCGACGTGGGAACCGGGCAGGGCGTTGAGGACGAGGCAGTAGATTCCGATCAAGCCGATGGCTGTCAAACCGACCCGCAGGATCAGGCGATCGCGTTTTTGCTCGTGATCCAGCTTGAGGGCATCTTGTTCCCGATGATGCAGGGCATCGGCCTCCATGATCTTGAGCCGCGATTCCATCTCCGCGCGAGTTTCCTTGGCGCGAAATTCTCCGGCGATCGAGACCGGATGGATGACCAGCGGAGGTTTCGTTGCGGCCCTATTCCTCGACGGCTTTTCGGAATCGGACATTCACCTCTCCCGGTCGCACACGGTCTATGCGCGTCGAAACCATCAAAAGCCGACAATCTCGCGCCCAAGCTCGTCATCCGGATCGAGAATGCCGATTCGCCGGCCCTCTCTGCGGGCATCCAGGGCGGTCCGATAAAGGGCGAGGGCCTTGCCGATCACGTCGAACTCGGTCCCTCCGGTCTCGGCGGCCAGACGAGCCAGGAGACTCCGGGTCTCGGAGGAGATTTCCAGGACCATCTCATACCCGGAATCCTCGGGCCGGTCGTCTTCAATGCGACCGGTGGCGGTCTCGGCGAGGGAGGCCATGATCAGGGACTCCTCTGGATATTGCCTTCGGTCGGGCTCGAAGCGGTGGCATACAGCTTCTTCGGGATTCGCCCGGCCCCGGCGGCGAGGCGTCCGGCCTCGACAGCTAGCCTCATGGCGTGGGCCATCCTCAGCGGATCTTTGGCCCCGGCGATCCCGGTGTTGAGGAGGACCCCGTCGCAGCCGAGTTCCATGGCGATGGCGACGTCGCTGGCGGTGCCGACCCCGGCGTCGATGATGACCGGGTAGTCGGGGTCATCCTGCTTCAGGTCTTCCATGATGATCCGGAGGTTGTTGGCGTTCAGGACCCCCTGGCCGCTGCCGATCGGGCTGCCGGCGGGCATCACGCTGGCGGCGCCGGCGGCCTTGAGGTGGCGGGCCATCACCGGGTCGTCGCTGGTGTAGCAGAGGACGTGGAACCCCTCGGCGACCAGGATCTTGGTGGCCTCCAGGGTCGCCACCGGGTCGGGCAGGAGGGTCCGGGTGTCGGCCAGGACTTCCAGCTTCACCCAGTCGGACCCCGGGTTGCCCAGGCCCGAGAGCAACTCTCGACCGAGCCGGGCGGTCCGCAAGGCGTCCTCGGCGTTGAAGCAACCGGCGGTGTTGGGCAGGATCGTATAGCGCTTGGGGTCGAGGAAATCGAGCAGGCTCCGCCCTTCGCGGTCGAACAGCCGCTCGCGGCGGACCGCGACGGTGACGACCTCGCAACCGCTGGCGTCGAGGCAGTCCCTCATCAGTTCCAGGGTCGTGTACTTGCCCGTGCCGACCAGGAGTCGGCTCCGGAACTGGTGAGGACCGATCGTCAGGAGCGGGGTGGCGTCGGCTTCGGGCGAGCCCCCTCCGACCAGGGTGACGACTTCCAGGACGTCGCCGGGGGTGATGGGCGACTCGGCGTGGCAGGCCCGGGGGACGAGGTCTCGGTTCCGCTCGACGGCCACGTGCTCGGGCTTCACGCCCAGGTGGGTCAGAAGCCCGGCCACGGTCAGGGGTTCGGGCACGTCGCGCCGTTCGCCGTTCAGCGTGATCGTCACGGGAGGTTCCGTCGGTTCGTGTTGCGCGAGGGTGGGAGGAAGCTCATGATTCGTCTTCGATCGCGTCCTTGACGCCTGTCCATCGTAGAGGTTCGGTTGCGCTCCGGTCAAGCGCACCCGCGAGTCCCGACGGCCAGTCTACCGGAAATCGCCGGGTGATGGGACGACCGCGAGCTTCCCCGAGGGATCATCCGCCGTTGAGCCCCCGGAGGTTCCGGGAGATCTGGAAGTGGCAGAGGGCCACGGCGCAGGCGTCGGCCACGTCATGCGGCTCGGGGAGCCGGTCGAGTCCCAGCTCGACCCGGATCGCGTGCTGCATCTGCTCCTTGGGGGCCTTGCCGCTGCCGGTCAGGGTCTTCTTGATCCGCGTTGCGGCATAACCGACCACCGGCACGCCCCGCTCGGCGGCGGCCAGGACGATCACCCCCCGGGCGTGGGCCATCAGGATCGCCGTCCGGGGGTGGTTGACGTGGCTGTGGACCTGCTCCAGGGCCAGGGCCGAGGGGGGGAAGGCGTCCAGGACTTCGAGGATCCCCTGGTGGATCACCAGGAGCCGCCCTTCCAGGGTCTTCTGCGAGGCCCCTCGGGGGCGGATCACCCCCGCCTCCACGACATAAGGCCCGCGCGAGGTGGGCTCGACCACCGCATACCCGGTCACGCCCAGGCCGGGGTCGATCCCGACCACGCGAAGGGGTGCCGGGTCGGGCTCGCCAGGGGCCCTCGGTTCTCGAGCCGTCGTCGCCATCGAGGGGCCCTCCGTGGACCTGGTTTAACTTGCTACTTGAGTGGGACTTCTGGCTCCCTCTCCCTTTGGGAGAGGGCCGGGGTGAGGGTCCCCCGCCCGACCCATGGCTTCCGTCACGAGTCATATGCGTGAATCACCCGCTTGAAGATGACCCTCACCCCGGCCCTCTCCCAAAGGGAGAGGGAGGAAGATCTCGTAGGACAGGGCTCGCCGTGCCGCCTCGCGGATCTTGGCGGAGAAAGCCTGGCCCTACGTTCAGTCGATCTTCCAGCTCGTCCCGTCCGGGCGATCTTCGAGGGTCACGCCCAGCTCGGCGAGCTTCTTACGAATCTCATCGGCAAGTCCGAAGTTTTTCTCCTTACGAACTCGTGTACGAAGAGACACGAGGAAGTCGAGCAGGGGACCGGTCAGCTTGTCCTGGGCGGGCTCGGCCCTGGCCCGGGGGACCCGGAAGAGGCCGAGGATCTGCGACAGCTCCTTGAGGATGACGATGCCGGCCCGGAAGACTTCGAGCGAATTCCGGTCGGAGCCCGGTTCGAGCTTTTGGGCGTCGGCGAATCGATTCAAGGCCCGGACCAGCTCGAACAACTCGCCGAGGGCCCCCCCGGTGTTGAAGTCGTCGTCCATCGCCTCCAGGAACCGATCGCGATGCTCCGAGAATTCGGCCAGGACCGGGACCTCGCCGGAGGCCGGGGCTTCCCGGTCGCGACGGGTCGGAGCTTGGAGCGCGTAGTAGCTCGTGTTCGTCAGGCGCTCGAAGCGATCGAACAGGCTATAGAAGGCTTGTAGGCTCTTCTCCAGTTCTTCGAGTCGTCCCGGTCCGTAGTCGATCGGCCTCCGGTAGTGGCTCGACAGGAAGAGGCATCGGAGGGTGTCGGGGTCGTGATCCCGGAGCAGGTCGCTCATCAGGATGACGGTGCCGGGGTCGGACTTGGAGATCTTCTTGCCGGCCTTGGTCAGCAGGCCGTTGTGGAGCCAGTAGGTGGCGAACGTCTTGCCGCTGAAGCATTCGGACTGGACGACCTCGTTCTCGTGGTGGGGGAAGACCAGGTCGAGGCCCCCTCCGTGGATGTCGAAGTGCTCGCCGAGGAGCTTCATGCTCATGGCCGAGCACTCGATGTGCCATCCGGGTCGGCCCGGCCCCCAGGGGCTTTCCCAGGCGGGCTCGCCGGGCTTCGATCCCTTCCAGAGGGCGAAGTCGCCGGGGTGCCGCTTGATCGCCGTCGGCTCGATCCGGGCCCCGGCCTGGAGGGCTTCGGGGTCTCGGTGGCTGAGCTTGCCGTACTCGGGGGCCTTGGTCACGTCGAAGTAGACGTCACCTTCGGAGGGGTAGGCGAACCCCTTGTCGATCAAGCCCTGGGTCATCGCCACGATCTCGGCGATGTGCTCGGTCGCCCTGGGCATGTGGTCGATCCCGTCGACACCCAGCGCCTTGAGGCAGGCCAGGTAGTCCTCGGTCACGCGCTCGGCCAGCTCCTTGACCGAGGTCCCGTCCTTCTGGGCCTGGATGATCAGCTTGTCGTCGACGTCGGTGATGTTGACGACCCAGGTCACGTCGAAGCCGAGGTAGACGAGGTATCGCTTGATCGTGTCGAAGATGACCGGCCCGACCATGTGGCCGACGTGGCTGTTCGAATAGACCGTCGGCCCGCAGACGTACATGCCCACCTTGCCGGGCTCGACGGTCCGGAACGGCTCTTTCGTCTGGGTTAGCGTGTTGTAGAGGCGGAGGGGCATGGGGAGGACTCGGGACTCGGGACTCTTGGGGACGTGGTGGGCCTCGCTGCGCTCGACACCACCCTACACCAACCGATCGGCCTCGGGCTCGCTAATCCTGGGATGCCGAGACGAGCAGGACGATGGCCTCGGAGGAGATCGACTCGCCCCGTCCGATCGGCCCGACGTGCTCGCCGGTCTTGGCCTTGATGTTGACCGCCGACGGGTCCAGGCCGAGCACCCGGGCGAGGTTGTCGCGCATGGCCGGCTTGTGGGGCGTGAGCTTGGGGGCCTGGGCGTGGATGATGACGTCGACGTTCCCGGGCTTCCAACCCGACGAGGCGACCATCCGGACCACGTCCCCCAGGAGCCGTTCCCCCTCGACCCCGGCCCATTTCGGGTCGGTGTCCGGGTAATGCTCGCCGATGTCGCCGAGTGCGGCGGCCCCCAGGAGGGCGTCGGCCACGGCGTGCATCACCACGTCGGCGTCGGAATGCCCGAAGAGGCCCCGGGAGTGGTCGATCCGGACCCCACCCAGGATCAGCGGCCGACCTTCGACCAGCCGGTGCGTGTCGTGCCCGATTCCCACCCGCATCGACCTTCCCTCGTCCCGATCCTCCGGCCGTCAAGAAGGGACCATCGTATCGAGGCCGGGCCGCGATTACCATGTCGGAACCCCTCGGCCGGTTGGTCTGCGGCTTCGAGTTGCGTATGATAGGCGGGACGTTTCGCGGCCGGCCTCGGTGCGGTGTCCGCGTGCTGGGCCCAGGAACGCGAACGCCGAGAGGGGACTGGATGGCCGGGTCGAACTCGTGGGACCACGTTGGACAGGTCTTGGGCCGCCTCTTGAGACAACTCGCCTCGCGATGGGCGACCCCCGGGGCGGGGCGAGTGGTGGTGGTCAGCCCGCTGGTCGGGGTCGTCTCGGGGCTGGGAGCGGTGGCCTTCCTGCTCGCCCTGGAGGCGATGACCCATCACGTCCTGAACGACCTCCTCGGGCTCCGACTGCCGCCGACCGGCGAGGGCTCGGCGCATCCGATCACCTACCCGACCCACTGGTGGCTGACGCTCCTGATCCCGACGATCGGCGGCCTGATCTCGGGCGTCCTGGTCTTCTCCCTCGCCCCCGAGGCCGAGGGGCACGGGACCGACTCGCTCATCAAGGCCTTCCACCGGGGGGCGGGGATGATCCGGGCCCGGGTCCCGCTGATCAAGGCGGTGGCGTCGGTCGTCACGATCGGCTCGGGCGGCTCGGCGGGGCAGGAGGGGCCGATCGCCCAGATCGGCGCGGGGTTCGGTTCGGTCCTGGCGCGGATCCTGAGGCTGACCTCGAGCGAACGTCGGCTCCTCATGCTCTCGGGCGCGGCCGGGGGGATCGGGGCGATCTTCCGGGCTCCGCTGGGCGGGGCCCTCTTCGCGGGCGAGGTCCTGTACTCGACCACCGCCACCGAGTCGGCCGCGCTTCTGCCCTGCCTGACCAGCTCGATCGTGGCTTACTCCGTCTTCGCGCTGTTCATCACCCCTCGACCGATCTTCGTGGTGCCGGACCTGAATTTCCACGGGGTCCGCGAGATCCCGATCTTCATCGTGCTGGCCGTGGTCTGCGCGGCGGTGGGCTGGCTCTATGTTCGGGTCTTCTACGGGATCCGCGACAAGATGTTCCGGCCGATGCCGATCCCCCGACACCTCAAGCCGGCGGTCGGCGGGTTCCTGGTCGGCCTGATGGCCCTGGTGTTCCCCGAGTTGATGGCCGGGGGCTACGGCTGGGTCCAGTGGGGTGCGATCGGGATGCCCCGCGACCTGGCGATGCCGGGAACTCCGATCTTCGAGCCGCAGATGGGCGTGGCCTTGCTGGTCGGCCTGGCGTTGCTGAAGATCCTGGCGACCGGCCTGACGATCAGCTCGGGCGGGAGCGGTGGTGTCTTCGGCCCCTCGATCTTCATCGGTGGGATGCTGGGCGGAGGGGTCGGCCAGTTGCTCCGCGCGATCCTGCCGGGAGGCGAGGTGATCGACCCCGCCGCGTTCGCCCTGGTGGGGATGGGCGGGTTCTTCGCCGGGGTCTCCAAGTGCCCGCTCGCCTCGATCGTGATGGTCTGCGAGATGACCGGGCACTACCGACTGCTGGTCCCCTTGATGCTGGTCTGCAGCCTGAACGTCGTCCTGTCTCGCCGATGGACGCTCTACGAAGAACAGGTCCCCAGCCCGATCGACAGCCCCGCGCACCAGGGAGACTTCGTGATCGACGTCCTGGAGCGGCTCCGGGTCGACCAGGTCCACGTCCGGACCGAGGGGCTGGAAACCGTCCCGATCTCGACCCCTTTCAACGAGCTGATCCGCCAGGTGGCCAACTCCACCGAGACGCTCTTCCCCGTCGTCGACGGCGAGGGGAAGCTCGACGGGATCATCGCCCTGCGCGATGTCCGGCTGGCCCTCCTGGGATCCGACGTCGGCCCGCTCGTCCTGGCCGACGACCTGGCCACCCGGCCCGTCATGACCGTGACCCCCAAGGACGACCTCCACACCGCGCTCCGTCGCCTGACCGAGCGGAACCTCGAAGAGATCCCCGTCGTCGACCCCGAAGATCCCACCCGCCTGATCGGGCTCCTGGGCCGGAAAGAACTGGTCGCGGCCTACATGACCGAGGTGGACGCGCTCCGGGCCAAATAGCGGAAGATTACGGGAGCTTCGATTCCTGAGAGATCCGCAAGGCGGCCTCCTCGCGATATTCGGGAGATTCGAGCATCACCGGGCCATTCGCCTCGATGATCCCGGACTTGAGCGAGTCGCCGGTCATCGAGTCGATCCACTCGTAGCGATAGTGGCCCGGCGAGAGCTTGAGTGAGAGCGTGGCCCTCGGCCCGCCGCCGACGTAGACTGCATACTCGCCCGGCCTCCCCAGGGCATAGGCCCGAGCCCCCTCGGGCAGCTTGCTCCCGGCGATCAAGGGCGGCATGGGGCTCATGTGGAGGAAGTCGAGCCCCGAGAAGAACCGCTTCAGGACCGAGAGCTGCGACCGGAACGCACGCCCCCCGCCCCCGGGCGTGGGGTCCTTCACCTCGGCCGAGCCGTCGGGGTGATCGACCGTGAACGAGTAGTCGAGGTTGTTGTAGAGGCTCCCGCCAGCCATGAGGAACTCCCAGGCCTCTCGCCGGTAGAATCGATCCCCGGTCCCCTGGAATCCCGTCTCGTCATCGCCGAGCGCCGCCTTCAGGCCGGAATTCATCGCGACCAGGTCGGGGGGGCTCGCATAGTGGAAGTTGAACAGCGAGACCGCCGGGTTGGGTTCCTCGACCCTCGCCTTCCCGTTGGCGATGTTCTGCGCGATCATGTGCTTGTGGGTGAGCGGCTTCTCCGCTTCGACGATCGTCTCGGCCACCTTCGCCTGCCAGTCCAGGGTCACCCCGCCGAAATAAGGCTCGTTGCAGATCTCGAAATAAACATTGTCGAACAGGTTCAACTCCGAGACCACCTTGCGGACGAAGGCCAGTTGGCGATCGAGCAGATCGGGATGCTTGAGGGTCAGGACCTCGGTGCTCTTGCATTCGCCGACCCCGTTGACGTTGTTCGACGCATTCATCGGGTTGGCGGCCCAGAGGTCTTCGCCATAGAGCGGGCAGAACAGTACATATTCGACCACGATCCCGCGCGAGCCGGCCTCGGTCACGAACTCCTTGAGTCGCCGGAAATACGACTCATCGAAGCGGTCGAGGTCGAACTTCTCGGGCTCCCCCGGCCCCTGGACCTGGAGCCAGGGGGAAGCCAGCCGTCCCCGCTTCGGGGCCAGCGTATTCGCCTGGATCTTGAAAGAGCCCGGGATTTCCCGATAAGTCCCCGAGAAGACCCGAGTGAGGTTGAACCCCCGATCCTTCAACTCATCCAGATAGGGGACCTTGTCGAAGTCGCGATTTAGGACCGCTCCGTAATGCTCGCCCGAGGTGATCAGGAACGTCGGAGCCCCCCGAAACACGAAGTACCGAGCATTCTCGGGATGGAGCCGGATCGGCCCACCATCGAAGCTTAGGGCCGCCAGGGCGATTGCCAGGGTGATTGAGGTCATCGGTATATCTCCGAGGGAGGGCGAGGTCCGGTCGTCCCCCGATTCTCAGGGATGCTGGTGCGCCGAGCAACCCGCCTCTGGTAGGGGGGTACAAGACACTTCCGGGAGGGATTCTCGGGGAACGAGCCGATCGAAGACTCTCAAGCTCTTGGAATCGACGACCGAATTATGTATTGTATCACAAGGCAGTGTGGGGACGGGTTCGCGAGGCCGTGAACGGATGCATGTCGATTTCTTCGACTGGGACGACGAGGATTTCGAGCAGGGCAATACTCGCCACATCCTCTCAGCCGGTTTCGACCCCGACGAAATCGAGGAAGCGATCCTGACTTACCGTGGACCCGTCGCTCGGACGCGTGAGACCGATCGTCCCATGATCCGGACCACGACCTCCGACGGAGAGGAGATCATCATCATTTTCGAGATCGAGGCCGACGATGACCTTGTGGTCGTCCGGCCGATTACCGCGTTTCCCCAGGAGGATTAACCATGCCTTCTCGACCGCGAAAAACGCTCGATCATCTCTCCCCCGAACGTCGGGCAAAGGTGGAGGCCATGATGGCCCGGAACCGGACCCCCGAGGTCCGAGAGCGGGAAATCCACGATCGGCAGGCTCTCGCGGAGGAGTTCCGCAAGACCGGTGACATCGCGACGGCCGGGGAGCCGGTCTCCGTCGAATCGCTCGTCCAGATCCGTCGATTCATCGCCAGCCTGAAAGCCTATCGGGAACAAGCCGGGGTCAGTCTGGCCACGCTCGCGGAACGCTCCGGGATCGATCAGCCCGCGCTGAGCCGCTTCGAAAATGGCCACGGCAATCCAACCCTCGCCACTTTGTCCCGATACATGGAGTCGTTGGGTGTCATGCCTCGCTTCGAGTTCTCCGAAGTGCCAGGGGCTCGGGAGGCTTCATGAGCAGGGGAGGGTTTTTGGACGAACGCTGAGCTGCTTCCTCGATGCCTCAAGCAGTCGTAGGGCAGGATGGCAACCGAATGCTTGCATCCAAATCAAACGATTCCAAATCCTGATTTTCCGAGCAGAAATAGCTCAGCCACGGATCGTCCCAAACCGTCAATGCCAGGGAATAAGGAATTCGCTGTAATATTCATGTTTTTTAGTTTTCGCAAATATTGAGCCTTCAGAGAAACCGGTACGACAAGTTTGCCAAACGAGATTTCTGGATTTAATTCTTCCTCAATTTGTTCGGCTGTGTCACTCATGTGTGAATTAAGGATACTTGAATGGTCGGCAAAAATGTTTGGAGAAATACTGAAAAGTCCTTGCTGTGCGCTCATTCGATCGTTTCTTAGGTGTTGTCCCATGAAATGGATTGTGCTGGGTGCATTTGGCTGAACAAGCATTGCGTCGAATAGTTGATTGGCAACTCCATCGATACCTGATATGTTTGGGTGTTTTTTGATCGTGGCAATGTTTGATTTTAGCGAATTCACTAGAAATATTGCTCCGTCTTCGTCGGGATAGCCAGAGACTGCAAAATACGCCGCTACGAAGATCGATGCTGTCCAATCCAATAGACGTGTTGGGGCGCCATAGTGTTGCATGATTGCCCACCAATCAAAATG
Organism: Tundrisphaera lichenicola; assembly: GCF_051175385.1. Classification (GTDB taxonomy): domain Bacteria; phylum Planctomycetota; class Planctomycetia; order Isosphaerales; family Isosphaeraceae; genus Tundrisphaera; species Tundrisphaera lichenicola. The sequence continues at coordinate 2,973,801 of NZ_CP195106.1, read as the reverse complement.
ATTTTTAGCACTCATAAATATTATTGGCGAAATGTGATAATGAGCTTCTGCGCGAAATTCATCCAATGCGGTTTTCTCGAGTTGGATTGCCTGGGCACTATCTATGACAAGTCGCTCTAAATGTCTCAATAGAGAAGGCTTAAGTTGCCATTTTGAACATGGTTGTCCACGAAACACGAAAGGAGGCCGAGTCGCAGATCCTATCTCAAGCAGATCTGCTATGTTTAGTAAATCATGCCAATCCTTCAGTTCAAATACTTCCATTTTCTCATCTCCAATTCGACGCTTCTCTACTAGCAAGGCTTTCTAAGGCTTTCTGCAGGTGGCCTTTTAGTTGACCGCGTAGGGAGTTTGTGTCGATTGCGGTGCTGCGAACGAATGTGTTGCCACGTTCCGACCTCCAGAAGAAGAAATTGAAAATCCCAACATTTGGCTTGGTCCAGCGAAGTAGCATTCGACTGCACTCACGTCCCGGACTGGATCTCATCCCAGCTAACCACCCGTCGCTCATCGACCGCCCTGCGGACCAGCAATCCAACCGCCGTGGCCTCGCGGGCTTCGGCGAGGGTGATGGGCGGAGTGGTTGGTCGATCGGACCGGATGGCTTCGAGGAAGTTTTGTAACGCCAATCGGGTGTCGGGCTGGGGGCCGGGGTGGAGGGTCTGGCGGGGGCGAGACTTGTCGCGGTAAGTGACCGAGCCGGTGGTCAGGTCGAGCCCTCCGGCCTCTCCGACGACCCTCTGGCCGACCCCGGTGAAGGCGTCGTCGGCGGGGGCGACCCAGCTATGGGTGAAGGCGACCCGGAAGCCGTCGGACCATTCGAGCTGGACGGCGTAGTCGTCGGTCACGTCGCGGTCGGGCTGGAGCCGGGCGAAGAGGTCTCTTCGACCGTGGCCGAACGCTCGAGCCGGGGGCGTCCCCTTGATCCAGCCGAAGACGTCCCAGATGTGGACGGCCTGCTCGATCATCCAGTCGCCCGATCGGGCCCGGCTGGCCAGCCAGTGGTCGTGGCCGTTCATCGGGCCGTTGCTGCTGATCCACTCGGCCGAGCCCGAGACTAACGACCCCAGGTCCCCCCGGCGGGCCAGGGCTACCCCCTCGCGGTATCGGGGGTTCGACCGTCGCTGATAGCCGACGTGGACGACCAACTCGGGCGACTTCGCGGCCTCGGCTTCGACCAAGTCGGACTCGGCCAGGGTGAGGGCCAGCGGCTTCTCGCCGTACAGGTGCTTGCCGGCGAGGATGGCGTCTCGATACGTCGAGGCGTGGAGGTCGCAGGGCAGGGCGACCACCAGGGCGTCGACGTCGGGCCTCTCCAAAATCTGCCCGATCTGATCGTTGGAGTCGGGCCGGGTTCCCTTGGCCTTCTCGACGATCCCGGAGGCCCGGGTCAGGTGCCGTTCCTCGGCGTCACAGAGGGCAACAACCTGCGCCCCTTCGAGTTCCAGCATGGTTCGGAGGAGCGTCGTCCCCCGGGTCCCGAGGCCGATCATCCCGACCCGGACCGGGGAGTTGCTGGTCGAACCATCGACCCGTCCCTGCGATAAGGCCCAGCCGGCGGCGGCCGAGCATCCCAGGAATCTCCGGCGATTCAGGCGGATCGGGGGCATGACTCAGCTCGCCTGGGGTCGATGCGGGCGGATCGAGAGAACTTCCTAATCGTACACCAGGATCCGGCCTCCCGGCAATCGGCCCGGAGGCCGGTCGGTGGGGTAGGGCACCCGTGGTCATCTGAACTCTCGCCTTCGTGGCCCGGGGAAGCTGGGATACTGTTCAATCTCCGGAAGTCCGATTGCCGCCTAATCCGGGAAGGTTCACGAAACGAGTGTGCTCGGACTCCGAACGATTTCGCGATCTTATTCGGGAAGGTCCTCGGGCCAAGTCGAGGCGATCCGAGTCCGGGCGATCGGCCCTGCGTCATAACGAAGCCATTCCTCAGGGCCGGATCGAACCCATTTTGAGGTCAGATCGAAGCCATCCTGATGGTTTTTGGCGAAACAAACCCATTTTTGGTCAGATCGAAGCCATCCTGGGTGGTTTTTGGCGGATCGAACCCATTTTGAGGTCAGATCGAAGCCATGTGCTCAGCGGAACGAACCCACCGGCCAGGTTGGCCCGGGTCGAGATCCGTGAAGCTAGAGGGCCGGTCATGACTTGCCGGGCGCGTTATACTAACTCGTTTGAGTTTGCGGGCGGGCGGGGAGGTCGAAGGGAATTTCATGGCCAAGCACATCTTTGTGACCGGCGGCGTGGTCAGCTCACTGGGAAAAGGTCTCACCTGCGCCTCGATCGGGATGCTCCTGGAACATCGGGGGCTCCGGGTCCGGCTCCAGAAGTTCGATCCTTATATCAATGTCGACCCCGGGACCATGAGCCCCTACCAGCATGGCGAGGTCTACGTCCTGGATGACGGCGGCGAGACCGACCTCGACCTCGGCCACTATGAGCGGTTCACCGACGCCCCCCTGACCCGCGACTGCAACTACACCACCGGCAAGATTTACCTCTCGGTCATCCAGAAGGAACGCGAGGGGAAGACCTACGAGGGGAAGACCGTCCAGGTGATCCCCCACGTCACCGACGAGATCAAGGCGGCGATCCTCCGGCTGGCGGGCGACGACGTCGACGTGGTCATCACAGAGATCGGCGGGACCGTGGGCGATATCGAGGGGCTCCCGTTCCTGGAGGCCATCCGCCAGTTCGCGCTGGATGTGGGCCGCGAGAACTGCCTCTACATCCACCTGACGCTGGTCCCTTACCTGAAGGCGGCGGCCGAGCTGAAGACCAAGCCGACCCAGCACTCGGTCGGGGCCCTCCGTCAGATCGGCATCCAGCCCGACATCCTGATCTGCCGGACCGAGCACCCGATCAGCCCCGAAGACCGCGAGAAGATCGCCCTGTTCTGCAACATCGAACGCAAGGCGGTGATCGAGGAGCGAGACCGCGAGTTCAGCATCTATGAAGTCCCCCTGAGCCTGGTCAACAACGGGCTGGATGAGTTGATCGTCAAGCGGTTGAGCCTGAAGGCCGGGCCTCTCGATATCACGGACTGGCGAGAGCTGGTCGACCGGATCATCCGGCCCGATACCGAGGTGACCATCGGCGTGGTCGGCAAGTACATGAAGCACCGGGATGCGTACAAGTCGGTCTACGAGTCGCTGGATCACGCCGGGATCGCCAACCGGGCCCGGGTGGTCGTCCGGCGGATCGAGGCCGAGGAACTGGACCAGCCCGGGGGGGCGGCCGCCGTCCTGGCGGGGGTCGACGGGCTGCTGGTCCCCGGCGGGTTCGGGATGCGCGGGATCGAAGGGAAGATCGAGGCCATCCGCTACGCCCGGACCAAGGGAATCCCCTTCTTCGGGATCTGCCTGGGGATGCAGTGTGCCACGATCGAGTTCGGCCGGAGCATCCTGGGCCTCGAAGACGCCAATAGTACCGAATTTAGCCAGACGACCCAGAATCCCGTGATTGCCCTCATGGCCGAGCAAGCCGCCATCCGCGAGCGAGGCGGCACGATGAGGCTCGGCTCCTGCCCGTGTGCCCTGGTCCCGGACTCGCTGGCCCGCGCGGCCTACGGGGCCGATCTGATCCACGAGCGGCACCGCCATCGTTACGAGTTCAACAATCAATATCGCCGACTCTTCGAGGAAAACGGCTTCGTGCCGACCGGCCTGAGCCCTGATGGGTCCCTGGTCGAGATCATCGAGCTGCCGACGACCGAACACCCCTGGTTCCTCGCGGTCCAGTTCCACCCCGAGTTCAAGTCGAAGCCGACCAAGGCCCATCCCCTCTTCCGAGAATTCGTCGCCGCCGCCTTGAGGAGACGCGAGGGATCGAGGCTGGAACTCGAAGCTCGTTGAGATCGGGGATCATCGAAGTCGCACGAAAGTGGGCGGGTGGATCGGGTCGGTCAGACCCTTCCCACCATTTTCCGACAACTGACCTATAGTCACAAAAGGGAGGCCGGGCGAAGTCGCTGACGGCGAGGCAGGGCCCATTAGGGAAACTCGGCGAAGGCGTTATGGCATTGACCCTTCAGCAGTTCCTCACCACTGTTCAGAGCTCGGGCTTGCTTGGTCGGGCCCGGCTCGACTCTTCCCTTCGCGAGCTGGGTGGCTCGGGAACGCCTATCGATGCTCCGACGTTCGCCAGGGCTCTGGTCAAGCAAGGGCTCCTGACCGAATGGCAGTCGGGCAAGCTACTCGAAGGGGTCCAGCAGGGCTTTTTCCTGGGCAAGCACAAGCTGCTCAGGCACGTCGCCAGCGGCGGGATGAGTTCGGTCTACGAGGCCGAACATCTGCTGCTCCACCGGAGGGTCGCCCTGAAGGTCTTGCCCAAGAATTTGGTGGGCGAGTCCAGCTATCTGGAGCGGTTTTATCGGGAAGCTCGGGCCGTCGCCCAGCTGAACCATCCGAACATCATTCGCGGTTTCGACGTCGGTCAGGACGGCGACCACCACTACTTCGCGATGGAGTTCGTCGAAGGGACGAACCTTCAAGATCTGGTCGATCGGTCCGGCCCGGTCCCTTATCGACGGGCGGTCGAGATGATCCGCCAGGCGGCCCTGGGCCTGGGGCACGCTCACGAGGCCGGGCTGGTCCACCGCGACATCAAGCCGGGGAACCTCCTGCTGGATCGCGATGGGACGGTCAAGATCCTCGATCTGGGCCTGGTCCGCTCGCTTCCCGACGACGAGGACGAGGAAGCCTCGCTGACCCGGGTCCACGATGAGAGCGTCCTGGGTACGGTCGACTACCTTTCTCCCGAACAGGCGATCGACAGTCATGACGTCGACATCCGGTCGGACCTCTACAGCCTGGGCTGCACGCTGTACTTCCTGCTGACAGGCGGGCCCCCCTATCCCAAGGGGACCATGGCCGAGCGGCTGCTGGCCCACCAGACGAAGACTCCGGTGCCGCCTTCGGTCCTCAGGCCGGAGATCCCCGAGAGTCTGAATCGGATCGTGGCCCGGATGATGGCCCGGCGGCCCGAGGCCCGGTTCCAGAATCCCCAGGAGGTCTCGGATCTCCTGGGAGACTGGCTGTTCGGCGAGGTCGATCCCGGGAAGGTCCGGGCGGCCGGGAAGGCTCCCGCGCCCGAGATCCCGGTTCGGACCGCTCCCGTTGCCCGGGAATCCGCCACGGAATCGCCAGATTCCGTCATCATCCGTCGGAAGCGGCGAACTGCCGCATCGCTCCCGTCGGCGATGGCCCGGGCGAAGGTCGTACCGGAGAAGAGTCACGGCCGGTTGCGGGTTCGCCCGAAAATCCCGGCGAACTCCGCCTTCCAGGAATGCTGGATCCGCTGGGCCAAGGTCTTCGAGGTCGTCGCGGCGAGGAGGGAACCCCGGCTCCCCTTCGGCGAAGCCTCCTACCATCTGATCCACGAGAATTTACTGATTGCCTGCCGCGAGGGGGCCGAGTCGTCCGACGCGCAGACGCTCGAGTTCCTCGAACTGGTCGAGGACTTCGTCGCTCCCTGGCTCAACCTCGATTCGCTCCGTTCGATCGTCCGGAGCGAGATGAAGGCCAGCCTCGTGGCCCGCTACCGCGAGTTCGATCGGATCGTCCGGCCTCATCGCGAGCTTTCCCCGCAAGGCCGGCTCCTTTTAAGGGTTTGCGCCTCACTGGTCGTGGTGATCACGATCGGCTCGGTCGTGCCGGTCTCGTCGATGGTCTCGGCCGCCGGGAAGGCGTCGAGGACCCTGGTGATCAGCACTCGGAGGATCACGAATGAATTCAATACGCTGTCCGATTCGCTCCGGCGAATGAGGTGAGCCCGCCTCGGAATGGCCGCTTCACCCGCGATTTTCCCCTTCCGAATCTCCGCCCCAGTTGACGCGAACAGGAGTGAGTGCATGCCGTCTTCTGTCGTCTGCCCGAACTGTCGGAGCACGCCTCGGCCCGACGAGTTGTCCGACGATCAAAGCTGCCCGGTCTGCGGCGAGATCCTCCCCGCGGAATGCTTCGAATCGACCAAGTCGAATCATCAGGCGAGCGATTCTGGAGCAACCTCCTCGGCGCTGGACATGCCCGAATCGGCCCGGCCGAGGCCAACCGGATCGATCACCCTGCTTCGTCAAGGCCTTCGGAGCGACGAGAAGGATCAGCAAGGCGGTTGGATGGAGGGCCTATTCGCCCGCCGGGTTAAGGCCAACGGGGAGCGGGAGTCGTCCCCGGATCGTCGAGAGCAGGCCGAGGTGGCGACCGCCTGGAAACGCCAACCGGGATCATCCCGGCCCGCACCCGAATCGCGAGAGGCTCCCGCGGCCCGAGTCCCCGACTTCGAGGATCATCCCGCCTCGCACCCGCACCCGCACTCGCACCCCCGAGTCGCGGCCCCGAGGCCGCGCGTCGAGCGTCCCGCGGGTCAGGTCCCGATCCTGGGCGTCTTGACCTTCCTGGTGGTCGGGGCCATCGCCTCGGTCGCCGTCCTCCAGGGTCAGGCCACCTGGGCGAACGTCCTCTTCCTCGCGACGGTCTCGCTGCTGGGGGTCTCGATCCTGGGCATCCTGCACCGGAAGGGCGACGATCGGGCGTTCTGGCAGGGATTCGCCCTGTTCGGATGGGGGTATCTGATCATCGCCTTCGTGCCCTGGACCCCCCACCCTTCGGGCCTGGAACTGCCGACTTCCCGATGGCTTGGGGCTCTTCACGGGGCGGTTGACCGGTCTTCGGCCGGTCCTGGAGATCAATCCCAGGCCATGCCCCCGGCCGAGACGGTCGAGGGGGCCGATGTCGCAGCCCGGGGCCCAGTGGTCCCGGTCCCGGCAATCCCTCAGAGTCCCTCGATGTTCGTGCCGGCCGACCTGAGGCAGTTCACCCTGGTCGGCCACTGCCTGCTGACACTCCTGGCCGCCCTCCTGGGTTCGAGCGTCGCCCGATGGTTCTCGCGGAGCAATCTCGCGATGACCTGATCCGGCTGGCCGGATCGGCGGCGTTACGATGATAAGCCCCCGCTTTCGAAACACGGACGGCCGCCCCGTGAAGGGCGGCCGTCGTCGTTGGATGCCTTCGAGGGCGGGTCAGGCCTTCTTGGCGGGGTCCTGGCCGTCGACCCAGTCGCCTTCCAGCTTCTGGTAGGCGGGGGGGACGAGGACCGAGCCTTCGAGGGGGTCGGCCTTCCAGCCCATGACCTGATTGGGCTTGCCGCGCTCGTGGCTGACCTTCTCCCACTTCTTGGCCCACGAGTCGTCGGCCTCGGAGACCTTGCCGGTCTCCTTGTCGAAGAAGTAGGCCTTGCCCTGGCGGTAGGAGTCGACGCCGAGGTTGACCGTGGCGATCGCGGCGTAGCCGGTCTCGGCCGGGCAGAGGGTCTCGGTGTTCCTCGATCGGAGGCACTCGATGAAGTGGTCCCAGAGGGCCCGGGTGTCGGCGTCGCCGCCGGCATTGAACGGGGTGGTGACCAGGGGGCCGGAGTCGCCCTTCTTGAAGCTCGGCGGGGCCGGCTTGCTGGCGAGCTCCTGCGGGGTGAGGCGGTACGAGTCGCCGTTCTCGAAGGCGATCGTGCCGGTGTGGCCGCGGATGACCTCGGGCAGCGGGGTGTTGTTGGCCATGGTGGCGGTGACGATGACCTGACAGCCCTCGTCGTAGTCGGCGACCACGGTGGCCACGTCGGGCACGTCGCGGCCGTCATATTCGAGGTAGAGCCCGCCGCCGCCGACCACGCGCCGGGGGAACCGGATGCCGGTCGCCTGGAGCATGTGGGTCAGCTGGTGGACGAAGAGGTCGGTGTACATGCCGCCGCCGAAGTCCCAGTAGCAACGCCACTGGGCGTACTTGGCCCGGTTGAACGGCTGGTCGGGGGCCAGGCCGAACTCGGTCCCGAGGAACATCTTCCAGTCGACCGTCTTGGGGTTCATGCTCTCCAGGAGCGGGTAGTACCGCCACTGGCCGACGTCGCTATTGCGGTAATAGCTGGTCTGGACCTGCATGACGTGGCCGATCTTGCCCGAGGTGATGGCGTCGTTGGCCATCTTCCAGATCGGGTGGGCCGTCGACTGGACGCCGACGGTGAAGATCTGCTTGGTCTTGGCCTGGGTGTCGGTGATTTGCTTGGCTTCGTCGATGGTATGACACATCGGCTTTTCGCAATAGACGTCCTTGCCGGACTCCATCGCCTCGATGGCCATCTTGGCGTGCCAGTGGTCGGGGGTGCCGATGACCACCGCGTCGACGTCCTTCGAGGCCAGGATCTTGCGGTAGTCCTTGGTCACGAGCTTGTCGTCGGTCTTCAGGCCGCAGAACTCGGCGACCGGGTAGAGGCCGCGACCCACGGTGACCCAGTTGCCCGAGACCTTGATCCGGACGTCCTTGACATCCTTGCTGCCGTCCCAGACGTCGCAGATGCCGATGATGTCGACCGCCTTGCCTTCCGCCTTCATGTCCGTCAGGTGACGGACGTGGGCCGAGGTCGCCCGTCCGCCGGCGCCCAGGACGGCGAAGTTGATCCGCTCGTTGGCCCCCTTGATCGAGCCGATGGCCGGGTGGGCGAACGCACCGGCGGTCACCAGGGCGCCCGTGGCCGCCCCCGTGGTCTGCATGAAGTCGCGGCGCGACACAGTCTTCTTCTCGGTCATCGCCTTCTCCTGGAACTGGTTTGCGGGTCGGCGGCGGGAGGTCGGCCCCGGCAAGGGGGGCCGGCCGCAACCTTCATGGTGCCGAGGCAATCCCCGGCATGCAATGGAATTCTCGGGCTCTTTCTCCGATTACAATGGACTCGAAAGTGCCCGAGATCGCCCAACCCTCCCGAGATCGCCATGCAATTCGTCAAGGAATCCCGGATCGCCGCGCCGCCCTCCAAGGTCTTCGCCTTCCATGAGAGCCCCGGGGCTCTCCCCAGGCTCACCCCGCCCTGGGAGAAGGTCGAGCTCGAATCCGGAGGCGACTCGATCCGGGTCGGCAGTCGGGTCGTGCTCAAGACCAGGCTCGGGCCAATCCCGCTCCGCTGGGTCGCCGAGCATGTCGAGTACGACCCGCCCCACCGCTTCGCCGACATCCAGCTCTCCGGTCCGTTCGCGAAATGGCACCACAGCCACCAGTTCCTCGACGACGGACAGGGGGGGACGATCCTCCGCGACGTGGTCGATTACGAGGTCCCGCTCGGGGCGATCGGCCGGTTCTTCGGAGGGGGGCTGGTGAGGTCCAAGCTCAACAGAATGTTCGAGTACCGCCACGAGGCCACCCGCAAGATCGTCGAGTTGGGCGACTTCGCGGGGGCTTGATCCGGCTCGAATTTCCCCTCCCGATGGAAAAACCCGAGAGGGTTCGCGAGCAAGGCCCCTCTCTACGGTCGGACGGAACCAGTCCGGGGAGACTTTGGATCGATGGCAAGCACGGGAATCGGGTCGGCCTATCGACACCTTCGCGACCTCTTCGGGGGCGGATCGACCATTGGCCTGGCCGATGGTCAGCTCCTGGCCCGCTATGCCTCGTCGAAGGACGGGGCGGCGTTCGAGGCGCTGGTCGGTCGGCATGGGCCGATGGTCCTGGCCACCTGCCGGGCGATCTTGAAGAACGAGCAGGATGCCGAGGACGCGTTCCAGGCGACCTTCCTGGTCCTGGCCCGCAAGGCCGGATCGGTCCGGGGGGGCGAGGCCCTGGGAGGCTGGTTGCACCGGGTGGCCCGGCGATCGGCCGTCCAGGCCAGCGTCCGGTCGAAGCGGCGACGCCGGAAAGAGGCGGAGGCATCGGCCATGACACCCCCCGGATCGGCCACGTCCCGGCCGGTCGACGACCTCAAGCCGATCCTGCACGAGGAGATCGACCGCCTCCCCGAATCCCAGCGCCTGCCGGTGATCCTCTGCGACCTCCAGGGCTTGACCTACGACCAGGCCGCCCAGCAGCTCGAATGGACCGAGCCGACCCTCCGATGCCGACTGGCCCGGGGTCGTCAGAAGCTCCGCGACCGCTTGACCCGCCGGGGGATCACCGCCCCGGCGGTGGCCCTCCTGCTGGCGGGTTCATCGAGCTCGGCCTCGGTCGTCCCGAGCTTGCTGGTCCGGTCGGTGGTGTCGGCCGCCACCGGAGGAACGGCCTCGGCGGGCGTCCTGGCCCTGACCCAGACCATCTTGAGAGGGATGCTCATGACCAAGATCAAGTTTGCCTCGACCGCCCTCCTGGCGGCGATCGGCCTGACCACGGCCGGCGTGATCGCCACCGGCGCGGGCCGCCCCGATCACCCCGAGCCCTCGCCGAAACGGGTGGCCCGGGCGGTTGTTTTGAAGGTAACCCAGAAGGTGGCCCAGGTTGACAAGGAGGGAGAACCGAAACCAGGCCCATCCTCCCCAATCCGGGGTCGAGTCGTCGGGCCTGATGGCAAGCCGGTGGCCGGTGCGGTCGTGCGGCTCGCCTACCTCCCCCCCGAGATGGAGGTCCGGCCGGAAGCGATCAGCGGCCCCGATGGTCGATTCGCGATCCTCTTGCCGGATACCACGGGCAAACCGGATCTGGCCCAGACTTTCCAGTATCCCAACATTCTCGCGGCCGCCCCCGGCTTCGGGCCGGGTTGGATCCGAGGTGGCCTCCATCCCGTCCCGCCCGATGATCTGGTGATGAAGCTGGTCGAGGAAGGGCCGCCCATCGAGGGCCGGATCATCGACCTCGAAGGCCGACCCGTCGCCGATGCCCAGATCAAGGTCGAAGGTCTGTTGTCCGAAATCAACGGGGATTTCTCCGGCTGGATTGCCAGGGCGCGTGCCGATGAGATCGGTGACCTCCAAGAGGGCCAGGAGCATCACTCGATCAAACCACTTTCGATCAAGGCGAGCAGCGGTCCCGATGGTCGTTTTCTCCTGAGGGGGATCGGCAAGGATCGAGTGGCCGAGTTGCTGATCTCGGGTCCGGGAATCGTCACGACTCGGTCGTACGTCATGACCCGCGACGAGCCGAAGATCCAGCTCAGCGGGCCGAATCAAATCTGGCAGGAGAGGAGGTTGGTCCATCCTCCTCGATTCGAGCTGGCCCTGCCCCCGAGCAGGAAGGTTGAGGGGATCGCCCGAGACCGGGAGACCGGCCGCCCGATCGCGGGCCTGATCATCCGAGCGGGTCGATTCGATGACCCCATTCGCGGATGGGTTCAGGGCGGCGAGTCGAGGACCGATGCCGAGGGGCGTTACCGCCTGGATGGCCTTCCCAGGTCGGAAGTCTATCGACTCTTCGTCCAGCGATCCCCCGGCCTCCCTTACACGAACGGAAGTTTCAAGGTCACGGCCGGATCGCCGGACCTGGAGCCGATCCCCTTTGACTTCGTCCTCAAGCGAGGGATCGTGGTCCGGGGGAAGGTGACCGACAAGGTGACGGGCGAGCCGGTCCGCGCGGTGGTCAGCTTTTTCTCGATCGCCGGGAATCCGAACCTTGGCGAGTATCCGGGCTTCTCCGACAACTACCTTTGGGATCATCAAGCGAACGGTTCGACCAGCGCCGACGGAGAGTATGAGGTCATCGCCATCCCGGGTCTCGGACAGCTCGCCGTTTGGAGTCGAGAGAATCGATTCAGGTCGACCATCAGGGCCACCGTGGTTTCTGTTGATGATAAGGGCGAGAAGAAGGCCATTCAGCAACCGTCCGGTCCGGACCCATCAGACGGCGCCAATCTTGTCAAAGAGACCAATTTCGACCCCGAAATGGCCGAGACTCGGGTGGACCTCGAACTCGATCCGGGCCGTTCGGTCACCGTCGAGGTGGTCGACCCCGAAGGCCGCCCGCTCGATGGATCGAGGGTGAAGCGGGACACGGGGCGGATGGGGACCACGACGTCGGAGCCGTCCCGCTTCGAGGTTCAAGCCCTCGCCCCTTCCGAGCCGTGCCGGGTGACCATCTACCACGAAGATCGGAAGCTGATCGCCTTCGTCATCCTGAATGGGGATGAGCCCAGCCCGATGAAGATCCAACTCCAGCCGTGGGGGACGATCACCGGTCGAATCGTCGACGATCAGGGCCAGCCCCGTCCCAACCTCTTCATCACGAACGATCTGCGGCCCGACAAGATGGGGATGATGCCCAAGCCTAGCAAGGATCGGGGCGAATTCTTGGGGGATCATTTTTCACTCACCGGGATACCGACCGGCGATGATGCTCGGTTCCGGATCGAGCGGCTGATCCCCGGCTTCAAATACTATGCGATGGTCCTGGAAGGTCAGGGGAAGAGGAAACCTCCCCAATCCTTCTCCAATCTGGGACACCTGCTTGACGGAGTGACCGTCGCCCCGGGTGAGGTCAAGGACCTGGGCGACCTCAAGCCTCAGCCCTTCATGCCGCAAGCGGAGTGATCCAAGTTCCTCCGGATTCCGCTTGCGAGCGGTTCCCACGTGGTTCGTGAACCTTGATCCTGATCCGTAGGGCTCGCCCCGCCGTCCACTCTCGGGCGGCGGGGCGAGCCCTGCCCTACGTCTGCCATTCGCTCGTGATTCGGGCTGTATACCAGGATCGCCGCGTTCGAGCGGGAGCCGCTACTTTCCCTCCCGAAAGATCACTTCCGACGCCATCAGTTCCCGTTTCGACGCGCATCGTTGTCATTTTGGGAAGGAAAGTCGTCCAAACTCGACAAAATGACACCTGGACAGAAAACCGCTCGAAAAGGTCGAAAAAACTTAAAGTCTGCAGAACTTGAGCTTTTCGTCCGATCCTGGGAAATTTTTTTCTGCGTCGGCACAACCGGTGCATTAGGGATCTATCGTTCGCGGCACGAGAGTCAAAAACGCTGGATGGCGAGCTGACTCGGGTTGCGAAGGATCCACCCGAACCGTTGAGTCTCAAGCACGGAGGATTTTCCCATGCTGGTCCTGAGCCGCAAAGTCAACGAGAAGATCATGGTTGGCGACGACATCGTGATCACCATCGTCAAGATCGATCGGAATCAGGTCCGGATCGGGATCTCGGCCCCGGGTCACGTCCCCGTCTATCGCGAAGAGATCCTGCCGGCCAACTGGCAGGCCGATCATGCGGACCAGGCCGAGATCGCGATCAGCCTCTGACGCCGGACCCTCCGCGATCGCGGCCCCGGTGCCGGCTCGACTTCCCGCGATTGACGGGATAAGTTGAGAAGGCCGGGAATGACGCATCGCGACAGGTCCGACGCCTCGCTCGGAGGCCGAGGGCATCCCTCTTTATGGGAACGCAAGGCTCATGAGCAACGAACCCTCGCAGGTCCAACGTCGAGAATTCCTCCAGGCCGGCGCGCTGGCCTCAGCCGCGGCGGTATCCCTGGGGTCGCCAAGCCTGGGCGACGAACCTAATGCGTCGAAGACGACGCTACCCACCCGCAAGCTGGGCAATACCGGAGTCGACGTCACCATCCTCAACCAGGGGACGTGGCGGGCACCCGGCGCACTCGATCGGATCCTCCGGTTCTCCTACGCCAACGGCGTGCGCTACTTCGACACGGCCAAGTCCTACGGCTCCGAGCCGGGCATCGCCAAGTGGATGCAGGCCGTCCCCGAGGTCCGCAAGAACATCTTCCTCGTGACGAAGGACTCGCCCCGCGACCCTTCGCAGATGATGAAGATGCTCGACGAGCGTCTGGCGAACCTGAAGACCGACTACGTGGATCTCTTCTTCATCCACGCCCTCGGCGACCATCACGGGGCCGATGAGGCGATCGCGATGGCCAAGAGCCCCGAACTCAAGCAGGCGATCGAGGCGATCAAGAAGTCGGGCAAGGCGAAATTCGTCGGCTTCTCGACCCACCACAAGAACCGCGCCGAGATCATCGAATCGGCGGCCCAGGGCGGGTTCGTCGACGCGATCATGCTCCAGTACACCGCGTGGCTCGACAAGGACGCCCCGCTGAACAAGGCGCTCGATGCCGCCTACAAGCGAGGGATCGGCCTGATCTCGATGAAGCAGGTCGCCGGGCCCGAGCCCGAGAAGTTCCTCGCCGAGGTCCCCAAGCACGTGCCGGGGCTCCAGGAGAAGGGGCTCTCGCCGTTCCAGGGTCTGCTGCACGCCATCTGGTCGGACGAGCGGATCTCGACCTGCTGCGTCTCGATGCGGAACCTCGACCAGATCACCGAGAATACCGTCGCCGCCCGCAAGTTCGAGCCGCTCAAGCAGGCCGAGATCGAGGGGCTCCACCGGGCCTTCATGGCCTCGCACCCCTCGCTCTGCGCCGACTGCGATGGCCGATGCGCCAAGGCCGGCAAGACGGATGCGGCACTGGGCGACCTGACCCGGTACCTGACCTATCACGAGCGCCACGGAGCCCGGAGCGAGGCCCGCAAGCTGTTCGCCGAGCTGCCCGAGGCCGCCCGCGACTGGAAGGACGCCGACCTCGCCGCCGCGCAGGCGGCCTGCCCGAATCATCTGAACTTCGCCGAATTGCTGCCGAAGGTCGAGCGCCACCTGGGCTGATCGACCGGCGCAATCCGATGAAACCCCAGCGGCCCGGGATCACCCACCGGGCCGCGGCTTCGCGCCTCGATGAAGTTTAAAGGAAGTTTGAGAATTCGCCCGAACCCGACCAGCCCTGGGTCGACAACCGTCGGCCTCATGGCTAGGCTGATCGGTCGCGGGATCCACTCGTTCGCGGAAAACGTTCGACGCCCCAGGGGCCGAGGACATCCCTTTTTATGGGAGAGAGAAGCGAGATGAGCGACAAAGATCGTTCGCAGGTCGATCGCCGGGAATTCCTCCAGACCGGAGCCGCGGCCACCGCCGCCGCCTCGGCCCTGACGCTGGGTGCCGGCTCCGCCTCGGGCCAGGACAAGGCCAAGGGCACGCTGCCGACCCGCAAGCTGGGCACCAAGACCGGCGTCGACGTGACGATCCTCAATGTCGGGACCGGGGCCTGGCGCTCGCTGGGCGGGGCCTCCGATCGGCTCCTCCGGCTCGCCTACGCCAACGGGATCCGCTACATCGACACCGCCAACGCCTATCAGACCGAGCCGGCCGTCGCCCGCTTCTTCAAGGCGATGCCCGAGGCGAAGAAGGATACCTTCGTCGTCACCAAGGATACGCCCAAGTCGCCCAAGCAGCTCATCGAGCAGCTCGACAAGCGGCTGGCGGTCCTGGAGATGGACTCGGTCGACGCCTTCTTCTTCCACGGGCTGGGCGATCACCACAGCGCCGACGAGTGCATCGAGTTCCTCAAGGGCAAGGAATTCCGCGAGACCGCCGACGCGATCAAGAAGTCGGGCAAGGCCAAGTTCTTCGGCTTCTCGGTCCACCACCCGAAGCTGGCCGAGATGATCACCACCGCGGCCGAGGCCAACGTGGTCGACATGATCATGGTGAAGTACAACGCCTTCGCCGCCAAGGATCACCCGTTCAACAAGGCCCTCGACGCCGCCCACGCCAAGGGGATCGGCCTGATCTCGATGAAGCAGCTGGCCGGATCGGAGACCATGCTCAACGACATGGCCACCAAGGTCCCCAGCCTCAAGGACAAGGGCCTGGCCCCGTACCAGATGCTCCTGCACGCGATCTGGACCGATGAGCGGATCTCCTCCTGCTGCGTCTCGATGAAGACCGTCGAGCAAGTCAACGAAGACTCCTCCGCCGCCCGGACCTTCGAGCCGCTCAAGGCCGCCGAGCTCCGCGAGATCCACGAGTTCTTCCTCGCCTCCAAGCCGACCATGTGCGCCCTTTGCGACGGTCGGTGTGCCGAGGCCGCCGGGACCAGCGCCGCCTTGGGCGACCTGACCCGCTTCCTCACCTACCACGAGCACCACGGCGAGCGTTCCGAGGCCCGTCGGCTCTATGCCGAGCTGCCCGAATCGGCCCGGAACTGGAGCGACGCCGACCTCGCCGCCGCGCAGGAGGCTTGCCCCAGCCACCTCGATTTCGCCGAGCTCCTGCCCCGCGCCGATCGTAACCTGGCCTGAGCCGGGACCGCCCGCATCACAGCTCGATCCGTCGAACAGCCCGGGAAGCATCCCGGGCTGTTCGTGTTGATCGCTGATGGATCGAAGAAATTCGACCTTTTTTCCCTTGAGTTCTCCGAATCCATCCGCCATATTTTCCGATGGCGCGTGGAGATTCCTCGGAGAAATCCCGGCGCCGAGCCTTGGCGACGACGAAGCACCGACGATCCGCGGTGGATTGTTCGAGGACGGAATCGGAAGGCCAGCGATCATGGGTAAGAACATCTACGTGGGCAACCTGCCCTATGACACCACCGGCGACGACCTGGTCGAACTCTTCCAGGCCTACGGGACAGTGTCGAGCGGACAGGTCATCATCGACAAATTCAGCAACCGGAGCCGCGGGTTCGGTTTCGTCGAGATGTCGCAGGACGACGAGGCGCAGGCCGCGATCGACGCCCTGAACGGCACCCCGTACGGAGGCCGACCCTTGACCGTCAACGAAGCCCGTCCCCGCGAGGAACGAGGGAGCGGCGGTGGAGGCGGCGGCGGACGGGGCGGTTATGGCGGTGGCGGCGGCTACGGGGGAGGCGGCGGGAGCGGAGGCTACGGTGGCGGTGGCGGCTATGGCGGCGGCTACTGAGTTCCCGGACTGACTCTCGCGACTGCGTCCTCGGCGGGTGCCGCCCGGTCGGCTCTCGAAAAAGCTCCCATCGCCCGGTTGAAACGGCTTGGCGAACGCGGTCGCGTCGTCTATACTGATGAATTACCGCCCTGCCAAGGCCGCCGGCCCTGGTTCAGGGGCGATCCCCTCGCCCGCTTCGCGAGGAACTGATGAGACATTCAGCAATTCGGAGATCGAGCCTGTGGTGAAGTTAAGGGTCCGTTCCGGCGAGTCGATTCAGGAAGCCGTCCGACGCTTCCGCAAGCTCTGCGAGCGCAGTGGCCTCCGGAAAGAGATGCGGCGTAAGGCCTATTACGAGAAGCCCAGCGAGCGCCGACGCCGCGAGGAGCTCAAGCGCCTCCGCAAGGCCCGCCAGGCCGCCCGCGTCTGATCAGACCATCGCCGACGACCCGACCGGACCGCCGCCGACTCGCGGCCTCGAACGGATCTCGACCAAAGCCCGGGGTTTCCCCCGGGCTTTCTTCATTGAGTCCGGACCAACGGGGCAATCGTCGCGGTCATCGAAGTTCTAGACGTGAACATCCCGCCGCTGGCCAAGCCCCTCGGGATACCGCTTCCGGATCGGCTCGACTTCGCGCGTCAGGAAAGCATCGACCTGCTCCGGGGAGCGGCCGACGAACTGACGGGCGTCGAGGACGCTCGCGAGGTTGACGCCCCGGAAGGCGGGGTCCTGGGCAATCCGCTCGGTCAGGTCGTTGATTCCATCCCCTTGCTTGATTCTGGACCCGGCGGCGATCGAGTGGGTTCGGACTCGTTCGTGAAGATCCTGGCGGTCGCCCCCGAGCTTGACCCCGGCCATCATCAGGTTTTCGGTCGCCATGAAGGGGAGTTCGGCCGCGACGTTCCTCGCGATGACAGGGCGGTTGACCACCAGGCCGGGCACCACGTTCAGGTAGAGCGTCAGGATCGCATCGATGGAGAGGAACGCCTGGGGGAGCACCATCCTGCGGACCGCGCTGTCGTCCAGGGTCCGTTCGAGCCACTGGGTCGCCGCCGTCTGCGTGGCGGCGGCGGGCAGGGCCATCGCGAACCGGGCGATCGAGCACATCCGCTCGGCCCGCATCGGGTTCCGCTTGTAGGCCATCGCCGAAGATCCGATCTGCTCGGCCTCGAACGGCTCCTCAACCTCGCGCTCGTGCGCTAGGAGGCGGAGATCCGATCCGAACCGGTGGGCGCTCTCGGCGACGGCCGAGAGGGCGGCGACGACCTGCGAGTCGACCTTCCGTGTGTACGTTTGCCCCGAGACCGGGTGCGAGTCGGCGAATCCGAACGCCTCGGCCACCAGCCGGTCCAGCTCCTCGACCTTGGCGTGGTCGCCGTCGAAGAGCGAGAGGAAGCTCGCCTGGGTGCCCGTGGTCCCCTTCACGCCGAGGAACCGGAGGTCCTCAAGCCGCCGCTCGACGTCTCGAAGGTCCATCACCAGTTCGTAGCACCACAAGGTCGCCCGCTTGCCGACCGTCACCAGTTGAGCGGGCTGAAAATGCGTGTAGCCCAGGCAGGGGAGGTCGCGGTAGGTCTGGGCGAAGGTTCCCAGCGCGTCGATCGCGCCGACGAGCCCATCGCGGATCATTGACAGGGCTTCGCGGATCAAGATCAGGTCGGTGTTGTCGGTGACGTAGCAACTCGTCGCGCCCAGGTGGATGATCTTCCGGGCGTCGGGGGCCACGTCTCCATAAGCGTGAACGTGCGCCATCACGTCGTGACGGAGCCGTTTTTCGTGGGCCCTCGCGGCGTCGAAGTCGATGTCGTCGACCTTGGCCTTCAACTCGGCGATCTGGGCTTCGGTGACGTTCAATCCCAGTGCACGCTCGGCCTCGGCCAGGGCGACCCAGAGTCGTCGCCAGGTCGAGAACTTCTTCTGGCTCGACCAAAGTTCGGCCATCGCTCGCGAGGCGTACCGGGTGACGAGAGGGTTTTCGTAGGTGGAGTTGCTCATGATCGATCAGGCGATTTTTAGTGGAAGTAAAGTAATCGAATGTGGAGAGGATTGCTCTTGTCATAGCCACGAAGGTAACTGTCGCGGACCGAGGCGATTCCGGCCGTGTAGAAGGCAATCAGGGCAATCGCGATCATCACATCCTTGAGAGTTCGTCGTGCCTTCAAAATGGGAAGCGAGGATGCGATGAGGCCAAACGCCATGGCGCATCCGAGCCAGGCATCTGATCCTGCAATGTCATAGATCGGCGCAGTCAAGGCGAAAGTCAGTCCGCTCAGTATCAGTAGAATGATCGAGAGAAAATAGATCATGGTCGGGAAATCACTCGATGGCCGTCGGTCATTCTACAGGTCCAACCTACGAAAGTGACTGTCCCGAATCGAGGTCGATTGTATAGTCGATCCATCCTCCAGGTGGATCCCATTCGCCTTGACCGGACACAATGCCATTCGCGACCCGATCGACCACCACTCCATCGATTCCCAGGTCTGACGATCGCCAGATCAAGTTGGCAGATTGGGAATACCGGAATAATTTCATTCCGGAAGCAACGAGTAAATAATCGTGGTCTGAATAAATGTGCCCAAAATAAGAATCGAGATTGTAACTCCTATTCAACCCAAGCTTAAGATTAAAAAAGTGGATATAATGTCCATATCCAACAGCAATGAGGCTTCCCCAGATCTGTATCTCCTGAAAGACGTAGGCTTCTTCACTCCCATCTCCGAACAGTTCGATCCGCCAGCTTAATATTCCTGCTTCCTCAACCAGGACGCAAAGGTCTGGTTCGCGAACGTTGCTGATGGAGCCGACTCCGATGATCCTCGAGGCGATCAAAGGAGGCCGTTCCTGCGAGAAATAGGCGAGCAGCACGCCATCAAATCCCCCCCAGGACCCGCGCCCGTCCCACGCGGTTGATCGCCAGCATGAACGCGGCGGTCCGGAGGCTGACGCCCTTGCGTTGGGCCATGTCGAAGACCTTGGCGAAGCTCTCGACCATCCGGCGTTCTTCCTCGCGCTGGACCTGTTCGAGGGGCCACCGGAAGTGCTGGAGGTTCTGGACCCACTCGAAGTAGCTGACGACCACGCCGCCGGCGTTGGCGAGGATGTCGGGGACGACCGGGATCTCCCTCCGCTCGAAGACCTCATCGGCGTCGGGCCAGGTGGGGCCGTTGGCGGCCTCGACGATCAGGTCGGCCTGGACGACCTCGGCCATCGCGGCATCGAAGACCCCCCCGAGCGCGGCGGGGATCAGGACGTCGACCGGATTGGTGAGCAGTTGCTCATTGGTGATCGCGTCGCCCCCCTTGAACCCGACGACCTTCCGATGGACGGCCACGTGCTTGTCCAGCTCGGGGATCGGCAGCCCTTCGGGATTCGTCAGGCCGCCGAAGGCGTCGGAGACCGCGACGATCTTCCCGCCCGCCTGGTGGAGGAACCGGGCGGAATAGCTCCCGACGTTCCCGTAGCCCTGGATGGCGAAGGTGGTCCCGGCGATCGTCCGGCCGAGCTTGCCGAGCATCTCCCGGCAGATCAATGCGACCCCGTAACCGGTGGCGGCCTCTCGACCGGCCGAGCCGTGGAGCTCGACCGGCTTGCCGGTGACCACGGCGGGGTGGTGGCCGTGGAACTTGGAATACTCGTTCATGATCCAGGCCATCACCTGGGCATCGGTCCCCACGTCCGGCGCGGGGATGTCCTTGTCGGGTCCGATGAAGTCGTGGATCTGCTGGACGAATCGTCGGGTGACCCGCTCCAATTCCCCCCGGGAGAGCTGGCTGGGGTCGCAATTCATCCCCCCCTTGCCGCCCCCGAATGGGACGTCGACGACGGCCGTCTTCCAGGTCATCAGGCTGGCCAGGGCCTCGGCCTCGTCCATGTCGACGCGTGGATGATAGCGGAGCCCGCCCTTGAACGGCCCCCGGGCGTTGTCGTGCTGGACCCGGTAGCCGATGAAGTTGCCGATCTGGCCGGAATCCATCTCGATGGCCACCTCGACCCGCAGCTCGCGGTCGGGCGTGACCATCATGGTCCGCATGTTCCCGGTCAGATCGAGGCGGCTCGCGGCCTTGTCGAAATAATGGTTCGTCGCCTCGAAGGCTTGCATCGGACGGCCAGTCCCCGGTTAATGGGGGTCTTCAGCGACTCCCCCGCCTCGCGACCCCGCCCTCGGATCGTACCGGAGATGCCCCTCCATCCGCAAGGACGATCGGCTTTCGGGTCGAGGCCGCCCGATCGAATCCATCCACCAGGCGAAATTTCATGAATCCCTATCTCCTGAGCGAGACGAATTACGGACGGGTCAAGGCCACTCCCTTCGATGTTGCCGTGCTCCCGCTGGGGGCCACCGAGCCTCACAACCTTCATCTTCCCTACGGGACCGACACCTATCAGGTCGAGGCCGTCGGGCGGCTCGCATGCGCCAGGGCCCACGAGCGGGGGGCCCGCGTCGCGCTCTTGCCGGCGATCCCCTATGGGACCGAGACCAACCAGATGCGGTTCCCGATGGCCATGAATCTCGACCCCTCGACCCTGGCGAGGGTCATCGCCGACCTGGTCGACTCCCTGGCCACGCATGGAGTGATGAAGTGCGTCTTGCTCAACGGGCACGGCGGGAACGACCTCAAGTGGATGCTCCGCGAGCTGCACCTCAAGACGCCCGTCCGGCTGTTCGCCTGCCACTGGTGGAAGATGGCCTCGGACAAATATAAGGAACTGTTCGAGGACCCGGGCGATCATGCGGGCGAGCTCGAGACCAGCATGATCATGGCCCATCGGCCCGACCTCGTGGCCGAGGGGACCGCCGACGCCGGCTCGCTGGCCCCGACCCGGTTCGAGGCGGTCAACAAGGGATACGTCGAGATCACCCGATCATGGCACCTCCTGACCACCAACTCGGGCGCGGGGGATCCCGGGCCTGCGACCGCCGCCAAGGGCGAGGCCCTGACCGAGATCGTCGTGGACCGACTCGCCTCCTTCCTGGTCGACCTGGCCGCCAGCCCGATCGACGACCGGTTCCCGTTCTGATCGGCTCCTGATCGAATTCATGAGGTTCTTATTGATGAGAGTGCAAACATTTGCGGTGATCGGGATGGCCACGCTGGTCGTCGGCTGCGGCGGGGAAGCTCCTCCCTCGGGACCGGCCCCGAGACCGATCCCCTCGGCGAAGGCGAGTTCGAAGACCTATCGACTCAAAGGCGTGGTCCGGAAGGTCGACGCCGGGTCGGGCGAGGTGACGATCACCCACGAGGAGATCCCCGGCTTCATGCCGGCCATGACGATGCCGTTCACCCTGGAGGACAGGGCCTCGCTGGAGGACATCCGGCCCGGGGATGAGGTCGAAGGGCCTCTCCGGGTCGAATCGGTCGGGGGCCGGGTCGAGGACTATGACCTGATCGAGCTGACCGTGACCCGCCCGGCCATCGAGCCCCCGCCACCGCCGATCGCCACGGACGCCAGACTCTTGAAGATCGGCGACCCGGTTCCTGATTTCACCATGACAACTCAGGAGGGGGGGACGCTCAAGCTTTCCGACTTGAAGGGGAAAGTAGTTGTCTTGACGTTTATTTATACCCGCTGCCCGCTTCCCGACTTCTGCCCGGCCATGGATGCGAAGTTCGCCGACCTGGCCCGACGGATCGCGGTCGCCCCGGCCAGGGCCGAGGGCGTCCGGCTCCTCTCGGTGAGCTTCGACCCCGAGCACGACACGCCGGCCGTCCTGGCCGAGCACGCGAAACGACGAGGGGCCGAGCCGCCGCTCTGGACCTTCGCCGTCGCCTCGCATGAACAACTGGCGAAGGTGGCCGACCCGCTCGGCCTGACCGTCGCGCCCGGGGCTCGGGAGATCTCCCACAACCTGCGGACGGCCGTGATCGGCCCCGACGGCCGCCTCGCGAGATTGGAGTCGGGGCAGGGATGGTCGACCGCCGATTTGCTCGGGGCGATCTATTCGTTCATCCCCCCGACTCGATGACGAATGCGGGTCGACGGCCCTATTTCTGACGGGGCCGGATGGCCGATCGGATCAATCGTAAGCAGACGTGACCAGTCCCGAGTCCGGCAAATCTCTGGATTTGCGGATTGTGACGGATGTCGCGTTTCGCCTCAGCGTGTCGAATAATGTCCATCTTGGGATTTTGATCGCGAGTTGATATTGTCAAAAGGCTATCCCATGTTACATTATGGTTAGACATGATCCTCAAATCGGATGTCATGGTTGAAAAGATCGACGTCCCGGCGAATCCTGATCGGGCGTTTGTTGTCAACGATGCCTGTTCGCATGTTTAGCGGTGATTGTCGTCATTCGGCACCACGTTGGTCCGGACGACCTCTAAAGGGTGGACGATCGCGGGCCTGCTGGGCCTGCCGGCCACGAAAGTTCGCCCGTCGTGACGATCGACGGCGCGGGAGAGTACCTGGAATGGCAACGACCAAGGTTAGCACCCCGAGCAAAGCCGCCGCCCCGAAGGCCCCCGCCAAGTCGAAGGCGAGCAAGGCGGCCGACCTGCGATCGAGCCAGGCGCGGCGAGCTTCGATCCTCCTGAAGCATGTCAGTGACCCGACCCGTCTCCAGGTCATCTTGATCCTCGCCGATGGCGAGCAGCATGTCGGCGCGCTCTGCTCGCAGCTCAGCCAGAGCCAGCCCGCGGTCAGCCACCACCTGGCCTTGCTGCGACATGGCGGGATCATCGCCCCTCGTCGCCAGGGCAAGAACAATTTCTACAGCCTGACCGAAGTCGGCGCCGATCTCGCCGTGGTGGTCAAGGGCCTGATGAACGGGGCTTGACCCGCATCCGAACGAGTCCCGGACGACCGCAGGGCCATCGCCTCCGATTTCGGGGGCGTTGTGCGTTCGAAGGCATGCCGATGGGATCCTCGAGCCCGCTGGGAAAACCCCGGCCTGGGCTATGGCCGGGGCGACGGCCCGGGTAACCTGATGGGGCCTAGACCAAGGCTCACCAATCGGGGGATACCGAACGATGCGGACGACCGGATCCAGGGCGATCGGGGCTCATGACGGGGCAACGAGACGCGACCTACTGAAGCTGGGCGGACTGGGAGCCCTGGGCCTCGGCCTGACCGGTGGTCCCGCCGGGGCAGCCCGGGCTGATGGCCATCGATCCGTGATCCTCCTGATGATGGTCGGCGGGCCGAGCCAGCTGGAGACGTTCGACCCCAAGCCGGAGGCTCCCAGCGAAGTCCGAGGTCCCTTCCGGGCGATCGAGACCTCGCTTCCCGGGGTCCGGGTCGTCGAGCACCTTCCGGGGATCGCTCGGAGGATGGATCGACTGACGCTGGTCCGTTCGATGAACCACGATGCCGCTCCCATCCACGAGACGGGCCTCCAGCTCCTGGGGACCGGCCAGCTCTGTCGAGCCGGGGCCGAGCATCCGCATCTCGGCTCGATCGCGGCCCGTCAGTTGGGAGCCTCGGGCGGCCTCCCGCCGTTCGTGGTCTTGCCCGGCCCGATCGGAAACACGGGCGTGAGCGTCTCGCACGGGCAGTCGGCCGGACTCCTCGGCCCCTCGTTCGAGCCGTTCGTCCTCGGAGACGACCCGTCTTCGGCCGGCTTCGACGCGGCGGCCGCCCATGACCGGGCTCGACGATTCCTGGATGGAGCGGAGGGGCTGGTCTCCGCGGGGCAGCCCTCGCGTTCCTCGCGCCGGGCGTTCGATCTCGACGACGAACGCGAGGGGCTCCGCGAGGCCTATGATCGGTCTGCGGTTGGCCAGGGCTGCCTGATGGCCCGGCGGCTGGTCGAGTCGGGCGTCCGGGTGGTGGTCGTGAATATGTTCGAGACCGTCTTCGGCCGGTCGAGCTGGGACGCCCACGGTCGAGGACCATTCGCGACCCTCGACGACTATGCTCGTGAGCTGCTCCCCGCGTTCGATCGGGCGTTTTCGACGCTCGTCGATGACCTGGAGTCTCGGGGCCTGCTGGACTCGACGCTGGTGGTCGCCTCGGGAGAGTTCGGCCGAACCCCACGGATCAACATGTCGGGCGGTCGCGATCACTGGACGGGTGCCTGGTCGGCCCTCCTGGCCGGGGGCGGGACGGCCGGTGGCCGGGTGATCGGCGCCACCGATCGGACCGCCTCGGAGCCGGTCGATCGCCCCGTGGCGCTCGCCGAGTTGTTCGGCACGATGGCCCACTCGCTTGGTCTGGAGTCCACCGACGACGGATTGGCCTCCCCGATCTTCGAGGCCTTCGGCTGATCGGGGCATTCCCTCGGAAAATCGTCACAATCCGCAAAGATTCCCCAAGTGTGAAGGCTGGCCCGGACGATGAGTAGTCCTGGGTCGGAGTTCGCGCCTCGATGACTCGGCCCTGGCGACCGCCATGGAGCGAGAATGATGGGTCGATGCAGGGCCGGATTGATCGGGGCGATCTGCGGCCTATCGGCTGTCGGTTGTGCCCTGCCGGCTCCTCGGCCGGAGTACCTGGAAGTCGTCCGGGAACTCCACTCGGCCACGCATCAGCCGGTCGGGACCGAGGCGATCACGCCGGGACCACCGCCGACTCCCCTCGAACTCCTCGGCGCCCGCCCGGTCGACGATTTCATCCGCCGGGCCCTGTCGGAGAACCGATCGGTCCAGGCGGCCCGGTTCAACGTCCTGGCGTTCCGCAGTCGGATCCCCCAGGTGACGGCCCTGGAAGACCCGATGGTCTCGAACACGATCTATCCGATCCCGAGCGTCGCTCCCCAGTATTCTTTGATGGGTTACAACCCGTACAACCTGATGCTCTCGCAGCAATTCCCGTGGTTCGGCACGCTGGGGCTCCGGGGACAGGCCGCCGAGAAGGAGGTCGAGGTCGCCCTGGCCGAGCTGGCCGCGGCCGAGCTGGAGGCCGTGGCCTCGGTGAAGCGGGCTTATCTGGACCTGTACTTCAACCAGCGGGCCGAGGCGATCCTGACCGAGAACCGGCGACTGGCCGGCGACTTCGTCATCATCGCCTCCGAACGATACAAGACCGGCGGGGTCGGCCAGCAAGACGTACTCCGGGCCGAGGTGGCGGTCGATGAACTCGACCGGGAGTTGATCCGGGTCCGCCAGGGGATGGTCTCGGCCCGGGCCGACCTGGCCCGGCAGCTCCACGTCGACCCCGACTCGGAGCTGAGGACCATGCCCGATCTGCCGCTGGAGGCGGTCCCGGACGAGCTGGACCGGCTCTATCGGCTGGCCACGGCCGCCCGGCCCGAACTGAAGGGGCGCCTGGCCGCCATCGCCCGCGACGAGAGAGCCGTCGAGCTGGCCCTCAAACGCTACAAGCCCAACGTGACGGTCGGACTCTCCTACATGGACATGGAGAAGACCAACGCCGCGACCCCGACCACCGCCAGCGGTGCCCCCAACGTCGGATTGTTCGTCGGCTTCAACTTGCCGATCTACCAGCAGAAGCTGGCCGCCGGAGTCTCCGAGGCCCAGGCCCGCACCGTGGCCGACGCCAAGCTCTACGAGGCCGAGCGCGACTCGACCTATCGCGAGATCAAGGACCTGATCACGCAAGCCAACTCCCATAAGTCGATCGCCGAGCTGTTCCGCTCCTCGATCCTCCCCAAGAGCCGGCAAGCCCTGGAGGCCTCCACCTCCGAGTACCGGGTGGGGAACGTCGATTATGTGAGCCTGATCACCGCCTGGCGCGAGGTCCTCCAGGTCGAGCTCCAACTGGCCCAGGTCGAGACCGAACTGGGCAAGGCCCTGGCATCGCTGGAGCGGGCCGTCGGCTGTCAGCTCAACGAGCATCCCCCGGCGACTCCCGCCGCAGGCTCGCCGGATCCCTCGGAAGTCATGCCGGTCCCCCCACCGGCCGAGTCACCCAGCCCGTTTCGCTCGGGGAGTTCCTGAGCCGGGATTCTGTAGGATCGGAGCCGGGCCCGCGTCGCTCGAACTCCCCTGACAAAATTACCCGTCCCGAGATCGGACCTTGCTCGGGAGCCCAGGATATGATACGAGTCCGTACCCTCTTGTTTTATCCCCCAAGGCTCCCCCCGGCCATTCCGATCCCGAACCCCCCCAGACCTGGAGGATTCTCATGGATGAGAACAAAACGGGAGACTCGCGGAAGCGTCGCGTCAGGGCCGTACCGCGGCTGGAATCCCTGGAAGGCCGACAGCTGATGGCGGCCAACGCCCAGGTCGGGATCAAGGAAGTCCTCAATCAGGGCGTCCTCGACCTGATCATCACCGGCACCAACAAGGCCGACGTGATCCAGATTTCCGATAATGGGACGAACCTGGCCGGGAATATCACGATCGCTCTCGGCGGCGGTCGGACGTATACCTCGACCGGGGCCGTCGGGATGATCGAGGTGCTCGGCAAGGGGGGCGTCGATCAGATCAATTACGACCTGACCGGTAATCTCCTGGCCGCCCGGACCGTGTTGGTCGACCTGGGAAGCGGCAATGATGCCTTCACCGCCAACTTGACCGGAGCCATCGCCACCGCGGACGGGCTCGACCTGGAAGCCTACGGCGGCACGGGCAACGACCGGATGACGATCAATCAGACCGGCTGGATGATGGCCGGGACCGTCCTGCCGTTCCTCGAAGGGGACTCGGGGAATGACACGCTGACGTACAACGGTTCGGGCGTCGTCGGCCCCGGCACGACGGTCCTGCCGGGCCTCTCCGGCGGCGCCGGCAACGACAAGATCCAATCCAAGTTCGCCGGGGTCATCGCCGGCAATTACATCTACAACCTCACGATTGACGGCGGGGCCGGCAATGATGTCATCTCGAACGACATCCGGGTGATGGCCGGCTCGCCCGGGACCGTCGGTACCGATGCCACCACGCCCGCGGTCGTCCTGGGCGGGGCGGGCAACGACAAGATCAGCTATTCCCTCGCGGTCGACCCCGGCGCCGCGCCGCTGGCGGTCAATGCCGTCGCGGTGGGCGGGGCCGGCAAGGATATCGTCCAGCACACCGGGAATGTCCTGGGCGACCCGTCGAACGAGAAGGATTCGCTCGTTTCTTGATGGATCTTCCCCGGAGGCTCGTCCTTTCGGACGCTTCCGGGGATTGGATCCCAGCTCTCGCGCGGTCGGTCCCGAGAATTCCCGCAGGAACCGCGGGCATCCGGCCGTCGAGAGCAGGCCCATTTGTTATCGATTCGCGACCGGTGTCGATCGGGAAATCGTTTGACGAAGGGGATCCACGTCCGTTAGTTTCGATAGTCGAGCCTGGTCTGCCCTCCCTCATCGCCGACGATTGAAGCCTACCCTGATCGACCCGCGAAGCACGAGGCCGCGATGCGCCGACCCCCCTCCAGCCGCTCGGCCGCCATCGGGCTGGCCGTCCTTGCGTCGATGGCCTTCGGGGGCCGGATCGCGAGGCCCGATGAGGTCGACTTCGCCCGCGATGTCCGGCCCATCCTCGAGGCGAAGTGCTTCGCCTGCCACGGGCCGAAGAAGCAGAAATCCGACCTGCGGCTCGATGATCGAGTCCGGGCGTTCCAGGGCGGATCCGAAGGGGCTGCGATCGTCCCGGGGAAGCCGGGGGAGAGCCCACTGGTCCTCCGTATCGCCTCGGCCGATCCCGAGGAGGTCATGCCTCCCGAGGGGGAAAGGCTGACCGGCGACCAGATCGCCCTGGTCCGGGCCTGGGTGGAGCAGGGGGCCCGCTGGCCCGAGGACGGCCAAACTCCGAAACCGACTCATTGGTCCTTCCAGGCCCCGATCCGGCCGGAACTCCCGGAGGTCCGCGACGGGTCCTGGCCCCGGAACCCGATCGACCGCTTCGTCCTGGCTCGCCTGGAATCCGAAGGGCTCAAACCCTCGGACGAGGCGGACCGGACCACCTTGATCCGCCGACTGAGCCTCGACCTGGTCGGCCTCCCGCCGACCCTCGCCGAGATCGATGCGTTCGTCGAGGACTCCTCGCCCGATGCCTACGAGAAGGTGGTCGACCGGCTCCTCGCCAGCCCCCACTACGGCGAGCGCTGGGGGAGGCACTGGCTCGACGCCGCCCGCTATGCCGACTCCGACGGGTTCGAGAAGGACAAGGCCCGCCACATCTGGTTCTATCGCGACTGGGTCATCGGTGCCCTCAATCGCGACCTCCCCTACGACCGGTTCATCATCGAACAACTGGCCGGCGACCTCCTCCCGGATCCGACGCAGGACCAGGTTGTTGCCACCGGATACTTGCGAAACTCGGTCATCAACGAGGAAGGGGGCATCGACCCCGAGCAGTTCCGGATGGAGGCGATGTTCGACCGGATGGAGGCCATCGGCAAGGGCGTCCTCGGCCTGACCGTCCAGTGTGCCCAGTGCCACACCCACAAGTTCGACCCGATCTCGCACGAGGAATATTACCGCCTCTTCGCCTTCCTCAACAGCGATGACGAACCCGCCCGGCTCGTCTACACGCCCGACGAGCAGGGAAAAGTCGCCGATGTCCGTCGATCCGTCCGCGAGATCGAGGAGGAGATCCGCCACGTCAATCCCGACTGGCGCGAGCGGATGGATCGCTGGGAAGACGAGCGAGCCCAGGCCCGCCGGCCCACGTGGACCGTCGTGCAGGCCCCGTTCGACCTGATCAGCGACGGCGGCCAGCGCTACCTCCCCCAGCCCGATGGGTCATTCCGCGCCGCCGGCTACGCCCCGACTCACCACACCGGCAAGATGACCGTCACGGTCGAGATGCCCAAGGTCACCGCGTTTCGGCTCGAATTGATGAACGATCCGAACCTTCCCGCCTACGGGCCGGGTCGTTCGCTCTGGGGGACCTGCGCCCTTACCGAATTCGAAGTCGAGTCCGGCTCGAAGGATCGCAAGAAGGTCAAGATGGCCCGGGCTTCGGCCGACTTCGAGGAATCCGAGACTCCGCTCGAAGCCTATTACGACGACCGGTCGGGCAAGAACCGGGTCGTCGGCCCGGTCGCTTACGCGATCGACGACAAGAACGAGACCGCCTGGGGGATCGACGCCGGGCCCGGTCGCCGGAACGTCGGCCACGAGGCCGTCTTCGTCGCCGAGGCGCCGGTCGAGGCGGTCGACGGCAAGATCGAGCTGACCTTCGGCCTGAAGCAGAATCACGGCGGCTGGAACTCCGACGACCTGATGACCAACAACCTCGGCCGGTTCCGGATCTCGGTCACGGACGATCCCGAGGCCGCCGCCGACCCTG
Organism: Tundrisphaera lichenicola; assembly: GCF_051175385.1. Classification (GTDB taxonomy): domain Bacteria; phylum Planctomycetota; class Planctomycetia; order Isosphaerales; family Isosphaeraceae; genus Tundrisphaera; species Tundrisphaera lichenicola. The sequence goes on along the minus strand of NZ_CP195106.1, from coordinate 2,944,250 downwards.
TGCCCCCTCGGGTCCGCGAGGCCCTGGCCGTCCCCCGGGATCGCCGGTCGCCCGAACAGATCAACACGATCTTCTCCTACTGGCGGACGACCGTCCCCGGGTGGGATCTCCTGAATCAGCGGATCGAGGCTGCCTGGAAGGGTCATCCCGCCGGGGCGACCACCCTGGTCCTCCAGGCCAAGTCCGAGCCGAGGATGACCAGCATCCTCAAGCGAGGCGACTTCCTCAAGCCCGGCAAGCCGGTCGGCCCCGGCGTCCCCGCGTTCCTCCACCCGCTACCGCCCGGGGCCTCGCTCGACCGACTGACCTTCGCGAAGTGGCTGGTGGCCCGCGAGTCCCCCACGACCGCGCGTTCGTTCGTCAACCGGGCCTGGCAGGCCTACTTCGGGACCGGCCTGGTCTCGACCCCGGAAGACCTGGGCACGCAGTCCGAGCCCCCGAGTCACCCTGGTCTGCTCGACTGGCTGGCCGTCGAATTCATGGAGGACGGGTGGAAGGTCAAGGATCTTCATCGCCTGATCGTCAACTCGGCCACCTACCGGCAGTCCAGCAAGGCCACGCCGGAACTCCTGGCTGAGGACCCATATAATCGGCTCCTGGCCCGAGGGTCGAGGCTCCGGGTCGAGGGGGAGATCGTCCGCGACATTCAACTCGCCGCGAGCGGGCTCCTGAATCCGGCGATGGGCGGCCGGAGCCTGATGCCGCCCGCCCCGGCCTACCTGTTCCAGCCCCCGGCCAGTTATGCCCCGTTCCCCTGGATCGAGGAGCAAGGCCCGGATCGCTACCGGCGGGGGATCTACACTTTGCGGAGGCGGTCGACGCCCTACCCGATGCTGGCGACCTTCGACGTGCCCAACGGCAACACTTCGTGCGTCCGCCGGGATCGGTCGAACTCGCCACTCCAGGCGCTCATGACCTTGAATGAGCCGCTCGCCGTCGAGGCCGCGCGGGCGCTGGCTCGCCTGGCCCTGGCCGAGGGCGGCTCGACCGATGCCGATCGGATCGCCTACGCCTTCCGCCGATGCGTGGGCCGAGCCCCGGCCGAGGCCGAGTGCTCGATCCTGGTGAAACTCCTCGAAGAACAGCGCCGGCGCTTCGCCGAAGGCTGGGTCAACCCCTGGGCGATGGTCACCGGGGCGAATGCCGACCGTCCCGAGAACCTGCCCAAGGGGGCCAGCCCGACCCAGTGGGCCGCCTATACCGTCGTCGCCCGCGTGCTCCTGAATCTCGACGAGACGATCACGAAAGAATGAGCGGAGGACGCCCGTGGACCGATTCGAGCAGGCCCGAGAGATCGCCCGACGCGAGATCACCCGCCGTTGGTTCTTCCGCGATTGCGGGGTCGGCCTGGGCGCGGTCGCGCTCGGCTCGCTGATGGGCGAGAACCTGGCGAGGGGGGACTCTCCCTCGACCGATCCCCTGGCGCCGAAGGCCCCGCATTTTCCCGCGAAGGCCAAGCGGGTCATCTTCCTGTTCCAGGCCGGGGCCCCCAGCCATCTCGACCTGTTCGACGACAAGCCGGAACTCCGCAAGCATGACGGCTCGTTGCCCCCGGCCGAGCTGCTCAAAGGCTATCGGGCCGCGTTCATCAACCCCAGCTCGACCTTGCTGGCCCCCAAGTTCAAATTCTCGAAGCACGGCCAGTCCGGGGCCGAGCTGTCGGAACTCCTGCCGCATCTGGGCGAGGTCGTCGACGACATCGCGATCGTCAAGTCGATGGTCACGGATGCCTTCAATCACGCGCCCGCCCAGATCTTCATGAACACCGGCTCGCAGCAGTTCGGACGGCCGAGCATGGGCTCGTGGGCCACCTATGGCCTGGGGACCGAGGGGCGCGACCTACCCGGATTCGTGGTCTTCAGCACGGGCCAGAAGGGGACCAGCGGCGGAGCATCCAACTACGGATGCGGCTTCCTGCCCACGGTCCATCAAGGCGTCCCCTTCCGCGGGCAAGGCGACCCGGTCCTTTATCTCTCGAATCCCCCCGGGGTCGATGACGAGGTCCAGCGGGCCTCGATCGATGCCGTGGCCTCGCTGAACCGTCACCATCTCGGGGCCGTCGGCGATCCCGAGATTGCGACCCGGATCAATAATTTCGAGCTGGCCTACCGGATGCAGTCCTCGGCCCCCGACCTGATGGACCTCTCGGGCGAGACCCCCGAGACGATGGCGATGTATGGGGCCGAGCCCGGAAAGTCCTCGTATGCCAATGCCTGCCTGCTGGCCCGGAGGCTGGTCGAGCGCGGGACCCGGTTCGTCCAGGTCTTCCACGAGGCCTGGGACCACCACGGCGGCCTGACTCAGGGTCTCAAGGATCAGTGCGCCAAGACCGACCAGGCCAGCGCCGCGCTGGTGAAGGATCTGAAGCGTCGAGGCCTCCTCGAAGATACCCTGGTGATCTGGGGCGGCGAGTTCGGTCGGACTCCGATGGTCCAGGGGGGGAATGACGGCCGGGATCACCATCCCAACGCCTTCACGATGTGGATGGCCGGCGGCGGGATCAAGCCGGGGATCACCCTGGGCAAGACCGACGAACTGGGCTTCAACGCGGCCGAGGACGTGGTCCACGTCCACGACCTCCACGCCACGATCCTCCAACTCCTGGGATTCGACCACACCCGGCTGACCTACCGATTCCAGGGCCGGGACTTCCGGCTGACCGACGTCAGCGGCCAGGTCGTCACCAAGCTCCTGGCCTGACCGGGCCGCTTCCTTGGGGGGATTGGTCCCTGAGGCTCGGGGGCATTCCGGGTTCGTTGCTCAGTCGGGAGAACCGACCGGGATCGCTGAAACCGGACCCATGAACGACTCGGCATGTTCGCGGAGCAGCCGGCCGGCCGTGGTCCCTTCGCCGGCATCGAGGGCCTCGATAATCGGGTCGTGCGTGGCGGCGGATCGGAGGAGGTCGGGCTCGGTCCGGGTGAACAGGATCCGGACCCTCGTTTCGAATCCCAGCGATTCCCAGGTCTGGAGCAAGACCTGGTTTCCCGACGCCTCGACGATCCTTCGATGGAAGGCGACATTGAGCCGGGCGTAGCTTTCCAGATCACCGGCCAGTGAGGCCACCCGAAGCTCGGCCTGGATCGAGCGGAGTGCCTCGACATTCCCCTTGAGGACCCGTGCGGCGGCCTCGGCGGCGGCCTGCTCCAGGACGGCCCGGACGGCATAGGCCTCGGCCATTTCGCGCTGGTTAACCTCGCGGACCCTCGTCCCGCGATAGGGCTCGGATTCGACCAGTCGAAGAGTGGCCAACTCGCGTAGGGCCTCGCGAACCGGCGCCTGGCTCGTTTGAAATTCCTTCGCGATCTTCATCTCCACCAACCGCTCGCCCGGAGCCAGCTGACCGCTGATGATCCGCTCGGCCAGGATCCGGCGGATCCGGTCGCTCATGCAGTCGCGGTCGATGCCCATCGAACCCCTCCCGTCGCCCGACTATTCTATCGACTATCGATATTCTAGGAGATACATCAAGAAACATGATTCGAGGAGGATTCGTTCGGTGGGTGATTTATCGAAGGATCTGGCATTCCCAAGATCCCGTTCTGGCGGCCCCGAAGCGTTTCAAGCGGCCTGAGAGAGCCCATCCTGCCTCGAGACTTCGTCCTCCCTCATCGATGGGGGGCTGGATTTACTAGCCTCCCAGGGCGATCAATCGCGGCCGGGAGCGGACGGGATTTCGATCGCGGAGGTTGATCCGAGCATAACTCCCTCGCTTTCAACCCGATGACCGACCGGGGCAACCGGGGCCTGTTCAGTTCGTCCCGGAGAGGTTGGAGGCGTCGGTTTTGAGTGGAGCCGAGGAGAGACGCGCGAGGGCCTCCTGGGCTTGCACGCGCAAGGGGTCATCGGCGATGGCGAGCCGATACCAGGCTCTTGCCACGGGGAGATACCCTGCCGACTCGCATTCCGCAGCAAGCTGGCAGTAGAAAACCGCCTTGTCGGTATCCTTGTCTTTCAATTTGTAAAGTTGATCGCGGAGGCTCCGCTGTGCCGCGGCACGGCGGGCGTACGGCTCGGCCGCATCGCGGTCGCCGACGATTCTCAGGGCTTGCGCGAGCCCGTAAAGTGTTTCGCTGTGATTCGGCTCGGCTGCGTCGGAGATTCGGAAGAATTGCACGGCCGCCGGACCATCCAGGCGATTCAAGGCGGCCTGGCCTCGAAGTAGGGCGAGCTTGGCGTGATCGGCCGGTCCCCCGTCGAGGAGGGACGTGACCGCCTCCTGATTCCCTCGATCGAATTCGATCTCGGCCCGGCCGGCCCTGGCCTCGGGGTCGGAATCCGGCAAAGGGGCGAGGCACTCCATGGCCCGATCGAAGAGGCCGAGCCGTCGGTAGACCCTGGCGAGCCCGAGCCTCGACCAGCGGTCGTCGGGGTCGTTCTCGACGAAATGTTCCAGGGGGGCCTTCAGATCGGCGGGCTCTTCGACCTGTTCCTGATGGGCGATGCACCAGTTCTTGACCAGGTTGAAATCCAGCGGGCCCTGGGCGGCGAGCGCGGCGAATTGTTCGAGCATCTCCCGGCGTCGCCCCTGGACACCATATAAGTAGAGGAGCGATCGTCGGGCCTCCGCGATCTTGGGATCGAGCCGCAGGGCGAGGTGAAGGGCGTCTTCCATGGGGCGGGCGCGGAATCGGCCCAGCTCGGCCCGACTGGTCAGGAGCGCGACTCGGGCCGCCCATGGGCCATCGGGCGGGATCTTGGCGAGGTATTCGATGGCGGATTCGGGCCGGTTGAGGCTGGTCGCAACCAGGGCACGAAGCAGCCAGTCGTTGGCGGTCGGATCGGACAGGCGGCCGAGCATCGCCTCGGCCTCTTCCCAACGGCCTTGCTGTGCCGCCATGTTGGCCCTCTGTCTGAGGAGGGCAGGGTTCTCGCCGCTCGTGGACCAGAAGGCGATGCCCAGGGCCAGGAGGGTCAAGGCGGCCGCGAGCGAGGCTGCCAGGAACTTCGGCGATCGACCTCGATTCGCCGACTCCTGTGCGAGGCTACGATCCGCAGGCATGGGTCGGTCCGATCTGGGGCCAAAATTCAAAAGGAGGGGTCCCGACCTTGCGATCGGGACTCCCCCCACGAATTCTCGATCTCGAGCCGCTAACAACTCAGTAGGTGTCGGCGCTGATCGTCTCGCCACCATTCCGGGTGGACAGCTTCTGCAGCACGCCGATCTTGGACCCGGGGACGATGGTCAGGGCGGTGCCGCTGGAGGTCACACCCGCGGGACCGTAGTTGTATCCGCCGCCGGTGGGCGTGGCGGAGGTGACGGTCCAGGTGTCGATCGTCTCCTTGAGGAACCGGACCGAGCCATCGCAGAAGGCCACATTGGCACCGCCGGGGTGCAGGCTGGAGATGGCCTCGATGGTATTCGACCCGCTCAGGCCATTGGCCGTGTAAGGCAGCTTCTTCTGCGGATTGATCGGGAAGAAGGCGCTGCTGATGGTGTCGCCGTAGTTGCCCGAGGTCCACCAGTGCCAGCCCGACTGATCACCGTTGGTCGGGCTCATGATCTGGCGAGTGTGCTCATTGAACATGATCGTGTTGCTGGTTCCATCGGTGATCGACGCGATGGTGTTCGTCTGGTAGGCGGCGAAGACCCCTTGCTGATTCTGGGGCCCGGGGGAGTTGAACTGGCTGAAGAAGATCGGCCCGGCCATGCCGGAGTAGCTGGTGTAACGCATGGGCAGCGGGGAGAAATCGAGGAAGACATAACCCTGCTGCTGAGGGTCCTGGACGCCGGCGTCGGACGGGCACCACAGGACGCTCAACCCGGTCGAGTTGATCGTCGTGTTCACCCAGTCGTAGACATTGCAGTTGAAGTTCATCGCGTTGTAGAGCGCGCCCTGCTCGACATACTGACTGAGGGGAATCATGGGGCCGAAGTTGGTCCAGAGGCCTCCCGTGGGCTCCTTGCACGTCCTCTGGTTGAGGAGGCCCATCGGGAAGCAACTGTTGCTGCTCTCGTAGTTGTGGGCGGCCAGGGCGAGCTGCTTCAGATTGTTGGTGCACTGGGCGCGGCGGGCGGCCTCGCGGGCGGCCTGCACGGCCGGCAACAGGAGCGCGATGAGCACGGCGATGATGGCGATCACGACCAGTAGCTCGATCAACGTAAAGCCGCGGCGATGAGTCCGAAGAGGCAGATCATTCATGGGAAGACTCCTTCAAATCGATGAGGAAAAGGGCGGGCGAGGACGTCAATGCCGGGAATGCCCCTGGGCTAGAGGGATGAAAACTCGAGAACAGTCACGGCTTCGCGGGGGTTTCGGTAGGTGCGGGACGATTCTTGATCGATCGAACAGACCCATTGCCAGCCTTCGGTCCCTTCGGGACATCGGTCGAGACGGACGGGGGGACGTCGGTTGGCGGGGCGGGCGTCGAGTCACATCCCGCCAGGCCGACGACGAGAGTCGAGAATGCCGCCAGACTCACGAGCGCGATCTTGTTGTATACGGCGATCAATCGCTTTCCCCTCTAATATATGGATGGCATGAAGGATGAGACGTACAGGAACTGGAGCTTTCCGGACCTGCCTCGTTGCAAGGCAAAGGCGCACGAAAAGACAAATCCCGCAGCGGGAAAACGAAAAATTCGGATCAAACGAGCTGGATGGACCGTGATGGCGAGCGAGAGCAATGGCCCAGGGGTTGGGATTGCCCTTACGACTGTCGATTAAGTCTCATGAAAATCGGATTAGGAGAGAACCCGATTGTTCAAATCTCGAACCTGGCCAACTCAGACGATCGGATCAGGAGAGGATGCCGATGTCAGGGAAACCATTCGAGATCTCAGCGTGAGATGACGCGCTTTGTTGTTCGCGACGATGCATTCTGGCGACCGAAAATGGCCATGTCAATACGACTCTTTCAAAGTTGTCCGGAATTCAACAAAGTATCCCGGACCAGTGACACTTTCTTCGTCAACCATCCGACCGATGGGCCATCGACGCCCGTTGACCGGATCATCGCGGTTTGCTGAGATCGAGCGGAGGAACGGTCGGAAGTTGCTGATTCGCAACGATGTCCTTCGCTTCAAAGATGGGATCATCGGGGCGACTTTCGGGGCAGAGCCCGCCACTCTTTCTCGGGGATGCACGAATATCGGGGAGGGCGAATGGAATCAGCGGGATTGTCATCAAGGTGCGTCGGATTCCCGCGGCAACATGCGAGATGGCGTGCGTGCGGGGAGAATTAAAGCGGGGCGGAACGGGGCGTTTCGCGTCTTAGATTCGGCCAATCATGGACCAGGGCCTAAAACGAATTCTGCGATCGGACCGATCGTCGGGATGATCGGGGCGGGGTCGATCGGCAACCGAGGCGCAAGAGTCATCTCTGGAGGTTTTGAAGCCAATGAGACCCCGAAAATGGGCCGTGCCGGGATTTGCCGTCTCGATCCTCCCGCTGGCGGCGGCGGGACTCGGCTTGATCACCGGATGCGACAAGCCCGGACCTTCCACGACCCAACGGGTCGCGCCGGTTGTTCTCGAGAAATCGGCTGACCTGAAAGAGAGGATCGTCTCATTCTGCGGGGATTGTCATCCCTATCCCCCGCCGGATACCTTTCCCAAGGCCAACTGGGATGAGGAGGTCAGGCGAGGTTACTCGTTCTTTCGCAAGTCCGACCGGAAACTCGACCCGCCTCCGGTCGAGGACGTGATCGCATATTATCAGGCGGCGGCCCCCGACCGACTGCCGATCATCGAGCCCACGCCGGAAGGCCCGGGGCTTTCGCGGCCGCTCGGCCGGAGCGAGGTCGCCGGGCCTCGCCCCGACGAGCTGCCCGCGATCTCGCATGTGTCGATCGTCCGGCTGATCGACCCGGATCGTCCCGATCTCCTGGCGTGCGACATGGCCAGTGGGGAGTTGCTGATCCACAAAGGCGGCCAGCTCGATGCACCGGCGACGGTGCTCGCAACGGACCTGACGCATCCGGCGCATGCCGAGGTGACGGACCTGGATAACGACGGCCGCAAGGATATCCTGGTCGCCGACCTCGGGGCCCCGATCCCCTCCGATGAACGCCTGGGTCGGGTCCTCTGGCTCAAGGGGCGGGAGGATGGGACCTACGAGACGCGTGTGATCCTCTCGCACCTGGGGCGAGTCTGCGACGTGCAAGCCGCGGATTTCGACGGCGATGGCGACCTCGACCTCGTCGTGGCCGTCTTCGGCTGGCACGTGGCCGGCGAGATCCTCCTCCTGGAACAGCGACGGACGACCGATGGCTCGGTCGAGTTCGTCCGGAAGGTCCTGGACCCTCGCCACGGGACCCTCCAGGTCCCCATCGTCGACCTGAACCAGGACGGTCGGCCCGACTTCGTGGCGCTGATCGCGCAAGAGTTCGAGACCGTGGTCGCCTTCCTGAACGAGGGGGACGGGAAGTTCGCCAGGACACCGCTCTTCTCCGGCCCTCATCCGGCCTTCGGTAGCAGCGGGATTCAGATGATCGACATGGATGGCGACGGCGACCTCGACGTCGTGATCTCGAATGGAGACGTGTACGAATCTCCCTTGATCAAGCCGTATCATGGCGTATCCTGGCTCGAGAATCAGGGGCTCGATCATCCCTTCGAACGGCACCCGATCGACGACGTCTACGGCGCCCACCGGGCGATCGCCGGGGACCTCGACGGCGACGGCGACCTCGACGTCGTGGCGAGCAGCTTCCTGGGGGAGCCCTTCTACGGCGAGGCTCGCAAGGCCGCCGGGGCCGATGCCGTGATCCTTTTCGAACGGACTGGGGCGAATGAGTTCCGACGCCACGCGCTCGAACGCGTGACGTGTGACTATCCGTCGGTCGCGCTGGGCGATGTCGACGGAGACGGCAAGATCGACATCGTGGCGGGCCGGTTCCTCAACTTCCGATTCGCCACGGGGACGACTCCCCCGGTCTCGGGCGACCGGCCCATCGCTCCCCTGGTGATCTGGAAATGAAGCCCGGGAGTGGCCGGGATCATTTCTGTCTTCGCTGCCGCCAGGCCCATCGAAAGAGGTTCCGGGCGTCGACGTATCGTGCGTTGGAGGTGGGGGCGCCCAGGATGACGACGATCAGCCGATCGCCGCCATTCTGGCCGATGGCGACCAGGCAGGCCCCGGCGCCGGTGGTGGTCCCGGTCTTGACCCCTTCGTAACCTTCGAAGCCCAGGAGATCGTTGGTGTTCTTCCAGACGACGTTCCGGGAGGCACCGGAGGCGTCGACCAGCGAGGCCCCGCGCCGGGTCGTGCCGACGACCTTTGCGAAGGTCGGATCGGCCATGGCGACGTGGGCCAGCCTGGCGAGGTCGCGTGGGCTGGCCTGGTGCCCCGGGGCGGGGAGGCCGTGGGGGTTGGCGAAATGCGTCTCGCGGAGGCCAAGTTCGTCGGCCACTCGGTTCATCTCGGCGACGAATCGGGCGGTCGGTTTGGCGTCGGTCTCCTCTTCGGGAGGGTCGAGCCGGGCCCCGAAATACTCGGCGAAGGCTTCCGCCGCGTCGTTGCCCGAGGGCAGGAGCAGGCCGTAGAGCAACTCCCGGACGGAGACCTTCTCGCCGGCCTTGACGCCAGCCGTGGAACCGGGGGTCCGGTCGGCCCGCTCGGAGAACGTGAGGGTCTCGTCCAGGACCGAGGGGTTGGTCGAGGCCAGCCGGAGGACCACCAGCGCGGTCATGATCTTGGTCGTGCTGGCCATCTCGCGGGGCTTGTCCTCGGAAGAGCCCCAGAGGATCTCGCTCGTCTTCCCGTCGACGATCACCCAGGCGGGGGCGTTGGTGAAGGGCGGGCCGTCGGGCGAGTCGGCCGGCTTCTTGGAGACCGGCTGGGCGTTGACTATCTCGGGAGCAGGGGGGGGCGGCTCGGGGCCGGGGTCGGCGCCGAGTGCCCGGAGGGTCGCGGGATCGGCAAGACCGGTCGGTTCGAGGCGATTGGACCGCTGGAATCGGAGGAGTGCCGCCCGGGTGGCGTCGCCGAAATCGCCGTCGACGCTCAGTTCGGGCGAGGGGGAAAGTCGGGCGTTGAGCCGTCGCTGGAGTCCCTCGACCGCCGGGCCGAGGTCGCCGGGCTTGAGCGTGGCCGTGGCCTCGGCCGGCTTCGGGTCCTGGGCGTTTGCTGACGTTGGGCAACATCCAGCCAGCACGGCCCCGAGGAGTGCGAGACGGAGGCCTGGCCATTCGGGAAAGATCTGGAACATCCGGGGGACTCGGCGGGGTCGATGGCGGTCGGGGACGGTCAAGGAGGCCTCCATGGTGGCCGATTTCCGGGCCATCGGCAACGGGTTGACCGGGCGAATCGCGGGCCTCACTCTGGGCCTCGCGGGCCGGGTCGGCTAGAGTCGTTGGCGGGCGGACAGGCCCTGGAGAATCCTCGATGAAGCTTGCCGAGTATCTGTTCACGCGGCTTTCCGAGCTTGGGGTGGAGCACACCTTCGGCATCCCGGGCGACTTCGTCCTGCCGGTTTACGCGGTCCAGGACGCCTTCGGGATGTCCACGGTCGTCTGCGCCCACGAGCCGGGCGTCGGGTTCGCGGCCGACGCTTATGCCAGGATCCGGGGGCTCGGGGTCGGCCTGGTGACCTACGGGGCAGGGGCCTTGAACCTGCTCAATCCGGTGGCCTGTGCTTATGCCGAGCAGTCGCCCCTGCTGATCGTCAGCGGCGGACCCGAGGTGGCGATGCGCCGACCGGACGTCTACCTGCACCATGTCGTCAAGAGCTTCGAGAGTCAGTTGAACATCTTCCGGGAAGTGACGGTCGACGCCGCGATCCTCGACGACGTGGCCGAGGCCCCTTCGACGATCGATCGGGTCCTCCGGAACGTGGTCGGGCTGAAACGGCCGGGCTACCTGGAGATCCCCCGCGATCGGGTCTCGTCCGAGGTCCCCGCGCCCACCGGCCCGATCGCCCCGGACCCCCTGGCCCCGGTGGTCCATGAGGCGGCCCTGGCCGAGGCCCTGGACGAGATCCGGGCGATGCTGGCGAAGGCCCGCCGGCCGGCGCTTTATGTCGGCGTGGGAGTCCGCCGCCACGGCCTGACGGCGCAGGTGGTCCAACTCGCCGAGCGGCTCCGACTGCCGGTGGCGACCGACGTCCTGGGCAAGGCGTCGTTCCCCGAGAGCCACCCCCAGTTCGCCGGGGTCTACATGGGAGCCCTCGGCGATCAGCGGGCTCGGGCCTTGCTCGATGGCTCCGACTGCGTGATCAGCCTGGGGGTCCTCCGGTTCGATACCAACACGGGATTCTGGACCGACCGGATCGACCCGGTCGCCCTGATCGCCGCCGAGCCCGACTTACTCCGAATTCGCCACCACCGATATGATCGCGTGCCGATCGACCGGGTCGTCGGAGCGCTAGCGAGCTTCGATCCGGTCGCCGATCGCCCCATTCCCCGGTTCGATCCCGTGCCCGTCGAGATCTCGACGAGGTCCGAGGATGGCCCGGGGCTCAAGGTGGCCGGGGTGATCGCCGGGCTCCTCGGGCTCGATCAGTCGAAATACAGCTTCGTGGCCGACGTGGGCGATTCCTGGTTCATCGGCCTGGAGCTGCGGGCCGACGTCTTCCTGGCCCCGGGTTATTATGCGTCGATGGGTTTCGGCGTGCCGGGAGCCCTGGGGGCGGGCATGGCCGACCCGACCCGTCGACCGTTCGCCCTGGTGGGGGACGGGGCTTTCCAGATGACCGGGACCGAACTCTCGACGATGTTCGATCAGAAGCTCCGGCCGATCGTCTTGCTCCTGAATAATAGCTCTTACGCGATGCTGGAGGCCGTCGATGCCCCACGGAACTACTTCGATCGACGACCCTGGGATTACCCGGCGATGGCCCGAGCCCTGGGCTTCCGCGCCGAGCGGGCCTCGACCGGCTCGGAATTCCTGGAGGCGCTGGGCCGGGCCGAGGCTTCCGAGGAGCCTTATCTGATCGAGGCGATCGTCGCCAAGGACGACCTCTCGCCATTCCTCTCCCGAATCAAGGCACACCTGGCCGAGGTCAAGCGATCGGCAGTCGCCCTCGGCTGAGCCCTGCCTGATAACACAGGAAATTCCCACCGGATCATGCCCAGCATCCCCCCGCCAATCAAGCGAGCCGTCCTCCCCCTCTGGAATGCCGGGCATCGGCTCGCCTGGAGGGCGGGGGAGTATCTCGAAGCGTTCCAGGCCCGGCGGTTCGATCGCTGCGCGGCCTGCGGTCGGCTCGGGCTAATGCTCTATCGTCGATGGGTGATCCCGCCCGAGCTGGAACGGCGCTGGGGCCTCTCGGAGCGGCTGGCCGAGGCCTTCGCCCGCAAGGAGACCTTCCAGTGCGCCTCCTGCGGTGCGAACCTTAGAGCCCGTCGGCTGGCCCGAGCCCTGCTCGACGAGTTTTCGACGGGAGACGCTCCGGCCCGATCCATAGCCGAGTGGGTCTGCCAGCCCACGGCCCGTTCGCTCCGGGTCGCGGAGATCAACCGGATCGACGGATTGCATGAGCCATTGTCGAAGTTGCCGGGCCTCGCCTATTCCGAATACCTCGACGACGAGGGCCAGTCCGCCGGGACCGGAGACCCCCGCCATGAAGACCTGACCCGGCTCACCTATCCCGACGCTTCATTCGACCTGATCCTGACCTCCGAGACCCTGGAACACGTGCCCGACCTCGCGGGCGCCCTCGGCGAGATCCGGCGGGTCCTCGCCCCCGGGGGCCGCCACCTCTTCACCGTTCCGCTCCTGCCGGGAGTCCCGGAGACCTTCGCCCGAGCCGTGCTCCGTCCCGACGGCACCGTCGAGCATCGGGCGACCCCCATCTCGCACCCGGCCGGAGATTTCGGCTATCCCGTCTTCACCGAGTTCGGGGCCGACCTCCCGGAGATCCTCCGTCGGGCCGGATTAGAAGTCGAGGTCCGCTTCGGCCCGACCACCGAAGACGATCTGGCTCAGGTGTTCATTTGCAGGAGGTCGTCGGAATCGATGGCCGAATCGCTATCGTCTCCGTTCTGATCATCTCACGTTCGACGCTCGGGATGGCCGGTTTTGGTCGGGTGGACTTGCGTCGGCGGAAGAGAATCGCGGCCTAATCGGTGTCGATTGCTTTACACGGCCCAAGGCATGCGAGAGATTGATGTTCTTGTGTGAATCGGGTGTGATTCTCCAGGCGACGGGGGAAAAAGCAATGGCGAAGCGGATCAAGACTTCGGACCTCTCGTATGAGCAGGTGCAAGATCTCAAGGCGACGCTCTGGTCGGGGCCACGGGTCTCATTTGCGGAAGGGCCGAGCCCGCTCGCGGCGGGACCAGAAGGCGGAGTTGCCTTCGCAGCGGCGGCGGCGAGCGCAGTCTCCGGGCCGACAATCCTGGCCGAGGGTGACTCCTGGTTCGACTACCCACCCGGCCTCGACCTGCTGGACCAGCTCAAGCTCCAGTACCGATACGATATCGTCAGCCTGGCCAAGGCCGGCGACACGATCGAGAATATGGGCTTTGGGACTCAATACGACCGCAATTTCGGGCGAACTGACCCGTCGATCAATGTTCTCATCGCGCAGGTGGGTCGGATTCGCCCCCGGGTCATCCTGCTCTCGGGAGGCGGGAACGACGTGGCGGGCGAGGAATTCGCCGGGTTTCTGAACCACGCCGACTCGGGCCTACCACCACTTCGCATGGCCTATGTCGACGAGGTGATCCAGGGCGTCATCCGGAGGGCCTTCGAGCGGATCGCGGCCGAGATCTGGAAGATCGATTCGGGGATCGCGATCGTCGCCCACGGATATGGCTACCCGATCCCGGACGGCCGCGCCGTGTTCAATTTTCCGTTCGGGTACCGCTTCCTGGGCCCCTGGCTCCGCCCGGCCCTGGTCTCCAAGAACATCACCAAGGTCTCCGACGGCAAGGAGATTCTGAAGACGGTTATTGATAAGTTTAACGACATGATCGCCGGGCTCCAGTCGTCGCTGGGTGGCCCGTTCCATCATGTTGACTTCCGGAAAACCGTCAGGCCGGGCGACTGGGTGAACGAACTCCACATCGACAACGAGACTTCCGCCCGCTGCGCCGAAAAGATCCACCAGGTCATCAAGCCCTTGGTCTGAACGGGGCGAGTTTGGGTCCATCAGATCAATCCCGTCGTCTCCGGATGCCCGTGCATCAGGTTGAAGTTCTGGACGGCGACCCCGGCGGCCCCCTTGACCAGGTTGTCGAGGCAGGCCAGGATCACGACCTTCCCCCGGACGACGCGTACCGTGATGTCGATGAAATTGGAGAAGGCCGTGTCCTTGGTGCCGGGCGGGTGGCCGACGATCCGGACGAACGGGCTCTCGGCGTAGAAGGCCTTGTAGAGGTCGGCCAACTCGTGCTCGGCGACGGCCCCCTTGGGGGTGGCGTAGATCGTGGCGTGGATGCCCCGGTCGATCGGGGCGAGGTGGGGCGTGAAGATCACCTCGACCGGGTCGGGGGATGAGGATCGGCCGATGTCGGTGAGGACCTGGTCGATCTCGGGCGTGTGGCGATGCCGACCGACGTTGTAGGCCACGAGATTCTCGTTGGCCTCGGGGAAGTGGAAGGCGGCCTTGGGGGTCCGACCGGCCCCCGAGATCCCGCTGTAGGCGTCGACGATGATCCCGCTCCGCTCGATCCGGTCCTCGGCCACCAGGGGGGCCAGGGCCAGGATCGCGGTCGAGGTGTAGCAGCCGGGGTTGGCGATCAGGTCGGCCCGGGGGATGGCCGATCGGTAGAGCTCGGGCAGTCCGTAAACGGCGGCGGCCAGCCCTTCGGGGTCGGTGTGGTCGTGGCCGTACCAATCGGCATAGGTGGCGGCGTCCTTCAGTCGGTAATCGGCACTCAGGTCGATCACGCGGACGCCTCGGGCCCGGAGCGAAGGTGTCGCGGCCAGGCTGGCGGTGTGTGGCAGGCCCAGGAACGCGACCGAGGCGGCCTCGGCCACCCGGTCGGCGTCGAAGGGGACGCAGTCCAGCGCGATCCGACCCCGGAGGCTCGGGTGGAGGTCGGCCACGCTCGGCGACTCGTCGGAGCGCGAGGTGGCCATCGCGATCTTCGCGCCGGGGTGATTGAGCAGGATCCGCATCAGCTCGCGAGAGCCGTAGCCCGACGCCCCCACGATTGCCACGTTGGTCTTCATTCGTTGATGTCCTTCGGGATCGGGGGAGTTCTCGACCGTATATAACCCAGGAGCCAGACGCTCCACGCGATCGACGAGACCGTCAGGCCGAGCCACGCGGCGCGGCCGGGATAATCCAGATGCAGGGTCCATCGTCCGGGTTCGGGGACCTTCACCCCTTGCCAGCCTCCCAGGACCCGGACCACCTTCGCCGGGCGATCGCCCGAGGGGCCCGACCAACGGGCTCGCCACTCCGGGTCGAACGTCCGCGAGAGGACCACCGTGGCCGGTCCCGGGGCGGCCACGCGGACCTCGACCTCCGCCCGCTCCGGGACGTCCGACCGGAGTGGCAGGGGGCTCGCCGTCCGGAGGGCGGCCAGGATCGGCCCGGGGTCGGTCATCCCATTGGCGGTTTCCAGGCCAGTCGCACCGACCAGCCAGGCCTGATGCGGTTCGGAAGGGGCGGGGGCGACCGAGAAGTCGCGGAGCTTGACGGCCGAGGCGAGATCGACACCATAGAGCCAGCCCGCCAGCGCAGGGTCCTTGATGATCTGGGCGTCGGGAACCCATTCGTCGAGGGCTCGGGGCGAGAATCCTCGGGTCTCCGCCGGTCCGAGGACGCGTAAGCTTGCCCCGACGGCCCGGAAGGCGGCCGGTCCTTCGGGGTGGGCCGACCGATGCTCGGCCAGCCGGAGGAGCCCGCCGGGCGAGGGGAGGTCGAGCGTCCGATAGGCCGAGACGGGGGCGGCTCCCGCGACCATGAACAGGTTCTGGGCCGAGTCGAGCGTGCGGGTCCCTCGGGGCTCGCGGGCCAGCCGGGCGAGGACCGGGCTCTGCTCGACCAGCGGGCGGGCCGGTCCGAGGTCGAAGGGCCGGTGACGGGCCATCAGCAACGCGTCGGCGAGTGTCAGTGTCACCAATGCGGCCGCGAAGGCCCGAGGGCGACGGGCCAGTGCCGAGGCGGCCAGGAGCCCCGCGATCAGGAGGCCCGACTCGCCCAGTTCCCGGCGATAAATCGCGGAACGCGTCCCGGCCAGGGTCGGACCGGGGGGCGGGGCCGGTTTGCCGTCGAGCCTCGCCAGCGACGACTGTACCCGGAAGTCGTTCTGGGGCAGATAGGCGTCGGCCATCACCTCGCGGAAGGTCCGTTCGCGAGGCTCGCCGGCCCAGGGGAGCGATTGAAGTCCCAACTCGAAACAGGGGGCCACCGATGGCAAGCCGGTCTTTCGCGATCCGACCAGGGCCAGCTCGAAGCCCAGGATCACCAGGGCCACGGCCAGGACTGACAGCCCGGCGAATCGGACCGCCGATCGTCCCGGTCGGGGCCAGGCCGGGATCCGGTCGAAACCCTGGCCCGCCAGGATCGCCAGCGCGAGGGCCGTCCCCAGGCCCCATCGGGCAGGGGCCCGGAAGAACGAGAAGCCGGGCAGGCGGATCAGGCCCTCGAACCCCGGGACGTACGGCCCGAGGCTCAGCAGGCAAGTCACGGCGGCCGCCGCCAGGATTGCCCGGGTCGATGGCTCTCGCCAGCCTCGACGGATGGCCCCCAGGGCGAGGAACAGGGGGATCAGGCCGACGTAGGCCAGGTGTTCCTCGGGCGAGGTGTGGAAGGTGTCCCAGGCCACGGGTCGCCAGAGCGGCGATCGGTGAAAGAGCCCCGGCGCGAGGTAGCTGACCAGGTGGATCGGCGTGGCGGCGAAGCCGGACAGGTACTCGAAATCCCGATCCGTGTCGGAGAGCCGGGCCAGCTGGGACGTCGGCCAGAGTTGCATGCCCGCCAGCGGGATCATCCCGGCCAGGGCCAGGGCTACCGCGATCGAGCCCCGGATCGCCCGCCGCCCCGAGGACAGGGCCAACACCAGGGCCCCGACCTCGGTGATGAAGGCGATCTGGAAGTGGCCCGGCAAGACCTGGATCGTCAGGACCGCTGCCAGGAGCCAGGGAGTTCGAGGCGACCCTTCGCCCCGAGCGACCAGCCAGGCCAGGCCCCAGGCCCAGGGCATCCAGCTCCCCACGGTGTAGGCCCACTGGTGGGGGAGGTGGATCAGGGCCATCCCGCAAGTGGCAAAAACGAACCCAACCAGGGCCGAACCAACTTCGGAGACACCCATGACGCGGGCCATCCAGCGAGCCCCGAGCGCCCCCCAGAGGGTGTGTAGGACCAGGCTCAGCGTGTAGGCGACCTCGGTCGCGAAGCATCCATAAAGCAATAAGTGGGGCGGGTAATAAACACCCATCTGGCTCTCGGCCAGCCCGGGGAAGCCGAAGCCCCAGAGGTCGTTCCAGAGCGGGAGCCGACCGGCCAGGATCGACGACCGGAGGAACGCCATCAGGCCCATCGAGAACTGGGTGGCGTCCCCGCCGACCGGCATCGCGCCGCCCAGCCCGATCGGCCAGAGCCAGGCCAGGACCCCGGCGAGCATCAACCCGAGGGGACCGAACCGACCCCAACGCCCGACGCTCTCCGAGTCCGACACGTCTACATCCTTCCCATTATCGGCCGAATGAGGTCGGACCTGGAGGAAATTTCTACAATCGCCGACCAGTCAAATCTTCGCCGATTGACAAGCGGCCAATCAGCCTTCTTCCAATTCTCGTCGAGAAAGTTAGGCCCTGAATCGGCTTAAGGCGGCTTCGACAGCCCCGGCCGCAGTTCTGGCACGGAGTATGCTTACTCATTCCCTCGTCCGGCAAGGCGCCGGGCTCGAATTGACCCGACCCACTCAAGGAGGAGTGAAACATGTTAGTCCTGAGCAGGAAGCTCGGTCAACGGTGCCAGGTCGGCCACGACATCCGGATCACCATCGTGAAGATCGACCGGAACTCGGTCCGGATCGGCATCGAGGCCCCCGACGACGTGAAGATCCACCGCGAGGAAGTCGCCATCGCCGACCGCGAGCGGATGGCCGGCTTCGAGATGGAAATGGAAGTGGCCTGAGCCTCCGATCGCGCGTCGCCCCCCAATCAGGGCCGGCAATTCGACCGGCCCCGACAGCGCGGCGAGGCTGGCCCATCAACCGGCCGGAGACTCGATCGCTTCGCGGATCCGGAGGCAGGCCGAGAGGAGCCCGGCCAGGTCGTCCAGTCGGAGGGCGTTCGGGCCGTCGGACAGGGCCTTCTCGGGATCGGGGTGGACTTCGAGGAACAGGGCGTCGCAACCCACGGCGACGGCCGCTTTGGTGAGATAGGGCACCATCGCCCGCTCGCCGCCGGTGACCTTGCCCCCCTCGCCGGCCGAGGGAAGCTGGACCGAGTGGGTGGCGTCGAAGACGACCGGAGCACCGGTCGCCTGCATCTGCGGGATCGCGCGGAAGTCGTTGACCAGTCGGCCATAACCGAAGGTCGTCCCGCGCTCCGTGAGCATGATCCCCGCCGAGCTTTCCCCCGCCACCTTGGCCACCACGTTGGCCATGTCCCAGGGGGCCATGAACTGCCCCTTCTTGACGTTCAAGGGCCGCCCCGTCGCCGAGCAGGCTTCCAGCAGGTCGGTCTGCCGGGCCAGGAAAGCGGGGATCTGGAGCAGGTCCACGACCTCCGCGATCGGCGAGGCCTGATGAGTCTCGTGGACGTCGGTCGTCACCGGAAGTCCGGTTTCCGCCTTGATCCGCTCGAAGATCTTCATGCCCTCTTCCAGACCCGGCCCCCGATAGCTCGACTTCGAGGTCCGGTTGGCCTTGTCGAACGACGCCTTGAAGATCAAGGGGACGCCCAGCTTCGAGCAGATCTCGACCAGTCGACCCGCGATGATCCGGGTCAGGTCGCCCGGCTCCATCACGCAAGGGCCGCAGATCAGGGCCAGCGGTCGACCCCGGCCGATCGAGACCGGGCCGACGCTCACGGGATTCGGCGCATTCATCGGGATTCCTTTCCCCCATCGGGGTTAGCGAGCCAGGCCGCGATCACCCTACGATCCCCCGGACCCCCCGTCAACGCGGGATCGACCGCGAAGCGCGACCGGAACGCCCTCGGCCCGGGGGACAGGCCCCGAGCGCCGGACGAAACGAAGCCGAGAACCCCCCTTCAACCCTGCTCGACCACCCGACTGCCTCGCTCACCCGGGAAAAACGAACCCAACGTCTTGGTGTGAATCGCCCAACCGTGCCTTCGAGCCCTTCTGCGATATATTCGCCCCGGCGACCGCTCCGTTAGCCTCCTTTAGGGCTCGAACCGCCGGAATCACGCCCACCAACCCTCCCCGCGAACTCGATGGCTCAACGATCCCCACCGCTCGCTGCTTGATTCGCTTTCTTCCGCAGGGCCTCGACATCGGCCCAGAGCGATTGGAACGCCTCACGCTCATCCTTCGGCAGGTTGATGAGCGATCCTCGGTCGCGGATGCTTGCCAGGTCGAGATCGGTTTTCCAATCCGCAAGCTTCTCGGCGGCCTCCTCGCGATCCTTGGCCTGGCCACCTTCGAGCCGCTTCGCCCAGGCCGCCAGGTCGGCCCTGAGCCAGGCTCGCGCCTCCTCGCGGAATTTGGCCCTGGTCGGCTCGTCGGGGACCGGTTCGATTTCGCCGATCCCCGAGGCGGCCAGGGCCGCCGAGCACGCCCCGTCGAATCGGTTGGAAGAGGCCAGGTCCTCGGCGAGGTCGGGCCGTTCCGCGAAGGCTTCCTCCAGGAGTCGGACCGCGATCGAGTGCCGCCCCTGGCGGTAGCAGATGTCGGCGAAGGCGACCCGCTCGGCGGCGTCGGCCGGCCGGGCTTCCCCCCTCAGGACGGACTGGAGCCTGGGTTCCTGCCGGATCGCCCGACGGTAGAAGGCGACCCAGTCGGCCGACGGTTGGTCCCACCCGGCCTCCTTCAGCCCCAGCTCGTGGCCCCGTTCCAGGTAGGTCAGGGCTTCCTGGAAGTGCCCCCGCTCTCCCAGGGCCCGGCCCAGGTTGCAGAGCGTCAGGGCGTCGCCCGGGGCCAGGCGGAGGGCCTCCCGATAGGACGCGATCGCCTCGTCCGTCCTCCCGAGATCGTTCAGGCAGACGCCCAGATTCAGATGAGCATCGGGATCGTCGGGCTTGAGGCGGATCGCCTCGCGATAGGCGGCGATCGCCGCTTCGTGTCTTCCGGCCTCATTCAGCGCAATCCCGAGATTGAAGTGGAGCATCGCAAATTCGGGAGCGAGCCGGATGGCCTCTTGTACGATGGAAATCGCCCCTTCGTGATCTCCCGACTTCTCGAGCAGGAGGCCCAGGCGGTTGTGGGCCGGGACGTGCTTGGGCCTGAGGCGGAGGAGTTCGCGATAGGTGTCCATCGCACCGGCGACATCGCCCGAGTCTTCCAACGCATTGGCGAGGTTCATGTAGGTGTCGTAGAAGTCGGGCCGAGCCCGGAGGACATCCCGATAGGCGGCGATGGCCCCGGCCCGGTCCCCCGTTTCTTCCAGGGTCTCGGCCAGGTTCTGGATCGCGACGGCGAAATCGGGAGCCACTCGGACGGCATCTCGATAAGCGGCGAGCGCAGCGACGCGGTCTCTCGATTTGCTGAAGGCCGCCCCCAGATTGTTGTGGGGGTAGGAGAAGTCTGGCTTGAGGCGGATCGCCTCCCGATAGGCGGCGATCGCGCCCGCGATATCTCCCGATTCTTCCAGGGCACAGCCCAGGGCGTTATGAGCGAAGGGATATTCGGGCTTGAGGCGGATCGCCTCGCGGCAGGCGGCGATGGCCCCGGGCTTATCGCCGGATTCCAGGAGGGCCAGCCCGAGGATCTGATAGGCCTCGTGATAATCGGGCTGGAGCTGGACGGCCCTCCGGGCGATGGAGACCGCCTTGGCCTTCTCTCCGGCGGCTCGGAGCATGAACGCGTAATTCGCGTGGGCTCCCGCGCTTCGGGGCCTCAGGGCCGTGGCGATGGCGGAGTAACGGACCCCTTCCTCGGAGCGAGTCGGACGAGTTCTCCAGCAGGCATCCGCGAGTTCGTGATTGAACCAGAAGTCGGAGGGGTTTTCCTGGCGGATCGCCTCCAGCAGCGGGAAGCTCGCTTCCGGATCGATTCGGCAGAGCGCATAAAAGACCGGTCGGAGCCTCGGCCCCAGCTTTCGGCGGTCCTCCTCCCGCTCGCAGAATTGGCGGAGCCTGGGGGCATCTCCCCGGGTCACCGCGTCGCGGATTTCGGCCAGGACCGGATCGGTCTCGGCCAGGCGGGCGACTTCCAGGAGCGCGGCCCTGGGAACATTCGGCCTCTCGGCGCCGGCCCAGTCGTCGATGGCGGCGATCAGGTCGCCGGCGATCCGGGTGGATCGGATCCGGGCCGCCGCCTCGGGGGGCGCCATCGAGGCCGGGTCGATCTGCCGGGATCGAAATGCGGTCAGGTATGCAAGCTGCTTCGATTCCTCGTCAAACGAGCCGTGCTTGATATTCGATCCCAGCAGGCGGGCTTCTTCCAGATCGGCGAGGGTCTGACGGTCCCGCGCGTCGGCGAGCAAGGCTTCCTCCCTCAGGGCGACTTCGGCCCGATAATCCCGGAGCCGGTCGCTCGCCTTGCGGAGCATCTCGTTGGTCCCGCCCGATTCCAGGAGGGCCTCGGCGTGCCGGACCTCGGCGATCGCCTCCGCCCAACGGGCCAGTTCCCCCGAGGCCCGCGCCTGGATGGCCAATCGCTCGGCCCGTCCCATGCCGGCGGACGCCGAGACATCAGACTTCTGACGATTGACCATTCGTTGCCAGGAGAAACCCCCGACCAGGAAAGCCGACACGGTCAAGGTCGTCGCGGCGGCGGTCAACGAGGTCCGGTACCGTCGAGCCCAGCGTCGGACGCGTCTCGAGAGGGGCTCGGGGTAGGCGGTCACCGGCTCGCCGGCCACCCAGCGTTCGACGTCCTCGGCCAGGGCTCTCGGCGTGGCATATCGGGCCTCGGGCCGCAGGGCCATGGCTTTCTGAGAGATCGCGGCCAGGGCCGGGTCCAGCCAGGGTGAAGCCGCACGGGGGGGCGGGATGTCGCCGGTCTCGACCTTGCGGAGGATCTCGGCCAGGCCCTTCCCGTTGACGGGGATCCGCCCGGTCAGGAGGTGGTAGAGGGTGGCCCCCAGGCCGTAGATGTCGCTGGCCGGGCCGAGCAAGTCGAGACGGCCGGCGGCCTGTTCGGGGCTCATGTAGGCCGGGGTCCCCACCAGCGAGCCGGGCAGGGTCGCGTCCGATGCGCTGGCCGAGGCGGGCGAGAGGCTGGCTTCGGGCAGGGTGTCGCCGTCGTCTCCCGACCGGGCGACGGCCTTGGCCAACCCCCAGTCGACGACCAGGGTCTCGCCGTACTTGCCGACCATGACGTTGTGCGGCTTGAGGTCGCGGTGGAGGATGCCCCGGCTGTGCGCGTAGTCGATCGCGTTGCAGACGTCGGTGAACCGCCGGAGCAGCTTCTGGAGGGCGAGGTTCCTCTCGCCGGGATCGGTCCTGAGCGTGGGATCGGCATGGAAGCGGTTGATGGCTTCCATGAGGCTGTCGCCCCGGATGAACCTCATGGCATAAAACGGGCGGCCGTCCTCGTGGTGCCCCAGGCCGTAGACGGGGACGATCCCCGGGTGTTCGAGCCCCCCCGTGACCTCGGCCTCGATGAGGAATCGGGACCGGTGGTGGGGGTGGTCGGCGTGCTGGTCCTTGATCTCCTTGAGGGCGACCTCGCGGTTCAGTTCGGTATCTCGTGCGACGAAGACGACCCCGAGATTGCCCCGGGCGTGCTCGCGGCCCTTCTGGTAGCGGATGCCGATCGGGGCCGGTTCGGGCGTGCTCGCGGCCTGGGTGGCGAATGCGTCGTAATCGAGCCGGGAGGGGGGGATGGTGGCGAGCGAGGCCTGGACGTCGGCGTCGGCGACCTCCCGGCGGAGGTCGGACGCCACGCCTCCGGTAGAGCTGAGCGCGGCGAGGCTGGCGACCGGGTCGCCCCCATGCTTGGCGATATGACGATCGACCATCGGGTCGAGCAAGGCCCGATCGGCGGGATCGAGGTCGCCCCGCTCGACGAGGATCTCGCCGAGGGGCCGGTGCTTCTGCAGGACCCAGGCGTTCATCGAGGCGACCAGGGCGTCGCGGTTGATGAAGTCCATCTGGAGCGCGAGGATGCCGAAGAGGAGGTTGCGGTCGGTTTCGCGACGGGGCATGACGGCTTTCGAGAGCGGGGCCGGAGGGCGACCTTGTCCGCCCATGATACGAGGAGAAAGCGGGTCCTGGACATCGGGTCTCCCCGATTCCGGGAAGGGTCTGGCGACCCGCCGGTGCCCCTCAACGGTGGTTTTTGGGAAGGCTCATGATGGATTCCGGGGTGGTGCCAGCAATTGGGCGATCAGGGCACCCAGTAGCCGCTTTCCTCTCGCCCGGATGTTGTGCACGAACTCGAAGAAACCCAGGTACAGCGGTAGGCTCTCCTGGGGGATTCCTCGGTGAGGCCGCAGCCACGAGCGGAGCAGCGACCAGAACCCTTCGAGCGTGTTGACATGGACCTCGCAGAAGCCATCGCCATCGTCGTCCCGGGCGAACTCGCCCGCCCCGTGGCAGACCGTCTTGTGGCCATAACCCCACTCCACCAGGCGGCCATAGATGTCGTATTCATCGGTGTAGACCAACGTCCCCTTGGCGATCATCCGATCGATCAGGGGCTTGATGGTCACCTGCTGGACGTTCTCCAGCATCCGGATCACGACCTAGCCTCCACGCTGCAACATCCCGAAGATCGGCGGCTTCTCCTTGGCCAGGGTGCCCCGACCTCGCTCGCCTCTCAGGCGTCGCCTTCGGGGGAGGCGGCCTTTTTTTTGACCGCCTCGGGATGACCCTTATGTCCGGCCACCACATAGACTTCGTCGCACTCGACCTCCCCCTCCAGCACGACCGGAGGACAACGGTCGACCATCCCCTGTCGGAGTCGCTGGATCATGGCCCGGGCATCATCCTTGTTGATGTCGAGTTCCTGGGCGATCTGCAATCCCGAGAGGTTCAGCCCCATCAGATAGAGGCAGGCGATCCAGGTCCTCAGCGGCAGGTGATGGCCGGCGAAGATGGTGTCGGTGAGGTCGTCGAAGCGTCGGCGGCAGCCCCGGCACTCGTAGCGTTGACGGAGTGGCTGAGTGTCGTCCTTGCCGTTCTTGATGACCGAGTCCGAGGAGCACTTGGGACAGGTCACGCCGTCAGGCCACCGCATGCCCCGGATGGTGTCGAAGCACTTGGCGTCGTCGAAGAGATCCTGGATGTTGACCATCGTGCGACGCCTCGGGGCGGGGAAGTCGGGATCAGCGGGGCGGACAGATCGCCCGACCGAGGAGACCGATTGTATCCACTGAGTGGCCCTTGCGGATCACCACCCCGGAATCCATCATGAGCCTTTGGGAAAATGTCGAGACGATTCGACGGCATCTCCCCTCTTATCCGGGTCGATCGAGACGCGACCGAGGGAGTTCCCGCCCATGGCGAGCGCAGGATTGGGGTCGGCTTACCGGCATCTTCGGAGTCTGTTCGGGGCCGGTTCGGTGGTCGGGCTGGGGGATGGCCAGCTCCTGGCCCGCTACTCCGGCTCGAAGGACGAGCTGGCCTTCGAGGCCCTGATCGGTCGTCATGGGCCGCTGGTCCTGACCACTTGCCGGGCGGTCTTGAAGAGCGAGCACGACGTGGAGGACGCGTTCCAGGCGACCTTCCTGGTCCTGGCCCGCAAGGCGGGCTCGGTGCAGGGGGTGGAGTCTCTGGGGGGCTGGTTGCATCGGGTCGCCTACCGGGCCAGCCTCCAGCTCGCCCGGGAGGAGAGTCGGAGGCGTCGGAAGGAAGCGGAGGCCTCGGCGATGACATTCCCGGTCGCGTCCCACCCCGGCCCCGATCCCGAATGGAAACCCATCCTGCATGAGGAGATCGACCGCCTGCCCAAGTCCCAGCGCCTGCCGGTGGTCCTCTGCGACCTGGAAAGCCTGACCTACCAGCAGGCCGCCGATCAACTCGGCTGGACCGTCCCCACCCTTCGCTGCCGACTGGCCCGTGGTCGCCAGAAGCTTCGCGACCGCCTGTCACGCCGGGGGATCACCGCCTCGGCGGTGGTGGCCCTGATGGCGGGCTCGTCGGCCTCGGGTTCGATCGTCCCGGCCTTGCTGGTCCGATCGACGGTGGCGGCGGGGACTCGAGGTGTGACCTCGGCGGGTGTCCTGGCGCTGACGCAGATCATCTTGAGGGGGATGCTGATGACCAAGATCCAGATGGGCACGACCGCCCTGCTGGCGGCGCTGGGCCTGGCGACGGCGGGCGTGGTCGCCTCCGGCGCGGGCCGACCCGATGAACACAGGCCCGCGATGAAGCCCGGTACATCACCCTCGCCACCGGCTATCGCCAAGGCCGATCTGCCCGAAGGCCAGAAGCCGGGCGAGATGGTCGAATTCCGGGGGGTGGTCGTCTCTCCCGGGGGCAAGCTGGTGGCCAACGCGACCATCCGATGGAGTCGCAATTTCTTCTGGAACGATCCCGAACATCGCGAGCCGGAAGCCATGAGCGGCCCGGATGGCCGTTTTGCGATCAGTGCCCCTCGGGAGAAATACGACCAACTGGCCTCGGAGCGATGGCCCATCTGGATGGTGGCCTCGGCACCCGGGTTCGGATTCGGATGGATTGCGCCGGGGCCTCGGCATGATCCATCGAGCGAACTGACCCTGCGACTGGCGACGGACGACCTCCCGATCGAGGGCCGACTGCTCGATCTCGAAGGGCGGCCTGTCGCCGGGGCTACCATCAGGCCTTACGAGGTGAATGTGCCCCTCGGGGGGGATTTGACTCCCTGGATTGCCGGGTTTCAGGACCAAGAGAAGCCCCTCGACCAAGGTATGGATGGGGGAATTCAGCTCAAATGGCCCTCCGTCACGACCGATCCGGATGGCCGCTTTCGCCTGGAAGGGTTCGGTCGAGAGCGGATGGTCCGGTTCGTCATCACCGGGCCGAATGTCGAGACCGCGATCGGCTATGCCATGACGAAGGCCGTCCCGTCGATCCGCGTGAAGAATATCAATCTGATCGGACCGGACCCGCTCGTCCTCAACGGGGCCAGCTTCGATCTGGCGGTCGCCCCCTGCAAGCCGATCGTCGGCGTCGTCCGCGACCAGGATTCCGGCGAACCCCTGGCCGGGGTGGAAGTGAAGGGTATGGTCTATCTGGAACGTGACCGTGCTTTCAGCCCCTTCAACAAGGTGGTGACCGACGATCAGGGTCGTTATCGACTGGTCGGGCTCCCCACGAGCGAACGCTACCGAATGCTCGCATCCCCGGGCGAAGGCCTGCCCTACCTCCCCCGGGAGGTTATTGAGGCGGCCGATACTCCCGGGATGGACCCCGCGACGATCGACATCCGGCTCAGGAAGAGATCCCTCATCCGAGGCCGTCTCATCGACAAGCAGACCGGCCAGCCCGTGAGCGGCTTCGTCGAATACCATGCCTTCCGCGATAACCCCATGCTCAAGCAAGACCAGGGTTTGCGAGACATGGAAACGCCCCTGGTCTGGACCCAGGCCGGAGGCAAGTTCTCGATTGCCGCCCTGCCGGGAAGGGGCGTCCTGGCCGCGCGGGCCAGCTTCGATTTCGAATACAGGATGGGGATCGGCGCCGAGCGGATCGAGGGTTATCCCCGGGATAATACGAGCTTCAGTACGCTCACGAACTTCGTTTTCCCCGGTAGCTATCACTCCATGGTCGAGGTCAACGTCGATTCCGAAGCCGAGTCGACGGAGGTCGATCTACAACTCGACCCGGGGCGAACCCTCGAAGTGACCGCCGTGGACCCCGAGGGCCGACCGATCGGGGGGACGAACGCGAGGGGGATCTCCGACATGTTCTCATCCCTCGGTTACCCCGAAGAATCCTCGACGTTCACGATTTATGCCCTCGACCCATCGTCTCCACGCCGATTGACGATCACTCACGAGGGACGAAAGCTGATCGGCTCCGTCTATCTGAAGGGTGATGAGGCCGGCCCGCTGACCATTCCCCTGGCCCCCTGGGGCACGATGATCGGTCGAGTCCTCGACGACGAGGGGAACCCGAGCAAGTACCGGGGGCTTGAATCTCCCTTCATGACCCGCCACAGGTCCCCCGAAGAGGCCGGCGACTTACCTGCTCCCACTCATGTTGGTATCCCGATCGGTAAAGACGGTCGGTTCCGGATCGAAGGGCTCGTGCCGGGCCTGAAGTACTCCGCCATCGTGAGGAATCCGGAGAACGGGATGTGGGGCGACGTATTCCAGGACAGCATCGTCGGATCGGGCGAGGTCAAGGACCTGGGCGATCTCAAGGTCCAGGCCCCCGAGAAAAAGCAGGAATAACCTCCACCCCGGTGCGTTCGGTCAGGATTCCGGGAAAACTTCAGACGAGGCGCCGACATCCCGTCTCTTAATCTGAAGTGGAACCGGACGCGACCGGGGGAGTTTTCCAGATGGCCAGTGCAGCGATCGGGTCGGCCTACCGCCATCTCCGCGACCTCTTCGGGGGCCGGTCGGTGGTCGGTCTGGGGGATGGCCAGCTCCTCCGACGCTATGCCTCGTCGAAGGACGGGGCGGCGTTCGAGGCGCTGGTGGGCCGTCATGGGCCTCTGGTCCTGTCGACCTGCCGGGCGGTCTTGAGGAACGAGCACGACGTGGAAGATGCCTTCCAGGCCACCTTCCTGGTGCTGGCCCGCAAGGCGGGCTCGGTGCAGGGGGTGGATTCGCTGGGGGGCTGGCTGCATCGGGTCGCCTACCGGGCCAGCCTGAGGCTGGCCGAGTCGGCGCGTCGGCGGCGTCGGAAGGAGGCGGAGGCGTCGGCCATGGTCTCCGAGGTCGTGCCCGGATCCCGCCCCGATACCGCCCTCGGTCCGATCCTTCACGAGGAGATCAGCCGCCTGCCCGATTCGCAGCGCCTGACGGTGGTCCTGTGCGACCTGGAGGGGCTGAGCTACGAGCAGGCGGCCGACCAGCTCGGCTGGACCGTCCCGACCTTCCGTTACCGACTGGTCAAGGCCCGCCAGAAGCTTCGCGACCGCCTGTCACGCCGGGGGATCACCGCCTCGGCGGTGGTGGCCCTGATGGCGGGCTCGTCGGCCTCGGGTTCGATCGTCCCGGCCTTGCTGGTCCGATCGACGGTGGCGGCGGGGACTCGAGGTGTGACCTCGGCGGGTGTCCTGGCGCTGACGCAGATCATCTTGAGGGGGATGCTGATGACCAAGATCCAGATCGGCACGACCGCCCTGCTGGCGGCGCTGGGCCTGGCGACGGCGGGCGTGATCGCCTCCGGCGCGGGCCGACCCGATGATCCGAAGGAGGACCCGATGCCCCAGTCGCTTGCTCAACCTTCGCCGGAATCCGGCGAGATCGTCCGGGTGGTCGACCCCGACGGCAAGCCCATCCCGGGAGCCAGCGTCTTCCAATCGTCCACCAAGTTCCGATCGATGGACCATTTGCCGGTGGTCGCCATGCCTCTTGCCGAGACTGGTCCCGACGGCTCATTCCGGCTGTCGAGCGACGCCGCGAAGTCGGCCGCCGACGGAGAGGATCTGGTCCTGGCCCGGGCCGAGGGGTACGGGCCCGCCTTCGCGGACCCGAAATCCGACGACGGCCTGAAAGTCCTCCGACTGGTCCGCGATGCCGCGCCGATCCGGGGAAGGTTGCTCGACGTCGACGGACGGGCGGTCGTCGGGGCCTCGGTCCAGCTCGTCGGGATCCTCCGCCCCTCATCGGGATCGCTCGACGGGTGGCTTGATGCCTTGAAGAAGGAGAAGGCCGCCTACCCGGTCGAGTATCGGGTGCTCCGCTCGTGGTCGAGTGACGACGTCCCGTCCCTCTATCCGGCGGTCCTGACCGATGCCGAGGGCCGGTTCACGATCAAGGGCGTCGGGCGCGAGCGGGTCGCCTCGCTACTGATCACCGGCCCGGGGATCGAGGCGAAGTTCGAGTATGTGGCGACGAGGGAGATGCCGACCATCTCGTATCCCGCCTGGGGACGGACGCAGATCGGCCAGGACGTTCGCTATCACGGTGCCTCGTTCGACCTGATCGCCGGGCCGGGCCTGGAGATCGTCGGGACGGTGAAGGACAAGGAGACCGGCAAACCTTTGAGCAACGCCGTGGTGCAGACCACCGGGCTTTTCGGCAACCCGCTCCGGTTCCTCAGGACGACCACCGACGCCGAGGGCCGTTATCGACTCCCTGGTGTCACCTCGAAGAACAATTACGGCGACGGGCAGCAAGTTCTCGCCCGGGTCGATGGGGAGCCCTACCTTCAAGCGGTCCAGTCGGTTGGCGAGGGTTCCGGCACGATCACCAGGGACTTCGACCTGAAACGCGGGGTCTGGGCTCGCGGGCGGGTGACCGATGGGACCACCGGCCAGCCGGTCCAGGCGCAGTTTGATTACTACATCTTCGAAGAAAACCCCCACCTGAAGGAGTACCCCCGCTACGGGACCATCAACGCCGGGATGCCGTTCCAGAACGACGATGATGGCCGATACCAGATCGTCGTCATGCCCGGGCGAGGCGTGATCGTCGCGCGGGCCGGGAATGAGATCTATCGCCTGGGTGTCGGGGCCGACCGGATCGAGGGCCTGAAAGGGATGTCGATGCAAATCGTCAACACCCGGCCCTCGGGCCTGATCGTGAATAACTTTAGCACGCTCGTCGAGGTCAACCCGAAAGTCGGCGATGAGTCGGTCACGGCCGACATCATTCTGGATCGCGGCAGGACGCTCAAAGGAAAGCTCGTCGGCCCGGATGGCGAGCCGGTCGTCGGTGCCTGGATGCTGGGTGCGGAGGATCACTTCGAGAGCTGGTCGCGCGAGCCCCTCCCCTCGGACGAGTTCGAGGTCCATGCGCTCGGGTCCGAGAACAAGCGGGGCCTGCTCTTCGTCCACGAGGGGAAGAAACTCGCCGGGTCTTATGTGGTCAAGCCCGACGAGGAAGGCCCGCTGACGATCAAGCTCCAACCGTGCGGGACGTTGACCGGGCGACTGGTCGACGACGATGGCCGGCCGCAAGCCGACGTCCCGATGAACTCGTACCGGCCGTATTTCGGCGGCGACTCCCGGTTCGATCAGGGCGTGCTCCGAACTCCTCTCAAGACCGACAAGGAGGGGCGATTCGAGGCCGCCGGTCTGGTCCCCGGCCTGAAATACAACCTGAGCGTCCGGAAAGGGGCTCCACCGATGACGATGCGCGTCGACGTGGCGCGTGATCTGGTCACCTCGCCCGGCGAATCCAAGGATCTGGGCGATATCACATCCCTGCCACCCCAGAAACCGGCGGAATAATCCCCTCCCCGGTGCGTCCGGGAGCGATTCCGGGAAAAATACCGGATGAGGTCCCGACATCCCGCCTCTTCATCTGAGTGGGGACGGACGCGACCGGGGGAGTCTTCCAGATGGCCAGCGCAACAGTCGGGTCGGCCTACCGCCATCTCCGCGACCTCTTCGGGGGCCGGTCGGTGGTCGGTCTGGGGGATGGCCAGCTCCTCCGACGCTATGCCTCGTCGAAGGACGGGGCGGCGTTCGAGGCGCTGGTGGGCCGTCATGGGCCTCTGGTCCTGTCGACCTGCCGGGCGGTGTTGAGGAGCGAGCACGACGTGGAGGACGCGTTCCAGGCGACCTTCCTGGTGCTGGCCCGCAAGGCGGGTTCGGTGCAGGGGGTGGATTCGCTGGGGGGCTGGCTGCACCGTGTGGCGTTCCGGGCCAGTCTCCGGCTGGCCGAGTCGGCGCGTCGGCGGCGTCGGAAGGAGGCGGAGGCGTCGGCCATGACTCCGGAAGTGGTCTCGCAGGTCCGCCCCGATCCCGAGCTCGGTCCGATCCTTCACGAGGAGATCGACCGGTTGCCCGATTCGCAGCGCCTGCCGGTGGTCCTGTGCGACCTGGAGGGGCTGAGCTACGAGCAGGCGGCCGATCAACTCGGCTGGACCGTCCCCGCTTTCCGGCATCGGCTGGCCAATGCCCGCCAGAAGCTCCGCGATCGCCTGACGCGGAGGGGGATCACCGCCTCGGCGGTGGTGGCCCTGCTGGCGGGGTCGTCGGCCTCGGGCGCGGTGGTGCCGGGCCTGCTGGCCCGCTCGACGGTGGCGGCGGCGACCAAGGGCGTGGCCTCGGCGGGCGTCCTGACGCTGACGCGGATCATCATGAGGGGGATGCTGATGGGCAAGATCCAGATCGGCGCGACCGCCCTGCTGGCGGCGCTGGGCCTGGCGACGGCGGGCGTGGTCGCCTCCGGCGCGGGCCGGATCGATGAACCCAAATCCGCAATGCAGGCGACGGGCTCGGCCCCGGCGGCTTCGAAGAAGAAGGAGATTCCATCAGGCTCGAAGCCGGGCGAGATGATCGAGATTCGCGGTCATATCGTGGCGCCCGATGGCAAGCCGGTGGGAGGGGCGAAGGTCCGGCTGGCCTCCCCCTTGTTGGAGCCGGTCGTACCCATCCCCGAGACGACCAGCGGGCCGGATGGCCGGTTCGCGATCTCGATCCCGCGATCGGTCCGGGATGAGAGATTCCTCGAAGATCATCCCGTGCTGATCGCCTCGGCTATTGGTTTTGCGCCCGGTTGGGTCGCGGGGATCTTCCGAAACAACGCGCCAGACGACCAAACGATCGCACTGGTCGAGGCCGGACCTCCGATCGAGGGGCGGGTCGTCGACCTCGAAGGGCGGCCGCTCGCGGGCCTCAAGGTCTCGATGAAACACCTCTGGCATGACAAGGGCCGCGACCTGTCCCGCTGGCTCGAATCCGCCCGGGGCCGTGGCATCCGGGGGATCTGGAACGAGCTGGTCAACATCTGGTTGATGGACCCGCCACCCGACGCGACGACCGACGCCGAGGGCCATTTCCAGTTGGCGACCATCGGGCGAGATCGGGTCGTCGAGCTATTGATCACCGGGCCCTCGGTCGCCACGGAGACCGTCTACGTCATGGGTCGCGAAGGGACCGAGATCCGGACCGTCGACCAGAGCTGGATCGAGCCTCGCCCCTTGGTGGTTCATGCCCCGCGATTCCAGCACGCGTCGGCCCCCGCCAAGCCGATCGAGGGAGTGATCCGCGACAAGGACACCAACGAGCCGATCGCCGGGGTTTTGATCCGGGGCAACATCCTCCGCGAGAGCGACCACACCTGGATCAACGGCCTCGAGGCCACGACCGACGCCGAGGGGCGTTACCGACTCGGCGGGTTCCCCAAGGCGGCAGCCTACCGGATCTTCACCTTCCCGCGTGAGGGTTCGCCCTACACCAACGGGATGTTCGAGGTCCCGGCGTCCAGCCCGGCGATGGAGCCGATCCCCTTCGACATCGCCCTGAAGCGGGGCATCCTGGTCCGGGGCCGGGTCACCGACAAGGCGACCGGAGAGCCGGTCCGGGCGACCATCGAAGTCTACACTTTCGCCGACAATCCGCACGTCAAGGAATACCCGGGCTATTCCGAAGGGTATCGATCCAACGGCCGAAGCAAGGAGGATGGGCGGTTCGAGGCCGTCGCGCTGCCGGGCCAGGGGATTCTTGCCATCCGGGCCGACGATACCCGTTATCGGGGGGGAGTCGGCATCGAGTCCATTCGAGCGATGAGGCCCGACCAGGTCGATCCGGATCAGTTCGGGACGGTCCCGGATCGAGTCTATATCCCCGGCTGTCACGCCCTGGCGGGGCTCGACCTCGCCCCCGATACCGAGCCGGCCGAACTGGAACTCCAGGTGGACCCGGGCCGATCGGTCCTCGTGCACGCGGTCGACCCCGAAGGCTCGCCGATCGGGGAGATCCGGGTCGAGGGACTCGGTGCGACCTACTCGTGGCCGAAATTCAAGGCGGATTCGAAGTTTGAGATTCACACCCTCGACCCGTCGAAGCCCCGACGCCTGACGATCGCCCATGACGGACGAAAGCTGCTCGGCTCGGTCTATCTCAAGGGGGACGAGCCGGGGCCGATCGACGTCGAACTCAAGCCCTGGGGCAGCCTTGAGGGCCGCGTGATCGACGACGACGGCCGACCCCGCCCCGGTGTCCTGATCTACAGCCGAGATGGGGACACCGATCCGCGGTCGGAGGATCGGGGCATGCTGCCAGGGCGGACCTGGGATCGCGAAATCGTGACCGATCGAGAGGGCCGGTTTCGCGTCGAGCGCCTGGTGCCCGGCTTGAAGTACGACGGGTATGCCGTCGCGGCGAACAAGGGGCTCGGCAACCTGTTTCGCGACGTGACCGTCGCGCCGGGCGAGGTCAAGGACCTGGGCGACCTCAAGGGGCTGCCGCGCGAGAAAAAGGAGGAATGACCCCCACCCCGGTGCGTCCGCTGGCGATTCCGTGAAAAATACCGAGATGAGGCGACCCCTTCCCGCCTCTTCATCTGAGTGGGGACGGACGCGACCGGGGGAGTCTTCCAGATGGCCAGCGCAACAGTCGGGTCGGCCTACCGCCATCTCCGCGACCTCTTCGGGGGCCGGTCGGTGGTCGGTCTGGGGGATGGCCAGCTCCTCCGACGCTATGCCTCGTCGAAGGACGGGGCGGCGTTCGAGGCGCTGGTGGGCCGTCATGGGCCTCTGGTCCTGTCGACCTGCCGGGCGGTGTTGAGGAGCGAGCACGACGTGGAGGACGCGTTCCAGGCGACCTTCCTGGTGCTGGCCCGCAAGGCGGGGTCGGTGCAGGGTGTGGATTCGCTGGGGGGCTGGCTGCACCGTGTGGCGTTCCGGGCCAGTCTCCGGCTGGCCGAGTCGGCCCGTCGGCGGCGTCGGAAGGAGGCGGAGGCGTCGGCCATGACTCCGGAAGTGGTCTCGCAGGTCCGCCCCGATCCCGAATTGAAGCCGATCCTTCACGAGGAGATCGACCGGTTGCCCGAATCTCAGCGCCTTCCGGTGGTCCTGTGCGACCTGGAGGGGCTGAGCTACGAGCAGGCGGCCGATCAGCTCGGCTGGACCGTCCCGAGCTTCCGGTGCCGGTTGGCCCGGGGTCGGCAGAAGCTCCGCGATCGCCTGATCCGACGGGGGATCGCCGCCCCGGCCGTCGCCTTGTTGCTGGCCGGTTCGTCGGCCACGGGCGCGGTGGTGCCGGCCTTGCTGATCCGCTCGACGGTGGCGATGGCGACCGGGGGGGTGGCCTCGGCGGGGGTCGTGGCGCTGACTCAGATCATCTTGAGGGGGATGCTGATGACCAAGATCCAGATCGGCACGACCGCCCTGCTGGCGGTGCTGGGCCTGTCGGCGGCGGGCGTGATCGCCTCCGGCGCGGGCCGAAACGACGAACCCAAACCCGCGAGCCCGCCGGAGGCCCGGTCCAGGCCCGCGACCCCGGCGACGCAGGTGGCCGAGAAACTCGGGCCGATGGAGATGGTCGAGATCCGGGGCCGGGTCGTTGCTGCCGATGGCAAGCCCGTCGCCGGCGCGAACCTTCGGGGGGCCTACGTGGATCGCAATGCCAAGCCCTTGCCGGGGGCGACCAGCGGGCCGGATGGTCGATTCGCGATCCGGTTGCCCAGGCCCAAGGATCAGCCTTCGGGTTACATGGCCAATTTCCCCTGGATCATCGCCTCGGCCCCGGGCCACGGGATCGGCTGGGCCGAGCGGGTCCTCCGGTCCGACCGGCCGGACGAGCAGGTCGTCACCCTGACCGAGGAAGGCCCGCCGATCGAAGGGCGGATCATCGACCTCGAAGGGCGGCCCGTCGCCGGGGCCTCCGTCAAGCTCGCCATGATCTGGTTCGAGGGCAAGGGCGACCTGGCCGGCTGGATTGCCAGGGCTCGGAACGGTGCCGCCGGGAATCTCTGGCAGGGCCTCGATCAACTCTCGCTCGAGAAGATCCTCCCGATCGAGGCCCAGACCGACGCCGAGGGCCGGTTCAAGCTCGCCGGGATCGGCCGCGACCGGATCGCCGACCTGATCGTCTCCGGGCCCGGAATTGCAACGACCCCGGTCAATGTCTTCTCCCGCGAAGAGAAGGAGATCCGGTCGTCCGACAAGGGCATGATGTCGCCCACGCCCTTCATCGTCCATGCCCCGAAGTTCCAGCTCGCCCTGGCGCCCAGCAAGGGGGTTGAGGGGGTCGTCCGGGACAAGGAGACCGGGAAGCCGATCGTCGGCCTGAAGATCAACGCGGCCGTCTTCGACGATCATAGCCTGATCCAGGACCGGGGGATCGAGGCCGAGACCGACGCTGAAGGCCATTATCGCCTGGATGGCCTGCCCAAGGCGGCCGCCTACCGCCTCTTCTTGAGCCCAGGGCCGGGCCTACCTTACTCGAAGGGCACGTTGAAGGCCCCTGCCGACTCGCCCGCCCTGGAGCCGGTCGCCTTCGACTTCAAGTTGAAGAGCGGGGTCATCGTCCGGGGGAAGGTCACCGACAAGGCCACCGGCCGCCCCGTTCGAGGCTATGCCCACTACTACGCCTTCGCCGACAACCCGAACGTCGACGATTATCCGGGATTCCGGAGCAGCTACAACTCCCAGGCTGACATCAACCAGGAAGACGGGTCATTCGAACTCGTCGCCTTGCCCGGCCGGGGCGTGGTCGGCGTCCGGGCCGAGGAGGAGCGCCACAAGGGGGCCGTCGGCGACGAGAAGATCGCGGGCTATGACGCCAAGATGAAGACCTACAACACCTTGCCGAGCTGGTGCAACGTCGGCAACTATCACATCATTGCCGAGGTTAATATCGATCCCAAGGCCAAGCCGCCGACGCTCGAACTCCAGGCCGACCCCGGCCAATCGGTGGCGGTGGAGGTGGTCGGCCCCGACGGCCAACCCTTAGGAGGGACCAAGGTCAAGGGTAAGTCCGAGCTGTTCCAGTCGAGCCCGTTCCCCGAGGAGTCGGCTAGTTTTGAGATCCATGCCCTCGAACCGGCCCACCCTCGGCGGATCGTCGTCATCCAGGAAGATCGAAAGCTCATCGGATCGGCGTTCCTCAGAGGGGACGAGCCCGGCCCGGTCGCCGTCAAACTCCAGCCCTGGGGGAGGGTCGCCGGACGGATCATCGACGACGAGGGGAAGCCTCGCAAAGGGATGTTCATCGGCAGTCCTGGCGGCTCGAACAATCCGCACCCCGAGACCCACGACATCCTCCCCGGCAGCGACTGGAACCAGGGCATTCGAGTCGGCGACGACGGCCGGTTCGAGATCGAAGGGCTGGTCCCCGGCCTCAAGTATAGCGCGAACGCCCGGACGGGATTCGAGGCCTATGGCGACCTCTTCATCGACGTAACCGTCGAGCCCGGCGAGGTCAAGGGCTTGGGCGACCTCAAGGTGCAACCCCCCAAGAAGACGGAGGAGTGATCCTTGGCTCCGCACCGAAATTCCTCGGGCCAGGGCGACCCCTGGGCCCCTTACTCGCCGACTCCCGATGCTCCCTGGGACCTCCGGCGCGTCGTCCATCTCCACCGTCGGGCCGGGTTCGCCGCGACCTGGCCCGAGATCCGACGCGACCTGAAGGACGGGCCCGAGGCGAGCGTGTCGCGGGTCCTGGCGGGAACTTCGAGGCTCGGCGAGATCCCCCAGGAGTTCGAGTCGACGTCCACCCTCCTGGCCGACGCGGCGGTGGCCTCGGGGGACGTCTACCGGCTCCGGGCCTGGTGGGTCTTCCGGATGCTCGGCTCGCCCGACCCCCTGGGCGAGCGCCTGACCCTGATGTGGCACGGTCACTTCGCGACGGCGGCCTCGAAGGTCGAGGACCTCGCCCTGATGAGGCGGCAGAACGAGACCTTCCGGAAGCTGGCGCGGGCCCCGTTCGGCGAGCTGTTGAATGAGGCGGTTCGCGAGCCCGCCTTGCTGACCTATCTCGACGCGCCGAGCAACCGCAAGGACCATCCCAATGAAAACCTCGCCCGAGAGCTGATGGAACTGTTCACGCTGGGCGTCGGGAATTACACCGAGGCCGACGTCCAGGAGGCGGCCCGGGCCCTGACCGGCTGGCGAGTCGAGGAAGGTCGGTTCGACGAGTCCCCCTCGAAGCACGACGACGGCGCCAAGTCGATCCTGGGCCGGTCCGGGACCTGGTCGGGGTCCGACCTCCTGACGATCCTCCTCGATCATCCGGCCACGCCCCGGCGGGTCGCGTGGAGACTCTCCGACCTGTTCCTGGGCGAGGGGGCCGTCGACCCCGCCGCGATCGACGACCTGGCCGGTCGGCTGAAGGACGACGGCCTCGACGTGGGGAAGGGGGTGGCGACGATCCTCCGATCCAGGGCGTTCTTCGGGTCGACCAACCTCCGGACCCGGGTGAACGGGCCGGTCGAGCAGGTCATTGGGGCCTGTCGCGCGTTAATCCCGGATGGCTCGACCCCGAGTACGCTCCTGCTGGCCGACTGGATCGGCCGGGTCGGCCAGGAACTCTTCGAACCGCCCAATGTCGGCGGGTGGCCCGGGGCTCGGTCGTGGCTGAACGCCCGGTCGCTGATCGCGCGGGCCAACTTCGCCGCCGCCCTGGTGGGAGGCAAGGCGGTCGGCCTGCCCGGCCCGATCGACGCTCAGGCCCTCGCCAGGGAGCAGGGGCGCGGGACCTCGGCGGGCGATGTGTCGGATGCCGGCTCGGCGTTGTTGCTTGGGGTTGAGTCGAAGCTGGCCCCTGGGGAGGATACCCCCGAGGCGGCACGACGGGCGCTGGCGGAGGTGCTGGCCTCGCCCGAGGCTCAGGTTTGCTAAAGGTGGTCATGTTTTTGATTTTCAGATAGAAGAGTCCGGCTCCCTCTCCCCCTGGGAGAGGGTTGGGGTGAGGGTCTTCCGAAGGTCTGGCGGCTTTCGAGGACAGCTCGGTTCCTATCGATGGTCTTGCGGGGGACCCTCGCCCCGGCCCTCTCCCAGGGGGAGAGGGAGGCAGAAAATCCGGGGACCGGTGACCCTCACCCCGGCACTCTCCCGGAGGGAGAGATAGGCAATCGCAGACATGAATGAATTATTTTGTTGAACGCGACCCAGAGGACTCCGACCATGCTCCCTCGCCGCGACTTCCTCCGATCGCTCCCGCTGATCTCGCTGGCCCCGACCATCCCGGGGTTCCTCGCTCGCTCGGCGAAGGCTCTCTCGCCCGAGGCCGAGGGGCGGATCCTCGTCGTGATCCAGCTCGACGGCGGGAACGACGGGATCAACACCGTCGTACCTTTCGGGGATGAAGGGTATGCGAAGCATCGGAAAACGTTGAAGCTCGAGACCGATCGACTGATCAAGGTCTCCGACGGCATCGGCCTGCACCCGGCGATGGGCGGGGCGGGGAAGCTCCTGGAATCGGGCCGGCTGGCGATCGTTCCGGGGGTGGGGTATCCCAACCCGAACCGGTCGCACTTCGAAAGCATGGCGATCTGGCAGACCGCGCGACTCGACCCCGAGGAACACTCCGGCCCGGGCTGGATCGGCCGGTCGCTCGACGCCTCGGGCGGTCGGGGTGACTCGCTCTATGTCGGCCCGGGGACGATCCCGGCGGCGATCCGGGGGAGGCGGGCCCAGGCCTCGGCGATCGAGCGGATTGACGACCTGACGCTCGCCCCCGGCCTCGCCAGGCAGGTGGAGCCGAGGCCGGGCGACGACCTCACGGCATTCGTCCGTCGGAGTACCCTGGATGCTTACGCCGGGGCCGATCGACTGGCCGAACTGGCCAGGCTCGAGGATTCGTCGGCCCAATACCCGTCGACGGGCCTGGGCGGTCGACTGAAGCTGGTCTCTCGGTTGATCAAGGGTGGCTATGCCTCGCGGGTCTTCTACACGACCCAGGGCGGATACGACACCCACTCGGCGCAGGCCTCGACGCACTTCGGGCTGCTCAACGAACTGTCCGGGGCCCTCCGGGCATTCCTCGATGACCTGGAAGCCTCGAAGCTGGCCGATCGGGTCCTGGTCCTGGCCTTCAGCGAGTTCGGCCGTCGGGTGGCCGAGAATGGGTCGAGCGGGACCGATCACGGGACCGCCGGGCCGGTCCTCCTGGCGGGCTCCGGCGTCCTACCGGGGCTCGTCGGTTCTTACCCGAGCCTGACCGATCTCGACTCGGGCGACCTCAAGATGTCCGTCGACTTTCGGCAGGTCTACGCCACGGTCCTTCAAGGCTGGCTCGGCCTGACTTCCGAGGGATCGCTCGGGGGCTCGTACTCCGCACTCCCGTTGCTGAAGGCCTGAGGTTCGGCGATCGGACTCATTCGAAAAAGCACGGTGCCCGACGCCCTCCATCGGGGCGACGGGCACCGGTAATTATTGGTTCATGACAGGCCGGGGTGGCCTGCCCGCGACCTCGGAGCGATCGCTCGTCAGGCCGACTTGCGTCGGAGCCGGACGGCTCCGAGCGCGCCCGCCAGGCCGAGGCCAAGCATGGCCACGCTGGCGGGTTCGGGGACCACCGGGGCGATGTCCAGGGTGAACGACGCCGAGATGGACTTCTTCGCCCCGCCGGCCTGGGTCAGCCCGATGGCGAGCGTGGCCGGGGCGGCGGTGCCCTTGCCCGGGAACAACGTCCCACCCTTGAAAGAGCCCACCAGTTCGATATTCCGGAAGTTGCCCATGGCGAAGTCATCCGTGATCGAGGTACCCACGAACGTACCGAAGGCGGCGTTCCCGAAGGTGAACGAGAACGGGGTGATCTTCAGGGTGAAGGGGCCCGAGCCGACCGAGGTGCCCAGCGCGATGCTGGCGAAGTCGCCGTCATTGGGGCTGGACGTGGTGAGGTTCGAGAAGACGAAGGTGGTGGCGGTCCCGACCTTCGTGGTGTTGATCGTGGTCTTACCCACGCTGATCGCCTGGGAGCCGGCCACCGAGGCCGCCCGGGTCGCCGAGCTGCCCGCCATCAGGACGAGGCCGGCGAGGAGCAATCGGAACATGTTCTTGCAGCCGCTGCGTTGCATCGGGATTCCTGTTCGAGAAAACGGGTCGGAACGCGGGGAATGGAACACCCCCTCGGGCCGATGAGCGACCCGATTTCCCCGGGGATTCTGGACTGATTCAGGCGCCCTTCATCGGGCCGTGGATCATCGTTGAGATCGAGGGCTCATTTCGTCAATGGATCAATGCATCAGATGACCCAAGCGGGAGTGGGAACGACAGTTCACCGCGGAGAATTATCAGAATGTGTTGCGTGGCGTCACCAATGGGCTGACGTTTGCCAGGTTGAGCGAAAAGGGGCGCGGCCGATCGCGCTCGAATCGGTGCGGGATCCTGGTTTCTCTGGGGTGACTCGCCGGATTCGATCCGGGCCTCCTTCGATCATCGAACCGGCCGTCCGCCCCTCGTGACATTGGCACTTCGAGGGGGTAGACTCGATCGTCGATGGGCAGGTTCGCCAACGGGAGGGCATCCTCATGATCCGTCGATCGCTCGCGATTCTCGGGGTCCTGGCTTGCGTCGGGCCGGCGCACTCGTCGGCGTCCTCGGAGCCCACGCCCGACTTCGCGGCCCGAATCTGGGCCGTCACCGACGTGATACTGGCCCGCCACGTCGACCCGCCCGCCCGTCAGCAGATGATCCTGGCCGGGCTCAAGAATTTGATCCAGTCGATCAAGGCCCCCACTCCCCCGGGCCTGGCTCGTCGGGTCTCCGAGGCGACGGAGCCCGAGGCCCTGGCCGCGCTTTTGACCGAAGTCGGGAAGAACTCCGCCCCGGACAACCCGGCGGGAGGTCCCGAAGAGGCCTTCCTGAAAGGCCTCTCCTCGGCGGTCCCGGGGGGAGTCGAGTTGCTCTCGGCCAAGGAAAGGAAGGTCCAGGAGCAGTTTGAAGGCAACCTCTATGTCGGGATTCAGGTGGCCCTGGGGGTCGACGAGGCCTCGAAGCGCCCGACCTTCGCCCAGGTCTTCGAGGGTGGCCCCGCCGCTCTCGCCGGGGCGAAGATCGGGGACCAAATCGAGGCGATCGAAGGAGCCTCGACGGAGGGCCTGTCCCTGACCGAGGTGGTCGACCGGCTTCGGGGCGAGGAAGGGAGCGCGGTCGCAGTCCGGCTCAAGCGGCCGGGGTCCGGCGAGGTCCTCGACGTCTCGATGACCCGGGCGACGCTCCCCCGGAAGACCGTGCAGGGGCTCACCCCTCGCGACGACGGCGGGTGGAACGTCCGCTTCGAAGGGCCGGCGCCGATCGGATACCTCAAGATCACCGAGATCGTCGGGAGCACGCCCCGGGAATTCCGGACGTTCGCCTCGCAGATGGAATCCGAAGGGCTTCGCGCCCTGGTCCTCGACCTCCGCGAGGTCACGACTCAGGCCGGCTTCCACCCGACGGTCCTCCTGGCCGACGCGTTGCTCGACGGCGGGACGATCGGCCGGATTGCCGAGGCCGACTCGTCGAGGGAGATCCGGGCCGAGCCCGACGCCCTGTTCCGCGACTGGCCGATGGTCGTCCTGGCCGGAGGAGCCCGGTCGGCCGAGGTGGCCTGGCTCTGCGCCGGGCTCCGGGAAAATCGAGGGGCCACGATCCTCGGTCGTGCCGACCTCAACAGGATCGACGCGACCGTCCGGTCGATCGTGCCGGTGCCCGGCGGCGACTGGTCGATCCGGATCGCGACCGGTCGTCTAGAATGGGGCGACGACAACCCCCTGGCGGAATCGATCCCGAGAGAGGGCAGACTGATAGAATTGGCTCGCGCCCTTTCCCCGACGACCGCGGGACCGGCGAGCCCGTCCCCTGGCGTTTTCCGCGGACCTCGGAGCGTACGGGACGATCCCCTGCCCGAGGCCCGTGCCCTCCTGGAAGCCGCGCTCAAGTCGCCCGGATCGCAAACTCCTGGGATCTCCGAAGGAGAGGCTCGATGATCGAGATCCGGACGACCGCCCGCCTCGTCGCCGCGATCGTGGGCGCCGCTTGCGTGGCCTCCGAGGCCGGCGAGCTGACGACCCGGCTCCGCCAGCCCGTCGCGATGGCGGCCTCGCTCGACGGAGGCTCGATCTACGTCGCCAACCGGAGGAGTGGGACCATCTCGGTCGTTGACCCGAAGCTCGGTCGAGTTGTCCGGGAAGTCGAGGCGGGACGGGGCCTGGCCGACCTGGCACTCCTGCCCGACGGCCGACATCTCGCGGTCGTCGACCGGGCGGGAGACTCGCTGGTCATCCTCAAAGTTGATGGAACCGAGGTCGCCGTCGAGTCGAGGCTACCGGTGGCCCCCGACCCGGTCTCGGTCGTCTTGAAGCCCGACGGCTCGGGCGTCGTC
Organism: Tundrisphaera lichenicola; assembly: GCF_051175385.1. Classification (GTDB taxonomy): domain Bacteria; phylum Planctomycetota; class Planctomycetia; order Isosphaerales; family Isosphaeraceae; genus Tundrisphaera; species Tundrisphaera lichenicola. The sequence continues at coordinate 2,902,190 of NZ_CP195106.1, read as the reverse complement.
GTGGCCTCGACCGCCTCGCGGAAGCTCTCGATGATCGGCTGGGCGGACCGGGATGAGACGATATCCCCGGAAATCGTCGGGACGGTCGACCTCCCGTTCTCCCCTCGACTGATGGTCTGGGCGGGATCGAAGCTGGTCGTGGCCGACGCCTTCGGCGGACGCCTGGCGGTGGTCGACCCGGCCTCGGGTCGGGTCGAGTCGAGCCGGTCGATCCCCGGCCACAATATCCGTGGCCTCGCGGTCTCGCCCAATGGTCGGTCGCTGGTCCTGGCGCATCAGGTCCTGAACCGGCTGGCCCGGTCGAGCTTCGAGGACATCCACTGGGGGACCTTGCTGACCAATGACCTGCGGATCGTCCGGCTGGATACCGTCCTCTCGGTCGAGCCCGAAGTCGACCTCCTGAAAGGCTCCAGGCTGAGCGGCCTGGGGCAAACCGGGCGGGGCTCGGGCGATCCCGGCGCGATCGCCTTCGCGGGGGAGGGTCGCCTCTTCGCCGTGGTGCTCTCGGGGGTGGGCGAGGTCGCTTTCGGTCGAGACCCCGCCGCGTCCCTGCGTCGGGTGGCCGTCGGCCAGATGCCCACGAGCCTGCTGACCGACCCGGACGGCTCGATCATCTATGCCGCCGACGCGATGGATGACACGATCGGGGTGGTCGACGTGGCTTCGGGCAAGCTCGCGCGTTCGATCTCGCTCGGCCCTCGGCCCGAACTCGGTCCGGTCGAGCGGGGCGAACGGCTCTTCTTCGACGCGAGGGTCAGCCACGACGGCTGGTTGAGCTGCCATTCCTGCCACACCGACGGCCAGAGCAACGGGCTCCTGGCCGACACCCTGGGCGACGACGGCTTCGGGGCTCCCAAGCGGATCAGCTCGCTGATGGGGGTGGGCACGACCGGCCCCTGGACCTGGACCGGGTCGATGGACCGCCTGGAGGATCAGGTCCGCAAGTCGATCGAGACCTCGATGAGGGGCCGCCCGCCCGCCGAGGATCAGGTGGCCGACCTGGTCGCTTACCTCCGATCGCTCCCGAGCCCTCGGCCGATCGGGACGGTTGCCGACGAGGATTCGATCGCCCGGGGCCGCCAGTCCTTCCAATCCCGGAGATGCGCGGATTGCCACGCCGGGCCCGAGTTCACCGAGGCCGGGAGCTTCGACGTCGGGCTCGTTGACGAGGCGGGGCACCGGAAATTCAACCCCCCGTCGCTCCGAGGAGTCGGAGGGCGGACCTCCTTCCTCCACGACGGTCGGGCCGCATCCCTCTCCGAAGTCTTCAGCCGCCATCGGCATCCTCGGGAGTCCGGCTGGTCGTACTCCGAGGTCGAGGACCTGGTCGCCTACCTCCGGACCCTCTGAGCCCGGCTCGGGATGTTTCGATTCGGCACGGAGGCTTTCGCCAGGCCGGCCCATCGGTTAGCTTGAAAGGTATGGAGATAGCCCCTTGGGCGGGTCATTGGAGTGGCGACCCATGGCGATGGAACCCTTGATCCTGGTTTGCGAAGGATGCCGCGTCCGGATCAGGGTCGCCGACCCTTGGAAGGCCCGAAATCGCGATTGCCCCCGATGCTCGACCCCGCTGGCCGGGGTGGTCGACCGGACCCTCGGGCTGGTCGCGCCGGTGCTCCCGGTCCCCGCGAGGTCGATCGGCCGGCTGGTCACGGGGACCGTTGCCGTGCTGGTCACGATCGGCTCGGTCGCCAGCCTCCTCCTCCGCGAGCCCTCGATCGGGGCCTCGACCGATGCTCCGCCCGGCCCGGTCGCCCAATTCTCCCGGTCGACCTGCCCCGTGGCCTCCGGGCGGACCGAGCCGCCGGTCGAGGCGAAACCGCTCGTCAAGGAGGCGAACTCCTCCCGGAGGCCCCTGGAGATCACGCCTCCCCGTCCACCCTCCGAGATCCCCCACGAGACCGTCCCGCCCATCGAGCCCGCTCCGACTCCGGACGTTCCGGCCGTGCCCGCCGTCTCCTCGGCCCTGGAACAGCCCGGACCCCGGCCCGACCTGCCCCGTCGGGTCCTGGTCAAGGACCGGAAGGGCCAAGCCGTCGTGGCTCGCGAGCATGGGATGCTCAAGGACCGGATGGCCGTGATCCTCCCGGACGGGCAAATCGGCTGGGTCGACGGTCAGGTGACGACCGATCGGCCGTTCGTCCCCCTCACCATGGACGAGGTCCGAGACTCGCTCCGCGACGACCCCGAGTTCGCCACATTCAAGCTCCTCCAGACCGATCATTACCTGATCTACTTCCAGGGGGGTAGGCCCTTCGCGCAGGCCAGCGCCGACCTCCTGGAACGGCTCCACGACGGCCTGACCGGGGCCTTGAAGAAGCACGGTTTGCCGGTCGCCCCGGTGGAGTTCCCGCTGGTCGCGGTGATTTTCGCCGACGAGGACGAGTTTCGCTCGTCCCGGCGAGTGGCCCCCGACGTCCAGGCCTATTACGAGATCCTCTCGAACCGGATCTACTTCTACGAGAAGTCGCGGCGCGACCAGCATTCGCCCGAGGTCTCGGCCCTCCGGAAGCCGCAGACCGTGGCGCACGAGGGGACCCATCAGATCCTCCACAACGTCGGGCTCCAGCCCCGGCTCTCCGACTGGCCGCTCTGGCTGGTCGAGGGGTTCGCCGAGTATTGCTCGCCCCCCCGTACCACCAAGAAAGGCGGGAGCGAGTGGGCCGGCCTGGGCCAGGTCAACCCGATCCACATGGCCACGATCCGCGACCTCGACGACCCCGCTTCCACCCAGGTCCGAGGGCCGAAATCGGTCGCGATCTCCCGCGATCGGGCCCGGTCCTTGGTCGAGTACCTCGTCACTCGGAAGGACCTGACTCCGACCGACTATGCCCTCTCCTGGGCCCTGACCCATTACCTGGCCCGCGAGCGACTCCCCGAGTTCGTCGCCTACATGAAGCGGATGAGCGAGCTCAAGCCCTTCGAGGGCCGGACCCCCGATCAGCAACTGGCCAGCTTCCTCGAAGTCTTCGGCGATGACCCGGTGAAGATGGATGCCAAGGTCGCCAAATACCTCTCCCGGCTCAAGACCCCCGAGGCCTTGCCGTATTTCTCGGTGGTCTTCGAGCAGCCGGTCGGCCCGGTCATCCGGAGGATGGCGATGGTCAGCCAATCCCCCTCGGTGATCCGCCAGTGGATCGAATCGGCCAGTTCCCCCGAGGGAGGCCTCCCCCACTGGCAAGCCCTCCCCTACCGGAGCCGAGCCACCGCGCTCCACGCCGCCGAGCAGTTCTTGATGCAGGGGAACTGAGCCTGGGTCCCGTCGGTCGCGGATCGCGACAGCGAGCAGGCCGCATAGGACCGAGGAAGGTCAGTACAACTCAATGATGTGCTCGCCCCCGTGCTCCGGGTTGCCGATCAGCCGGTGATTGCGCGGGTCGACGATGAAATCGAGCAATTCCAGCGGTATTTGCCCGATCAGGACCGGGCAATCGTCGGGGAGTTCGGTGACATCGAGCGAGCAGTCGCGGCCATCAATGGTGAGGCGAACCGGCCCGAACATTCCGACGGTCACGATCCCGGCGCTGGTTCGCGCTTGCCTCGTACGAAGCGACTCGAGACCAAGCTGTTGGATCATGCGCCGGGGCATCGATAGGGTGGTTGCCCCAGTGTCGACAAGCGCATCATCGATGACAAGTCGTCGGACCTGCTCATCGGTGATGACTCCACTCCGGGCCTGATATAGGTCGATCACGTTCTCGAGCTTCGCCTCGACCAGGACCTTCCCCATCGTGTCGTTTCCCATGACAGGCTCCGGTGAATATTCCGGGGGATGGACCATCCCGAAGGTTATCCCGGCATTGTAGCAGGAACCGCCCGGGTTCCTCCTCGTCAGGAGATCATGGCCGGCTCACCGACGGGCTCCTCGTCGATCATCCCCAGCAGGTCCGCTTCGATCGTCTTGCAGATCTTCCCCAGGGGGAGGTCATTGTCGTCGCCGTCGAAGGGGTTCTCGATCTCGACGCCGATCTCCTCGATCCCGAAGAAGATGTAGGCCACCAGCAAGGTCCCGACGATCGAACCCCAGCCGTAGCTGTCCACCAGCGCGAAGGGCAGCGTGAAGCAGTAAAGGACCAGGGCCCGGCGGATGTGGACCATGTAGGCGAAGGGCAGGGGGGTCTTCTTGATCCGCTCGCAACCGCCCAGGTAGTCGATCATGAGCTGGACGTTCTGGTCGAGCGTGGTCAGGACGATGTCGGAGACGAGCCCCTTGTCGCGGGCCTCGATCAGGAGCCCGGTGATCTTCCGGGAGATCTCCAGCGGGACATGGCCCGACTCCAGCACGGCCTGGACCTCCCCGGGCGGGAGCTTCTCGGCGGCCGGGCCGAGGTTCGTGGTCCCCCGGAGGCTGTTCATCACGGAGTGGGACCAGGCCACCGTCCAGCGGACGACCGAGCGGAAGAGCTGGGGGTCATCCTTCAGGTGGATGCTCGACAGGCGGGCCAGGTTCCTCGACTCGTTGACGATCGACCCCCAGAGCTTCCGGCCTTCCCAGAATCGGTCGTAAGACGTGTTCGTCCGGAAGACCAGCAGGGTACCCAACGCGAAGCCGACCAGGGTGTGGATGGTCGTCGGGACGGAGATGTGGTCGAAGTTGAGCCAGTCCTTGAGCGCATGGTGGAGGAAGAGCACGACGACCGACCAGGCTACGCACAGGAGTATCCGCCCGAAGATGGCGTGGAACATCGAGTTATGCACGTCGAACAGGTGCGAGGTCCAATGCTTCGAATCATATTCGACCACGGGGGGAACTCCGGAGGAAGGATCAGGCCGTGCCGCTGCCGCCCGGCGGCTCGACGGGGATCAGGACCGAGAGCGGTTGGCCCTGCCGGGGCTCCCCCTCTCCGATCTTCAAGAGCCGATGGACGTACCAGATCAGGCCGAGCGAGGTCACGAACGGGACCGCAAAACCTTGATAGGTCATCATCGAGAAGACTAGCGTAGCAATCATCGAGCCGCTGGAAAATGCGATCGCGATTTTCGTCTTGAGCCAGTTCAACGCCGAGAGTTGGCCCCGTTCCGGGTCGTCTCTTCGATAGGTGAAGATCTTCGCAAGGTTGATCCCCATGTCCGTGGTCGGCCCGGTCAAGTGGGTGGTCCGGATCTTGCCGTCGGTCACTCCCACGAAGAGGCCGTTCTGCAAGCCGCAGGCGAAGCTCAGCAGGAACAGCAAGGCGAAGTCGCGCTGGAGCAACAGGGGCTCGCCGAAGGTCCCGAAGAATCCCAGATCCTCGCCGACGCAGATGATCAGGTTCAGGAGGGCGAGCCAGACGACCCCGGTCAGGAGGCGCGGCCTCTGGCCGAGCATCAGCCGCCGGTCGATCAGCCAGCCGGAATAGGCGGCCCCCGCCAGGAAGAAGAGCGGGGCCAGGCCCATTTCGACCGCATTGAGGTAGTTCCTCTGGGCGAACGCGACCCCCACATAGGTCCCATAGCCCGTGACGTGCGAGACGAATCGCCCGCAGGCCAGGAATCCACCGGCATTCATGAAGCCGCTCTGGAAGGCCAGGATCAGCCAGAGGGGTTGATTACGCTGGGCGATGACGTCCTTGAATGGATTGTCCGTCCACATCCTGTCATGATCTCCGAGGATGACCGGGTTAGGCTGCTGGGATTCCTCTCGGGAGGAGATAATCAAATGGGGCGGCCGGCATCCGTCCGGAGAGGTCCACGATAGCGAGGGGGCGGGGTCGATGGCCAGTCTGGTCGAACAGGGCGTCGAGGTGGGTTCGAGCATCCGGCTCCGGGGGGTCCGGGTCCACAACCTCCGGGATATCGACGTCGACATCCCGCGCGACCGGCTGGTGGTCCTGACCGGGGTGAGCGGCTCGGGCAAGAGCTCGCTGGCCTTCGACACGATCCACGCCGAAGGGCGTCGACGCTATGTCGAAGGTCTTTCCACCTACGCCCGGCAGTTCCTCGACCAGATCGAGCGGCCCGACGTCGACCTGATCGACGGGCTCCCGCCGACCGTCGCGATCGACCAGAAGACGGGCTCGGCCAACCCGCGAAGCACCGTCGCCACCGTGACCGAAGCCTGGGACTATCTCCGCCTGCTCTATGCCCGAACGGGCGCACCGCATTGCCCAAAATGTGGCAAGCCTATCCTCAGGCAGGCCCCCGAACAGGTGGTCGACCTGGTCCTCGGCCTTGGGGAAGGAACCAAGTTGCTCGTCCTGGCCCCCTTGATCCGGGGCCGGAAGGGTCAGCATCTCGAAACCTTCCGAGCGATCCGAGAGGCGGGCCTGATGAGGGCGAGGGTCGACGGGGCGGTCGTCGAGGTGGATGCCGAGCCCCCTAAACTCGTCAAGACGAAGGTTCACGACATCGAGGCCGTGGTCGACCGCCTGGTCGTCCGCGAAGGGATCCGAGCCCGGGTCGCCGAGAGCGTCGACCGGGCCTTGAAGCTGGGCGAGGGGACCCTGGTCCTCACGATCCAGAAGGGAGATGCCTGGGAGGATCGGATTGCCAGTACGCGATATGCTTGCACGGGTTGCGGCACGGGTCTGGCCGAGATCGAGCCCCGAACCTTCTCATTCAATAGCCCCCATGGCGCGTGCCCCGATTGCGGGGGCTTGGGTTCGTTTCGTCGATTCGATCCCGACCTCGTCGTTCCCGACCGGGGCAAGTCGCTGGAAGGCGGGGCGGTTGTGGCCTGGGAGGCCCTCCCGACCTCGGCCCGGCAAGCGGCCCGAGACAATCCGGCCTTGGGTTCGTTTTTGCAAAAGCATCATCTCGCCGTATCGACCCCGTTGAGCGACTGGTCCGAGCCAAGCTTGGGTTCGTTTTTCCTGGGCGAATCCAAAGGCTATTCCGGGATCCTGGCAACCCTGGAGCAAGATTTCGCCGTCGCGAAGACGGATGCGCGACGGTCGGCCCTCGACACATTTCGGTCGGAAGTGACCTGCCCATCTTGCCAGGGGGCGAGGTTGCGCCCCGAGGCTCGCGCCGTGACCCTGGGCGGTCGCTCTCTCCCGGCTCTGGCCGCCCTGAATGTCGACCAGGCCCGCGCCTTCCTGGCCTCGCTCCGGTTCGAGCCCGAGTTGGATCGGGTTGGCCCCCCCCTGGTGGCGGAGGTCGACGCTCGACTGGCGTTCCTGGGCCGGGTGGGCCTGAACTACCTGACGCTCGACCGGGGGGCCGACACGCTCTCGGGCGGCGAGTTGCAGCGGGTCCGCCTGGCCACCCAGATCGGCTCGGGCCTGGTCGGCGTCTGCTACGTCCTGGACGAGCCGACAACGGGACTCCACCCCCGAGACACCGGGCGGCTCCTGGCGAGCCTGGCCGACCTCCGCGACCGGGGGAACAGCGTGATCGTGGTCGAGCACGACGAGGCGACCATCCGGGCGGCCGACTGGCTGATCGATCTCGGTCCCGGGGCCGGTCCCGACGGCGGCCTGGTCGTGGCCCAGGGCCCGCCCGACGCCCTGATCGAATCCGGAGAATCCTCGACCGCCCGCCACCTTCGAGGGGAGACGCCCGCGCCCGCCGGTTCGCCCGGTCGCCTGGCGAAGAGCCCCGGCCGGATCACGATCCGGGGCGCGGCCGAGCACAACCTGAAGGGGGTGACCGCCTCGATTCCCCTGGGGACCCTGACCTGCGTGACCGGCGTCAGCGGGTCGGGCAAGAGCACTTTGGTCCACGACATCCTGGCCCGCACCGCGCTCCGTCGGCTCGAACAGAAAGGGCCCCGGCCCGGCGCCCACGAGGGGGTCGACGGCCTGGAGGCGGTCGACAAGCTGATCGTCATCGACCAGTCGCCGATCGGCCGGGGCCCTCGCTCGACGCCCTCGACCTTCACCGGAGTCTTCGACGAGATCCGCCAGGTCTTCGCCCGGACTCGCGAGGCCAAGGTCCGGGGCTACGCCGCCAGCCGGTTCAGCTTCAACGTCAAGGGGGGGCGCTGCGAGACCTGCCAGGGCCAGGGCGTCCGGAAGATCGAGATGAACTTCCTGCCCGACCTTTACGTCCGGTGCGAGACGTGTGAGGGCCTCCGCTACAATCCCCAGACGCTCGAATGCCGCTTCAAGGGCCGGTCGATCGGGGACGTCTTGCAGATGAGGGTCGACGACGCCCGGACCCTCTTCGAGAACGTCCCCCGAGTGGCCCGCTCGCTCGAATCGCTCCGAGAAGCCGGGCTGGGCTACGTCGCGCTCGGCCAGTCCAGCACGACCCTCTCCGGCGGGGAAGCCCAGCGAGTCAAGCTCGCCGCCGAACTCGGTCGGGTGGCCACCGGCCGGACCCTCTACATCCTCGACGAACCGACCACCGGCCTGCATTTCTCCGACGTCGCCGCCCTGATGGTGGTGCTCCACCGACTGGCCGACCTGGGGAATACCCTGGTCGTCATCGAGCACAATCTGGATGTCATCCGGACGGCCGACTGGGTCATCGACCTCGGCCCCGAGGGGGGAGACAAGGGAGGGAGGCTCATGGCCGAAGGGCCGCCCGGGGTGATCGCGGAGACACCGGCGAGCGAGACGGGACGGTGGCTGATGCGAGTTGATAACCGCAATAAATCATGAAATTCCGCATAAAGAACATCGTGGTGTGTATCGCGGTTATCGCCCTGATGCTCGCTGGGGCCTTGACGATCCTGGAATTCTCATTCTTGGAACAATTGGCAATCGTTGTGTTCGTTGTGATTGGAGTGCCAATGTTTTTGACATTTATTGTTATGTTGCATGCGATATTTCGCGGCGCGACGGGCCGTGGCTTGCGATCCGGCGCAGAGGTCCAGCAGGATGACCGGCAGCCTTGATGTGTTCAAAAATTGAGATGATGCCGCTGAGCTTCAGAGCGAAGCGTTCCCGACAACCCCGGCAAAGCGGCCTGGGTTGGCGGAATCGTACAGGACATCGCCCATTTCCTCGGTGAATCCCTCTCCCGTGAGAAGATCGAGAATTGAGTCCATGAATTCAAGTTGGTTCTTGAAAACGTAGCAGGCCAGGGCGACGATGCGGTATTGCTGGCCGTCGGCCGTGATCCGGAAGGTCCGCGAGTGACCGCTTTCGCCCGAGGGAGGGCCGGGATCGGAAATCTCCAATCCCGACATGATCATCGTAGGGATGTCTATCTTTTCGACACCCATGAACACAACATCAATATTGTAGGTTTGGTCGGGCGATTCCGGGCTTCTCAAGAGCAATTGGTCGTGGCTGACCTTGTAATCCCAGAGTCGGAAATAGTGGTCCGATGGAAAGTTCATGACTCCGGCTCCTGTTCAAACGGGTTGGATGTCCGAATGTCCTCATCCCACCACTCGACCCGAGGCCACCAGATTTCATGCTCCCGGATCTGGAGCAACTCCCAGTCGGTCGGGGAATACCTGGGCGTGACCGCACGAGCCAACCCCTTCCCGACGTTGACCCCGTGTAGGTTGAAATAGACGGTTGTACCGGGGTCGTCGACCACTTCAAGGAGGTAATATTTCCAGTCGGCCAGATTACCCGACGCGAACTGCCACCAGGTTTCGGCTCCTCGACGGGCCGCGAACGGACGGAGATAAGCTGTCAAGCCCAGGGCGATCTTCCGGCCTGGCCCGTTGATACCACTGGATTCATTATCCAAGGGAAGGCCCTCTCTGTCACCGGGCAATTATTCCACCTCCGGCAGGTCAGGGATTCGCGTTAAACGCGAAGTACATCTTGAACGCCGGCGGGCTGGTGGTCCGGTCGTACATCAGGCCGAGGTAGAGGCCTGGGGCGACCTGGCGGATCTCGTCCCGGTAATTCCCGTAAATCTTCGAGGTCCCTTCGTAATCGAGGATCATCGAGGGGTTTCCGTCGAGCCAGCTCGGGCCGGAGTAGACCTTGCCCTGGACGGCCCGGAGGCCGAAGAAGCGGTTGACGGCGGTGGAACTCTCGGGGTGGAAGACCTTGCCTTGCCAGGCGATCCGGGCGGCGTTGGAGCGGGCCCGGGGGAATCGGGCGTCGGGGTAGAGGGCCCGCCCTTTGACTTTGCCGGGGGGGACGGGCCCGGGGGGGGACTGGCGGTAGAGCTGGTCGAGTTGGGGGGCGGAGAGGGTGACGAGGTCGTCGAGGGTCCGGATCGTGGCGGGTGCTTGCATGAGGAGGACCTCGTCGGATCGGGCGGGTTGGGGGGCGAGCCAGGTACCGACGATCGCGCCAAGTCCGAGGATGCCGATAATTCGAGTCCGCTGACGCATGGCCCGCTCCCGATGGGTGGATGGCGGACCTGCCGGGCGGCCCGCCTTAGTTCGGGATATCGGCGGGCCGGGCTTCGAGGTTCAGGCCGTCGGGGAGTGGAATGTCGCCGGGGGACGGCCTGTCGGGCTCGGGGGAGATTTCCGGGTCGGGGCCTTCCTCGTCCTCGGGCAGGTCGGGGAGCCCGGGGATGATCCGCCGGGCCGAGACGACCTTCCAGCCGGTGTCGATGGCGTCGAGCCGGAACCGGACGAGCTTGAGCCGGAGGGGTGTGGGCGGGTCGCCGCTGGAGGCGAGCTGGTCCTTGATCTGGGCGGTGACCTCGGCCTCCTCGAAGAGGAATGGCCCGTCGGCCTTGATGGTGGGGAAGGGGCGCTTGAGCAGGGCGTCCCACGACTCGCGGTGCCGGGCGTAGTCCAGGGCCAACGCTTGCTCGGCCTCGGGGAGCGGGGGCTTGGCGTCTCGGACCAGCATCTTGTAGCTGGGGATGATCTTCTTGGGGGCGAGGATCCCCTCGGAGATCTTGGTGAAGACCCCGCCGAAGTCGATCGCCGCCTGCATGGCCTCCTCGGGGTCGCCGCTGGCCATCTTGGCGTAAATCTCGTCCTTCTCGGCCTTGGCCTTGGCGGCGTGGAGGGCGTCGAGGGTCTCGGCCGCCGGGCCGAGCACGTCCTTGGGCGTGAACCGGCCGGAGGCCTGGTCGTAGTCGAACCTCTTCTCGATCGACTGGTGGAGTCGGGCGATCGGGGCGAATGATCCCTTGATCCGCGAGGTCCGAGTCGGGTCGCGCTGGAGGTCTCGGAAGGAACGGATCGCGGGAGGGTCCTGGACGACTCCGACCTTGGCGGCGGCCTCGGCATCCCCCTTGGTCAGGGCGGTGAGGTAATCGTAGGCGGCCCGATCGACCATCGTCCGGGGTCTCGGGTCGAGCCATTGCTTGATCGAGGGCCAGGTGACGACTCCGACCACGGCCACGAACGGGATCAGGGCGAGCACGGCCCAGAGGAGCTTGCGGGACTTCCGGGGTTTCGTCGGCTCCTTGGGGACGAAGACGTTCCCCGGGGCGGCCGGCTCGGGCGAGGGGGCCACCTGCTCGGCCTCGCACTTGGGGCAGGCGACGGCCTGGCCGGCCTGGTCGTCGGAGGTCACGAAGGCGGCCTGGCAGCTCGGGCAGCGGAGTCGGAGGCTCATCGGGTCACCTCGAGGTCGGGATCGCCCGAGGGCGTGAAGGATGGGCTGGCCTGGCACCGCGGGCACTGGTCGGGCTCGCCCCGATACGGAGCCCCGCATCCGGGGCAGAGGCCGGCCGACCTCCGGAGATTGGGCAATGAGTTCTGGAGCGCGGCCCCTTCGGGGGTGTCGGCGAAGGTGTCGGCGACCCGACCGGCCAGGCTCGCCAGGTCGGCTCGGATCGGCCCGAGCTTCACCCGTCGGCGGACCTCGCCGACCAGCCACCGAGCGACCCGGCGATCGAGCTGGTCGAGGTCGTCCCCCCGGAGATGCTGGGTCAACTCGTCGCGGAGGTCGATCACGCGGATGGCCTCGCCCGCCCGGATCGAGGCATCGAGCCGCGATCGGAGATGGTCGATCACGCCCTGTCGGGCGTCGGCGAGGTCGGCCAGGAGCCGTGCCGCCTCGGGGCCGGGCCGGTCGCGGACGATCGCCCCGACCAGCCGGTCGGCCAGCGCCCAGCGCTTGCCGGAGATCGCCCGGCGAGCCTCTTCGAAGTCATCGTTCCGGGGGGAAACCTGGCCCGGATCGGGGAGCTTTTCGAGGGCCAGCGCGATCCGGCCGAGGATCGGCACGGCCTGCCGCTCGATCAGGTCCACGGCTCGGGCGGCGGCCTCGGACTGGTCGGCGACGGCCTCGATCAGCCCGGCCGAGGTCGCCAGCAACTTGCCCGCGATCCAGCCGGCTAACCCGAACCCGCCCAGATAGGTCAGGCCGATCACGCCCGCGATCCGCCGCTCGGCCCAGGTCAGTTGCATGTCGGAGACCAGCGGCCCGAGCTGTTCCATCGCCAGCGAACCCCCGATCGCCAGGAACCCGAACCGGACCCAGGGCGCGGTCCGGCTCAGCGTCCGGCCCGAGGCCCGGAGCGACTCGTATCGCGCGATGGTGGGGCCGGGGCGATTCATGAGGTCTCGTGGGTGCGATTCGAGATTGCGGAAATACTGCTGTTATTATGACGGAAAGGGTGAATATAAGCCAGGACTGGCGGGTCATGTGCCGACGATCATCGGTTCCGACGCCCCCTCTCCCCAGCCCTCCCCCACGCATGGGGGAGGGGGGACGTCGTTGGTGAATCGATTGCATAAATGTTCTTGAAACAGCTTCCTTCTTGTTTTGTGGGAATCGGCTTACGTCGGAGTCCGTTTTCTGGCTCCCTCTTCCCTCGTTGGGGAGGGTTGGAGAGAAAGGGCGAGCGACATCGCATCGGGGCTTGTTCGGATCAGTCTGCCTTCATGTCGACCGGCTCGGTGAACTCGACCCCCTGTACCTGATCGGCCTTGAGCGGCGGGTAGGGTGTCGCCTCGGCCGAGTTGCACCAGGACTTGCCGGTCGGGAGGTCGTGGAGGAAATAGAGCTGGTCGCCGTTGTCGAGGAACAGGTCCTCCTTGACGAAGAAGTGGCGGCCGACCAGGAGGAGCTTGGTCCCGTCCTTCGACCAGATCAGCCGTTCGGTCCCGGGCGGTCCGCCTTCGTCGGGGGAGCGGAAGATGGTGACCACCTCGTCCCGGGCCAGGTCTTCGAGGTTGATCGAGAAATTTCGGTCGATGTGAGGAGGGCCTTCCAGCAATCGGGCGCGAATCGTCTCGTCGGGCGAGAGGCGGCTCGTGGTCGTCGTCCGGGCCACGAGCTTCGTGTAGACGACCAGGGTGAGAACCGAGCCGGCCAGGCCCGCGAGGACCAGGCCGGCGACGATCAAGAACCACTTCATGCGATCACTCTCCCGAGTCGATCCACTTCGCGATCGCCGAGGGGTCGCCCGACTCCTTCTCGATCCGGATCTGAGCCGGGGAGTCGGCCAGCTCGTAGGCCCGGACGGGCCAGGTTCTGGCGAACGATTCTCCGGCCCCGCCGATCCGGAGGGGGGCGGGGGCGGTGAGGGCGGCGGCGACCTTCAGGCCCCCGAACTGGAGGACTCCGGGGAGGTCGAGGCCGGGCGGGACCGGCTTCGAGCCGTCCCCGTAGTCGAACCCCCCGAGGTCGATCGCAGTCCTTGCCAGCCCTTCGAGCGCAGGGCGGGCCAGGAGGGCCAGCGGGCCGACCTCGGCCTCGGCCACGAGGCTGATCTCGTGGACGTCGGGGAGCGTCCTGGCCCAGGCCAGGACCGTGGCGAGGTCTTCGGCTCGGTCGGCGGCCAGGGATCGGTTGTAGGTCTCGTAGTGGACCGTCTCGGCTCGATGATCGGCCGGGTCGGCGGGGTCGAGCGACTCGCCGACGAACAGCGGGTCGAAGCCGACGACCGACTGGCCCCGATCCAGCAGCGCCTTCGCGATCGGCGAGGGCTGGCCCTCGGGGGTGGTCAGATTCGCCTTGCCCCTCGCGGTGAAGAGGATGGTCAGGCGTCCGCTCGGGTGCCCCGGCTTGATCCGGACGACCGGGATCCGCTCGCCGGTCTTCTTGCGGCCGACGACGTGGTGGGCGATGCTCAGGCCGTCGCGCTCGACCTTGCGGATCTCCTTGGACATCGACTCGCGAGGCGTGGGCGACTCGATCCCGACGCGGACCTTCAAGGCGGTCGAGAGCTTCAGACGGCTCGCCTCCCAGCTCGCCGAGTCGGTCCCGGGGGCGTAGCCGTCGACCTGGTGGGCCAGGACATGGATCAGGTCGTTTTCCAGTTGATCGGCGGTCCGGGCGTCGGAGGGATAGGGGTTCTCGGTCGTGAACGCATAAAGATCTTCGGGCTTCTCGGGCTTGACGTCCCCTTCGCGGGTCGAAGTCGGATCCTCGACACCCAGGAGCCACTTGCCCAGGAAGGCGTAGACGGCGTCGCGGCTGGTCCTGTTGTAGTTGTGGGGGAAGTCGAAGACGTCGGCGCTGACGCGGTCGGTCATCCCGACCTGCCCGTAGACCTGGAGGATCGCCGGGAAGGCGTTGGTCATCGTCCGGGCTGTCCAGTCGCCGGTGGCCCCCACGATCTTCATCGGTCGCGGTGCGGCCAGGGCGGCGATCTCGACGTTGTCGGTCCCGTGCCTCAGGCCGGCGGCGTTCTCGCAGACGCAGCCCCCCTGGAAGCTGTCGGAGACCATCACGACGGGGGCCGAGACCTTCACCCGGTCATCCAGCGCGGTCAGGAAGAGGGTCTGGGTCGCGCCCCCGGACTCGCCGGTGACGGCCACCCGGGCGGGGTCGACGTCGGCCCGGGAGGTCAGGTAGTCGAGCGCCCGGATGCTGTTCCAGGTCTGGAGGCCGGGCAGGCTCAGGCCCCACCGGCGGAGCCGGTCGTTCAGGAACACATGCCCGAACGGCTTGCTATCGGCATATCCCACCATGTCGTACATGTAGACCACGCACCCGAGCTGGGCCAGCCGGATGCATCGGGACTGGACGTCGGGATTCACCCGGCCCTCGGGCCAGTGGCCGTGCGGGCACAGGACCAGCGGCCGACGGCCGGGCGGGAGGTTGGTGGGCCGATAGAGGTTGCCGGAGAGGAAGAAGCCGGGGAGCGTCTCCAGGACGACCTTGTCGATCGCGTAGCCGTCGCGTTCCAGGGTGCCGACGGTCCTGGGATTCATCGGAGTCCTGGGCGGCATCGGCCAGAGGCCGAGGGTCACGAGCATCTGCTCGCGGACGGCCCGGGCGCGGTCGCGCCAGGCCTGGGGCGAGTCGGGGGGCTGGAAGTCGGCCCCTTCCTGGTTGGTCCGGATCTCGGAGCGTCGGAGATCCTCGGTCGGGGCCGTCGACTTGATCCCGCCCCGGATCAGGTCGAGGGCCTTCTCGGGGGCGAACTCGGGGCTGGTCGAGAACGACAGGAGCGCGGGGACGGCGGCGGGCTCCGCTTCCTGGGGCGACTTCTCGACGACGACGGTCACGGGCTGGCCCGGCTCCAGGACGACCGCGCCGAGGGTCTTCCAGCCGAGCTTGGAGTCCTCCGCCCCGGACCTGGGATTGAGGGTGATCGCGAGCCCTTCGAGTTCGTTCTTGCGGCTGCTCCAGTCGGGCTGGCCGACCGACCAGACCTTGATGGTGTACTCGCCGGCCTGCGGGACGCGGAAGCCTTTGGAGAGCCCGGGGAGGTCGCTCGCGGTGAAGATCAGCGAGGCCGGGGGGTCGTCGGCCGCCGCCACCAAGGGGGCGAGTAGGGCGATCGGGAGGAGTCCGAAGAATGAGAGGGGCCTGAGCATGGGTTGGGTTCCAGCGGGTGTGACCTGCGATGGGTCGCGATGCGTTTCCTGCGGCGACCAGTGTCTCGAATCGGGTTAAGGTCCATCTCGATCGACTTGCGTCGATCGCTAGCTTGACTCGGCCTCCTCATTCGGCTTCTGGGCGAAGATGTAGACCCGCCGGCTCGGGTGCTCGACGTCCGGGTATGGGTCTCGCTCGATGATTTCCTCGACCCAGAACCCTGCCGACCTCAGGAGGTTCGTCATCTCCTCGGGGCGGAAAAAGTGGAAGTCGATCGAGGCTTCCCGGCCCCACCATTCGTCCAGGTGGAGGGAGTCGTCGCCGATGTGCAGGGCGAGGAGGAGCAGGCCCCCCGGCCGGAGCACCCTCCTGATCTCCGTCAGGACGTTCGCGACCTCGTCCCGAGGGATGTGGATCAGGGAATAGAAGGCAATGATGCTGCCCCAGGTCCGGTCCTCGGCACACAGCGACCGCATGTCTCCCTGACGGAATTCGATCGCCGGGTTCAGCTGCCGAGCGAGGCTCGCCATCTCGTCGGAGAGGTCGATTCCGATGATGTCCGTCCCTCGTTCGCGGAGGTAGCGGGCCACGTGCCCCGGCCCGCAGCCCAGGTCGCAAACGGGGCCGAGGGCGTTCGCACGGCCCGCGAAGCGGTCGAGCAGTTGGCGGTCGAGGGGCTTGTCCGCAAGCTCGCCGAAGATGCGACGGGCGTATTCCTCCGCGACGACGTCGTAACTGGCCCGAACAGCGTTGTCCCTCCGGTCGATCATGGCTTCACCTCGCGATTCGGCCGGGCTCGGGGAGATTCGGTCGTCATCCGGGCCGATTAAGGGGTCGATCCGCTCGCCCCGGTCGGTCCCCCCATCGGCCGCCGCTTGCCCGAGGTTATCCGGGATGTTAAGACTGTGAAGCGGGGAAAGCGAGCCTAAACCTTGCGCATCTCCCACGCTTTCGACGCTCCTTCCGGTAGAGCCCCTCGCGCGAACTCTCCCCTCGCGACGCGGGAGATCCCGAAATTGACACCTCTGGCCTCGCAACCGCCGGGAGTTTCCTGAACATGCTGGGCATCGTCCGACTGATCCCGAGGACGAAGCCCGTGGCCCTGATCCTGGCCACGGCGCTGACCGTCTCGTCCGCCGTCCCGCTCGTCTCGGCCGACCTAAGGCCCGATTATCAACCGGCGGCCTACGCGATCCGCGGGGCGAAGATCGTCCCCGTGGCCGGCGACCCGATCGAGTCGGGCACGGTGGTCGTCCGCGACGGCGTGATCGTCGACGTCGGCCCCTCGGACCGGGTCGAGGCGCCGTTCGACGCCGAGGTCATCGATGGCAAGGGCCTGATCGTCTACCCCGGATTCATCGACCTTTATACCACCACGGGCCAGGCCGCCAACGCGGTCAAGTCGCTGACCGGCCCCGGCCGCGACGTGAACTATTCCGACTTCGCCCTGCCCCGGACCCCGCCCGATAACCGGAACGGGATCACCCCCGAATACGAGGTCGCCGGATCGCTGGAGATCGGCGGGCTGGCCGAGGATCGGCGGAAGCTGGGCTTCACCGATGTCCTGGTCGCCCCCGGCGGCGCGATCGCGACCGGCCAGAGTGCCCTGGTCAGCACCAGCGGCCTGCCCCGTCGCGAGTCGGTCCTGAAGGCCCCGGTGGCGCTCCACATCGCGCTGCGGAGCCCCTCGGGCTCCCCGTTCGGCGAGGGGCACTCGCATGACGATGAGTTCGGGACCGCCGACACCATCGGCGCGACCCCCGGCCCGACCCAGGCACCCGGCACGCCGATCGCCCCGACCCCCGCGCCGGCCCCCGCCCCTCAGGGGCGTCGAGGCGGCGGATCGGTCGGCTATCCGACCTCGTTGATGGGCGTGGTCGCGCATCTCCGCCAGGCGATGCTCGACGCCGAGAACCACCACGATCGGCTGGCCTACTACGACCAGAAGGGCGGACCTCGCCCGGCCAATGACCCGGCCCTCGACGCCCTGTACGCCGCCAGGACCCGCGCGATGCCGGTCTGGTGGGAGGCCAATGCCCGAGACGAGATCCACCGGGCGCTCGACCTGGCCGAGGAGTTCGGGACCGATCCCGTGATCGTCGGCGGTCGCGAGGCCGGCAAGGCCGTCGCCCGGCTCCGGGCCAAGGACGTGCCCGTCGTCCTCCGGCTCGACTTCCCCGAGGAGCCCAAGGTCCCCTCCGAGGCCGAGTATCGCAAGAAGCCGATCGAGGAGCGGGCCGAGCCCCTGAAGGTCCTGGCCGAGAAGCTGGCCGACTGGAAGGAGCGGGTGGCCGTGGCCAGGACCCTGGCCGACGCCAACGTCCGATTCGCCTTCGTCGCCGAAGGGGACGGCAACAAGGCGGATTCCTTCCACGCCCAGCTCCGGAAGGTGATCGCCGCCGGGCTCTCGCCCGAGGCCGCGCTCGACGCCCTGACCCGCCGGGCCGCCGAGATCGCCGGAGTGGGTCAGCGACTCGGCACGATCGAGAAGGGCAAGCTCGGCCACCTGGTCGTCATGACCGCCCCTTTCGGAGACGAGAAGGCCAAGGTCCGCTACGTCCTGGCCGACGGGATCAAGTTCGACCTGGAGAAGAACAAGGCCGACTCGGCCAAGGAGAAGGGCAAGGGGGAAGGGGACGCCGCCAAGAAGGGGCGACGCCCCGGCAAGGCCTCCGGCAAGGAGGAAGCCCCCGAGTCCAAGGAAGGCGAATCCAAGGACGAGAAGAAGGACGAGGCCAAGCCGGGCGAGGCGGCCAAGGGCCAGCCCACCCCCGCCGTGGCCACGCCCGAGACCGGCGACGATCAGCCGCCCGAGACCCCGTTCGTGGACATCGCCTCGGAGTTCGACGCCGATCGCCGCCCCTCGATCAAGACCGGCGGGACCGTGCTCATCAAGGACGCCACGATCCTGACCGTCACCCGGGGGACGATCCCCAAGGGGTCGATCCTGGTCCGCGACGGCAAGATCGCCGAGGTCGGCCCGAACGTCGTCGCCCCCGAAGGGGTGACCGTGATCGACGCGACCGGGATGGTCGCCATGCCCGGGATCATCGACACCCACTCGCACCAGGCGATCCAGGGGGGCGTCAACGAGATGAGCCTCTCGATCGTCCCCGAGGTCCGCGTCAAGGACGTGGTGACCGGCGACGATCCGGGGATCTACCGGGCCCTGGCCGGCGGGACCACCACGGCCAGGCTCCTTCACGGGTCGGCCAACACGATCGGCGGCCAGGACGCCGTGATCAAGCACAAGCCCGGCCAGCCGGGTCGCGACCTGATGGTGAAGGACGGCCCGCAAGGGGTGAAGTTCGCCCTGGGCGAGAACGTGACCCGGCGGACCGGCCGTTTCCCCAACACCCGGATGGGGGTTGAGGCCACCATCGAGCGGGCCTTCGAGGAGGGCCGCGCCTACGGGATCGCCATGAAAGCCTACGAGGACGCCAAGAATCGGGGCGAGGCCGGGCCGCCCCCACGACGTGATCTCCGCCTGGAGGCGCTCTCGAAGATCGTCGACGGCTCGATCAAGATCCACAGCCACTGCTATCGGAGTGATGAGATCCTGATGCTCCTCCGGGTGGCCGCCCGGTACGGCGTCCGGGTCCAGTCGCTCCAGCACGTCCTGGAAGGCTACAAGGTGGCCGCCGAGATCGCCGCCCACGGGGCGAGCGCCTCGACCTTCTCGGACTGGTGGGCGTACAAGATCGAGGCCTTCGACGCCATCCCGTTCAACGCCGCCCTGATGACCCAGGCCGGGGTCTCCACCGTCATCAAGAGCGACAGCGAGGAGCTGATCCGGCACCTCCACCTCGAAGCCGCCAAGATGGTCAAGTACGGCGGGCTCCCCGAGGATCAGGCCCTGGCCATGATCACGATCAACTCCGCCCGCGAGCTGGGCCTCGACCGCCGGATCGGCTCGATCGAGGTCGGCAAGGATGCCGATATCGCGATCTTCAACGCCCACCCGTTCGACGGCTTCGCCCGTTGCGAGCTGGCCCTGGTCGATGGAGAGGTCCAGTTCCAGCGGAAGTCGAAGGACGGCAAGCTTGTCCCGCGGGCGGGCGACCACGTCGCGATGCCCGCCGCCGGGGTGATCGAGGCCAAGGCCCGGCCGCTCGACCTGGCGATCGCCGCCAATGGCACCTACGCCGTGACCGGGGCCACGCTCCACCCGGTCACCGGCCCCGATATCCCGAACGGGACGATTGTGATCTCCGGCGGCAAGATCGCCGCGATCGGCGACGAGAAGACCGAGATCCCGCCGGCCGCGAAGGTGGTCGACGCCAGGGGGCTGGATCTCTGGCCCGGACTGATCGACGCCGGGACGCCGCTGGGCCTCTACGAGGTCGGCAGCCTCCAGGAGACGCAGGACTCGTCCGACTCGGCCGAGTTCCAGCCCGAGCTTCGGGCCGCCGTCGCCCTGCACCCCGACAGCGAGCTGATCCCGGTCGCCCGGGCCAACGGCATCCTGGCGGCGTTCGTCCAGCCGTCGGGAGGGGTGATCTCCGGTCAGGGCTGCGTGATCGGTCTCGACGGCTGGGTGCCGTCCGAGATGGTCGTCCTCGAACGGGCCGGCCTGGTCGTGAACATCCCCCGTTATGTCGCCCCGGGCGAACGTCGAGGGCGGTTCGGCGCGGCTCGGGGCGGAGGCCCCGATCCCGACCAGGCCCGCAAGGATCGCCTGGAGGAGATCCGCGAGCAGTTCCGCAAGGCCCTGGCCTATGACAAGGTCGTGGCCGCCGCCCGCGACCGGAAGGCCCCGGCCCCGACCCCCGACCCCCGGCTCACGGCCCTTGTCCCCTATGCCAAAGGCGAGAAGCCGGTGATCTTCCGGGCCGAGGACCGGACCGAGATCCTCGACGCCTTGAAGATCGCGGCCGACCTGAAGCTCAAGGCCGTGATCTCCGGCGGGGATGACGCCTGGAAGGTGGCCGACGCCCTGAAGGCCGCGAAGGTCCCGGTCCTGGTGGGCGGGACGCTCCGGCTCCCGAGCGACGCGACCGACCCTTACGACTCGGCCTATGCCAACCCGGCTCGGCTCCACGAGGCGGGCGTGAGCTTCGCGATCAAGTCGGGCGGCTCCGACGTGGGGACCGCCTCGCGGAACCTCCCGTATGACGCCGCGATGGCCGTCGCCTTCGGCCTGCCCGAAGAGGCCGCCCTGAAGGCCGTGACCCTGGCCCCGGCCGAGATCCTGGGCGTGGCCGACCAGCTCGGCTCGCTCGAAGTCGGCAAGCGGGCCAACCTGGTCCTCACCGCCGGGCACGTCCTCCAGCCGACCACCGAGGTCAAGGGCCTCTTCCTCGCCGGTAAGCCCCTGCCGCCCGAGAGCCGCCACACCCGGCTCTACGCCAAGTACCAGCGGCGACTGGCCGAGGTGAAGGCCGGGACGGCACCGCTCGGCCTCGACGTCGAGCCCGGGAGTTCCTCGACGCCCGCCGCCAGCCCGGCCACCGGAGGCCAGGGAGGCCGGAAGTGACCGGCATGGCCTGAATCGGGCCCGCCCCCACGACCGGCCATCCTGGCGGAGGGATGGCCGGTCGACGTCTCGGGGTGGGCAGGTCCGTCAACCACCTTCGCCAACCTCGGGACCGCTCCCATGCTCCTCTCCCTCATCCCGGCCCTCGCGATGGTCGCCGCCTCGCCGGCGGTCGACCCGCCCGATCGCCGTCCGAACATCGTGCTGATCCTGGCCGACGACCTGGGACCCGGGGATCTCGGCGGGTCCGTGGCTCCGACGCCCCAGATCGACCGGATGGCCTCCGAGGGGACGAGCTTCTCCCGCTATTACTCGGCCGCGCCGATCTGCTCGCCGTCCCG
Organism: Tundrisphaera lichenicola; assembly: GCF_051175385.1. Taxonomy (GTDB): domain Bacteria; phylum Planctomycetota; class Planctomycetia; order Isosphaerales; family Isosphaeraceae; genus Tundrisphaera; species Tundrisphaera lichenicola. The sequence continues at coordinate 2,880,855 of NZ_CP195106.1, read as the reverse complement.
CTGCGGGCTCCTGACGGGCCAGTCGCCGGGCCGATGGCGGATTACCAGCTATCTCCAGACGAAGGCCGGCAACCGGGCGTGCGGGCAGGCCGATTTCCTCGACCCGGCCGCCCCGTCTCTCCCTCGGGTCCTGAAGTCGGCGGGCTACGCCACCGAGCACGTCGGCAAGTGGCACCTGGGCGGGGGCCGCGACGTGGTCGATGCTCCCAAGTTCGCCGCCTATGGCTATGACCTCGGGCTTGGCACTTACGAGAGTCCCGAGCCTCATCCCGACCTGACCGCCCGCGAATGGATCTGGTCGGCCGTCGACCCGGTCAAGCGGTGGGATCGGACGCGCTGGATGGTCGACCGGACGCTCGACTTCCTCCGATCGCACCCCGATCAGCCCTGCTTCGTCAATCTCTGGCTCGACGACCCCCACACGCCCTGGGTCCCCTCGGCCGAGGACCAGGAGGCGAAGCCGGACGGTCGGGCCTCGGGCAAGGCCAACACCCCGGCGAGGCTCAAGGGGGTCATGATCGAACTCGACCGCCAGGTCGGGCGGCTCCTCCAGGAGCTTCGCGATCATCCTTCGAGTCGCCCCACGCTGGTCCTCTTCCTCTCGGACAACGGGCCGCTCCCGCCCTTCGCCGGCCAGGCGCGCACCGGGAAGCTCAAGGGGAGCAAGCTGAGCCTCTACGAGGGGGGGATCCGCCTCCCATTCATCGCCTGGGGACCGGGGCTGGTCCCCGCCGGCAAGACCAACGCGGCGACCGTCCTGACCGCCTTCGACCTCTTCCCGTCGCTCGCCCGGATCGCCGGGGCCGAACTGCCGATCGGCTATCAAGGGGATGGGGAGGATCTCTCGCCCGCCATCCTCGGCGCTTCCGAGCCGATCCGGACCCGCCCCGTCTTCTGGGAGTATGGCCGGGGCGGGACGGGCTTCGCTTATCCGGCCCCGAAGAATCGGTCGCCGGACCTGGCCATGCTCGACGGGGACTGGAAGATCCTGGCCAACCTCGACGGGTCGGGGACCGAACTCTACGACCTCGCCCGCGACCCCCAGGAATCCGTCAATCTCGCGACCGAGCGGCCCGAGGCCGCCGCCCGGCTCCAGGAAGCCTTGCTCCGCTGGCGGAAGACGCTCCCCTGATCGAATCCGAAGTCGATCGCCGACTACTTCCCTCGGATCAGCTCGATGGCCGCGTCGGCCAGGATCCGGCCCGTGTCGGGGGCCATCTGGCTGGGCGGGCCGAAGGTGCATTCGTAGCCGCCTCGGGGGAAAGCGTCCTCGGTCGGGAGGTAGCCGAGCATCCCGTTGGCGTAGCCGACGACGAAGGTCCGGACCGGCCAGGTTTCCTCCTTGATCCTCAGGCCATGCTCGACGAACGACTCCGAGGGCTGCGAGGCGAAGGCCAGGTCGCCCAGGCGAATGACCTGGACCTCGGTCGACTCTTCCTTCTTCTCGCGGATCATCGCGACCAGCGGCGGGATCTTCCGTTCATAATAGCCCGCCTCGCCGAACCGCTGAGTGCCGGGCCTTTTCCCCCGGATGTCGTCCTCGTTCACGTCCCGATAGCGGACCGTCACCGACCTCGAGACCGCCGAGACCGATCCGGGTGTTGTCCAGGACGGCTTTTCCAGGGATTTCATGACATCCAGGGCCAGGGCCTCGCCGATGGCTTCCTTGGACCGGCCCGGGCCTCCGGCCGGGTCGTCGTAGGCGATGTTCCCGGCCGCCCCCTGGAGGAAAAGCGTCACGGGGATCCCCCTCGCCTTGAGTTCCCGGGCGATCACGCCCGGATAGCCTGCGCTGAAGAATGAGTCGCCGCCGTGGTGGGTCGGATGGCAGGTGAAGCTCACCAGGGCCCCTCGGATCGAACCGTCCTTGCCCCGGACGGCCAGGACGCCGACCTCGGGGTCGATCGGCCCTTCGTAGCCCAGGGCCAGGGGGTCGCGAAACTGGCCGTGGGTCCGCGAGGTCCCGTCCCGCATCCGGATCCGGCGGTTGTACGCGACGCCCCATTCGAACGCGATCCCCGGGGCGATTTCCGAGACCTCGCGAGAGGCCAGGGCCTTGCCGACCGCCTCGGAAGCCGCGTCGACCATCCGGGTGATGTAGCCTTCGTCCCTCGGCAATGCCTCGTCGATCATGGCCGGGCCGGCATGATTGTGCGTCGCCGCCACCATCACCCGACCGCCCGGGATCTGGTGATCCCGCTCGATCTTACGCCGGATCGTCGCGGTATCCGCCGCGCTCACCAATGCCACATCAAGCTGGAGGATCGCCACCGGTCCGCCCTCGCCTCGCTCGAAGACGGCGGCCCGGGCAAAGAGCGGGTCGATCGCCGAGTCGCCCACCAGCTTCGAGTTCCACCCCTGCCTGGGTGTCCCCTTGGGCGGCGTGATGTCGACCTCGCCGAAGCCCGCCCGGAAGTCCGGGGAGATATCCGCCATGGCGGGCAGTCCGGCCAGGATCATCCATCCTAAAATCGACCCGATGTTCCGTCTCATGCCGGCCTCATTTCGCAGGTGTCGGTCCGGGACGCTCGCTCAATCTTCTCGGAATAACGCCATCGACACGGCCAGGCCGATCGGCGACCGTGTGGAGTCGGCCCGCTCGTGGAGTTGTCCGAAGCCGGGGAGGCTCATCGCGCCGTCCTCGGCTTCCGGCCGGTCGATGTCATGAGGGCTTTCCCGACCCGGGGCAGGATTTCCGGGTCGGCGGCGATGCCGGGTCCGTGACTCTCGATCACGATGGTGATCTCCTCGCCCGGGTCGGGTAAAGTCGCCTCGCGATCCGCCTTCGGATTGCCCCGGTCATTAACGGGTCAGCGACTTGTAGCGGATCCGGTGGGGCTGGTCGGCCTCCATCCCGAGTCGTTCCTTGCGCTGGGCCTCGTAGGCTTGATAGTTGCCGTCGCACCAGACGACCTTGCTATCGCCTTCGAAGGCGAGAATATGGGTGGCGATCCGGTCGAGGAACCATCGGTCGTGGCTGATGACCACGGCGCAGCCGCCGAAGTCGAGGATGGCCTCTTCGAGGGCGCGGAGCATGTCGATGTCGAGGTCGTTGGTCGGCTCGTCCAGGAGCAGGAGGTTGCCGCCGCTCTTGAGGAGCTTGGCCAGGTGGACGCGGTTTCGCTCGCCTCCGGAGAGATTGGCGACCTTCTTCTCCTGGTCGGGCCCCTTGAAGTTGAACGAGGCGACATAGGCCCGCGCCGGGACCTTGCGCTTGCCCAGGATCACCTGGTCGACGCCCCCGGTGATCTCCTGGAAGATCGTATTCTCGGGATTCAGGGTCTCGCGACTCTGGTCGACGTAGGAGGTCACGACGGTGTCGCCGACGCGGAGGTTGCCGCCGTCGGGGGTCTCCTGGCCGACGATCATCCGGAAGAGCGTGGTCTTGCCCGCCCCGTTGGGGCCGATGATCCCGATGATCCCGCCGGGCGGGAGTCGGAAGGTCATGTCCTCGACCAGGAGCCGGTCGCCGTAGACCTTCTTGACCCCCTCGGCCTCGACGACCAGGTCGCCCAGGTGCGGGCCGGGCGGGATCTGGAGGACGACCGCCTCGTCACGCTTGTCGGCGTCCTGGCTGGCGAGTTGCTCGTAGCGGGCGAGCCGGGCCCGGTTCTTGGCCACTCGTGCCCGGGGGGCCAGCCGGACCCATTCCAGCTCGCGGGCCAGGGTCTTCCTGCGGTTGCTCTCCTGCTTCTCTTCCTTCGCCAGCCGGTCCTGCTTCTGTTCGAGCCAGGAGGTGTAATTCCCCTGCCAGGGGATGCCCTGACCCCGGTCGAGTTCCAGGATCCAACCGGCGACGTTGTCGAGGAAATAGCGGTCGTGGGTGACCGCCACCACGGTCCCGGTGTACTCCGAGAGGTGGCGTTCCAGCCAGGCGACCGACTCTGCATCGAGGTGGTTGGTGGGCTCGTCCAGGAGGAGGACGTCGGGCCGTTCCAGGAGGATCTTGCAGAGGGCCACCCGACGCTTCTCGCCGCCGGAGAGGGTCGAGACCTCGGCCTCGCCGGGCGGGAGCCTCATGGCGTCCATGGCGATCTCGATGTTCCGGTCGAGTTCCCAGGCGTTTGCGGCCTCGATGGCGTCCTGGACGCGCCCCTGCTCGTCGAGGAGCTTCTCCATCTCGTCGGGGTCGAGCGGCTCGCCGAGCTTGAGGTTGATCTCGTCGTACCGGTTGAGCAAGGCGCGGGTCGGGGCGACGGCCAGCTCGACATTCCCTCGGACGTCCAGGGTCGGGTCGAGCACCGGCTCCTGGGAGAGGTAGCCGATCCTCGTGCCGGGCGCGGGGCGGGCGGTCCCGATGAAATCCTTGTCGACCCCGGCCATGATCCGAAGGAGCGTGCTCTTGCCCGCGCCATTTCCTCCGAGCACGCCGATCTTGGCCCCCGGATAGAACGAGAGCCAGATATTCTTGAGGATCTCCCGCTTGCCGATCGCCTTGGACAGATTCTCGATGGTGAAGATGTATTGCGGGGGCATGGGCCAGATCCTGGGACGGGCACGAGAGCCGGCGGTTCCGGGGCCGCTCGGCCGGACGTTCGAGACTCCCAGTAGACTCGAAAGGCCGGGGTCCGGGAAAGGCCGATCCGCGTCGGACAGGATCGAGAGGCCGGCCCTATCGGGAGACCAAGGCTCGGCGGATCAGGAATCGTGATCGGCATGGGCGCGGGCATACCTCTCACGGGCCCAGCACGAGCATTCCTTGCCGGCCTCGTGATAGGCATGGCACCGCATGCAACGGACCGGTGCCGCTCGCGATAAGGACTCGCTCGTCACGGTCGTCCCGAAGGCCAGCAATGCCAGGAATAGCGCGATCAGGAGGAAGTGAAGCCCGGGATCGCTCAGCAGATTCCAGAGTTTGCGCATGGTTTGACCACCTCCCCGATCGGTGGCTCGTCGAGCGATGAGACCACACCAGACGAGTTGAGAATTCGGCCCGAGTCGGGGAATCGGCTTCCGCGACGGGCCGGGGGGCTGACTCCGCCCCTCATCCATCATCCTAGGTTGAAACCCAAGAACTCGTCGGAAGTTTCGCGGGGATTGGCGCAATCGAGCCCCGGTCGCCCCTCGACTTCGAGGGACGCCGGGGAAATGGTTCGGGTCGGCTCAATTCGGGTCGGGTCGGTTCACTTCTTGTGCGAGGACTTCTGGGCCTTGGTCGCCGCGTTCATGGAGGCGTAAGGGTTGGAGGTCTTGACCAGCTTGCCTTGCTTGAAGACGAAGAAGGTCCCCATCGTGGGGATGGGTTCCCGGCGGTTCGAACTATTGCCCCGGAACTTGGTGGGCGTCCCGGAGAAGATGATATCGCTGGTCCCCGACCCCTTGACGAAGGTGACATGGCCGACCTGCCCGAACTGGAAGTTTTGGGAGGAGCCCTGGACCATTCGGTTTTTCCCGTACCAGCCCATCTCGGTCGTCGGGCCGCCACCGGCCTTCAAGAGGTTCTTGCCATCCGTCCCGCCGTTCAGCGTCGCGGGGATGGTGACGGAGGGGTCGATGAAGATTCGGTCGTTGGCCTTCGACCCGAAGACGGTGATCGAATCGACGTTGGTGACCGCCGGCTGGATCGCGTCGAGGATGCCGTTGACGGTCACCTGGACGTTGCCGCCGGACTGGGTCACGTTGACCGAGTTGGTCCCGCCGTCGGTCCGGGGTACCGGGGTCACGACCAGGACCCCGGGGACGGTCGTGGAGTTCGAGCCGTCGTTGGCGAAGAACCGGACCGCGCCGGTGCTGGCCTGGACGACGTTGATGCTGATGGGGGTCGCGAAGCTGGTGAGTCCGGAATTGGGGTCGGTGACGGTGTAGGCGATCGCGTCGGGGCCGAGATATCCGGGGGCTGGGGTGTAGTTCAGGGTGCCGGTGGTCGGGTCGAACCCGGTGAGGACCCCGTGAGTCGGCTGGGTTGTGATGGCGTAGGTCAAGGGCTTGGTGGTGGTGGCGTTGACGTTCATCCCGAAGAGGCTGATCGGGGTCGCGCCGAGGGTCGAGGCGGTCACCAGGGCCTGCTGGGTGAGGGGACGGACCGGGAGCGGCGTGGTGCTCGACCCGACGTTGACGGTGATCGTGTGGGTCTTGTAGTTGCTCGGCGAATCCAGGGTGCCGGTCCCGCTCCGGTTGACCTGGTCTCGGACTCCGACCAGCAGGGTGATCGGGCCGGTGTAGCCGGTGGTCGGGGTCACGGTGACCAGCCCGTTGGCCGTGACCGAGGCCGTGGCGTTCTGGACCGGGGTGAAGGTGGTGGTCGTCCCGCTGGTGGTCGTCCCGCCCTGGACGGTGTAGGTGACCGTGTCCGTGGGCGGGGTCTTCACCGACGAGAGGGAGAACTGGAGCGACTGGTTCTGGGCGATGTTGATCGTCTGGTCGTAGGCCGAGATGAACGGCCGCTGGGGAGAGGCCAGGGCGGTGACGCTCACCGGGAAGGTCTGGGTTGCCGTCGTGCCGTCGGTCACGTCGGTCGCCGTCACCGTGATGTTAGCCTTCGCGTTGAGCGGGGCCAGCCCGGTGTCGATGTGGATCACCCCATTGGGGTTGGTCGCCGAGAGCGAGTCGGCGGTGATCGTGACGGGGCTCACCGGCGTCGTGCCATCGGCTCCCTTGGCGACCTGCGTCAACTGCTGGAGGATATCCTGCCCCGAGACGATCTGGCCGAAGATCGTGTGGTTGTAGTTCAGGCTGGTGGGCGAGCCGGTCGTGATGAAGAACTGCGAGTCGTTGGTATCGCTGCCCGCGTTCGCCATGGCGATCTGGCCGTTGCCGGTGAAGGCCAGCTGCTGGACGAACTCATCGGGGAACGGTCTGGCGAAGACGTTGCCGGTGCCATTGCCGTTGAGCGAGCCGCCCTGGACGATGTAGTCGGTCGGTCCGGGGAACCCATTGGCGATCCGGTGGAAATTCTTGCCGACATAGAAGTTCGACCCGATGTTGACCCCCGAGGCCAGGTTGGTGGCCGTGCCGGTGATCAGGCTCTCGATCTGCTGGACCGTGTTGGGTGTCAGGTCCTGGAAGAGCTGGAAGACCATCGTGCCGTTGACATCGATGTCGCCCGTCCCGCTGGAGGTATGCGACACCGTGATCGACCAGAAGTTGCCCTGGGCCATACTGGCCTTCACCCCCGGATTGTCCGAGGTCACCGTAAAGGTCTGAGCATGGCTGGTCCCGGCAAGGACCGGGACCTGATAGCCCTGGAACTGCGGGACCGAGATGCCGGCGATTGGCGAGATCGAGGCCGTCATCAACCCCCGACCCTCGAGCGGCTCGATCTGGAGCCATCGCCCGGCCTTCGACCGGCCCCTCGAGCCCGTCCCCAACCGTCCGATGGCTTCCCTGCCCGTGCGGTCGAACATCCGGCACCTCCGAACCACGAAATCTCCCGCCGACCCGGTGGCGAACCTCCGGCGCATCGACGTCCGTCTCTGTCGATTGGATCGGTTCGGCGGATCGATCGACTTGAGTCGGCCCCTTCGAAAATGGAAGCGGCGAGGCCCTGGATCAGGACCCCGCCGCCGAAGTTCACCGTCTCGATTCCCGGAAAGCCGCCCTGGGTCAGGGATTGGCCTTGCGGAGGGTGAAGGTGGTGAAGGTCATCCCGTCGTCTTCCATCAGGCCGAAGCCGCCGCCGGCGGAGAGGTACTTGGCGAAGACGGAGAAGTCGGGCAGCTTGCTCCTGTCGAAGACCTTGCTGGGGTCGGGCCCGTTGGGGTTGGCCTGGAAGGCCTCCTCGAACTGGCCGCTCTTGATCATGTCGTAGGTGACGCGGGCCTGCTCGTCGGCCTTGGCGTAGGTCAAGGTGCTGCTCTGGGCCGGGATCTGCTTGGCGACGGCCTGGAAGTCCGGGCTGTCGGCCAGCGCCGACCCGCCGCCACGAAGGACCGACTCCAGGAGGGTCGGCTCGCTGGCGACGAAGACGGAATCCTTGGCGACGGCCACCGAGACCGTGCCATTCTTGAACGGATTGTTGTTGGCAGCACCGGCGCCCGGGGCGGGCATGTCGGGCAACTTGAAGTCGTAGATCGTGGTCCCCTGGAAGTCGCGCTTGGCGGGGGTCCCTCCGGCGATCTCGATCACCTTGCTCAGCGTCGCCTCGAACTTCTTGGTGTCTTCCAGCGCGGCCGAGAAGAGCAGCCGCTGGCTGTTCTCCGTGATGGGCTTCTTGAAGTCGCTGATGATCGTCAGGCGGTCGCCGATCGGGCCGAAGACGTCCTTCTCGAGGTCCAGCGGCTCGCCGCCGTTGGGGCCGACGAGATTTTGCTGGAGGAGCTGGAGCATCCCCGGCTGGAACTGGTTGACCAGATCATTCAAGGCGTCATAGGCCTTATCCAGGTCCCAGCTCAGGCTCTGATAGCTGGCGACGTTGGCCGGGACCCAGGGCTGGGGCCGGAGGCTGGTCGGCGGCATCAAGAACATCTTGAGCAGGCCCTGGGTCGGCGCCGGGGCCAGGAAGTAGACCTTGCTGACGCTGTCGAAGGCACCGGAGTTGAAGGCGAAGTTGCCGCCGACGGCCTTCAGGCCGTTGATCCCGGTGAGCTGGAGCATGCCCTCGATGTTCTGGGCCGCCCCGCCGCCGCCCTGGGCGGCCTGGCCGGCCTGGGCCACCAACTTGATCGACTTGTTGATGTCGAGGAACCAGATCACCGGGGAGTCGGCCCCGAGCTTGGTCATGGCCTTGCCGAAGGCGTCGACCGAGGCCAGGGAATCGGTCCGTCCATCGGCGTGGGTGATGACGTCCTTGAGGGCATCGAGGTCGGTCGCGATGTGGAAGACGCTCTCCGCGTTGGTCCAGATCAGCGGCGGGTTCGGCTTATCGCCATCCTGGGGCGGCTGGATGATGTGGAGCGTCAGGCCCTTGAACGTCTCGGTCCCGACCTTGGCGTTGGCCTCTTCGGCCTGCTTGGTCGACTTGGTCATGACCTCGGTCATCTTCGCGGCGTTCTTGCCCGCGTCGGCCGAGATCAGCAGGGCGACCGGGATCTTGGCGTCGGGCTTGCCGACCACCGCGACCGTGGCCGTCCCCTGCGGGAGCTGCAGGAGCTCGCCGAGGGTCACGCCCAGCTTCGCCTTGACCTGCTCGTTGGTCTCCGCGAGCTTGGCGGCGACGTCGTCCTTCAAGGGCTTCAGCGCGGGATCGGCCAGGAGCCGTCCGAAGTCGGCCTTCTCGAATGACTCGCGAAGCTCGGCGACGTTCTTGACCTTGAGGAAGAACAAGGTCGAGTCGGGGAGCATCTTCTCGGGCTCGGCGGCGCGGCCGACCGAGGCCGAGGCCGCGATCGCGGCCAGCCCGAGGCATCCGGTGATCGCCAGGCGGAAGGCCGCCCGCAACGGGGTACGCATCAACGAAAGCTCCCTTTCCTGCACCTCGGCCCCCGGTGGGCCGGGGCGGGTGATTCACCAAGTCCCCGCCCGTCCATCGGTCGGGGATCCTTTTCGCAAACGGGGCCTCGGCGGGGCACGCGCCCGCCGGGCCCATCGGCCAGAGAGGCCGGTGACGATCGGTCAATGACCGGACACCAAGCTCAACGCGAGCCTCCGGTCGGCCGGGCCGATTCGGCGGCCTGCGGGGGGACCGCGGTCCGACCCGGCGGCAATCCCGCCCGGAGGCGGCGCGGCGGGTCGAGGTAGCGGTGCCCCGTGTTCGGGTTGTCCTTGTCGAACGAGAATGCCTCGCGGTTCCTCAGGAAATCCTTCACGTAATTGATCGGGATGGCAAAACCCAGATTCTCCCCCAGGGTCAGCTTCATATTCGTCACCCCGATCACCTCGCCCCGGAGGTTGAACAGCGGCCCGCCCGAATTTCCCGGGTTGATCGCCGTGTCGGTCTGGAGATAGACCAGCCCCTCGAAGTTCCGGTTGCGGGTACTCACGATGCCCTGAGAGACGCTCCGCTCCAGTCCCAGCGGATTTCCGACCGCGAAGACTCCCTCGCCCGCGTTCAGGTCATCCAGGTTACCCAGGAAGACGTGCCCGAGTTTCAGATCCTTCTGGGGAGGCAGTTTCAAGAGGGCCAGGTCCACGAACGGGTTGAGGGCCACGATCGCCACGTCGTCGATCCGCCGGCGACGGAGGCCGACCGGCGTGTTCTCGTAGAGGATCGCCGAGATCCGCGTCTCGCCGTCGATCACGTGATGGTTGGTGACCGCGTAACCTTCGTCATTGAGGATGAACCCCGAGCCCTTGCCCGAAGGGGTTTCGATCGAGATGACCGCCTCGCCGAACCGGCGGACCAGGTCCTTCACCGGGGTTGGTTTCAGCTCGCCTGTCTTGTAAAACCCGGTCGGGTCCACGTCAAGGCTCGGCCCGGTCGGGCTCGGGGCGACCTTGGTCACCTCGTCCCCCTTCCGACGCCCAACAACCTGATCGCGAGGGACCCGGACGATGTCGAAGCCGAGGTCCACGAACAGGGCATTCGCCTTCTCGGCGACCACTTCGCCGACGACCTGATGCCCGTCCTTCAGCTCGATGACCTCGGAGTCCGCCCGGGAGGTTGACGCGACCGCCAGAATCCCTCCCAGGGTCGCCGCGGCGACCGGAACAATCCAGCGCATGGTCCGTAATCCCTTCCGGTGCCCGTGCAAGCGCAGGCGACTCGACCGCTACCATCAGAACGCCCATTGTAAGAAGTCGCCCGAGGTATTCAACCCTGCCTTCCCCGGTTCGTCGAGGCCGGAACTCCTTTCCGTCCAAGTTGAGTGCGTCGAAATAGTTCGCGGGGTCGCCGATCGAGTCGGGGGAGATTCGCCATTTTTCGCGGGTTGAGGGCCGGGGGCCCGGGCGATGACGGACCCTTTTCAGGGCCTGGCGGCCCGGATCGCCCATCTCGACCAGCCGCCCGATTCGCGAACTTCCTGGGTCCCATCGGGCTTGATCCGGACGAACAATCCGGCGGCCCCGGGGCTCGACTCGATCAGGGCGAGGCCCTTGTCGGGGCCGAGGACGCACGCCGCGGTGTCGAGCCCGTCGGCGATGATCCCTTCGGTGGCGATTACGGTCACGCTCCGGCGCTCGGTCAGCCCCAGGCCGGTCGAGGGGTCGAGGACGTGCGAGTAGCGGACCCCGCCGATCTCCACGAATTGCTCGGCATCGCCGGAGGTCGACACGGCCGCGTTGGCCAGCAGGATCGACCTGCCGACATCCCCGTCGGCCTCCGGCTTGAGCGGGGCGACGGCGATGGTCCAACCTTCGCGGCCGGGGGGCGGGCCGGAGACGACGATATCGCCCGAGCCGGCGACCAGTGCCGATTTGATCCCCAACTCGCCGAGGACCCGGATCGCCTCGCCCGAGGCGTATCCCTTGGCGATCCCCCCGACGTCGAGCTTCATCCCGGGCCGGGTGAGCTGGACCGTCCTCGCCTCGCGATCGAGCAGGATCGCGTCGGCCCCGACCAGCGCCCGGGCCTTCGCGATCAGCTCGGGGGCGGGCAAGGTCCGGTCCCGGCGAGCCCTCCTCCAGAGCCGGACCACGGGGGCAACCGTCACATCGAACGCTCCCCCGGATCGCTCGTACAGGTCCTTGGATCGTTCGAGGACATCGAAGAGATCGCGGCTCACGGCGACGGGGGGGCCTCCCGCCCGCGCGCAGAGCCTCATCAGCTCGCTCTCGGGGTTGTAGTCGGTCAGCGTCCGGTCCAGCTCCGCGATCCGGTCGAAGGCGGCCCGCGAGGCGCGTCTGGCGGTCGCTTCGTCGTCGGTGTATAAGAGAATCGTGAAGGCCGTCCCCATGTGAGGCTCGGTCCACTCATACCGACGGGGAGAGCGTTCGTCCCCGGGGCAGGGGCCAACCCTAGCCAGCGCTATCATCAGCCCAAGCGCCATCCCGATCCCCCGCGCGACCATCCGAAGGCCCTCCACCATCCACGGTTCCGGCGCGTCCGGCCGATCCTCCAGGAGATTACCACACGTGCGCCAGGTCTCGCACCCCCGACTCGCCATCGCCATCCTGCTGAGCTTCACGGGCTCCACCTGGGCCCAATCTCCGCCCCCGGCCGAGCTGAAAGCCTATACCGAGACCATCCCCGGCTCCTCGCTGAAGTTCGACATGGTGCCCATCCCCGGGGGGACCTTCACCATGGGGAGCCCGGCGAGCGAGGCGGATCGGAACGAGGACGAAGGGCCGACCTTCACCGCCAAAATCGCCCCATTCTGGATGGGCAAGTGCGAGGTGACCTGGGACGAGTTCGACGAATACGCCTTCAGCCGCGACATCAAGCGTAAGCAGCGGGCGGGCGTCGACCTGGAGAAGCAGTCCGACGCGGAGAAGGCCGCCGACGCCGTGACCCGATCGACCAAGCCCTACGCCGACATGACCTTCGGCTTCGGCTCGCGGGGGAACCCGGCGATCTGCATGACCCACCACGCGGCCATGGAATACTGCCGATGGCTCTCGGCCATCACCGGCAAGACCTATCGACTCCCGACCGAGGCCGAGTGGGAATACGCCGCCCGCGCCGGGACCACGACCCCCTATTCGTTCGGCGATTCGGCCGATGACCTGGGCGAGTACGCCTGGTACGTCGAGAATGCCGAGCAGCCAATGAAGGTCGGCAAGAAGAAGCCGAACCCCTGGGGACTTCACGACATGCATGGAAACGTGGCCGAGTGGTGCATCGATTTCTACATGCCCGATGCCTACGCCGCGTTCGCCAAGTCCCCCCAGCCGGTCGCCGGCCCGGTCGTCCTGCCCACGCCCAAGGAGTATGCCTACGTGGCGAGGGGCGGTTCCTGGGACGACGATGCCGACAAGCTCCGATCGGCCGCTCGTGTGGCTTCCAACCTGGAATGGTCGATCCAGGACCCGCAGCGGCCCCAGAGCATCTGGTGGCACACCGACGCCACTCGCGTCGGATTCCGGGTGGTCCGCGCCCTCGATGAGCAGGAAAATCTCAGGGGCGTCCGCTCGCTGGTTGTGAAGGGTAAGGGGAGCCGTTAGTCTGCCAGGTGAGCCTCGGAGAAGCCTGGTTGGTATTTTCGGGCCCTCTCCCGGACCTCGAAGACCGGTCCCGTCCGGTCCTTTCCCCCCTCGCGGGGGTGGTTGAAGGAGAGAGGACGAAGGTCCTCGGCCCGGGGAAGATATCAGCCGGATCTCCGATCGGCCAGCCTCGTCGTGCGTCCTCGGCCCGTCCGCCCGATCCAACAATCCGAATGTCCCCGGAGTACGTCGCCATGACCGATCCCGTCGTGAAGACCGGCGCCTCGCGTCGCGATTTCCTGAAATCCTCGGCCGCTGTTGCCGTCGCAACTCACCTTGTCGCGGTCCCTTCGGTACACGCCGCGGGTAGCGACGTCATCAAGGTGGGCCTGGTTGGCTGCGGCGGGCGGGGCACCGGCGCCGCCGAGCAATCGATCAATTCCTCGACCAACGTCAAGCTCCACGCGATGGGCGACCTGTTCCAGGATCACCTGAACAATTGCCGGGAGTCGCTCACCGGCAAGTTCAGCGACAAGGTTGACGTTGCCGATGATCGCTGCTTCATCGGCTTCGACGCCTACAAGAAGGTGATCGATTCGGGCGTCGACCTGGTCATCCTGGCCACCCCGCCCGGGTTCCGCCCGGAGATGATCAAGGCCACCATCGCCGCCGGCAAGCACCTCTTCTGCGAGAAGCCGGTCGCCGTCGACGGCCCGGGAATCCGGACCGTCCTGGCCGCCGCGGAGGAGGCCAAGGCCAAGAAGCTGGCCATCGTCGCCGGAACCCAGCGACGCCACCAGGCCGGCTACATCGAGGCCATGAAGCGGATTCACGACGGCGGGATCGGCGACCTCATCACCGCCCAGGTCTACTGGAATCAGGGGGGCCTCTGGTCCCGCGAACGCCAGCCGGGCTGGTCGGATGCCGAGTTCCAGATCCGGAACTGGCTGTATTACACCTACCTCTCGGGCGACCACATTTGCGAGCAGCACGTCCACAACCTGGACGTGATGAACTGGGCCTTCGACGCGCATCCCGAACGCTGCGTGGCCCTGGGAGGCCGACAGGTCCGGACCGCTCCGATCTACGGGAACATCTTCGACCACTTCGCCGTCGAGTACGAGTACTCCGGCGGCCGGAAGACCTCCAGCCAGTGCCGCCAGATCGACGGCTGTGCCAACAACGTCTCCGAGACGATCGTCGGGACCAAGGGGTCGTTCGTCCTCTCCCCCGGCAACTATCGCCAGTCGGGCGGCTCGGGCGGCCGGATCCGGATCCCCAACGAGCGCAACCCTTACGAGCAAGAGCACATCGACCTGATCGACAGCATTCGTTCGGGCAACCCCATGAACGAGCTGCGGACGGTCGCCGAGAGCACCCTGACGGCCATCATGGGCCGGATGTCGGCCTACACCGGCCAGGCCGTGACCTGGGAGCAGGCCCTCGAATCCAAGCTCGAACTCATGCCCAAGGATCTGGGCTTCGGCCCGATGAAGACCCCGCCGGTCGCCGTCCCGGGCGAGACCCAGCTCATCTGATCGAGTCGGATTCGTCCTGGATCTCGATCACCGCGGGTTTCCTAGGCCGAGGAAGCCCGCGGTGATCCGTCGATGACCTAAAAGTCCGGCCGCGAACGCGGCACAGTGGACTCCCCTCTCCCGGGCGAGCTGGGAGAGCCTTCGACTCCGGATTCACCCCTCGGGATATCACCATCATGAAGCGATTCGGAGCCTTGCTCCTGGGCCTGGCCCTGGCGACCTTCGCCGCGCCGGCCTCCGTCTCCGGCGAGGACGCCAAGATTGTCCTGATCGCCGGCCGCCCCAGCCACGGCAAGGGGGATCACGAGTTCAACGCCGGGATGAAGCTGCTGGCCAAATGCCTCAAGGAAGTTCCCGGGGTCAACCCCGTGTTCGTCGCCGGCGGCTGGCCGTCGGACGAATCGGTCTTCGACGGGGCCAAGTCCGTCATTTTCTTCATGGACGGCGGCGGGGGTCACCCGATCATCCAGGCCGATCACCTTTCCACGATCAAGTCCCTGATGGATCGAGGCGTCGGCCTGGCCTGCCTCCACTACGCCGTCGAGATCCCCAAGGACAAGGGCGGGCCCGAGTTCCTCAACTGGCTCGGGGGCTACTACGAAGACCGGTTCTCGACCAACCCGCACTGGGTCGCCGAGATCAAGAGCCTGCCCGATCATCCGATCACCCGAGGGGTCAAGCCGTTCTCGATCAGCGACGAGTGGTACTACAACATCCGGTTCCGCCCCGATCAGAAAGGCATCACTCCGATCCTCGTGGCCAGGCCCGACGACGAAACCCGGCTCGGTAAGAGTTCCTCGCCTCGGGGGCCTTACAAGCACATCGTCGAGGCCAAGGGTCGCGACGAGATCCTGGCCTGGGCGGTCGAACGACCCGACGGTGGCCGGGGATTCGGCTTCACCGGCGGCCACTCGCACAAGAACTGGGGGAACGATGATTTCCGGACCCTCGTGCTGAACGCGATCGTCTGGACTGCCGGGCTCGAAGTCCCTTCGACCGGGATCAAGTCCGAGGTCACGCCCGAGGAACTGACCAAGAACCTCGACCCGAAGTGATCGAATCGGCGACTGTCGGGCCGAACGGAGCGAGCCTCTCCGTCGATCCGTGAGGCGTCCGGTGTCGCTCGCCCCGATCGGCTCACCGGAATCATCTCGGGTCCTCGGAATGAGCCCGAGCGATTTCGGGGGGAGCCCCCGCGCCCTGGGGCTTCCGTCGGGTTAAACTATCTCCCTTGACCCGGCAAGGCGGGGTCGCGGGTCGTTGGATAGGAGAGATGAGGCATGGCATCGGCGGATGTGGATGAGAAGATCGAGGATCAGAAGCCGGCCGAGTCTCAGACCGATCCATCTCCCCGCCCGAGCCTGGGTTGGGATGACTCGGTGACCCTCCGGCCGATCGGTTCCGGCTGGGATTCGGAGCCGGTCGCCCTGAAACAGGCGGGCCGGGAAGCCCCGGACCTGCTCGTCCTGGCCTGCGGCGGCCGGTCGGCCTTGCTCCATCGGCCGGTCGCCCATCAGGGTGATTTCCCTGCCCCTTATGATGTGGGAATCCCGATCGAGGGGCTGGAAGGGCTCCGGTGCGTCTGCCCGATCCCGGCCGCCCATCCCGGTCGGTCCGATCTCGTCGCCTTAAGTGCCGAGGGTTTGGTCCTTTTGAGAGATCGGGGCGAGGCCCAAGGCCCGAGCTTCGGCCCGAAGGAATCGCTGGGGCTGCCCGCCGACCTCGGGCTCGGGGCAATCCGGGTCGCCCAGATGGTCCCGGTCGATTGGGATGGTGACGGAAAAGTTGACCTTCTGGTCGGGATCAACGACATGGAGGGTTACTGGCCCGACTCGGCGGTCCTTCCCCTCGAACAAGAGGTCGGCTTCAACCAGCAGGGAGGCCACCCCGGCTACGACCGGGCGGGCCTCTGGCGAGGACGCACGCCCGAGGGCCGCGTCCTCTGGCTCAGGAACATCGGCGAGCCGGGTAGCCCTCACTTCGAGGTCCAGCCCGATCTCGACTCCGACGCCGGAGGGCGACTGCCCCTGGCCCCGGACCCCGCCCCCCTGGCGGTTTCCTGGGGAGGGGGCGACAACCTGGAGTTGCTCGTCAGCGACGCCCGGGGGCTGGTCAAGGTCCACCGGAATTTCGGCGGCCAGCGCCCTCCCGTCCTGATGGAGCCCCGGATTCTCAAGCATGCGGGCGACTCGCTCCTGCTGCCCGAGGACCGGACCAACCTCATCGCGGCCGACCTCGACGGCGATCGGAAGACCGAACTGGTCGGAGGGATGGCCGATGGTCGGGTCTTCGCGATCCACTCCACCTCGCGCGACGCGAGTTCGGCTCCCGAGACGCTCTGGCAGGAGCCCGGCCCGCTCTGGCTCGGCGGTCACTCGGTCGTCACCGCCGGCGACCTCGACGGCGATGGGGGCCTCGACCTCGTCTTCGGCGATGGCCCTGGCCACCTCTACTGGGTCAAGGATGTGGGCCAGGGGCCCGAACATCGATATGTCCTTCCGGACCCGATCGAGGCGGGCGGGTCCCGATTCCGGCTCGATCCCGGCCCAGATGGGCGGCTGGGCGGGCCGGTCGCTCCGAGGCTCGGCCACGCCTGCCCGACCCTGGTTGACTGGACGGGAAACGGGCGGCTCGACCTGATTGTCGGCGGCGCGGGGGGCGAGGTCCTCTTCCTCCGGAACGATGGGGCCGTCAACCAGCCTCGGTTCAGCCTGCCGGTCGCTCTCCGGTGTGAGGGATCTCCCCTGATCCTACCTCCACGGGTCAGGCCGGCCGCCGCCGACTGGCTAGGGAGCGGACGAATCGATCTGCTGGCACTGGACTTGCAGGGTTTCTTGTGCGTCTTCCCCGCACTCGACGAGAAGGGAGTCGGAGCCCCGGTCCCGCTCGTCGACCGCCTGGGGAGGGTGATTCGGCTCGATGGCGGCTTCGGGCTGGGAGGTCGGTGTTCGCTCTGGGCCGGTCCCTGGACCGGGCCGGGCCGGATCGACCTCCTGGTCGGTCTGACCGCCGAGGCGGCCCGGTTCGTCATCCCGTCCCTGACCGGTAAGTCGATCGCCCCGGGGTCCGAGGCCTCGACCGTCCTGCTCCTGGAGAATCAAGGGCGGCTGGGCCTGGTCCCCCGCCCCTTGTTCCGGGTCGACGGTCGCCCGCTGGTTGTCGGGGTCGAAGGCTGTAGCCCTTCGGGCGTCGGTTCGCCGGACGGAGATGGCCTCGACCTCCTGGTCGGCTCGGATGACGGGCATGTCGCGTATTACGGCCGAGATGAAATTCGATGGTGAACGAATGAGCCCCGGCCTGTCATGAGGTCAAGGCTCCCGATCGCGGAATCGAGAAGGACGAGGATCGCCCATGCCTGACCAGAGCCCCCACGATCCCAAGCCGATTGCCGATGCCGCCTCGCTCTTCGACACCGACGAGATCCGCCCCTATTCGGCACCGCCGATCGCGGAGCCCGCCCAAGCCGCAGTCGCATCCGACGGTTATGACCTCGCCATCGACCCGCTCCTCCCGGCCTCCGAGGAGCCGCCCCGGCCGGTGGCCTTGCCCGTGCCCGTCGAACGGCCCCGATCTCGCCCCGCCCCGAAGCCGAAGGCACGGCCTGCCGATCCCTCGGCCGAGGATCCGAGCGGTTCCCGCGAATTCGAAGCCGAGATTTCCGAGGTTGATCCGATCTGGACTCGCGGGGCCGAGTGGGGGTCGGATCTGGTCCGGATCGCGGCTGCCGGGCTGGTCGTCCTGATTTTGCTCTATTTCACCTTGGGAACTTTCGGTCCCTTCTTCCTGATCCTCTTCCTGGGCGGGGCGGCCCTGGCGGTCCTGAGCTATCCGCTCTTGATCACGCTGGAGCGGCCGGTCCGGATCACTCCCGAGCAGGCCGTGACCGACTTCTTCGCCGCCGCCTCGCACCATGTCCCGCATTATCGGCGGATGTGGCTCTTACTCAGCTCGGCCGGTCGGGATTCGGGCCCGTTCCCGGACTTCGAGGCCTTCCGGGAACACTGGAAGGACCGGGTTGCGGGGTGGCGATCCAGCCTGGGCGGGGGAAAGTATGCCCCCTTAATATTCGAGATCGGGGACTTTCAGGCCGACAAGAGTACTGGCAAGACCACCTCGAAGGCCAATTACACGGTCCGGGTGTCGCTCCGGGGCGATTCCGACGCGAGGCCAGCCGCCTCCTATCGGATGTCCCACGGGTTGGTCAAGGGGCCCGACCGGATGTGGTATCTCAACCGGGGGGCCTTGCCAACCACCCCGGGGTGAACCGCCCATCAAAACCAGTCGAGACGTGCGATGAAGTCGATGATCGAAGACGTCCTCGAAGCCTTCGCCGGCTACCCTTTCGGCCCGCCCTGCACCCAGGATGAACTGGACGAGGCCGAGTGGACCCTCGGCCATCCCCTCCCCGAAGTCTTGCGCGACCTCTACACTTCCTTCGATGGCTTCTCCGGCCCGACCTCGGCGGTCTTCTTTTATCCGCTGATCCGGCCCAGGCCCTTCTCCGACGTCACACTGGTGGAGCAGACGCTCCGGCTCCGATTTGATGATAATTTCGGGAACTTCTTCCGCCACGCGGTGCTCTTCGGGGATTATGGCTGCGGGACTTCCTGGGGGATTCGGCTCGACGCCCCCGACCAGATTTTCCAGTGGAACCCCTCGGACGGGGAGCCCCATGAGATCGTCGGCTTCGACCCCTTGACCGACTGGCTGGATCAGAAACAGCGTTACGACGCACTCGCGTAGCAGTTCCGAGACGCTCGATCGTCCGGCATCCTTGAGACTAGACTCCCGGGCCGAGGGACTCCTCGATGAAGGTGGCGTTCCATCTCCGACGCAGGTCCGAGCCGGAACCCGCCTCGGCGGTCCTCCTGGAGACCACCCGCTTCGAGTCGGTCCTCGACCTGGCGGGACGGGTGGGTCAGGACCAGCTCCCGGCGATCTATCGGCTGGCCGGGGGCTTCCTCGTCAAGCTCGGAGGAGACAGCGAGTCTCCCATCGGGCCGATCCGCCTCCGCCGACTGGCTGAAAACCTCTATTTGCCGGTCGACGCCGATCTCGTCCCGGCGCTCCTGGCCGACGAGGCTCGGGGCCTGACTCGCGAGCTGGGCCTGGTCTTCCTTCCGGGCGGCCGAATCCTGGGGTTCGATCCCGAGGCTGCCCTGTCGGTCGCTTCGATGGTCGAGGCTCCCCGATTCGAGGGCCCCCCGTGGCGGGCCTTCCCCGACCGGCCGGACCGGGCCGACAGGATCGTGCAGATTACCCTGGAGCCGCTACCGGGCCAGAAACCGGACGATCCGCTGGCAGCCGTCGCCGAGTCGACCGGGATCGGGACCGAGGGGCCATCCCGACCCGAGGACGCCGGCGCGGCCTCGACGCTGGTCGGCCGGGCCGCGGTGGGGGCCGGCAAAGGTTTGATCGGGCTGGGTTCCGCCCTCGGGATCAAGGGGTTGGCCGACCTGGGGGCACGCTGGATCGGCCGGGCCGTCGAGCGGGTCCCCCGGCTCACCGAGGCGATGCTGGGGAGGCAGGAGGGGGCGCTCCGCGAGCTTCTCCGGCAGTTCCGGGAAGGGGATGTCGACCAGGCACTCCGCCACGCCCTCCCGCTGGGAGGGCAGGGGGGGCGGGGCAGCCTACCCTCCGGCGAAGGCAAGCTTCCCACGATCGATCCGACCTACTCGCTCCAGTCGCTCCTGGGTTCGGGCCGAGGTCCGGGCGGGATCTGGTTCGGGGGTTACGATGTTCAGATCGAGCTCGCCCGGGAATACCGGAAGGCGGCCGAGCAGGCCGAACGCCGGGGCGATTACCGGAGGGCCGCCTACATCCACGGGCGGCTCCTGAACGATTACACGACCGCCGCCCACTTGCTGGCCCGTGGGGGCTTGCATCGAGACGCGGCGATCCTTTATCGGGACCGGGTCCGGGATCTCCCCGCCGCCGCCCGCTCGTTCGAGGCCGCCGGGGAGGTCGATCGCGCGCTGGAACTCTATCGAGGTCTGGGGCTCCATGCCGAGGCGGGCGACCTCCTCCGACGGATCGGCGAGGACGAGGCGTCCGTCCGCGAGTACCTGATCGCGGCCGATTTGCTGGCCCGCTCTTCCCGACAAGGCCGAAGGGCGGCCGGTGACTTGCTCCTGGAACGAGCCGGCCGGCCCGACCTGGCGCTGGAGCAGTATGCCCTGGGATGGCTCGACCGCCCTTCCGGGCTCGCGGTGGCCTGCGCCCTCCGGATGGCGGATTGCTTCGCCGAGAGGGGCGATTCGCCGGCGATCCTGAAGTTGATCGACGAGGCCGACGAGCTGTTCCGCCGGCCCGGACAGGGTGGACAGGTCGGCGAGTTCTACAACGTCATGGCGACGCTGGCCGATCTCGGGCCGCTGGCGGGAGCCCGCGACGAGATCCGGGACCGGGCATTGATGGGCCTGGCTTCCAGGCTCCGCGAGTCGGTCTCGACGGCGGGCCGCCCCGGGCCGCTGGCCTCGGTGTACTTCGGCTGGTCGCAAGCCTGGCCGGTCGAACTCGTCAATGACGTCAGTCAGGCGGTGAAGGCCGCCGAGGAGCGGAGGCGGCTCGATCGGTCGGCCTCGATCGCACACCGCCCGAGCCAGGGGAGGCGGATCGAACTGGGTGAAGGGGTGGTCTCGGCCATCGGGCACGCTTCGACGCCCGATGCTTTCATCGGCTTCGAGTCCGGCGTGATTTGTCACGTCGACTTCGGGCGAGGTGTTTCCGATATTCTGCCCGGGGAGCAAGAAGTCATCTCCTCGATGTCGGTCGATCCCGACGGCCAGTCGGTCGTGGTCCTGGCGGGGGAAGGGGCCGGCCCGAGGCGGCTGATCCAATACCTCCGGAGTCCCGAGGGTTCGGGCGGCTGGAATCGGCAGGCCCGCCTGATCGACGGGCCGGGGGAATTTTGGCTCACGCCGATGATGGCCTCCGGCCCCGGGCGATACATGGGCCTCTGGAACGGGGAGGAAATGCTCCTGATCGGGGGAGTGGGAGCCCTCTCCATCCTCGCGAGGCTCCCGATGACGTTCCTGAAGTCCGAGCCCGGGGCGGGGCTCCTGCTCGCGGGCCGGGCCGGCGATCCGCCCAGCTGGACGATCCTGATTCACGACTTCTCGGACGTCTGTCATGTTGACGCCGTTGGTCGGGTCCTCCGTCGTCGCTTCCTGGGCTGGCAACCGACCCTCCGAGAGGGTCAAACGCTACGATCGGTGCCCCTGGACTGGCTCAGGATCGACTCCGAACGGGTCGAGCTGGCCGGGCTCGATCGCGATGGTGTCGCCTGCTGGTCGTCGCTGCTGATCACCGAGACCGAGCTGATCCGGACCTCGAACAACCTTTCGATGGGGGCATCCTCGTACTCGGCGACCTCGCTGGTCCGACCCGGATTGCTGGCCGCGGTGGGTCCGTCGGGGATCGACTGGTTTCGGTGCGGCACCCAATCCTTCACGGTCGTCGGGTCGTCCGGCCCTGCGTCGGACTCGCCGGTGGCCTGCTTCCCCTCGCACCGGACGGGTGAGCTGGTGGTGGTTTCTCGCGATGGTTCGTTGACTTGCGTGCCGATTCCCCGATGATCGGAGGAGGGGGGATCCCGATAGCCTGATGCCTTCGCGGAGTTCGGGGCTGGATTGGGCTGGTGGCCTGGTGTCACAGGAGGATGAAGGTCTCGAACCGAAGGAGGCTCTCGTTCGTGCCGGTGGACTCGGCGAAGGGAGGATAGCTCGCCCGGCTCGACGGCCACGCGGCCTGGCATTTTCGGCCGGCCCGCGAGTTTGCGCCCGCCGCCGATCGCCCCCGGGGGACCACGCCGGAAGAGTTTCCAGAGATGTTAATCCACCACATGATTGGTGGTTTCGATGTCCGGTGATCGGTCGAGTCGGACCGGGGGCGATCCGTTGGGGAATCCAGGCCACATGACCCTTGTCCGCACGGCGCTACGAGTATACCATGACGTGACGATATTTCCCGTGGGTTTTGAAGCCTCGAATTCCCCCGCTCTGCCATCCGTCGGACCCCGTGCCACTCGGAGAGAGCAGGGATCGGGATGATCCGGTCGCATCCGATGATGTAATGCGCCTGATAACTCGACGTGACGAGGCGAAGATGTCGGACGCCGGCCACCAGTGCGGGGAGAAGGGGGGACTCATGCCCGGTGAAGGCCCCGGCAACGTGGGCGAGGAAGTCGTCCTGGGCCTCGGGACGGGGGACGAGGCCGCTCGGCGGGCCGCGGAGTCGGGAGCGCGGCGATATCGGTTCCTGGCCAAGGCGATCCCCCAGATCGTCTGGACCGCCTCGGCTTCCGGGATGATCGACTCGTTCAATCCCCGATGGACCGAATATACGGGCCTGGTCGGCCGGAGGGGGCCGGATCGGGGTTGGCTCAACTCGCTCCATCACGAAGATATCCGTCGATGGCTCGAAGGGTGGGAAAGATCGGTCACGCGAGTCGAGACGCTCTCGATCGATCTCCGGATCAAGCGAGCCGATGGGACCTACCGATGGCACCTGACCCGGGCCTTGCCGGTGCTGGCCCGCTCGGGGCGGCTCCTGAAGTGGTTGGGGACCTGCACCGACATCGATGATCAGAAGCGGGCCGAAGGGATGCTCGGCTTCCTGGCCGAAGTCAGCAAGGTCCTGGCGTCGACCCTCGACTACGAGTCCACGCTGACGGCCGTGGCCCGGCTGGCCGTGCCCCACGTGGCCGACTGGTGCGTCGTGGACATGCTGGAGCGAGACGGCTCGACTCGGCGGCTGGCGGTGGCCCACTCCGATCCCGCTCAGGTCGAGCTCGGGTGGGAGTTGGCCCGCCGATATCCTCCGACGCCGGGCGGGGTCCTCGCCACCGGGCGTTCCGAGATTATCATCGACCTGGACGACTCGGCCCTCTCCGAGCAGGCTAGCGATGGGGAACACCTGGCGATGCTCCGGGCCCAGGGATGCAACTCCTCGATCAGCGCGGCCCTGGCGGCCCGGGGCCGGACCCTGGGCGTGATCAGCTTCGCGATGGCCGAGTCGGGCCGCCGCTACACCAGGGCCGATCTCCCCCTGGTCGAGGACCTGGCCCGTCGGGCGGCCATGGCCGTCGACAACGCCCGGCTCTACCGCGAGGCCCGCCAGGCCCGCGAGGAGTCCGAGGCCTCCAATCGGGCCAAGGACCGATTCCTGGCCGTCCTCTCGCACGAGTTGAGGACCCCGCTGACGCCCGTGCTGGCCGAGGCCTCGGCGATGCTCGACGACCCCGCGACTCCCGAGGCGATCCGCCCATTCCTGGAGATGACTCGACGAAATGTCCTGCTCGAAGCCCGACTGATCGACGACTTGCTCGACCTCAGCCGGATCAGCCAGGGCAAGCTCCGGCTCAGCCTGGAAGCGATCGACGCCCACCGGCTAATCGTCCAGGTCGTGGAGATCTGCCGGCCCGACGCCGAGGCCGCGGGGATCCGCCTGGAGCTCGACCTCGGGGCTGCCGAATCTCACGTCCGGGCCGATCCCGCCCGGCTCCAGCAAGTGTCCTGGAACTTGATCAAGAACGCGGTCAAGTTCACCCCCGAGGGGGGGCTGGTGACGATCCGGACGCGCAATTCCGACGCCCGGCTATTCGTCGATGTGATCGATACCGGGGCCGGGATCGACTCCGAATCCCTGGCCCGGATCTTCGACGCCTTCGAACAGGGCGGAGACCTGGTCACCCAGCGCTTCGGCGGCCTGGGGCTGGGCCTGGCCATCGGACGGAGTCTGGCCCAGGCCCACGGAGGGCGGCTCATCGCCGATAGCAAGGGACTCGGCCTCGGGGCGACTTTCACCCTCGAATTGCCGACGATCGAGGTCCCGTCAGGGGCCGAGGTCCCGACGATCGACAAGGAGACGCTCCCCTCGGGGCCGCTCCGGATCCTATTGGTCGAGGATGACGCCGTCACTCTCAAGGTCATGGCCCGCCTGCTCGTCGGGCGAGGCCACGACGTCGCGACGGCCGAGACCGTCGCCTCGGCGTCGCTCGCGGTCGAGCAATCCGATTTCGATCTGCTGATCAGCGACCTCGGCCTGCCCGACGGGAGCGGGCTCGATCTGATCCAACAACTCCGGGCCCGAGGTCCGATCCTGGGGATCGCCCTGACCGGGCACGGGATGGACGGCGACATCCAGCGGAGCTTCGACGCCGGCTTCACCGAGCATCTGACCAAGCCCATCGACTTCAAGATGATCGAGGAGGCGATCGACCGGGTCATCGCCGGTCGAGAGATGGCCCGGGACTGACGACCGGGGATCGGCCAGGGCTCAGGCGATGACCGGATCGATCAACTCGCCGTGGACATCGGTCAGCCGCATGTCCCGGCCGCTGAATCGGTAAGTCAGCTTCTTGTGATCCATCCCGAGCAAGTGGAGCATCGTGGCGTGGAGGTCGTGGACCTCGACCTTGTCCTGGATCGCGTGATACCCGTAGTCGTCGGTAGCCCCGTGGATGGTCCCCCCCTTGATCCCGCCCCCGGCCAGCCACATGGTGAAGCCGAATGGATTATGGTCGCGACCGTCGGTCCCCTGGGCCATCGGGGTCCGGCCGAATTCGCCGCCCCAGATCACCAGCGTCTCGTCGAGCAGGCCCAGGGCCTTCAGGTCGGCCAGGAGCCCGGCGATCGGCCGGTCGACGGCCCGGGCGTTCTTCTCGTGGCCATCCTTCAGGTTGCCGTGCTGATCCCATCGATCGTGGCCCACGGTCGGGCACAGCAACTCGACGAAGCGGACGCCCCTCTCGACCAGTCGGCGGGCGACCAGGCATTCGCGGGCGAAGATCCGGGTCGGTTCGTACTCGTCGTCGATCCCGTATAGCTTCTGAGTGGCCGCCGACTCGCCCGCGAGGTCCATCAGGCCGGGGACCGAGGTCTGCATCCGGAACGCCAGCTCGTAGTTGGCGATCGACGACTCCAGGCCGTCGTGGTGCCCGATTCGCCCCAGGACGCCCCGGTCGAGGTTCCGCATCAGATCCAGCTTGCGCGATTGCGCCCCATCGGTCCCCTCGGCGGGCCGGATGTTGGCGACCGGCTCTCCGGAGGCTCGGAAGACCGAACCCTGGTAGCTGGCCGGCAGGAAACCCGATCCGAAACAGTCAGCCCCGCCCGGAGGGATCAGGCCGCCGTTGATCACGACGAAACCGGGGAGGTCGCGGGCTTCGCTCCCCAGGCCGTAGGTCACCCAGGCGCCGTGACTGGGCTTGCCCTGGAGGCCGTTGCCGGTGTGCATGAAGTAGTTGGCGCCGGTGTGCTCGGAGAAGTTCGAGACCATCGATCGGACGATCGCCATCTCGTCGACGTGCTCGCCGATCATCGGGAAGAGGTCGCTGACCGGGATCCCGCTCTCTCCGCGATTCCGGAATGCCCAGGGGCTCTTGAGCACCTTGCCGACGTTGTTGAACTGGGTCGGCTCGACCTTCGCCTTGATGGCCTGACCATGCTCGCGGTCGAGTCGGGGCTTGGGGTCGAATGTGTCGACCTGCGACGGCCCGCCGTCCATGAAGAGGAAGATGACGCTCTTGGCTCTTGCCGGGAAATGCGGAGGGCGAGGTGCCATCGGATCCGATTCGTGCCCCGAGGCGATCGAGCCACCGTAAGTCCGGTCGCCCATGAGCGCGGTCAGGGCGACCGCCCCGAAGCCATTGGCACATCGGGCGAGCATCTGACGTCGGCTGATCGGGGCCTCGTGGAAGCGTCCGCAATGCATGATCCACCGTCCTCGCTCTGGTCCCGCCCGGAATCCGATGCCGCCGTCGCCCCATGTCGATTCGATATGAGGGATCGGGCCTAACCCCCGGCCTGGACGTCGCGGAGGGCTAATCTGTCCGCCGGTCCGCCCCTCGAGGGCCCGTAGGATCGCTCCTGACATCGTACGCAGGTTGCCCGGGATTTGCATCACGATCGTTGTGCGAAGGTTGAATCGGCGGTGCCCGAAGGGGCTCCGGATTGATTCTCGACGAGGGCCGCTGCCTCCCGGAATCCTCGGCCAGCCTCGATAGGCGTGGTGTCTCCGAGAATCAAGGACGTTCCGACACCGACGATCGATCGCGCCCGTCCTCTTTCATCCGGGCACCGTCTAGGATCGCTTGCCGTGGTGGGTTACAATTCCGTTAGTCGGGCGGATTTGGTTCGCCGCGGCTTCTCGGAGGCCCGAACGGGGACGCAGCTCGACCTATGCTCGCCAAGCGGATCATCCCCTGCCTCGATGTGAATGAAGGTCGGGTGGTCAAGGGGACCAACTTCGTCAACCTTCGCGACGCCGGCGATCCGGTCGAGGTGGCCGCGCGGTATGAGGCGGAGGGGGCCGACGAGCTGGTTTTCCTCGATATCACGGCCAGTCACGAGGGTCGCGGGATCATCCTGGACGTGGTCCGGCGCACCGCGGAGGTCTGCTTCATGCCGGTCACCGTGGGAGGCGGAATCCGGACCCTCGACGATATCCGGGCCTTGCTGAATGCCGGAGCCGACAAGGTTTCGATCAACTCGGCGGCCGTGAAGGACCCCGGGTTCGTCGAGAAGGCCGCCCGTCGATTCGGCCGCCAGTGCATCGTGGTGAATATCGACCCGAAACGAGTCAGCCGCGAGGGTCGGGAAGTCTGGGAGGTCCACGTTAACGGCGGGAGGATCTCCACCGGTCTGGAGGCAGTCGCCTGGGCCCGAGAGGTCGAGCGTCTGGGGGCTGGTGAGATCGTCCTGACCAGCATGGATGCCGACGGGACCAAGGCCGGTTACGACCTCCCGATGACCCGGGCGGTGGTCGACGCCGTCGAGGTCCCCGTGGTCGCCTCCGGCGGGGCCGGGAACCCCGAGCATCTCCGGGCCGCGCTCGACGAGGGGGGGGCTTCCGCCGCCCTGGCCGCCAGCATCTTTCACTACCGAGAGTTCACCATCGCCCAGACGAAGGATTATCTCCATCGTCGGGGCGTCCCCGTCCGGCGTGTCGGGACGGCGGCTATCGCCATTGATTGAGGGAAGCATGGCCGATCCGTCGATGGTCGATCGCCAGGTCCGGCTCCCGATGGATCGGCCTTCGCCCATCGGTCGGCGGTCGAGCGGCCCTTCCATCGCCAATTTACGACGCAGCCCCATTTCGATCCAGTCAGACGACACATCCCCAATTCCAAGCCTCTTCGGCCGCCCCCAAGCACCACGCCGGCGCACCAATCGCGCGGAGGACTGAGCATCATGTCGACCGTCGAAGCAACGAGTATCGAAGCCGTCGCCACCGAGCCCGAGGCCAATAAACTATTCCGAATGGTCATGAAGCATCAGGGCTCGGACCTTCACCTGAAGGTCGGGCTTCCCCCGTGCATGAGGCTCGGCGGGGTCCTCCGGCAGATGTCCTTGCCGGTCCTGACGACCGCCGAGATGGAACGGCTGATGTTCCCGATCCTCACCCCTCGGGCCAAGAAGATCCTGGAAGAAGAAGGCGGTTGCGACTTCGCCCACATCGTCTACGACGGCAAGCTCGAGACCCGGTTCCGCGTCAACCTGTTCCGCGCCCGGGGACGGCTCAGCCTGGTCGCCCGGCGGGTGAGCAACTCGATCCCCAACTTCGAGCAGCTCGGCCTGCCACCAGTCATCGCCGAACTCACCCAGTACGAGCAGGGGATCATCATCTTCGCGGGCGTCACCGGCTCGGGCAAGAGTACCAGCATCGCCTCGATGCTCCAGTACATCAACGAACGCGAGCGGATGCACATCGTCACGATCGAAGACCCGATCGAGTTCACGTTCACCGACGACAAATCGATCATCAACCAGCGTGAGCTGGGGATCGACGTCATGGACTTCCACAAATCCCTGAAGGATGCGGTCCGCCAGGATCCGGACATCATCCTGGTCGGCGAGATGCGTGACCAGGATACCTTCAGCGCGGCCCTCCACGCCGCCGAGACAGGGCACCTCGTCTTCGGGACGATTCACGCCTCCACCGCCCCGTCGACCATCAGCCGAATCCTCGATCTCTTCCCCCGCGAGATGCACACTCCCCTGCGGCAGAACATGGAGTTCAACCTCAAGGCGGTGGTCGCCCAGAAGCTCCTGCCGACCGCCAAGGAGTATCGCGAGAAGACCGGGCAGACGCGCGTGCCGACCAACGAGATCATGCGGACCAATCCGATCATCCGCAAGCTGATCATGAACGAAGACGACAACAAGCTGGGCGATGCGATCCGGATGGGCAAGGAAGAGGGGATGCAGGACTTCACCGAGAGCCTCCGCCAGCTGGTCGTCGCCGAGAAGATCGATCGGGCGACGGCGTTCGAGTTCGCCCCGAGCGTCGAGGTCCTGAAAATGGCGCTCAAGGGGATTACGCTCAACCAACCTGGTATCTTGTAAGTCGAAGCGCCGCAAGGTTGGGTCGCGACACGACGGGCCTGCGACCATTGTCCCGGTCCCGACACTCCCCCATCGGGAGGGGTCGAGACCGGGGGCGCGACCCCGGAGATCGTCCCCGTTTCACCCCTCCCGGCCCTCGATGCGTCCACCGTTCAATGAAAGGCCAGCGATGATCCGTCCGCGTCTCGCCGTCGCCGCGCTCGCGACATTCGCCCTGCTGATCCTCGGCGTGGCCTCCGATGCCTCGGCTGCCGGCCTGGGCGATCTCGCCCTGCTCGCGCAGAAGTTCGACATGCAACGCGGGTCGGGGTTCTACCTCAACCTGTTCAAGTTCGCCCCGGTCCTCATCATCTACCTGCTCTGGGCCTGGACGACCGCCTGGGTCGACTCGGATACCAAGGAACTGGCCAATACCCGGTTCGAGATGTGGAACTCCGTCGTGTTCGGCACCGGCGTCCTCGGGCTGGCGATGGTCTGGGCGATCCCGATCTACGCGGTCGGCCTGGTCCTGCTGCTCCTCTCCTACTTCATCCCGCTGTTCACCTACATTTACGTCCGGAACCAGACCGTCCCCGATGACAGCAAGGTCCTGACGCCCTACCACTTGGGCGAGGTCGCCAACGGCCTGATGAACAAGATGGGGATGCATGGGGTCTTCAACAAGGGCGATGACGGGGGGGACCGATCGGGCCCGCCGATCACCTTCGTGGGCAAGACCCAGGGCTCCGCGAAGGCCGACCCCGAACGGGTGGCGCGGGCCGAGGAGTCGAAGTCGTACATGGCCGCCAAGGAGCTGGTCTACGACGCGGTCCTCCGCCGGGCGACCGACATCCACCTGGAGCCCAGCCCCGAGCAACTCTCGATCCGCTACCGGATCGACGGGATCCTCCACGCCGCCGAGCCCTTCGATCGCCCGACCGGCGATGCGGTCCTGAACGTCTTCAAGGTCCTGGCCGCGATGGACATCTCCGAGAAGCGGAAGCCCCAGGACGGTTCATTCGGCGCCAAGCTCGAATCACGCGACATCGACTTCCGCGTGGCCACCTCGGGCTCGAAGTCGGGCGAGAAGATGGTCATGCGAATCCTCGACAACGCCTCGGCCGTGGGCCGGCTGGACGAGGTCGGGCTCCGGGGCAAGATGGTGGCCGAGATCCGCAACGTGGTCACCCAGCCGCACGGGATGTTCCTCTGCTGCGGGCCGACCGGGTCGGGCAAGACGACCACGCTCTATGCTTGCCTCCGCGAGATCGACCGCTTCCAGAAGAACATCATCACGGTCGAGGACCCGATCGAATATCATCTCGACAACATCACCCAGATGGAGATCAACACCAAGAGCGGGCAGACCTTCGCCGGGAGCCTCCGGTCGATCCTCCGCCAGGACCCCGACGTGATCATGATCGGCGAGATCCGAGACCAGGAGACCGCGACGATCGCCTGCCAGGCGGCCACCACCGGCCACTTCGTCTTCTCCACGGTCCACTCCAACGACACGATCACCGCGCTGTTCCGGCTCCTCGACCTGGGCGTCGAGCCCTTCATGATCGCCTCGGCCCTGACCGCCGTGCTCGGCCAGAGGTTGGTCCGCCAGCTCTGCGAGAACTGCAAGGAACCCTACAAGCCCAAGCCCGAGTTCCTCAAGAAGGCCAACCTGCCCGCCGACAAGGTCGACGTCTTCTATCGAAAGCCTACCGAACCCCAGGTGGTCTGCCCCGCCTGCGGGGGGACCGGATATCTGGGCCGGACCGGGATCTTCGAACTCCTGATCATCACCGAGCCGTTGCGAGACCTGATCCGGGAAAACCCCTCGATCAATGCCATCAAGGCCGAGGCCCGCAAGAACGGCATGATCTACCTCCAGGAAGACGGCCTCCGCCAGGTCATCCAGGGCAAGACGTCGATCGATGAACTCCTGCGAGTTGTGAAGTGAGTGACATGGCCTCAGGGGTTCGTCATCACGATGGCGTAGCTTCCTGACGGTTCCCTCTCCCCTCGGGAGAGGGTGGCCGAAGGCCGGTTGAGGGCCAAGACATCCGCCGGTCCGGAAAACGCCAGACATCTTCCCTCAAACATCGACGACAACCCACTTATTCGGGAATATCGTTTCATGAGTACGATCATCGACCTGATCATCCTCGGCCTGGTGCTCGGGATGACCTACGCCCTGATGAGCGAAGGGCTCTGGGGGGCGGCCCTGATGTTCTTCAACGCCCTCTTCGCCGCCCTGATCTCGTTCAACTTCTACGAGCCCCTGGCGCAGCTGATCGTCAATAACGTCGGGTCGGAGATGGTGGGCAACTTCTCCGACTCGCTGAGCATGATGGCCATCTATATCGTCTCGCTCCTGCTGCTCCGGCTGGCGACGGAGAGCATCGCACCCACGATGGTCCGGTTCCCGACGCCGGTCTACCACCTGGGCCGGGTCGTCTTCGCGGCGGGCGCTTCCCTGGTCATGATCGCGATGCTCCTGCTGGCCTATCAGGCGTCGCCCGTCCAGAAGAAGATGCTCGGGGTGATGGACTACAAGTACAAGCCGTTCTACGGCGAGCGGTTCGATCGCGACTTCCTGGCCTTCTTCCAGTACACCACCGGCTACACCTTCGCCCGGAACGGTGTGGGGGATCCGGATCCTTCGGGTGAGTTCCGAGACCGGCCGATGCTCTTCGATCCCAAGGCCGAGTGGCTGATGATCCACCAGGCCGCCCGCCCCTACGGGACCGAGGCGATCCTCGAAGAGGCTCCCGATGCCGCCGCCGCCGCGGGCACCACCCCCGAAGGCGGAGCGGGAGGCCCCGGGATGATGCCCGGCCAGCCCGGCGGCCCCGGGATGACACCGCCCTGATTCGAGATCCAGGGCGAGACCGTCAGCCACCCCATTCCCCTCGGGTCGCCCTGGGGAGTGGGGTGGCCAATCCTCATCCCTCCAGCGTCTCGCGCCGCAACTGCTGGGCTGGCGTGAAGTGGCGACTAAGTCGGATCGCCAGCAGGATCAGGACGCTGATCGCGACCGTCGAGGCGATCTCCAGGTAAAGCAAGATCTGGTAGCGGATCGCCTGGCCGACGTCGGCCCCGGCCAGGAGCTGACCGGTGGTCATCCCGGGGATGGCCACGATCCCCGCGATCGCCATGTTGTTCAGGATCGGCGAGAGCCCCGCCGAGACCGCCGAGCGGAGCGCCGGGGTGGCCGCTTGCCGGGGGGTGGCCCCCAGCGCGAGCCGAAGCTCCACGAGATCGCGATCGGCCCGGAGGTCGCTGGCGAACCGCTCGGCGGCCAGCGAGACGGCGGTCACGCTATTGCCCAGGATCATCCCCAGCATCGGGATCACCGTCTGGGCGTCGTACCAGGGCTGGACCCCCAGCGAAAGCCGGATCGAGACCGCCATCACCAGGGCGGCCCCCACCAGCATCGCCCCGAACGCCTGAACCCGGATCTCCCAGCGCCCCCGAGCCTGTCGGGCTCCCACGGTATGGGCCGCCACCGCCAGCATCGCCAGCGCGATCGACAGGACGAGCGCCGGTTGATTGGCCGCGATGATCGCCCGGAGGACCACCGCCAGGAGCATCATCTGGACGACCAGACGGGTCGTCGAGATCGCCATCGACCGGACCTGCCCGAGCCTCTGCCAGGCCAGCAGGATCATGCACCCCACCAGAGGCAGGCCAGCCCAGACCAGCCCTATCCAGTCCGGACCCTGAGCTTTCATCATCAGGACTCCTCGCCACTCGATGCCGGTCGTCTCTCGATGACGATCCTGTACCTGGACGAGAACCAGCCCCCGAACATCGCTCCCAGCACCAGGGGAATTGTATAAATCACGACGATGCAGCAGATCAGCAATGCTATCTCGGCTGAGCTAGTGGAAGGGAGGCCATCGTGGTCGTCGATCCACCCGATGGGGTAGAGGAATTGTGAATAATAGAGCGATGTGACGAGGGCGAAGAGGAGGATCATGATCCAGCCTATAGCCTGGAAGCCCATCCAGAACTCTCGATTGATGCTGTCTCGCTTTATCCTGGGCATTGTCAGAATCAACAGATTGCTCATGGGAAGGGTGGAGAGAGCAATCACCATTGGCTCTGCCGTGTTACACAACGCCCTCAGAATCGCGAAGTCGGCCGCGACAAAGAAGACCACCGCCATCAGGACTGCGATCGACCATCGTCCGGGCTTGATCAACGAAAGTCCTCCCTCGCTCAGGATCTGGTGCGAACGTCTTCGAGGCTCCCTCGTTCCTCGCCCGATCCGTTCCAGATCGACGCATCGGCGCGGGCCAAGACGTCGGACGTCGGCCCTTGGTCGACGACCCTGCCGGCTTCCAGGCGGATCGTCCGATCGCCGAGGCGGGCGGCCTGCTCTCGGTTGTGGGTGACCACGATCGTCCTCAGGCCGGAGGCGGCCCGACGCTCCAGCATCGCCGCGACCCGATGGGCCGAGGCCGGGTCGAGGGCCGAGGTCGGCTCGTCCATCACGAGGAACTCGGGGCCGATCGCCAGGCTCGCGGCGATGGCCAGTCTTTGTCGCTCGCCCCCCGAGAGCGCCGAGGCGTCGCGGTCGAGCCAGATCGGGTCGAGCCCAACCTCGTCGAGCATCCCGGCCAATCGGTCGGGTTCCGGCACGGCGAGGCCCCTGACTTCGAAGGGATAGGCCAGATTGTCGAGGAGTCGACCGGGCAAGGGTCGTGGGGCCTGGAACACCAAGCCAACCGCCGACCGGACCACCCGGATCGTCAGGCCGCGGAGGGGGATGTCACCGATGGAGAGAGTCCCGGAATCGGGGTCATCCAGCCGATTCAGGAGCCGGAGGAGCGTACTCTTGCCCGCCCCGGAGGCACCGATCAGGACATATCGGTAACCCGGCTCGAAAGTCAGGTCGACCCCACGGAGGATCTCCGATGTTCCTCGGGCGACCCGGACATCGTGAAGTCGGAAGGGTTGACCTCGGGGCCACGCGGAATCGTCGGTCATTCGGCGCTTGCTCGCGAGACCCGGTTTCGGCCGCCCATCGTTAATGGAGCAGGAGCGGCCGGGCCATTATGACGAACTCGGGTCGAGTCGTCACGCTCAACGGCCATTCTTCCGGATCGGCAGGGCTGACGATCCGGCGATCCCGAGTGCCCGGACGATCGACCGGGCCGCGAGCCCGCCCAGGCTCGCGGAGATCGCACCGAGCGACATGACGATCGCCGAGGCACCCGCGCCGAAGGACAGGGCGGTCGCCCGGTCGGTCGTGAATGCAAGCCAGAGGATCGGCTGGAGCGACCAGAGCCCGCCCAGGATCGCCCCCCATTTCGAGGCCGATACCTCGGTCGGGCCCGGTCCTTCGACCATCGACCAGCCTTCGATCATCCCCCCGACCGCGCCGCCGCTCCCTCCGACGCCCATGCCGAGCGTCCCGAAGGCCAGGAGGGCGAATCCCGAGGCGTCTCGACCTCCCGACGTGGAATAGGCGGCGTAAAGGAGCCAGCCCGACATGGCCCCGACGGCCGAGCCGGCGGCGGACCCGGAGATGGACCCGAACAAGGCGGCGGCGAAAGGGCAGGCCGAGCGGTGCATGGCGAGGCTCCGAGTTGTCGAGATCCCTGATCCAACCGCCGGCCGTCCCCGATCTTTAACCGGGATTCCGGGTCAATTCTGGAAGTCTCCGGTTATCGTAGGCAATCCGATCGGCCACGACTGCATCACTGGCCGGATTTCCCAGGCAGGACGAAGCGGGTTTCAGCCGTCGATCCTCGTCGGAGTTGCCGGGTCGAGTTCCCCAGGATAGTCGATGATCTCCCGGAGGAGGTCGGCCTGGGCCTTCCTCTCCTTGGTCTGGGCGACATGGGCCCAGATCTCGGCCATCGTAACGATCGTCCCTCTTTCCGGACCCCGGATCGCTTCGAAGACGCAAGCCCTGGCCATGTCGGCGCGGGCCGCAACGGTCCAGGCATGCGTCCATTCGACTTGATCGAAGTATTCATCGTATCGGACGACGGAGCCTATCGGATCGGCCGCCGAGACGGCCAGGGCGGCGTAGGCCGCATAGAGTCGGGCTGCGACGACGCAGTAAGTCTCGTCGTAGCAGAATCCAGCATCCGACTCGGCCACATACTCCTCTGCCTGCCAACGATTCAGGGTGGCTTCCGCCCTCCATCGGGCGTGTTCGAGTTGGGCGGGGGATGCCCGACCTTGAGCGTATCGCTCGGCAACCCGCACGGCATGGCGTGAGCCATCGGCGAGGAGATGCCAGATTCGTCGACAGAGCCCGCAGGCAAATAGGCGGAGTCGTTCGTCGCGGACTCGAGACAGGAGGAAACGGAGCATCAACTCGGGATCGGGCGAGGAAGCCCATTCCGACTCGGTCATTTCGGCCATCGGTCGGCAACGTCCTGGGATCGCCCCCGACCGAAGCGGGCAGGGTGCGTCGAGATCGCCGACCGGGGTCCATGATAATTTGGACCTGCACTCGACGGAAACCCGACCTTTCCCGATTACACTCCACCCGGTTGAATCGCCCGCCGCGATCCGAGACGATGGATGAACCGGGGACGCTGGCCCCCGGTCGCGACGCCCCCCGACCCGCTGATGGTGCTCGATGCCCCTGGACTGGCTGACCCGGCTCGACCCGCTCCGTCGGATTCGCTGCCCGTTCTGCTTCGATAAGTTCGCCGCGTGCGAGATGCACCTGCGGTGCGACGACCATTATTGCAAGACCGACTTCGGCCGGATGATCGATGACCCGATCCTTTCGAAGGCGCTCAATGGGCCGCGGTTCGCCGGGGCCGGGGCCAACCTGCGGAGCCCCTGGTGGGTCGACCCCCGGAAAGATCGTCGTCGCGGGTTCCGTCGCCACATCGACTGGATGCTCCTCCCCGCCTCGCTGGGCTGTCCGAACTGCGGCAAGCCGACCGATGTCCGTCTCTGCCCCCGATGCCACAGCCAGTTGCCCGACTCGGTCGTCACCCTCGGGGCCGGGCACATCGCGATCTTTGGCCCGCAATCGGTCGGCAAGACGACGTATGTGACGGTCCTGATCCACGAGCTGGAGCATCGCGTCGGCGCGGCCCGAGGGTTCACGCTCGACCCCCTGACCGACGAGATCCGCGAGCGCTACGACCGCGAATACCACGACCTGACCTATGGGACCGGCGGGCAGTTCGGGGTCGGAGAGGATCTCGACGGCGACACTTACCGACGGAGCCACTTCGCCACCCCGAGCATCGAGACCAATCGGAGGGTCCTGCAACCGCTGGTCTACCGGGTGACCGCCCGCAAGGGGAAGGCGAAGGATCGAAGGGCCGGGACCTTGCTCTCTTTCTTCGACACGGCGGGCGAGGACTGGGAGATGAACATCGACCTGCTCCGGGGCGAGGCCCGCTACCTCGCCCAGGCCCGAGGTCTGCTGTTCCTGCTCGACCCCTTGCGGATTCGCGAGGTGGCGCTCGACCGCCGGATCAAGCTGACCGAGAAGGAGGTCCGCGTTCCCCCGGCCGACTACCTGAACGACGCCCGGAAGCTCTCGACCTTCTTCGGCCGGACCCCCGTGAAGACCCCTCTGGCGATCTGCCTGAACAAGCTCGACCGCTGGGGGCATCTCCTCGAACCCGGCTCGATCTTGAACACCCTGGCCACTTCCGTGCCCGACCAGCCGCCCGACCGCCACCTCGACGCGCTGGTGCACGAGGAAGTCCAGTCGGCCCTGAGGAAGTGGGGGGCGACCGGCTTCCTCGACTATATGGCCACCCACTTCCCCATGCACCGATTCTTCGCCTGCTCCGCCCTGGGCGACGCCGCGACCGATCAGGATGATGCGCCTCAGCCTTTGCCGACGCCATTAATGGTCGAGCGGCCGGTGTTGTGGCTCCTGGAGCGGCAGGGGATCATCGGCGAACAAATGGATGTTGCACCTGTCGGCCAGGGTTTGACCTGACCGACAGGGGAGGCACCTCGCGTCAGCGAGAAGACATCAGACGATGGATGGCATCTCGAACCGCGACGAGTACTCGCGACTCAGGAGGGCGTTGGCCTCGGAGTCTCCGGGGAACGACTCGGTCGCGGCGTCGAAGGTGAGTTTGCGGCCGACTCTATGGGCGATGTTGCCCAGGTGGCAGAGGCGGGTGGTCAGGTGGCCGATCTCGATGTCGGCGTTGGGGGTCTCTCGCGACTTGACGCATTCGACGAAGTTGGTCAGGTGGGCCGACATCCCCTCGGTGGCCTTCCCCCCAGCTTCCTTGCCATCCTCGACCTTCCAGCCTTTCTCGTCGACGGTCAGGACCCCTTCGTCACCGTAGAAGGCAATCCCGAAGCCCAGTCCGTCCATCGGGTGCTTGTCGTAGAGCCGGTGTTCCCAGACGATGCAAGCCTTGGGGAACTCCCAGGTGACGATCTGGGTGTCGGGCACTTCGCGATCGTCGAAGACGTAGAGCCCGCCCCCGGAAGTCACGGCCGTCGGGGCATCGACCCCGAGGCCCCATCGGGCGACGTCGATGCCGTGGACCCCGTTGTTGCCCAACTCGCCGGTCCCCCAGTTCCAGAACCAGTGCCAGTTGTAATGGAACCGGTTCGACATGAAGGGGCGATCGAGCGCCGGTCCTTGCCACATCGCGTAATCGACACCAGCGGGGATCTCGGCGGGCTGGCCGGGGCCGATCGCCGGTCGCTTCTGCAAGATCCAGGCTCGGGCCATGCCCACGGTCCCGATCCCGCCCGACTGGACATATTTGACCGCCTCGATGACGTGCGGCATGCTCCGACGCTGGGTGCCCATCTGGACGACCCGCTTGTACTTCCGGGCGGCCTCGACCATCCGTCGCCCTTCGACCACGTTGTGGCTGGCGGGCTTCTCGGTGTACACGTCCTTACCGGCCTGGCAGGCCATCACTGCCACCAGGGCGTGCCAGTGATCGGGCGTGGCGTTGACGATGACGTCGACTTCCTTGTCATCCAGGAGCCGGCGGAAGTCCTTCTCGGCGCGAGGGGCCTTGCCGGAGATCTTCTCGACCTCGGGCGCGAGCCTGGCGATCATGGAGTCGTCGATGTCGCAGACGGCCACGACCTCGGTATCGGGCCGTTTGGCGAACAGGCGGGCCAGGTCGGTCCCTCGACTCCGGAGCCCGACCACGGCCACGCGGAGCCGCTCGCTCGCCGGGGCCGACCTCGCGATCCGGCCTGCCAAGGCAGCCGCCCCTGCCGCCCCGAGAAACGTCCTTCGATCGATACCGGTCATCGGTCTGGCCCTCGCTTGGTGAGATCGGCAGGATTTCTGGGGTGGCAGGCCCGATTGCGACTGGGCACGCCACCCATTCGGTTGATCGTCCCCCACGATCGACCCCACCGCAAGGCCCTCGCGGTTGACCGGACCGGGTGAGATCGGTAATCTTTGATCTGTGCGGATGCCCGTGACATCCAAGCCGATCCTATCCCATCAGCTTCGGAGGGCAGTCAGGCCATGAGACGCTTCAACCCTCTCTCGACGGCCCTGCTCCTCCTGTTTGCGACCTTGTCAACTTTGATGGCGATGGCCCTCGCGCGAGATTCCGGATCGTCCCTTCCCGGCAGCGTCGCGAAAGCTCCCGTGCGGACCCTTCCCGCCAAATCGTGGAGGCCGATCCCGGCGAATCCCTGGGACTGTCGACTCGCGATCACCTTACCCCAGGCTACATTCGATCGCGGGGAGCGGATCTGCCCTCGGTTGGTCCTCACGAACGGATCGTCCGAACCGGTCACGATCTGGGTCAGCACCTTCGCCTCGAACCATCGAATCGAGTTGTTCGATTCCGGCGGCAACGAGGTTCCCCTGACCGAACTTGGCGAACAGGCCCGGGATCGATTTGCCCCTCGGGGTGGCCGCGACAAGAATTATCGGGTCGTGATCCCCGCCGGAGGATGCCATGAGGAAGGCACTCCCCCGGACCTTTCCCAGCTGTATCGTCTCGGGTCGGGACGTTTTCAGGTGAAGATCACTTATCACGACGAGCAGGGACCGACGCCCATGAAGGTCGCCTCGAACTCCCTTGCGTTCGAGGTTCGCTGACCGACCCGTCGCATCTCGGGGGGATCAGTAGGTCAGCAGGCTGAAGATCTCTTCCGGCTCCAGCTTGGCCCGGCCTCCCAGGAAGCTCAGCTCGATCACGAAGGCACAGGCGACAACCTCGGCCCCGGCCATCCGGACCAGGTCTCGACAGGCGGCCATCGTCCCGCCGGTGGCCAGGACGTCGTCGAGCAGGAGGATCCGCTTGCCGGGTGCCAGGGCGTCGCTATGGACCTCCAGGCGGTCGGTCCCGTACTCCAGCGCGTATTCCAGGCCGATCTTGGAGTAGGGCAGCTTGCCCGGCTTGCGAATCGGGATGAAGCCCACGCCGAGCCGGAGCGCCAGGGGTGGCCCGAAGAGGAACCCGCGAGCCTCGGCGGCGGCCACCGCGTCGACCCCGTGACCCTGGAAATGGTCGGCCAGGCGGTCGACCGCCGATCCGAACGCCTTGGCGTCGGCCAGGAGGGGCGTGATGTCCTTGAACAGGATGCCCGGCTTGGGGAAGTCGGGGATGTCTCGGATGTGGTCGCGGAGGTCGATCGGGCCGTTCGCAGTCATTCCGGGCGGGCTCCCACTCACAAGAAGGCCGGGGCGAGGCGGCTCCGAGCGGTCCGGGACCGCCCACGCCGAAAGAACGTTATACCCCAGGAGGTGAGCCGTGGTCGAGCAACCCTCGAACGCCCTGAGGCCCATCGAATCCGGCCTCGCGAGCCCCATCGGGTCCATCCGGGTTCGCTGCCAGCCGCCCGCATCTCGGGGGGCATCGTCTTCGCGGACGATTCAGGCTCACGTCCTGCCCGCGAGGATTGATGGCCGGGAGTTCGTGAATCACGTTCACGAACTCGCTTCCCGAGCCATCCTATCCTGGACCTCGGTCCGAGAGGCTGCTAACAAATAAGACATCAAGAGAATGTGAGTTTGACGAAATCGGGGGCGCCCATGCTCGTCCTTTATGCCTGTGCCGCCATCCTGGCCGTCGATGCCCAGTTCCCCTCCGAGCGGGTCCGGGCGGCTTATCAGGAAGCCCGAGCCGCCGTGGGACCTTCGGCCGAGGCGCAGGTCCGCCTGGCCCTCTGGTGCGAGGCCCGCGGGCTCGCGGATCTCGAACGGGCGCACCTCAAGCTTGCGATCGAGGCCGATCCCGACCAGCCGATCGCTCGTCGGCTCCTCGGCCAGATGGTCGACGAGGGACGATGGCGGACGCCAGCGGAGGCCATCGAGCGGGCCGGGAACCAGGCGGATCGGAGGGACGCTCTCGCCCGGTATGCCCGCCGCCGCGATCAGATCGCCGATACGCCCCAGGCCCACTGGCAGATGGCCCGTTGGGCAGAGGAGGCCGGACTGCTGGCCGAGGCCGAGGTCCACCTCCGGGCCGTCGTTCGCCTCGACCCCGCTCGCGAAGAAGCCTGGAAGAAGCTCGGGGCCAGGAAACAGGGGAGCCGCTGGGTCTTTCCCGATCGGGCCGCCATCGAGAAATCCGAGATCGAAGCACGTCGCAAGGCCGACGCCCGCTGGCGACCCCTGCTGGCAAGATGGAAGACGTGGCTCGGGCAACCCTCGAAGCAGCCCGAGGCCGAGGCGTTGCTCCGAGGCGTGACCGATCCCCTGGCCGTCCCCTCGATCGGCAAGGTCTTCGGCTCGGGAAGCCCGGAGTCCCAGAAGATCGCCGTCCGGCTCCTGACCCAGATCGACGATCCCTCGGCATCCCGAGGGCTGGCCTGGCTCGCGATTTTCGGCGGATCGGAATCCATCCGGAGGCTGGCGGCCGAGTCGCTCGCGGGGCGCGACCCTCGGGAATCCGCCCCCTGGCTGATCGGGCTGCTTCAGGACCGGATTCGCTACGAGGTCAAGCCGGTGGGCGGGCCGGGAAGCCCGGGCGAGCTTTACGTCCAGGGGAAGACGGCGAATACCCGACGCTTTTACGCGGCCCCCCCCCCGCCGCTCGACTTCCGACCTGGCGATACGTGGGATCGCGATGCATACGGCTTTGCGATCGTCCGTCGACAGGTCGGCTACACCTCGCAGCCGATCCAGGCGGCCCTCGACCCGCTCTACTCGGGTGCCCCCGACATGACCGGAGTCGGCGCCAATCTCGCCCAGGCCGGCCTCGGGGCGACCGGCCAGCAGCTCGGGGATCAACTTTTCGCCAACCAGCAAGCCAACTCCTCGTTGCTCGGCAAGACGACGGCGGCCGGGGGCGGTGCGAGCTCGTTCGCCGGTGGCGGCTTCAACGCCCCGATCCAGGCCGAGATACCGATCGGCCAGTTGATGATGCTGGCGCAGCAGCAGGCGGCCTTCGCCCGCGAGAACCTCCGGTGGGACGTGGCGAGCCTGGATCGCTACAACGCCGGCGTCGACCAGATCAACGACCGCGCCCGGATGGCGTTGAAGATCGTCGCCGGCGAGTCCCCGGGGGAGGACCCCGACGCCTGGCGAAAGTGGTGGGGCGAGCTATCCGAGACGTCGACGATCGCCCCACCACTTTCGCGAGACGTCGGGGCGGTCGAGCCTGAACCGCCCTTGCCCTCCGGCTCGAAGGCCCGGATGCCTGCGTTCGTCGAAGGGACGCCGGTCTGGACCCGGGCCGGGCTCCGGACCATCGAAGATCTCAGGGGCGGCGACCTGATCCTGACGCAGGATCTCGATTCGGGGGCGTTGGCCTTCACGCCGGTCTTCTCCACCCGACGGATCGACCGGGGGATGACCCGAACTCTGCGAGTGGGCGATGGCTCGATCGCCGGGACCGACCTGGAACGGCTCTGGGTCGCGGGTCGTGGTTGGGTCCCCCTGGCCGACCTCGAGCCGGGCGACCGGATCCGGGGACTCGATGGGCTCTCGAAGGTGCTCGACGCGGGCAGGTCGAACCCGCAGTCGGTTTATCACGTCCAGGTCGGCGATCGCCGGGGGATCCTGGTCGGCCGAGACGGGCTGCTCGCCCACGATGACCGCGTCCACGAGGCCGTCGCGGCCCCCTTCGATGCGACTTCGGACCCTCGGACTCTTGGAGGCGATCGATGATCGGTCACTGGATTCTCGGACTGGCTTTCCTGGGATGGACCTCGCCCCAGGGGCAGGGGCCAGCCGATGCTCTGGCCGAATACTACGCGAGGCGGGCGGCCATTGACCACACGGCCGAGGCCCACTGGAAGCTCGGCCTCTGGGCCGAAACGGCGGGCCTGAAGGGGGAAGCGGCCATCGAGTTTCTCGACGTGACCCGGCTCGAACCCGCCCGGGAACTCGCCTGGAAGAAGCTCGGTTTCGAGAGGCGCGGTGGTCGGTGGGTGTCGTCCGAACAACTCGCCGCCGAGAAGGCCGAGGCCGAGGCCCGGCGCAAGGCCGATGCGAGGTGGATGCCGATCCTGCGGAAGCTGAAGGGGATGTTGTCCCAGAAGTCTCGACGGGCCGCCGCCGAGGCGGACCTGGCCGAGATCCATGACTTTCGGGCCATCCCCTCGATCAGGAAGGTCTTCGGCCAGGGGACGCCCGACGATCAGGAGCGGGCGATCGACCTACTCGGCCGCATCGAGGGCGAGGATGCCTCGAAGGCGCTGGCAGGCCTGGGGGTCTTCGGCAAGACCGACCTGGTTCGCCGGTCGGCCGTGGAGACCCTGACCCGTCGGGATCCCGACGATGTCCTGATGCTCTGGATCGGGCTCCTCCGGAAGCCGGTCCAGTACGAGGTCCGCCAGGTCGCGGGACCCGGCTCGCCCGGCTTCCTGATGGTGGAGGGGGAGAAATTCAACGTCCGCCGGTCGTATGCGCCTCCGTCGATGTCGGAGACGCAGGCGGCCTTCGTCGACAACCCGTTCGCCGAGCGACTCTCGATGGCCCTTCAGTTCAATTCCGACCATGTCACCGCCCCACCGCCCGGCTCGAAGCTGGTCGGGTGGAATAAAGAACATGGGTCGCTTTTCATCTTCGATTACACCTGGGCCCCTCCCACTCCGCCCAAGAACAGCCCCGACCCCAGCCCGCAGTATCAGTCCTTCGAGAAGTCGGTCCTCCAGGCGCAGATCGACCGAGATTTCGAGGTGACCGAGACCATCAAGATGGCCCAGGGCGCGCAGGCCCAACTCCAGAACGACGTCAATGTGATCGAAGCGGGCAACGCCACGACCCGAGAACTGAACGCCCGGCTCGCCGAGGCCCTCCGTCGCGTCGCGGGCAAGGATCTCGGGGAAGACAAGGAAGCCTGGTTGAAGTGGTACATGGAGCGTCGCGGATACAACTACGTCCCGCCCGATCAGCGGCCCAAGCCCACCCTCGACGTCCAGGTCCCGCTCCCATACGTCCCGCAAGGCGGC
This sequence comes from Tundrisphaera lichenicola, assembly GCF_051175385.1. Taxonomy (GTDB): domain Bacteria; phylum Planctomycetota; class Planctomycetia; order Isosphaerales; family Isosphaeraceae; genus Tundrisphaera; species Tundrisphaera lichenicola. The sequence continues at coordinate 2,837,759 of NZ_CP195106.1, read as the reverse complement.
CCGCCTGTCATCAGTGGCGGGGGTGGTGGGGGAGGTGGGGCGGGTTCGCCCTGGTGCATGATCTGGGAGCGTGACAAGGGCGAGAAGCCGAAGACAGACCGGTGCTTCGCGGGCGGGACGCTCGTCGAGACCGTCGAGGGGCTCCGACCGATCGAGGCGCTCCGCCCGGGCGAACTCGTCATGACAGGCGATGGTCCGGATCTCCCGGATCGCCCGGGTTCGATCCTCGCCGTCCATCGGTCGGAGGCATCCCGGATGATCGGCCTGAGGATCGGCGGGGAGACAATCGTCGCGACCGAAGGCCATCCCCTCTGGAAACTCGGGGTCGGGCTGATCCGGGCGGGTGATCTGAAGGTCGGCGACCGGGTCTTCGCGAAGGGAGGTCTGAGGACGATCGAGACGATCGAGGATCGCGAGGGCGGCGAGGTCTGGAATCTGGAGATCCGGGAAGGTTCGACCTATCGGGTGGGCCGGGTCGGATTGATCGTCCACGACTTCTGAGGCGAGGATCTTCGAGCTTCGAAGGTCCGATCAATCCATCTCCGCCCGTCGCCGGGCATCGCGGCAGTCTTGCCCGCCGATGACGAACTCACGACAGGCGCGGGGCCGTAGCTCGTGGTGTCGGCATTGGCGAGTGTTGCCGTCGTACCAGCTGCATGGCGTGCCGTGCATCGGCCGGCCGTCATCCCTCCGGTCTCGCTCGGCCTCGATGATCTCCAGGAGCAGGTCCGGGCGTTCCCAGCGGAGCCTCTCCCAGGCGTCCTCCCCATCCTCGTTGAAGATTCTCCGAAACGGCGGGAGGGTGACGACCAGGCAACAGGCACCGCAATTCTCGCAATTTTCGAGGGGGGGCAGGCTGGGCAAGGTTGGTTCATCCGGCGATCGTTGCGGCTTTCGTGGTAGGTCTCCAACTAATAATAATCCACAAGTCAATCATGATCGTGAATTAAAGGGAATCTGAAATGACCCCCGGGATCCCCTCGGAGCCCAACCGAGGGATCCGGTCGGATCAGGGCCGGAAGGAATCGAGGTCCGAGAAGTTCGAGGGGCTTTGCAAGGCGGGCGGGTTATAGGGCTTGTTTTCCTGTCGAAGGCTACCGGGCTCGGGAGTGGCGGCTTCCCCTTCGCCAGGCAGCGGGAGCTTGATCCCGGCGACTTCGGTCCCTTCGCGGATCGACCCCGACTTGATCGGCCCGAAGCCGCCGATGTAGACATCCTTGGTGTCGGCCTGATCGAGGACCGTCCCGGACTGCCAGACGAGCTGGCCGCTGGCCCGGTCGTAGGCGAAGAGCGCCAGCTTGGCGACGGCCTGCTGTCGGCTTCGCTTGACCACCGGAACTTCGGGGATGGTCCCGGCGGGGACCCCGGTCACGGTCGGGGGGATGGCGGTCTGGGAGATCCCGACCAGGAAGTTGTCCTCATCGGTCCCGTAGGCCCCGACGCGGGCCTCGACGATGAACTGGGCCTGCTCGCGCTTCTCGCGGATCAGGACGCCCTGCGAGAGCATCGACTCGCGGAGGCTGGAGATGACCCAGCCCTGGTCGACGGCCGTGACGTTGGTGGTGTCGAGGTAGACCGGGACCCCGGTCAGGGCCCGGAAGTCGACCCGCTGCAAGGCCCGATCCCAGGCGTTGGTCAGGAGGAGCTGCTCGGTCCCGGTCCGGGCGGTCCCGGTCACCTTGGTGGTCCCGCACCCGGCGGAGGCCAGGAGGGCGCTAGCCGTGAGCCCGGCCAGCATTCGTGAGCCTTGTCCCGGTCTGAGAGTCATGCTTGATTCTTCCTGTCCAGTCGTCGGGGGGCGGTCGGCCGGGCTTCAGCGGAAGAAGCGATCGCGGATCAGCCGGGCGGTCTCGCGGAATCGAGCCCGATCGTCGTCCGGGCGGCCCGGTTCTCCCGTCAGGGGGTGACCGTGGACGGTGACCTCGATCTTCTCCGGCGTCCCCCGGAGTCGGAGGCCGGCCAGCTGGTCGAAGTTCACCTTCAACTCGGAGATCCAGACGCGGGCCTCGCTGGGAAGCTGGGCGGTGATCTGGTCGACGTTGGGAGCGTAGTCGAATCGACCGTCGAAGTCGGTCCAACCGCCCAGGACCAGCGGGAACCGGGCGACTCTGATCGTCAGATCCTCGCTCGCAATCCGACCGCCGCCGATGGTCAGGTCGGCCGAGACCGATCCCACCCGCCCCGGCCTTGGCCCGTCGGCGATGGCGTCGAGCGTGTCGAGGAACTTCGAGCCGTCCAGATCGATCGGGTCCAGCAGGACAGATCCCTGGCCCCGGAGCGTCCGGCGGATCTCATCGCGGGTCGTCCCCTGGCCTTTCATCGAGAGGATCAGGCCGAGCTTGCCGCCGGCCCTATCGGTCGCCCCGGCGACCACCGGGACGAGATAGGCCAGGGAGGGCATCCCCTCGTCGATCCCGATCCCGTTGGCCCTCGTCTCGAGTTCGAAATGCGGCGCCACCGGGTTTCGGTCGAATTTCGCGGCCATCTCGAGCGAACCGCCGTTGACGATCCCCTTGAGCCGGTCGAGCGAGGTCACCCGCCCGTCGCAGCTCGCTTCGGCCTCGATGCCGGTCATGTCGAACCGGGTTTCGCTGGGCTCGTCGACGATCCGGAGGCTCGCCCCGGCGACTTTCAGGCGGATCGGTGCCCCGTGTCCTTTCGATCCCTGGCCCGCTCCTCCCGGATCCGGCCCCGAGGCCCGGAAGAGGTCGGCGACCTCGAGCGTGCCATCTCTCCGCCGCCAGAACCGGACCGAGGCCCCTTCCACGGTGATCTCGCCCGGGTCGCACGACCCGAACAGGATCTCGCCCAGATGGACATCGACGCGGGCCTCGGCCACCCGGAGCCAGGGGTCGTCTGGGGTGGATCGCTCGGCCAGGCTCAGGTCGAGGATCCGGAGGTTCCCCAAGACCCCGAGTCGGATCGCTCCGATCTGGACCACTCGCCCGGTCGCCGAGGCGAAACGAGCGACCATCCGGGCTCTCGCCCATTCGGTTGGTGCCACGATCAGGACGATCGCCCAGGCCAGGGCGGGCAGCAGCATCAAGCCGAGCCAGAGCCATGGGCCTCGAAATCGAGGGCGTTTCATCGGCGTCCTTCCTTGGACTGCTCCCGCGCGTCGGCCCGGTCTCACCCCGATCACGGTTGAGGCCTTCTTCGAAAAGAAGGATCGGCTTCGCCTCCGAGGGAGTCCGGGCGCGGCGGACGATACCCCATCGGGCCACCTTCGACAACCGCAACCCGGTCGATTTTTCGTTTGCGTTGGCCTCGTCTCCGACTTAGCCTCGCCTGGATCGCCCCCTCGATTCGATGATCGTTCCGACAATCCGACGTGACCCTTGAGGTCCCTATCATGAGCCGCCAACCGCTCCGGATCGCCGCCGTCTTGACCCTCTTCTCGCTGCTGGTCCCGCCCTCCCGGGCCGACGAACTGCCGAAGGTCGAGGGTGTTGAGGCCCAACCCCTGGCGGCCCAGGTCCGACGGGTCGTGGAGGCGCTGGATCTCTTCGGCCAGCCGCTCGCGGTTGAGGCGAAGGCGCGGATCGAGGAGGCCCTGGCGAAGCCCGATCCCTCAGCCCAGGTCGAATCGGTCCAGGAGATCCTCGACCCGCTATGCCTGGCCGGGGTGACGATCAACGCCGAAGGGCGAGTGGGCGCGATCCAGGGTCCGGCCCCGGCCTTGCTGGTCCGCCATGGCTGGCGGCTCTTCATGGTCAAGGTGCATAATCTGGCCGGGGTGACGGCCGAACTGAACATGACCAGCCCCAACGCCGCCCCCCAGGGTCGGCCTTCCACGTCCGCCTCCCGGCCCGATCCGCACCCGACCCCGGCCGAGGCCGCCGATCGGTGGATGGATCTGGCCAGCATGGTCGACCGACCGCTCAATAAATCGCTCTCCGGACTCCCGCTCGAATATCGGGTGATCCGGGTCTACAGCCGGGATCAGGGGGCTCGCGAGGCGAAGATCCGCTTCGACGCGGGGCAGGGGAGCCAGGACCTTGGCTTCCGTGGCGACCTGGACATCCTCTTCACGGCCGAGCCCGCCGTGTCCGTCACCCTGGACGTGAAGGACTTCGACGGTCGGCCGACGATGGCCTCGTTCCTCTTCCGCGACGCGCTGGGGAGGGTCTGCCCCTCGCCGACCCGTCGACTGGCCCCCGACCTCTGGTTTCATCCCCAGGTCTATCGGCAGTCGGGAGAGACCGTCGACCTGGCCCCCGGGATCTACACCGTCGAGGTCACTCGCGGGCCCGAGTACGTGGTCCAGAAGCGGACGATCGAGGTTCCCAGGGCCGCGACCCACCGCGAGTCGTTCGAGCTGAAGCGGTGGTTCCACGTGGCGAAGCTCGGCTGGTTCTCGGGCGATCACCACGTCCACGCCGCAGGCTGCGGCCACTACGAGCGGCCCACCGAGGGGGTCCGCCCCGAGGACATGTTCCGCCACATCTTGGGCGAGGATCTCGACGTCGGCTGCGTCCTGAGCTGGGGGCCTTGCTGGTATGCCCAGAAGGCTTACTTCGACGGCAAGAATCACCCGCTCTCGACTCCCGAAACCCTGATGCGCTACGATGTCGAGGTCTCCGGCTTCCCCTCCTCGCACGCGGGGCACCTCTGCCTCCTCCGGCTCAAGGAGGACGACTATCCCGGGACCTCGACCATCGAGGAATGGCCGAGCTGGGATCTCCCGGTCCTCCAGTGGGGCAAGTCGCAGGGGGCGGTGGTCGGTTTCTCGCACTCGGGCTGGGGCCTGAGGGTCTCCGACAACGCCCTGCCGAGCCTGGAGGTCCCGCCGTTCGACGGGATCGGGGCCAATGAATACATCGTTGACGTGGTCCACGACGCGGTCGATTTCATCTCGGCGGTCGACACCCCGGCCCCCTGGGAACTCACCATCTGGTACCACACCCTGAACGCCGGATTCCGGGCCAGGATCAGCGGCGAGACCGACTTCCCTTGCATCTACGGAGAGAGGGTCGGCCTGGGGCGATCCTACGTCCGGCTGCCCGACGGCGAGCTCGACTTCGACCGATGGGTCGACGGGATCCGAGACGGACGCTCCTACGTCACCGACGGCAGGAGTCACCTGATCGACTTCCAGGTCGACGACGTCCGGGTCGGCGAGGCGGGCTCCGAATTAAAGCTCGACGAGCCGGGCGAGGTGACGGTCGCGGCCCGTGTCGCGGCGCTCCTGCCGGTCGAGGTCACCCCCGAAGCCCGCGCGATCAAGGCCCGGTCGATGGGCGATAAGCCCTACTGGGACCTGGAGCGGGCCAGGGATGGGGAGACTCGCAAGGTCCCGGTCGAGGTCGTCGTCAACGGCAAGGCCGTCGCCCGGATGATGGTCGAGGCCGACGGCGCGCTGCATGACCTCCGGTTCCGGGTCCCGATCGAGCGTTCGAGCTGGGTGGCGGTGAGGATCTACCCCTCGTCGCATACCAACCCGGTGTTCGTCATGGTCGGTGACAGGCCGGTCCGCGCGTCGAAGGCGTCGGCCGAGTGGTGCCTCAAGTCGGTCGACCAATGCTGGTCGCAGAAGGAGCCGAAGATCCGGCCGACCGAGATCGAGGAGGCCCGGAAGGCCTACGACGTCGCCCGGGCGGCCTACCGGAAGATCCTGGCGGAATCCGAGGTCGAATAAGCAACTCGGAGCGCGAACCTTCCCGACTCGGGCGTGACTGACTTGGCGAAAGGCCGGGCGGAGCGCCCGGGCTCGGAGTGTCCATGCGCCCCGGGCGACTCGTCGGCCCCCCAAGAATCCGCCCCCAGGGGCGGCACGAACAGCCATGTATTATCAGGAATTCCTCAGCGAGGTCCTCCGGGAGCCCTTTACGGCGATCGCCTATCAGGCGAGCCGCCACCTGGCGGCGACCTACCCCGATCGTGCGATGATCGAGGGCTCGGACTGCGACTTCAACCGGCTCTTCAATTTCGCCAAGGCCGGCGGATGCCGCCTTCGAAACGAGGCGTCGACTCACAACCAGGTGGCCGTCAGCTGGTGGGAAGAGACCGGCATCGTCGAGTCTCCGAGGAACGTCTGGTTCGAGGTCGATTGGGAAGGGCACTCGCTCGAAGTGGTCGTAATCGACTGGGATTACGGGTGTAACGTCCCCTATCACTTCATCCTGGCCGATTCGGCCGAGGTGGCCCGGGGCTTCTACGCGGCGGTCTGCGGCTACAGGCCTGAACTCCAGGATGAACTCCTGGTCTTCGACGGCGGTTCCTGGACCGAGAGCGGGCGATTGTTTCGGCAGATCGAGGGATCGACCCTCGAGAACCTGATCCTGCCCGAGAAGCTCAAGGCCGACATCCTGGGCGATGTCCGGCGGTTCTTCGACGCCCGGATGGCCTACGAGAAGCATGGGGTCGCCTGGAAGCGCGGTCTCCTGTTCGTCGGGCCGCCGGGGAACGGCAAGACCCACGCTATCAAGGCCCTGATTAACGAGACAGGTCGCCCTTGCCTCTACGTGAAGACATTCGATTCCGAGAAGTATACCGACGAGACCGGGATTCGCCGGGTCTTCGCCCGGGCCAGGCAGGCCTCTCCATGCATCCTGGTGTTCGAGGATCTGGATGCCCTGATCAACAACGACAATCGTTCGTTCTTCCTGAACGAGCTGGACGGGTTCGCCGCCAACCTGGGCATCCTGACCATCGCCACGACCAACCACCCGGAGAAGCTCGATCCCGCGATCCTCGACCGACCCAGCCGGTTCGACCGAAAGTACCACTTCGGCCTGCCGGCGATCGACGAGCGACGGGCCTATATCGGCCGATGGAATCGGTCGATGGACCCGGAAGCCCGGCTCACCCCCGAGGGGGAATCGAAGGCGGCCGAGCTGTCCGAAGGATTCTCGTTCGCTTACCTGAAGGAACTGCTCCTCTCGACCCTGATGGACTGGATCGCTCGCGAGGGAGGCCGGACGATGGACGAAGTCCTGGCCGAACAGGCCGGATCCCTCCGCGAGCAGATGAGGACCATGGACGGTTCGGCTCCCGAGGGAAGCCCCGTTGGAGTATAATCATCCTTGTGGCGAATCAATCCCCGCGAAGGAGGTCGTCCGATGGTCCAGGTGAAAGCGAACGAGGCGATCATGTCGGTGATCGGCACGCTCAAGGTCCAGGAGCGTGCCGAGATCCTCGATGACCGGGGAATGGTGGTAGGTTATCTGATCTCGGTCGACAGCCCCGAGGATCAGCTACGTCGTAAGGCGTTCGCGGCGTATGCTTCGGGCGAGTATCAGAGGCGGAAGGCCTCGTCGGAGGGCGGGAAGCGATACACGACCGAACAGGTCCTGGAACATCTCCGGTCTCTTGGAACATCATGATGCGATTCACCGTGGTCTGGCGTGAGATCGCCTTGGGGTCGCTCGCCGAACTCTGGTCCACCTCTCCAAATCGAAGGTCGGTGAACGAGGCCGTGGAAGCGATCGATCGCCTTCTTCGGGATGATCCGGATCGGCAGGGCGACGATTTCTACGGGGATCGCGTCCTGGTCATCTCCTCGATCGCCTTCACCTTCTCCGTTCACGAGGAAGATCGGACTGTTGAGATAATCGACCTGTTCTCGAAGGAGTAAGCCGAGGGAAGGATTTCCGGTCGCGGCTTGATCGTCTTCCACTGCTCAAATGATCCCATGCAGCGGTCCCCCCGGAGCCCCCAGAGAATCGACCCGCCGCTCGATCTCGGGATCATCCACCAATGGTGGGGCGTGGTGGGGTTTGATCCGGGCATCGATCACCAGGGGGCCGTTGCATCCCCAGTGCTTCTGATGGCAGAAAGCCCCGACGCCGTCGATGTCGGCGGCCGGGTTTGACCTCGTGAAGGTCACCCAGAGGAAGTTCCTCCCGGATCGGGCGGCGAACTCGCTGTCGTCGACGACCACGACCATCGGGAAGGTGGCGATCGGGTCGGCCTCGTGGAACGATCGGCAGAAGGCCCGGAGGGCCGGGTCCGAGCCCGATTCGTCGAGCCGGTAGCCCGGCCCTCGGACGGTCAAGATGCCGGGCAGTGCGACTCGGGGATCGCCGAAGCCGTCGGGCAGTTGGAGCCCGGAGGGGACTTCGGTCGGCAACGACCTGCGCTTCGGGCCGGCGGCGGCGATCACGACCTTCGACCCCTGGTTGAACCCGTGGCCCGAGTAGTCCAGGGTGTCGATCGTCGTCCGGGTCTGGAAGTGGAGGTCGGTGGTCCAGTCGACCCGTTCCAGGACGTGCCGGAGGAAGCCCGGGATGTCGTGGATGTCGAGGTCGGGCTTGTCCTCCCTGGCCACGATCATGAGATACTTGGCCAGCGACATCTGACCCTGCCCGAGGATCGCGTTGGCCGAGGTCAGGAGTTCCTGGGGGCGTCGGACCTCGGCATACGGGACGTATCGCTCGCTGCCGATGGCCAAAAGGAGCGGGTGGACCCCGGCGGCGTCGACCGCGTGGACTGCGTGGATGCCGGGCAGGACGGTCGGGACCAGCGGCCCGGTCAGCTCGTGGATCAGCTCGCCGAACGAGGTGTCTTCCTGAGGAGGTCGGCCGACCGAGGTGAAGGGCCAGATCGCGTCGGGGCGATGATAGACCCGCTCGACCTTCAGGACGGGGAAGTCGTGGGTCTTGGCATAATAGCCCAGGTGGTCGCCGAACGGTCCTTCGGGCTTCCGGAGGTCGGGATCGATCCGGCCGACGATGGCGAAATCAGCCTCGGCGGGGATCGGCAGGCCCCCCTGCGGGTCGACCACCATCCGGACCCTTCGCCCACCCAACGCACCCGCGAAACTCAGCTCGGGGAGTCCCTCGGGCAGGGGCATCACCGCGGCCACCGACATCGCCGGGGGACCGCCGACGAAGACGGTCGCCCGGAGCGGGACCCCTCGACGGATCGCGGCCGAGTGGTGGACGCCGATCCCCCGATGGAGCTGATAATGGAGCCCCGACTCGCGGTCGGCTTCGTAGTGGTTCCCGGAGATCTGGACCCGGTACATTCCCAGGTTCGACTTCGCCAGGCCGGGATGGTCGGGGTCCTCGGTGTAGACCTGGGGCAGGGTCACGAACGCCCCGCCGTCGTCGGGCCAGGAGACCACCTGGGGTAGCCGGCTCAATGTGGTTTTGTGGGCGAGGATCGGACCTCGTCGGACCTTTTGCGGGAGGAGGTGCAAGGCCGTGAACGGCACGTCCCGATAATGCCAGGGTCGGGCCAACGCGGCGGGTGGCTTCACCTTCAGCTCGACCAGGTGGCGGACCGCTTCCAGGGTGTCGCGGAAGATGTAGTGGGTCCGATCCATCGTCCCGAACAGGTTCCCGACCATCGGGAACGCGGTCCCCTTGACCCGGGGGAAGAGCAGGGCGGGGCCTCCCGCCTCGTAGACCCGCCTCTGGATCGCGGCCGCCTCCAGCCTCGGGTCGACCTCCCGGTCGATCACGACCAGTTGCCCGGTTCGCTTCAAGTCCTCGACGCAATCGGTCAATGATCGGTAGCCCATTAGAAATCGTGAACCTCGGACCGGCGGGCGGACCTTCGATAGGAAGAAATTAGGCGGGGGCGAAAAATAGTCACGTCGAGATTCAGAGTTCTGGGCTGGTGATCTTCACGGAACCCACGAACGGCTCCACGATCAGTCCATTTTGGCGGAGTTCTTTCTTCAATGCGTCGAGCTCGCCCCGCAGTTTCTGGGCCTCATTCTTGGCTTGAGCAGCCAACACTATCGCCAAAACGAGGAATAGGAAGCCGTTAAACGCGACCATCATCATCATTTTGTCACCATCGGTTGGATATCTGTCGGATCACCGACCCTGTCCATCAGACCTGACCAATGGCCTTTGGCTAACCTGCCGATCGGCCCCATTCATGGACAACCGGCCCCCGATGACTATACTCTGGATGTGGATCGGGCCGCGAGTGCCCGACCGATCCCAGCCCGATGGTCCGAGTGCCCCAGCATGGTCGTCGCCGAGAAACCCGCCGATTCCCCGCCCGAGTCCGTCGATAAGTCCGGCCGACGGGTCCGCTCGATGTTCTCGTCGATCGCGGGCAAGTACGACCTGCTCAATCACCTGCTCAGCCTGAATATCGACAAGTCCTGGCGGACGTTCACGACCCGGATGGTCCCGCCCGAGCCGGGGGTCCCGCTCCTCGACTGCTGCACCGGGACGGCCGACCTGGCCCTGGCGTATCACCAGGTCAGCGGCGGCCGGACGCCCGTCATCGGCTCGGATTTCTGCCACGAGATGCTGGTCATCGGCAACGAGAAGGTCGGAAAGTCGAAGGCCGAAGGGGCCGTCACCCTGATCGAGGGGGACACGCAGCGGCTACCGCTCTCCGACAACACGTTCGGCGTGGTTACGGTGGCGTTCGGGCTCAGGAACGTGGCCGACACCGTCCGGGGGATCGACGAGATGGTCCGGGTCGCCCGGCCGGGCGGCAAGGTGGCGATCCTGGAATTCTCCCGGCCTCGGGGGGCGATCCTGGGCCGGGCTTACCTGACCTTCTTCAAGCATGTGCTGCCCAAGGTCGGCCAGACGATCGCCCCGAACTCCTATGACGCCTACAGCTACCTGCCCGCCAGCGTCCTTCAGTTCCCCGACGGCCAGGTTATGCTCGATCTGCTCGCCTCCAGGGGCCTGACCGATCTCGTCCAGCATCCCCTGACGTTCGGGATTGCCACGCTTTATGTCGGCACCAAGCCGGCCGGTGGGGCGGGATGAGCCTCGACCTCCCGATCGTCCTGGGGATGACCGGGGCCAGCGGCGCTCCCTACGCGGTCCGGCTATTACAGGTCCTCTGCCGGGCCGGGCGGACGGTCCACCTGACCATCAGCACCAGCGGGGCGCAGGTCCTCCGCGAAGAGACGGGCCTGTCGGTCGCCTTGAATCGGTTCGACCCGGCTTTGTTCGGCGATCTCGGGGCGGGTCGGCTGATTTATCATCACCAGTCCGACTTCGGCGCGGGGATTGCAAGTGGTTCGTTCCGGACGGCCGGGATGGTGGTCTCGCCCTGCAGCATGAGCACTCTGGCGAGCGTGGCTCACGGGATCACGGCGAACCTGGTGACGCGGGCGGCCGACGTCCACCTCAAAGAGCGTCGGAAGCTGATCCTGGTCCCTCGCGAGACACCCCTCAGCCTGGTCCACCTGGAGAACATGGCGGCCGTCACCCGCGCCGGGGCGATCGTCCTCCCGGCGATGCCGGGCTGGTATCATCGACCGGAATCGCTGAGTGATCTGGTCGATTTCGTCGTGGCCCGGATCTGCGACCAGCTCGGCGTCGAGGTCGAGCTCGCCCACCGATGGGGCGTGGAGCCGGGGCCGAGGCTTTGAGATTGGGAGCGTCCTCGCGATGGCCGATGGCATGAACCGCAAGACGATCCTGATCACCGGGGCTTCCAGCGGGATCGGGGCGGCGGTGGCCCGCGAGTTCGCGAAGGCTGGCCACAATCTGGCGATCACCGCGCGTCGGCTCGATCGGCTCGAAGGTTTGGCGGCCGAGCTGGAGGAGCATGGGGTCGAGGTCCTCGTCCTCCCGGCCTCGCTGGACGACCCCGAGACGCCCGAGCGGTTGATCGGGGCCACGGTCGAGCGATTCGGTCGGCTCGACGGGTTGGTCAACAACGCCGGATATGGCGTCCCTTCGCTATTCGCCCAGACCGAGCCGTCGGAGATCCGTCGCCAGTTCGAGGTGAATCTGGTCGCGCCGGTCCTCCTGGCCCGGTGCGCGATCCCCCACCTGATCGAGTCGAGGGGGACGATCATCAACATCGGATCGGCGATCACGGCCGTCCCGAATCCGATCTTCGGGGTCTATGGGACGACCAAGGCGGCTCTGGCCTGGTGGACCGATGCGCTTCGTCGAGAACTGTTGCGCCGGAAGGTTCGCGTCTGCCTGGTCGAGCCCGGCCCGGTCCACACCGAGTTCTTCGACGCCCTCCAGGATCGGGCCCCCGGGACCTCGGGCCGGATCCTGGACAAGCCGCCCGCCATTCTGCACACGACCGTCGACGTCGCGGCCCGGAGGATCGCCCGGCTGATCGATCACCCTCGACGGAGGCTCTCGGTCCTCAAGCGGGTGGCCTGGCCGTTCCGAGGGATCGGCCTCCTGTTTCGCCTCTGGCCCTGGCTGGGAGATCAGGCGATCGCCCCGATGCCCAACTACATGCCTCCGCTGGAGGAACCGGCGGAGGATGCCGTCTCGACTCGTTCGGCCTGATTCTTGAGCCGGGCGTGGAAACTCGGACCCCCGATGCCCCACAATAGTCGGCACGCTTCGTCCGGGATGGAGACGAGGATTCTGTTGATCGGGGACGAGGATTCTGATGGTCTACGCCGCGACTCGTGAAGTGCTGGGGATGATCAAGTTCAGCCACACCCTCTTCGCCCTGCCATTCGCCCTCCTGGGCGCGGCGATGGCGGCGAAGGGGCCGGACGGTTGGCGGGGTCGCTGGCAGGACTGGCTGGGCATCTTGCTCTGCATGGCCACCGCCCGATCGGCGGCGATGGCGTTCAACCGGCTGGCGGATCGGCGGATCGACGCCCTGAACCCTCGGACGGCCAGTCGTCATCTGCCCAGCGGGCGACTCTCGATGGGCACCGTCGCGACGTTCACGATCCTGAGCGGGCTGGGGTTCGTGGCCTCAACCCTGCTGTTCCTGCCCAATCGGTGGCCGGTGATCCTGTCGGGACCGGTCCTGCTCTGGCTGCTCGGCTACTCGTTCGCCAAGCGGTTCACCAGCCTGGCGCATTTCTGGCTGGGGATCGCATTGGGATTCGCCCCGATGGCGGCCTGGATCGCGTTCCGGGGCGATCTGGGCTGGCCTCCCGCCTTGCTGGGGCTGGCTGTCCTGCTGTGGGTCGCGGGGTTCGACATCATCTATGCCTGCCAGGATGCCGACTTCGACCGTTCGCAGGGGCTCCACAGCATCCCGGGACGGCTGGGGATCCGAGGGGCACTCCGGCTGGCCTCGTCCTGCCACGCGGGGATGGTCGCGGTGCTGGTCGGGCTCGGCCTGGCTTATCCGATGGGGGCGATCTACTTCGTGGGGGTGGGAGTGGTGGCCCTGTTGCTGGCCTACGAGCACGCGATCGTACGGCCCGATGACCTGACCCGTGTGAACCTGGCATTCTTCCAGGTCAATGTCGCCATCAGCGCGGGCCTGCTGGCCGTGGGCCTGGCCGATCTGATTTTGAAGGGATAAGGCCGCGAGCCCGACTCCTCGATCGAGGGGCCGGGCTCGCGAAGGCTCGGCTCAGAGCGGGGTGTCGGTCGGGCTGGGCGTCGGGACGTTGGAGGGGGTGGGAGTGATGACCCGAGTGCCTGCAGGAGCAACGATAACCGGCGAGGCCCCGGGGACGATGGGGGCCGGGCTGACGACGGTGCCCACGGTCAGTTGGTCGATGACCTCGATCACGCCGACGGTCTCGGACGTCAGCATGAGTGCCTTGGCCTTGGCCTCCTCGTCGGGGACGACCCCGGTCAGGGTGGCGATCCCTCCGGCCTGGACGGTCAGCTCGATATTCGAGGTGGTCAGGGCTTTATCCCAGTGCAGTCGGCTATAGACCCGGGAAACGACCTCCATGTTGTGGACACTCGTCCGGGTCTTCTGAAATCCGCCCTGGACGGCCTGCCCGGCGGTCTGGAATCCGCCCTGGACGGCCTGCCCGGCGGTCTGGAGCCCACGCTTGACGGCGCGACCGGCTTCATTGAGCCCCTGGCCAACCGGGCCTTGCTGGGCCCAGGCCGTGCAACCCCAGGTGATCAGGCCCGCCGAAAGGGTAGCTGCGACAATGTTTCGGTTCGATACTTTCATGCGTCCGTCTCCTGGATCGATATTCGCGAAATGAGGAGGGCCTATCGAGTAGAGTCGCGAACCCGACCGGGCCGGCGTCAGGCCAGCAGGGCCATCGTCAGGGAATCCCAGCCGCCGAATCCCACCGAGTGACCGGCCGGGGCCTCTTCGAGGACCCGGGGACGCCAGTCGGCCAGCGTCTCGACATTGGCCGAGGAACGGACCAGACCGGCGGGGATCGGGCCGAAGACGGTGACCCCACCCAGCGCATTGCCGACCGCGGGGGCCGACCAACTTCCGGCCACGGATTGGGCGACCGACCCCTGGGGGCGGACAATTCGCCATTCCTGGTCGAAACGGACCGCGACCGCCACCGTCGGACTATCGGGCGCGAAGGCCTCGGCCTCCGATCGCGAGCGGAAGAGCAGGGCACCGACCGGATTCAATGGCTGGCCGGACTTCCAGTCCGGGCTCGCGACGCTGTAGAACATATCCAGCTTCCTTGGGTCGAACGAGGGATTGAACAGCCGGGAACCGTCGGGGAGGTGTGAATATCGATGGGTGTGGCAGCCGAACGGCGACGTGACGTAATGCATGAGCCGTGCCAAATTGGGGAATCCGGCCTGGACAGTCCTCGAACCGCCCGGCCGGCTGCGAGAACCTTCGTACCAGGGATAGCGAGCTCATCGGAAGGCTAGACCCAGCAATCCTCGGACATCCCGAGCGGATCGCTCCGGAGCGGGTGGACGCGGTTTTCTCGCTCGGGAAATCGGACCACGATCGCCCGGCTCGAGTCGATCGGGGCCGGACAGACTGGAATAATGCAAAATTGAACGGAGATTTCTTCAAGTCGAGTCGCGATGTTGCCGACAGAGAGGAACGGCATGCATTCATTCCGCTACGTGGAGTGTCGCAGGGCCATGAAGCGATTAAATCGCCCGTCTATGAGCAATACAAGGCAGGCCCAAACCGGCCTAAGCCCGGATTCGCCGCCGAATGAGACGGTCGTCCCAGTCGCCGAGCCTCGCCCGAAGTGGAGGACAAACGTGTCGAGTCCGGCCCGACCGCCGATGAAAGATCGCCTGACGATCGTCACTACCACGCACCTCCTCCCCTCGGCCCCCTCGACTTCGGTCATCGAATCGTCGGTCAAGATCCTGCGGAAGAAGCTGAACGTCGATGGATGTCGCCATCTGGTTTACTATGACCAGCCGGCCGACGGGGGCGTGCGGGGTCAGAAGTATCTGGCCAACCTCGAGAAGCTCGGGGCGAAGTTTAAGCTGGAGCTGTACGTCCGACCGCAATCGGGCCTCAAGAAAAACTTGATCGAGGGCATCGACGCCGCCACGACGCCCTACCTCATGTTCCTGGAGCACGACTGGGCCTTCCTGCGGCCGGTCAAGATCGAGGAACTCCTGGATGTGTTCGACAAGTATGACTTCGTCAACCACGTCCGCTTCAATATGAGGACTAACGACTCTTATTATATGTGGGACCACATGATCCAGCCCGAGGACAGGATCCCAGAACTTCCGCTGACCCGGACCAGCTCGTGGTCGAATCAGGCCCACGTGGCGCGGATCAGCAAGTGGCGGAAGGATTGGCTGCCGATCATCGGGCCCGAGCCCGGAAGCCGCTCGCATGGGGTCGAAGAGAAGCTGTATTTCGCCTACAATCGGGACATTTTCAACGAGGGCTTCCACATCGCCCACGCCCGGTGGGGCAATTACATCTACGGCGGGAAGACGGCCCGGCCCTTCGTGCATCACATCAACGGCTCGATCACGACCGCCAGCATCCTCGAGTATGGTGCCAAGGTGAAACGCCTGATCCAGCGAACCGCCGCCCGGCTCCGCGACGAGCCTTGATCGGCCGGACCCTCAGCCGCCGGGGGTGCGCGGCTGCTGCTGGGTCAGGCAGTGGAGGGTCCCCAGGCCCCAGACCAGGTCGACGGCGTGGATCCCGACGACCTCGCGGTCCGGGAAGGCCGAGGCCAGAAGCGAAAGGGCCTCGCGATCGGCCGGGTCGTTGAAGGTCGGGACCAGGACCAGGCCGTTGGCGATGTAGAAATTAGCGTAGCTGGCCGGTAGGCGACGCCCCTCGAAGATCACCGGTCGGGGCATCGGCAACTCGATCACCCGGAGGGGCTGCCCATCCTGGTCGACCGCGTTCCGGAGCCGTTCGAGATTCTCCCGTAAGGGGCCGTAGTTCTCGTCCGATGGGTCCGACTCCACCGCCAGGGCCACCGTCGAGGGGGCGACGAATCGTGCGAGGTCGTCGACGTGCCCGTGGGTGTCGTCGCCCGCGATCCCCTGGTTGAGCCAGACGACGTGGGGCGTGCCCAGGTAGTCGGCCAGGACTCGCTCGATCCCCGGGCGATCCAGTCGGGGGTTCCGGGCCTGGACTTCGCCGAGCAGACATTCCTCGGTGGTCAGGACCGTGCCCTTACCGTTGACATCGATCGATCCCCCCTCCAGGACCACTCGTGCGGGATCTCCCCCATCGGCGGGGGTTTCGACCGAGGGCTTCCACCGATCTCGACCGAGGATCTTGCCGATCGAACGGGGGACCCGGCGATCCTTCAGGTGATCGTCGTATTTGGCCCAGGCGTTGAACTCCCAGTGGACCAGCCCCAAGGCCTCGGGTTCGCCGTCCTTGACGACGAACGACGGCCCCGAGTCGCGCATCCAGATCCGGTCGGTCTCGACCCGATGGAACCGGACCTGCCCGAGGTCGACGCCCGCCGCCTGGAGCTTGTCGATCGCCCGCCGCTCGGACTTGCCGCCGTTGATGAGGATCTCGACCCGCTCGACCCGACTGAGGTGACGGACGATCTCGACGTAGACCCAGGGGATCGGCGCGAACTTGCCGGGCCAGTCGTCGCGGTTGTGGGGCCAGGCGATCCAGGTGGCCTCGTGGGGTTCCCACTCGGCGGGCATCCGGTATCCCAGGGCGGCGGGTGTCTCGGTCATGATGGGGCCCTTCTCCGCGTAGGGCAGAGCTTGCCCTAACCTTAGTGTCGCTTCCGTTGCCGATCGGGGAGCAGCCTTTAATCCGAAAATCGCTGGGTGATCGGCCCGTAGGCATCAATCCGGCGGTCGCGGAGGAACGGCCAGTGTTGCCGCGTCTGCTCGGCGAGCTTCGGGTCGCATTCGACGATCAGGACTTCTTCGCGGTCGGCCGAGGCCCGAGCGATGACCCGCCCGAAGGGGTCGGCGGCGAAGGTCCCGCCCCAGAACTCGATCCCGCCGTCTTCCGGCCCTTCGTGGCCGATCCGGTTGATCGCCATGACGTAGATGCCGTTGCTGATGGCGTGGGCCCGTTGCATGGTGTGCCAGGCGTCGGACTGGGCCTCGCCGTACTCGGCCTTCTCGCTCGGATGCCAGCCGATTGCGGTCGGATAGAAGAGGATCTCGGCCCCCTTGAGGGCGGTCAAGCGGGCGGCCTCGGGATACCACTGGTCCCAGCAGACCAGGGGCCCCAGGACGGCGGGCTTGGTGGCGATCGCCTGGAATCCGAGGTCGCCTGGCGTGAAGTAGAACTTCTCGTAGTAGAGCGGGTCGTCGGGGATGTGCATCTTCCGGTATCGGCCCTGGATCGAGCCGTCGACATCGAAGATGACCGACGTGTTGTGGTAGATCCCCGGCGTCCTCCGCTCGAACATCGACCCCATGATGGCCATGCCCGTCTCGCGAGCGACCGTCGAGAGGGCCTCGGTGGTCGGGCCGGGGATCGGCTCGGCCAGCTCGAAGAACTTGTGATCCTCGACCTGGCAGAAATACTGGGTCCGGAAGAGCTCGGGCAGGCAGGCGACCCGGGCCCCGCGCGCGGCCGCCTCCCGGAGGAATTCGCAGGCCCTCCGGAGGTTGACATCCGGGTCGGTCGAGCACTGCATCTGGACCAGGCCCACGGTGACGGGTCGAGCGATTCGAGTCATGTTCTCGGGCTTTGGTTTGGGGGAAACGCGGGGAATTTCGGTCGGTCTCAGTCCGCCTCGGGGAGATCCCTGGCCCATTGGTCGAGCCAGTCGAGCCATTCGATGTCATCGGGTTGTTGCATTCGGGCTTCGAGCGCCTGAAGTACCAGTGCCGGAGTCAGGCGAGGAAGGCTAGGACTCCGGTCGATCTCCTCGTAGTGATCCCCTGCCAGGCGACCAAACCAAAGGGACTGTTCTTTCACGTCGAGCCGCCAGACCTCCGGCACGCCGATCCGGGGATAGGTCGGCAACGCGGCCTCCGAGTTCGCCGAATGGTCCACTTCGAGGGCCAGGGTGGGGGGAGGATCGATGGTCAGGTCGAGCACCTGTTTGCCTCGGATTCGGGCGACGTCTTCCCCCAGGTAGAATCCCTCATCGGGTTCCTTAGCCGCGCCCTGAATTGGGCCTCGACCTTTCTTCCGGAGTGTCGTCGTTCCCACGACCATGCATCGGATTCGGTAGGCACGAGAGACAGCCAGAACGACCAACATGATTCGGCGAGAATCATAATCATGAACAAGATGCGGCGACACGATCGTCAACTCTCCATCCAGGTAGGTCATCCGGACGTGATCGTTCGCCGGCTCGTCGCGGAGCTTGCAATAGGTCGCCCAAGCGACGTTGTGCAAGGTCGCCCCGACGGGGATGGTTGATCGAGCAGGGGTGACGGTCGCCATGACGTTACCTCTTCGCTTGGGAAGCCGAGAACCCTATCATAACGCGGGGTGTCAACTCTGGCGACGCCGCCCGCCGGGTCGATCCGGGGCGGTCCTCGACGAGTCGCGAGGGAGATCGCCGATGACGGACGAAGAGTTCCTGGCCGCTTTCGAGGACTGCCGGATCCCTCGCGAGGATTGGACCCACGAGGCTCACGTCCGGATGGCCTGGCTCTACCTCGGCCGCAGGCCGCTGGACGAGGTGATCCCGATCGTCCGGGCGGGGATCCGCCGCTACAACGACGCGGTGATCCGGAAGCCGGATGCCTATCACGAGACCATCACACTCGCCATGCTCGCCTTGATCGACTCCGAGAGGGAGTCGGGCGGACGATGGGAGACCTACGCCGAATTCCGCGAACGGGCTCCCGAATTGCTCGATCGGGCCCTTCCGGCCCTACTTCGCCACTATCGCCGCGAGACACTCTTCTCGGATCGTGCTCGCTTGACCTTCGTCGAACCAGACCTGATTCCCCTCTCGGCTCGCAAGGTCGGTCGTGGTGGTTGATTTCGCACGGGTCGTGGGTTAGCGTCGAGCCCGACCGGAGCCCTCACCACCGAACTCGAACCACCTGAAGGATGACCGTGCCATGGGAGCCGAAGCCCGCCTGACCGAACTGAACCTGACCCTGCCGCCCGCTCCCAAGCCGGTTGCGACCTACGTGACGGCCGTCCGCCAGGGCAATCTCCTTTATGTCTCGGGTCACGGCCCACTCCGCCCGGACGGGACGCTGCACCTGGGCAAGCTCGGCGCCGGGCTCGATCTGGAGGCGGGTCACGCCGCCGCCCGG
The DNA here is from genome assembly GCF_051175385.1 of Tundrisphaera lichenicola. Taxonomy (GTDB): domain Bacteria; phylum Planctomycetota; class Planctomycetia; order Isosphaerales; family Isosphaeraceae; genus Tundrisphaera; species Tundrisphaera lichenicola. Next base: position 2,818,515 of record NZ_CP195106.1, on the reverse strand, counting down.
CAGACCGGACTGGCCATCCTGGCGACCGTCCGGTCGACCCTCGGCTCGCTCGACAAGGTCTCCCGGTTGATCAAGGTCCTGGGCCTGGTCAATAGCGCCCCCGACTTCCTCGACCATCCCAAGGTCATCAACGGCTTCTCCGATCTGATGGTCGAGGTCTTCGGCGAATCGGGCAAGGGAGCCCGGAGCGCCTTCGGGGTCTCCGCCCTTCCGGGAGGGATCGCCGTCGAGATCGAGGCGATCTTCGAGGTCAAGGATTGAACCCGGCCGGGGCTCGATGGCCGATCCGTTCGGCCGTCGAGCCATCGACCGTCATTTCTCGGGCTCGAAGGCCCGGACCTCGGGGTGCATGGTGTAGAGACGGCCCCGGCCGCCGATCGGTACGAGCTGACTGCTCGACGAGTTGTTAAGGATCAGCGGGTTTCCTGGGTATTTTTCCCAGTGGATCAGGTCCCGGGAACGTGCGATGTTGGTCGTCCAGTCCTTCTGCCAGGGGTTATGGGCGTTGGCGTGATAGTAGGCGTAGTAGACCCCGTCTCGTCTGATGACCTGGTTGATGGCCACGGCATACTTGTCGTACGCGTCGGGACCCATGGCGAGCACCGGCTCGTCCTGCTTGTTGGTCCAGACCTTGAGGTCGGTCGAGGTCGCCAGCCAGTCGCCTCGGTCCCCGCGCTCGTAGAGGAGGAACCAGGTCCCGTCCTCGAAGAAGGCCGTCGGCGTCCCACGGGGGCCGGGCGGGATCGAAGTCCCGTCGACCTTCCGGATGTCGAGGGGCCCTTCCTCCTTCCAGTGGATCCCGTCGGTAGACGTCAAGCGGTGGGCGATGTCCCGTTCCCCTTCGGCGAACATCTGGTAGATGCCGTCGTGCTTGACCACGCAGACATCCTCGACCCAGGAGGTCGACACGATCGGGTTGGACGGCCATCGATGCCAGTTCAGGCCATCGAGCGAAATGGCGTAGCCCAGGTTTCGGTTCGGGGATCGGTCGTCGTTGTATCCGGTGTACCAGAGGTGGAAGAGGCCGTCCTCTTCCAGGATCCAGCCCCGCTCGCGGATCAGGCGGTCCCACCCCCGATCGAGTCCGGTCCCCGCGAAAACAGGATTGGCCGGGCTGGGGGTCCAGGAGACCAGATCCTTGGGGAAATCCTCGGCCTCGGCCGGCCCGGCGAGGCCGATCAGGAATGCGAGGAGTGGGGATGCGAGGCCGGTCGGGATTCTCATGCGTGCCTCCGGGCTCCGGGTGTCGGGCGGATCGCTCCGTGCGAAAGGGTAGGCTCCCTCCGGCCTGCGGGCAAGGGGGAGGCGGGCATCGACCTTGCACCAGCTTCGAACTCGTCGGACAATGAGATCGTACTGGGAATCATCCCGACGCTCGATCGGCAAGACGGTGACCGTCCCCGCCCAATCGGTCGCGACCAGGAGTTTCGCCATGAACGTCCGAGCCCTCCGCATCATCCTCATCGCCTCGATCACCTCCGGCTTCGTCGCCCTGGCCTTCGCCCAGGAAGGGGAAGGCAAGCCTCGGAAGGTCGTGAAGTCCGACGCCGAATGGAGGAAGCTCCTCACTCGCGAGCAGTACCTGGTCACTCGCCAGGCCGCCACCGAGCCGGCGGGTTCGGGCAAGCTCCTGCATAACAAGGCGAAGGGGATCTACGAGTGCGTCTGCTGCGGCACGGCGCTCTTCAGCTCGAGGACCAAGTTCGAATCGGGGACCGGTTGGCCCAGCTTCTACGCCCCCTACGACAAGGCGAACGTCGACACCTCGACCGACTACAAGCTCGGCTATGCCCGGACCGAGGTCATGTGCAATACCTGCGGTGCCCACCTCGGCCACGTCTTCGACGACGGTCCCGCCCCGACCGGACTCCGGTTCTGCATGAACTCCGCGGCCTTGAAGTTCGCCAAGGATACCCCTGCCAAGGCCAGTGCGAAGACCCAGAAGAAGGAAGAGGACAAGAAGGAAGCGGTCAAGAAGGAAGAGAAGTCGGACTCGGACAAGGAAGTGAAGGCCGAAACCGCGGACCCGAAGTGATCCGTCGGATCTCGAGGCTGGAACCAGGCCGCCGATCGCGGTTCGGCGGCCTCGGGCCAAGGGTGACAGCCCCGCCTCACATCTCCTCGACGACCCCGATCCCCAGCAGCTTCAGGCCCGCTTCCAGCGTCCGCGCCGCCAGGTCGATCAGGGCCAGGCGGCTGTCACGCCGCTCGGGCGACTCGGCCTTCAGGACGGGGCATTCTTCGTAAAACGTGCTGTAGGCATTGGCCAGGTCGAACAGGTAGTCGGCCAGGGCATTCGGCTTCAATTCGGCCGCGGCGAATTCCAGGGTCTCGGGAAAGCGGAGGATCCGGAGGGCCAGGCCCCGCTCGGCGGGGTTCGACAGGGCAATCGCCGGCCGGGCCTCTCGGATCGCCTCCGGGGTGAACCCTCCCTTCCGGAAGATGCTCCGGATCCGGGCGTAGGCATATTGCAGGTACGTGGCGGTGTTGCCGTTCAGGGCGACCATCTTGGCCATGTCGAAGACATAGTCGCTCAGCCGGTTCTGCGAGAGGTCGGCGTACTTGATCGCGCCCAGGCCGACGACCTCGGAGATCTTCCGACGCTCCTCCTCGGGGAGATGGGCGCTGGTCCCGTCCACGACTTTCCGGGCCTCGGAGATCGCCTCGTCCAGGAGCGACTCCAGGCCGATCACGTCGCCGTCGCGGGTCTTGTAGGGCCGTCGATCCTGCCCGAGGACCGTCCCGAAGGCGACATGCTCCATCGCGATCTCGCCATAGCCCCACTTCTTCGCGACCGTGAAGAGCTGCTTGAAGTGGTCCCCCTGGCGATGGTCGACCACATAAAGGAGGAGGTCGGGATTCCAGGTCGACTTCCGGTACTGGATGGTGGCGAGGTCGGTGGTCGCGTAGTTGTAGGCCCCGTCCCGCTTCCGGACGATGAAGGGGGCCTTGAACCCTTCGGAGAAGACGACGGTCGCCCCCTCGCTCGGGACGGCCAGCCCCTTGGCTTGCAGATCCTCGACGACCCCGGCAAGCATCGGGTCGTAGAAGCTCTCCCCGAGGTGGACATCGTGGTGGATGTCGAGTCGGTCGTAGACGGCCTGGAGGGCCGCCAGGCAGTGGGGCATGAACTGGTCCCAGAGGACCCGGTTCTCGTAGTCGCCCGCGTGCAGCTTCACGGTCTCGGCGCGGGTGGCGTCGGCCACTTCTCGCGAGGCCGCGATCCGCCGGGCCACGTCCTCGAAGGAGTCTTCGGTACCTTCGGCCAGCTTATCGAACAGGGCGGCGGCCTCGCCGGCCTTGCCTTCCTCGTCGAGGGTGATCGCCTTGCCGTATCGCTCGCGGAGAGTCTCGCCGGGCTTGATCCGGGCCTGGGCCAGCCGGTAGAGCCGGGAGAGTTCGGCGACGGGGTCGGCGGCGTATGCGGCCTCGTCCCGGTGATTCTTCCAGCCCCAGAGGATCATCCCGAACTGCGATCCCCAATCGCCCAGGTGGTTGTCCCGAATGACCTTGTGGCCCAGGGCCGAGTAGATCCGAGATAGGCTCTCGCCAATCACGGTCGACCGGAGGTGCCCGACGTGCATAGGCTTGGCGACGTTGGGAGAGGAATAGTCGATCACGACCGTCTTCGGATGCTCGGGCGGGGTCAGGCCCAGCCCGTCGTCGACCAGGAGGTCGCCCAGGGTCCGGGAGATCCATTCGTCATGGAGCCGAATGTTGAGGAATCCCGGGCCGGCCACCTCGGGGGTCCCAGCCATCGGTTCGAGGTCGACCGATGAGGCGGCGACCTGCGCCAGCTCGCGCGGGTTCTTCTTCGCGGCCTTGGCGATCGCCATGCAACCGTTGGCCTGGTAGTCGCCGAACTTCGGGTCGGTGCTCGGTCGGACGGCCGAGGCGAAGACCTGAGGATCGCCCCCTTCGGGGGTCGCGGCGGCGAAGGCTCGGCGAAGCTGTTCCAGGACGTTCATGGGGGATCACACCGGAAGTCGGGGGACGCGATGAGGGATCGGAGAATGGGTTCGTTCTGTCGCCGGAGATTGGGTTCGTTCTGTCATCGAAGATTGGGTTCGTTCTGCAATCGACGTAGGGCAGGGCTCGCCCTGCCGAGTCAGCGAGGAAGGCACGAGGAGCACGGCCCTACGCAAGTTCTCACGACGATACTCGGGGTTCCGAGATACTATCGCGATTCGGGACGCGCAGTAACACGCGACCCGGTCTCGGCCGATCCGATTTCCCCGTTGAGTCCGATGCGGGTCAATCCTCGTCCTCATCCCCGGCCGGTTGATCCGGGGCCGATTCGACCGCCGGGGCCGACTTGATGCGGGCGGGATCGCGCCATTCGACTCTCGGGACATCGCCCCAGATCTGTTCGAGGTCGTAATACGTCCGGGCGTCTTCGGAGAAGACGTGGACGACGAAGTCGCCGTAATCGACCAGGATCCAGCGCCCTTCCTCGGCCCCTTCCATGCCGAGCTTGGTCTCGCCCAGCTTCTTCAGTTCCTGGTCGATCTCCGAGGCGATCGCGTACGCCTGGCGTCGCGAGTTGGCCGAGGCGATGATGAAGAAGTCGACCAGCGGGGTCGCCACGCGGAGGTCGAGCAGGAGGATATCTTTGGCCCGGTTGTCGTCGGCGATCCGGGCGCAGAGCTTGGAATGTTCCAGGGCTCGGGCGACGCGCTCGGGCATCAGCCGGGAGACGGCGGAATGGGCCACATCATCCTGGGGGAGTGGGGGTGCCACCCTCCGTCGGGATCGGGTAGGCGTCTCGGACGTCGGGGCAGTCGTCTCTTTGTTGATATCAGCCATCACGCAGGGGTCCGAGGGGGCAATTCGCACTTCGCCGGCTCGCGACCGGAACGACCGGAAGCCCGAGATCGGGTGGGTCGTTGCCCCCGCCACCATCCTTCGGGCAGGGAGCGGACACGCGAGCGAACCGGCGGGTTCATCTCCGGGATCATTCCCTAGTGTACACGGACTCAACCCCGCTGACCATCGCAGGTCCGAATTCCGTCCCGGCGATCCCCAACTCGCGGCGGAGCGATTCGGGGACCCTCCCCGCCGCGTCCCAGGTTCGCCCTCGATAATAGGAGCCGATCATGAGGTCGAGTCGGCTTCTCGACAGGGATGGGGCGTCGGGGGCCGGGCGCTCGTCGAGGAATCGCGCGGGCAAGGTATCCTCGACCCGGGTCCAGCCTTCCCGGAGGTTGAGGCACTTCCGGGCGTTGACCACCCGTTTCGCGGCCTTCCGGAGTTCCTCGGCGTCGATGTCCCAACCGGTGACCGCCCGGAGCAGCTCGGCCGACTCGGCGTAGAGGTCGCCGAAGACACCCCGGAGGAACTTGCAGAGGATCAGGCTGTCGATCAGGGCGGCCCGGTCTTCGGTCTCGATCGCCGCCAGGGCCGAGTCTTCCCCCCCGTCCCGCCGGTCGACCTTGCCCGAGAAGTCGGCCTCGTAGGCTCCCGAGCGGTTGTGGTCGGCCCCCCGGGTCCCGACGGCCAGCCCGAGCGCCATGGTATGCAAGGCCCGGGGGTCGTAGCCGGGCAGTTCGAGCCCCTTGACGTGCGGGGCGAGGTCGGGGGCCTCGTGGCCGATCCGTTCGGCGGCTCGGCGGCTCCCCAGGGCCAGCCACTCGCCGATCCCCTCGCGGTCGAGCAACGCGGCGATCGCCCCGGTCACGGCCTGCCCGTCGCCGAACGACAGGACCCGTCCCGATCCGGGCAGTCGGCCGTCGATCCAGCCCCTTTGAACGCACTCCATGAAGAACGCGATCGTCCCGCCGGTCGAGATCGTGTCGAGACCGGCGGCGTCGCACGCGACCGCGGCCCGGAGGACGGCCTCGGGGTCGTCGACCCCGCAGAGCGGGCCGAGGGCAAACAGCGACTCGTACTCCATCCGGGCCCCGCCCGACTTGCCGACGGCGTAGATGTGCTCGCAGCCGATGGTGCACGAGGCGCACGACTTCTTGGCGACGACCGGAGACGGCCCGAGGTCGTGACCGGCCAGCCGGTCGGCCCCTTCGAAGTGGCCCGACTGGAAGTTTCGCGTCGGCAGTGCGTCGAAGCGGTTGAAGGTCAGCAAGTTGGCCACGGTCCCCAGCTCTCGATACTTCTCGGTCGCCGGGCCGAACGATCGGCGCGAGAGGTCGCGGGCCAGTTCGACGGTCCTTCGGGGGTCGGCCAGGGGAGTCCGCCGGTCGCCCCGGACGGCCAGGGCCTTGATCCGCTTCGAGCCCATCACCGCACCCAGGCCGCCCCGTCCGGCGTGTCGACCGTCATGGCTGATCGTGGCGAATGGGATCAGCCGCTCGCCCGCCGGGCCGATCGCGGCGACCTGCCAGGCCGGGCCATGCTCCGCTCGGATCCGGGCCTCGGCCTCGGCGGCGGAGAGCCCCCAGAGGTCCCCCGCCGGTCGACAATCGACGAGTGGTTCGTCGCGACCCAGGCCGTCGACGAAGACGACCGTGGGTTCCTCGAAGGCTCCCGCCAGGGCGATCGCGTCGACTCCCGCCCGCTTCGCCGCGATCGCGAAGTGCGACGAGCAGAGGGCGTCGCAGAGCCGACCGGTCAGCGGGCCGATCGCCACGACGGCGAACTTGGCCGAGGTCGTCAAGGGGCTCCCGACCAGGGGGCTCAGCGCGAAGACCAGCGGGGCGTCGGGACCGAGCGGGTCGACTCCCGCCGGGGCCTCATTCGCCAGGATCCAGGTCCCCAGGCCGACCCCGCCGATGAATTCGCGGAGCGTCCGCTCGCTCAGAGCGATGCACCCCGACCGACCGGCCCGGGGGTCGATCCGGAGATAGCGACCGTGATAGCCCGCCATCACCATCAACCCCCCACGTCGGCGGCCAGCAGCAGCAGGACATCGCCTTCGAGGAGAGCCGTGCCCGGCTCGTCGACGAATCGATCGCCGTTGAGGCTGAGCTTGTAGGCCGGGTGGACGCGATCCCCCATCAGTACCGAGCCCTCCAGCGCCGGGCAGGCTCGCCCTAGCTCGATCATGGCCGACCCGACGTCGGCGGCCTCCAGCGAGACCAGCCCCGTGCCGGCCCTGAGCCGAGGGACGCCGTACAGCTCGACCTTGATCATCTGGAAATTCCCCGATGCCGTTCGATCTCGGCTCCGTCCGCTCGATCCATCGTGGTCGAAATGGATTGGCTTGTCCACTCGGGTACGCGCCGGCCCTCGGTCCCGGATCGAGCAATGTGTGTTAAGCCATCTCTCGATCCCACGATATTGTCCGAAGGAGCGAGAAACAGAAGGCTTGTGACGCACCCTCCGTGGTGTTCCCCACCATGCTCGGCCCTGTGGCGAAGGGACATCCGTGGGCGATGGCCAGGCAGAAGATCGAGGGCGACGTTGCCCCAATCCCGAGCGAAACTGGCCGGTTTTCCGGCTCTGCTTCCAGGACTTGCGACTGGCCTCCGGGCTGGCCGAAATGCTGGTGCTCGACGGTTGGCGGGTCGGGTGGTCGCGGATGCCCGATGGCTCCTGGGAGTCCCGGGTGCGTTCCCCCTCGATCGCGGTCCCGGTCATCGCCCGAGGCGGTTCGAGAGTCTCGGCCATCTCCCGGGCCTATCTCGAAGCGATCCGACGTTCGGGCCTCGATGCCTGGGCCGGTCACGATCGGCCAGATTGATTGAATCAGTGGGCTTTCATCACTTGTATTGAGGAGTTTGCCGGTGCTGAATCCTTTCCGAGAAACCATGTCCCGGGCGGCCCAGGAGGCGAACGGTCGTCCGTCGCCGTTCTTCGCCGAGGCCGAGGCCGCGCTCTCGGGTTTCCGCGCGACACGGTCCGAGCTGGAGCGGCAGGTCCGCCGCGGCGACCTGACGCCGAAGGTCGCACGGGAGCGGGCCGGGGCGGCCGCCGCCGAGCTCCAGTCGAGGCTCCTGAAGCAGTCCGAAGGCTACAGCCCGACCTCCCGGTTGTTCCTGGATCGGCTGATCGATGCCACCGAGGCCCGGCGGAAGGCCCGGGAGACCCTCTCGATCGAGGGCCTCCAGCGCGAGACGAATCGGTTGCTCCGGCTCAACCTGATGGAGCAGCAACTCCAGGCCCGCGCCCCGGAGTTCGAGGGCCGGGCCTACACCCGCCCGGTCACCGGCGGCCCTCCCGGGCCGTCGCTCGATGGCCTCCTCGGCTTCCAGAGGATGGCGGTCGACTCGGGCGACGAGGTCGCCGTCGAGTGGGGCCTCCGGCAGCTGGAAGGGTTCCGGAACCGGGTGGTCAGCCCCGAAGACTCGCGGAAGATCGACCTGGCCACCGATCGGCCCGACCGGGTGAATCCTCGCCTGATCGACGCCTATTGCGAGTCGCTCCGCGATCGGGGCGAGGATGAGCTGGAGACGTTCGTCGAGCGGGCCAGGCAAGAAGGCGACACGAACGCCTGCATCGCGTCGTTCGTGATGGCCCGTCAGGCCCCCGAAGGCCCGCGTCTCCGATGGGTCCGCAAGGTCCTCTCCGGCCTGGCGGAGTTCCCCGACCCGGCGCTGGCGACCCTCCGGAGTCTGGAGGCCGAGGCCCGGGCCGGCGACTCCGAGGCGGCCCAGGCCCAGGCCCGATATATCGCCTCGATGGCCGAGGCCGAGGCCGCCCTGGAGGGGTTGGAGGCCCCGTCTGCCGCGGAACTGGAGCGTGCCTCGAAGATCGAGGCCCGGCCGGTCGCCCGCCCCGGCGAAGCGATCGGGCTGAACCTGGATCGCCGGGGGATCCTCGACGCATCGGAGTCCGCGGCGATCGCGGAGGACGGGTTCTAACAGGTCGAGACGCCAGGTGGCCGAGCGAGGCCCGTCTCGGATGGGGCGGGCCTGGATCCAGGATTAGGTTAGGGTGAAAGGGTAGTCATGGTCGATGTGAAGGAAGACGGCCGGGCCCTCCTCGAGGCGTTGCTGGCGGCCCCGGTCGCGTGGCAGACCCCCGAAGAACTGGCGCGAGCGACGGGTTTCGGGCTCGATGAGACGCTCGATCTGCTGGCGGCACTGGATGACGAAGGCTGGCTCTCGGCCTGGGAGCGGCCCGAGGATCTCGTCGTGACGCTCTCCCTGGCCGCCGCCTCGAGGCTCGCGGTCCGATTGGTGGAGTCCGGACCCGAACTGACGCCGAAGTGGGCCGGGTGCTCCGACCCCGAGCCGCCCGCTCCGCGCGCGGTGGGCGTGTTTCGGGGCGCCCAACAGGCGGCACTGGAACTCGTGGTGGATCACCGTCCTGGCCCCGATGACGCGGTTGAGCCGTCCCAAGGCTTCTCAGGCCGCTCAACGCCGAGTGGTGCTCGTGAACCATCGCTACCTCGGCCGACAATCCTGCTAGGGACAGGGCTTTCCCCCTGGCCCGGGCCGGTTCTTGACCGGGGAAAGACCTGCCCGGCTTGCCGGTCGGGGCGATTGGGCCCTTCGACGTACTGCCTGTGCTGCGACCGATGGGGGCTGGATCATCTGCTCCGCGATGGGCGAGCTTTACGGCCAGCCCCGGCTCGCGATCCCGCGGAGGACGACCGGAAACGCGAGCTTGATCGCCGATCTCGCCGCGAGAAACGTCGGGCCCGTCGAGCGGCCCAGGCCCAGGCCGAGCGTCTCTCTCGAAGAGGTCCTCGCAATTCCGGCCGGAATTAGGGGTGACGGTGACTGATCCTTTCGGAGGTCGGGGGGAGTGCCCCCAATCGTCCGGTTCGGATTTCCCGGGGGGAATCGCGTTTTTCCGAGATCAAGGTTCGTAAAGGGAAGATCTGATGAAAATCCTCGTTGTCGAAGATCACCCATGCGACGCCCTGATTCTTCGCCGAATTCTCGAGCGGCAAGGGCACCAGGTCACCGTCGTCACCGATGGTCTCGAGGCCTGGGAGAAGTTGCAAGTCGATCGCTATTCGCTGGTCATATCCGACTGGGTCATGCCCGGCCTGGATGGCCTGGAACTTTGCCGGAGGCTCCGCGAGCAGGAGAACTGGCCCTACATTTATTTGATACTGCTGACCTCCCGGCAGAGCCGGGATGAACGCTACCAGGGGCTCGCCGCCGGTGCCGACGACTTCCTGACCAAGCCGCCCAACGCCAAGGAACTCGCGATTCGCCTGCGGATCGCCAGCCGGATCATCACGGTCCAGGAGGAGCTGGAGAGGCGTAACGACCAACTGGCCGAGCTCGCCAACTCCGACGAGCTGACCGGCCTCCAGAACCGCCGGAAGTTCCACGAGCTGATCAGGGCCCACGCCCTCATGGCCGAGCAGCAAGACTTGCCGCTTTCCTTGGTAATGCTGGATGTAGATAATTTTAAATCGTATAATGATGATTATGGTCATCCTGCCGGGGATTTCGCCCTCAGGGGGGTGGCCTTGGTCCTCCGCGAAGGGGTCCGAAAGCATGATGAGATCGGTCGAGTCGGCGGCGAGGAGTTCGCGATCCTCCTGCCCGACACCGACGCCGAGCTGGCCCGCGAACTGGCCAATCGACTCCGGAAGGCCATGATTGGGCACGAGTGGCCGCTTCGACCGCTGACGGCCAGTTTCGGCGTCGCCACGGTCCGCAAGCGACACGCGACATCCTCGGAACTCTTCGATAAGGCGGATCGAGCCCTTTATCACTCGAAGCGACAGGGGAGGAACCAGGTGACGCACTTCCTCGACCTGCCCGAGTCGTCCGACTCGGCCGGGATTGCCATTGACCAGATCGGGGTGAAATCCTAGTGTCTCGGCCAGTTCGTCCCCGGACTTGAGCCGAATTCCTCGGCCGGATGGTTTACGGAGAAACCTCGCGATGATCGCAATGGACCGCCGATCGAAGCTCGCCTGCCTGCTCATTGCCTCGGCCGTCGCCGGCACGCTCGGCCCTCGGTCGGCATCGGCGCAATTGTCGAGGTTCCGGACCCCGCCGTCCCAGTCCGCCGCCAAGGATCCCGCGCCCGCTCCCGCAGCGGCCCCGACCGGCGAGGCGCCGACGCTGAAGGAAGTCCGGGTTCCGGTCAACACCACCGACCCGATTGCGATCGTCAACGGAGAGATCATCACCCGTCAGCAACTCGCCGACGAGTGCGTGGCCCGCGAAGGGCAGAAGATCCTCGACACCCTGATCGCCCGTCGGCTGATCGACCAGGCGATCCGGGGGCAGAAGAAGGAAGTCACCCCGCAGGAAGTCGACCAGGAAATCGATCGGGTCGCGATGGCCACCGCCGGCGTCGACCGGACCGCCTGGCTCCGGAATCTCGAGAAGGAGAAGGGGATCAGCCCGGCCCAGTATGCCCGCGACATCATCTACCCGGCCCTGGCACTCCGGAAGCTGGCCGAGCCCCGCGTCCAGGTGACCGAACAGGACATCAAGGACGCCTTCGAGGCCAACTTCAGCCCCAGGATGCGATGCCGGATCATCATGTGCCGCGACGTTCGGACGGCTAACGAGATCTGGGAAGAGCTGCGCAAGAATCCCGGCGGGTTCGAGCGGCTCGCCAAGGATCGATCGCTCGACCAGGCGACCCGGTCTTCCGGCGGGATGCTCCCCGACCCGATGGCCCGCCACGCCCACCCCCGGAACGTCTCCGATCCGGCATTCGCCCAATTGGTCGATGGTGATCCCAAGGACAATAACCCGGCTCACAAGCCCAAAGATGGTGACTTCAGCGGGCCGATCCAGGTGAACGACGAGGCGTGGATCATCATCAAGCGAGAAGAGTTGGTCAGCGTCAAGACCGGGAGCCTGTCCGACCCGAACGTTCGCAACACCCTGCAGGCCCAGATGTTCGACGTGAAGCTGAACGACGAGATGAAGAACGTCTACGAGGACCTGATGAAGGCCTCGAAGATCGAGAACAAGCTGACCGGCTTCACCAAGCTGGCCCACGAAGAGCAAGACCCCGATTACAAGTCGGGCCTCGACGCGAAGGTCCAGCGGATGAGCGCCGCCGGCGAGACCGAGCCGCCGGTCCCGACCGGGGGCAAGACGCCCGCGAACATCAAGACGACGCCCGCCGCCGGTGCCGCCAAGATCCCGGCCGGGGTCCCCGCCGGTGCCGCCCAGGCCGCCTCGCAATTGCAGCAGGCCATCAAGGCGTCTACCCCCAAGGTCGCCCCGAAGAATTGACGCGGCCGGGCAATCCGACTCGGATTCGAAAATCGAGAAGGGGGTCGTCACCGGATCAGCCGGCGACGGCCCCCTTCGTCGTATCGATGTCCGGGATTTCCCGGTGAGTTGCGGGCACGCGTTGCGGATCGGTTCGCCGGATCGGGCCCGGTGGCAAGAGTTGGTATCGTCTTTCAGGGCTCGCGACTTCGAGGAATTCCGTCGAGAACTCGATCGAGGAATAGGCGGTTCCCGGTGCTTTGCCCGCCTCCGGGCGTTATAGTGGAATCTGGGGCCGCGCCACGCTTCGCGAGTGCCGGCGAGGACATTGACAGGAAAGATCGCCGCGATGATCGACCAGAGTGCCAATCTCGACCCGGCCGACGATGCCTTCGATCTGGAGGTCGCCCCGCGCGTCCGGGGGCTCCCGCCTTACCTTTTCGGCAAGATCAACGAACTGAAATACCGGAAGCGGGTCGCCGGGATCGACGTGATCGACCTGGGGATGGGCAACCCGACCGATCCCCCCGAGCAATGGGTGATCGACAAGCTCTGCGAGGCGGCTCAAGACTCGCGAAATCACCGATATAGCGTGGCTAGCGGTGTTTACAATCTCCGACGCGAGGTCTCGGCCCGCTACGAACGCCGGTTCGGCGTGACCGTCGACCCTGATCACGAGGTCGTCACCACGATCGGCTCGAAGGAAGGGTTCAGCCACATGTGCCTGGCCCTCCTGGGTCCGGGCGACACCGCGCTGGTCCCCGCGCCAAGCTTCCCGATCCACGTCCACGCGATCGCCCTGGCCTCGGGCAACGTGATCGCGCTCGATGTCCGGGATCCCCAGGCGTTCCTGGCCAACGTCGCCCGGGTCTGCGAGAGCCTCACGCCTCGACCCAAGATCCTCGTCTTGAACTTCCCCCACAACCCGACCGGGACCGTCGTCGAACTCGACTTCTTCGCCGAGGTCGTGAAGCTGGCCAAACGATACAAGTTTTTCGTGATTCATGACTTCGCCTACGGAGACGTGTCGTTCGACGGTCGCCAGGTCCCGAGCTTCCTGGCGGCCCCGGGAGCCAAGGACGTGGGGTGCGAGTTCACCACGATGTCCAAGGGCTACAACATGGCGGGCTGGCGGGTCGGCTTTGCGGCCGGCAACCGGCACATGCTCAACGCCCTCAAGGCGATCAAGGGTTATTACGATTACGGGCTCTTTCAGGCCGTCCAGATCGCCGCGATCGTGGCCCTCCGGCACGGGGAAGAGGCCCGGTTGGCCCAGGTGGCCGAATATCAGATCCGCCGAGACGTGATGGTCGAGAGCCTCCACCGGCTCGGCTGGCAGGTCGAGACCCCCAAGGCCGGGATGTTCGTCTGGGCGGCGATGCCCGAACCCTGGCGGTCGAGGATGGGCTCGATCGATTTCGCCATGAAGCTCCTGGAAGAGGCCGAGGTGGCCGTCAGCCCCGGTCGGGGTTTCGGAGAGACCGGCGAGGGATTCTTGCGGCTTGCCCTGATCGAGAACGAGCAAAGGCTCCGCCAGGCCGTTCGCCAGATCGGCCGCTGCCTCAAGTCCGAAAAGGTCGCCGACCTCGGCTGATCGCCCCGATCCTGAGGCTCGCCCGATGGACTGCGTCTACTGCGAAAAACCCCTGACCTGCGAGGCCTGCGGCGAGGTCTACAACCCGCCCGGCCTCGCCGAGTACCAGGCCCTTTCCCGGCCCGAAGTCCCGGTCATCTGCGCCGACTGCGGATCGATCGTCGTCTGCCACTGGTGTCAGACGCCCTACGATGGCCGGGGGGATGAGGAAGACGGGGAATCGACGTGAAGTCGGCGGTTTCGATCGAACTGAATTAATGTCCTGATTCTTGCGTGGGCTTGTTCGCCCCCGGGGTCGATCCTCGGCCCTCGGTCGGGGCGATCCTTCCCTCCGGAGAGGCCAGGGATTCGATCAGATGCTGGAGTGCGGCGGCCACGGCGCCCTGCATCTTGTCGCCAACGGCCCGGACGATCCGGCATTCCTCGAACGATGGGCCGAGCGTCTTGCGCCTCGCCTCTTCGATGAGTCGCGGGAACAGGTCCTCCTGCAAATCGAAGAGTCGTCCGTTGAGGAATAAGGTGGAGGGGTTGAAGAGGTTGATCACCGAGGTCAAGGCGATTGAGAGATAGTGGATCAATTCTTCGATTTCCGCCTCGATCGAGAGCTGGCCCGATCGGACGAGCTTCACAACTTCATCGATCTCCAGGGTCCTCCCCACCTTCTTTGAGACCTTGGCCGCCATCGCGAGATCGCTCGCCACGGTCTCCAGGCAACCTCGATGGCCGCATCCGCAAGGCAATCCTTCGGACTCGATGGGGATGTGGCCGATCTCCCCGGCAAAGCCGTTCTTCCCCCGGAGGAGCCGGCCCTCGCTGACGACCCCGATCGCCATGCCCGTGCTGAGGTCGAGCAGGACGATATCCTTGAGCCCCCTGGCTTCTCCGAAATAGCTCTCGGCGAGACATAAGGCATGCTTCGACTGAAGCGTGACGCATTCGACCCCGAGCCGCTCGGCGAGGTCGTGGGTGGGCGAATGCCCCTCGATCGCCCGGACGTTCGCCGAGAGGACCGACCGATCATTCCGCAGGTCGACCAGGCCCGGGATGCAGATCCCGATGCCGAGGGTCGCGACCCCGGGCTGCTCCATGAGGGCCCTCGAAGGCCCTTCCAGGGCGTCGATCAGCCCTTCATAGGTCTTGGGGGTCGGGACCTTGACCGTCCGATCCGGTCGGATCATCCCATCAAGGCCGGCGGATCCGACGGAGCAGTTGCCCGGCGCGATCACGACGCCCAGGAGCTGTGCCGACTCGGTCGCCATCCGGAGCCGCTTGGCGGGCCGACCGATCGCCCCATCGGCCATTTCCACCTCTTCCAGTAACCTCGCTCGGAGGAGCCAGGCGACCGCCTTCGAGACGGTGGGGAGGCTCAGGTTCAAGGAGCGGACCATCTCCGCCCGCGACGAGGGCCCTTGGCCCCAGACCATCCGCATGATGTTTTGCTCATGAATTCTCGATCGCGAATTCTTCAGGGCCGTCACCATGTTGCCGGACTCCGGGAAAGCGGATGCCGCTTCGTCCAAAGCAGGGAAGGGGGATTCGAACAGGCATCGAAGCCAGGCTTCAGCCTTCGATACTCCTCGGCCCGAAATCCGAGGGGCGTGCCAACAACCTCGGGCTCTTGTAATCGAATACTCTAACCTTTCATCACATCGGATTGGTGAGCAAAAGAAGAGGCCGCATATTACGAGACTTATTTTTGAAAAACGATTTTAACTAACTCCTTTACAAACTCCGATGAACCTCCTATAAGATACCCATGCACGATTGATCGGGGCCCTCTCGGGATGCTCGATCCGTGCCCGTCGCGAACGAATCCTCCAGGATTTTCCTCCTCCCTGCGATTCTTGCCCGACTCCTTTCAACCAACCCCGGCGGGTATATCACTCTCTCCCGGTCTTTGCCCGCTCCCCGCGATGACTGCCGTTTCGAGAAGCGAATCTCCCCCGACAAGCCGTGGCTGCCCGGTTCCTCGACTCCCGAATCTCCGCGAGACGAGCCGCTGATCGGTTCTGGTTCCGTCGGTCGCTTCCGCGCGTGCTTTCTGGTCTCGTCACCCGTTCCAGAGACGCCTTCGAAGGGAATTATCCATGCGCCGCCGATCCGGGTTCACGCTCATCGAGCTACTCGTGGTGATCGCGATCATCGCCGTCTTGATCGCCCTGCTACTCCCGGCCGTCCAGGCGGCCCGGGAAGCGGCCCGCCGGGCCCAGTGCACCAACAATCTGAAGCAGATGGGGCTGGCCTTCCACAACTACGTCAGCACCAACGACGCCTTGCCTCCCGCCAAGATCTATGCGGGCAGCTGCTCTTATCTCAACCCCGGCGGCCAGGTATTGAACACCACCGCTTTCACCATGATTTTGAGCTATTTCGAGCAATCGACGCTCTCCAACGCCTACAACTTCAGCCAGGCCTCGAACAATGTCGCCTGGACCGGGGGGAATAGCGTCGTCATCGGCTCGGGGATGAGCAATACGACCGTGGTGGGCTCGCTGGTCTCCAGCTTCTGGTGCCCCTCCGACCTCCAGCCGACCGCGGTGGATGACGGCAACACCGCGTCGACCTGGCCCTACTGGCGCGTCAACGCGATGCGGAGCAATTACTTGCTCAACTGCGCCTATTATACCGATTACTACTGCCCGGGTAGCGGTGCCAAGACCTTCTCGCCCAACGCCCAGATGCGTGCCCCGTTCATGAACGACCTGAGCACCTCGATCGCCATGATTCAGGACGGAACGAGCAACACCTTCCTGGCCGGCGAATCCACCAACGGGGTATCACACTACGATCAGGGCGGCGCCACCTCGCCGCCCCGATTCGGCCCCTACTGGGGTTCGGGCACCCATACCGCGGTCCACGGGCGGATCGACCCGCCGTCTTCGACCACGGCCATCTCGTTCACCCCGAACGCGGGCTCGGGTTATCTCTATCCTAACTCGTCCGCCTTCGGCAAGAAGGCCCCTTATGCCTGGACCTTCAGCAGTCGGCACCCGGGCGGCGTGAACATGCTGATGGGGGACGGCAGCGTCCGCTTCATCAAGAATTCGATCAGCGTCTACACCTGGTGGAGCCTCGCGACCATGGCCGGTGCCGAGGTCATCAGCGCCGACTCGTTCTGATCCCGAATTGGTCCGCCCCGAGGATCGTCCTCGGGACGGCCCGATCCTGGATTTACGGAGTCCGGCCAGCTTCCGCACGGCGTTTCTCCCTCGATGGTCGACCTTGCCGAGAGAACACGATCCATGATTTCGATTCGATGCGCCGCTTCGCTTGCCTTGCTCGGGGTGATCGGTTGTGGCGGAGACCCGTATGATTCGGTCGCACTGGTCCCGGTCAAGGGTACGGTCACGCTCAACGGAAAGCCGATGAGCAACGCCCAGGTCTCGTTCATCCCGGTCGATACCAATGCCGTCGGGACTCCCGGCGGCGACACGACCGGCCCCGAAGGGAACTACATGGCCAGGTTCCGGAACCGGGCCGGGCTCGCCCCCGGCAAGTACAAGGTGACCATCGCTCCCGGGATCGCCCCGGCTTCGGACGACGAGAACATTGCCGAAGCCTTCAAGGACGATCCCTTCATGGCCGGAGAGGCGACCAGGGCCGCCTCGGCTTCCAAGCCTTCGTCGAAGAAGATGGAAATCCGAGGGGAATTCGACGCCGAGGTGACCGACCCGGCCTCGATCCTGGATTTCGACGTCAAGGCCACCTCCGCCGCCGCGAACAACCTCGGCTCATCCTCCCGGTGATCCCCCGCTCAGAAGGTCCCTCAATGAACCAGAATCGACGAGAACCGGGACGACGATCCTGGCGGCTGATCGTCGTCGGGGCTTGCTTTTGTGCCCTCGGATGCACGCCGACGGACTCGGAAGACGAGGCCCCCGATTACGCCGACCTCGTCCCCGTCAAGGGAATCGTGAAGGTCGACGGCAAGCCCCTGCCGGGTGTCGTGGTCACCTTCCTCCCACCCCGGTGGTCGGCCAGCAACGGGGAGACCGATGCCGATGGCTCGTATCAGCTGGAGACCGCCGGGAAGCCGGGGGCCTTTCCCGGGACCTACAAGGTGGCGATCAGCTATCTAGTCTCGGCCGAAGGGGAGCCGCAAGGGCTTGCCCCCCGGAGCGCGATGAGCCCGCCGCCCGGGATGGCCACCGCCGAGGAGAAACTCCCGCCCGAATACTCCAACCTCGGTCGAACGACCCTCGAGGCGGTCATCCCCGAGAAGGGCGGATCCTTCGACTTTGAAGTGAAGACTTCGTCGCCTGCGAGCCACGGATCGAAGCAGGAGTAAACCCGGTGGATTCGCCGGTCCGGCATTCGGCGGCGGTTCGCCGAGGCCTGACCGGAGGATCGTTCAGGTTCGATTGTTGGAGAATTGCTGGAAGCCGCAGTCGATGATCGTGTAGGTTACCTCTGGATGGCCTGGCGTTGGTCTGCCCCGGACTCGCGGGGGATGTCGTAGAGTCGAGGAGTCATCTCGATGGACGATCGAACGGTCGGGCAGGGGCACTCCGCCAATCACAGGGCAGGGTTCGGGGCGTGGACTCCGCCTTCGACGGACCTGATCCGCGTCGGTTCGACCTCCCGTCGGTGGTTCCTTAGGGCGGGGCTGGCCGGGTTCGCGGGATTATCCGCCCCGGATATCTTTCGGCTCCAGGCGAAGGCCTCCTCGGCGAATCCCGGAGCCAGGAGCCCGAAGTCGGTAATCCTTCTCTGGCTCTCGGGCGGTCCTAGCCACATCGACATGTGGGACCCCAAGCCCAACGCCCCCGCCGAGATCCGTGGGCCGTTCGGTTCGATCCCGACCAAGGTGCCCGGGGTCCGGTTCAGCGAGCACCTGCCCAGGCAGGCGGCGATCATGGACAAGCTCACCGTGATCCGCTCGGTCGATTGCTCGGCCAGCAACCACACGCCGATCACCATGCAGGCGGGTAATCCGCTCGCCCGGCGGACCGACGATGGTCGAGACGGGGGCGGCTACCCGTCGATGGGCTCGATCGCCGCCAAGTTCCGGGGGCCGAATGATCCGAGCTTGCCTGCCTTCGTCGGCCTGGCCGATAGCTGGGCCGCCGACGTCTGGGGCTCCGGTCACATGGGGAAATCGTTCGACCCGATCAAGGGGAGCGAACTCCAGGGCCGGTTCGATCTGCCGAAGGGGGTCGGGCTCGACCGGCTCGGCGATCGCGAGTCGCTCCGCCGGCAGTTCGACCGGCTCCGCTCCGACCTCGACGATTCCCCGGCGGCCGGGCAGCTCGAACACTATACCCGAGAGGCCTACGAGATGATCGCCTCGGGCAAGGCTCGCCGGGCGTTCGAACTCGACCAGGAAGATCCGAAGCTCCGGGACGCCTACGGCCGCGACAGCCTCGGCACCAAGGCCTTGCTGGCCCGCCGACTGGTCGAGGCGGGGGTCACCTTCGTGATGGTCAGCGGCGCCTGGGGCTATTTCGACCACCACGGCGACAACGTGGTCTGGAAGGGGATCGAGAAGGGATTGAAGCCGCTGATGCCCCGGATCGATCAGACGCTGGCCACCCTGGTCAATGACCTGGAGGCTCGCGGGCTGCTCGACCAGACGCTCGTGATGATGATGGGGGAGTTCGGCCGATCTCCGATGATCAATCGCGAAGCCGGCCGCGACCACTGGACTAACGTGATGTCCATGGTCCTCGCCGGAGGAGGGCTTCGTCACGGCCAGGTGATCGGGTCGAGCGACCCGAAAGGGCACAGCATCAGCGATCGGACAGTCCGCCCGCAAGACCTGGCTGCCTCGGTCTTCCGGCACCTCCAGATCGACGCGAACGCTCAATGGGTCAACAACACCGGTCAGCCGTTCCCGATCGTCGCCGAGAGCGGCCAACCGATCGCGGAATTGTTCTGAGCGATGACCGATCGGCAGGGCGACCGGAGGGCGGGGGATTGCCCCGGAGAAACATCTCCCTCCGGGCATGGTCGCACGTCGGCCCTACCCCTCGGTCAGCTCCCGTAGGCTTCCTCGGCCGTGAGGATCATCTGCGCGATCTCGACGAGCTTCTTGTTCCGGTCGCTGGCCAACTTCTGGAGCCGCCGGAAGGCGTCGGACTCGCCCAACCCGGCCTTCTTCATCAGGACTCCTTTCGCCTTCTCGATCGTCTTGCGGTCTTCGAGGGCTTGCTTCAAATCCTTCGCCTCGCTCCGGAGCGCCTCGAATTGCTCGAACCGCCGCGTGGCCAGCGCGATGGCCGGTTCGAGGTCGGCCTGCTTGATCGGCTTGACCAGGTAGGCCAAAATATGATCGGCCTCGGCCCGGCTGATGAACCCGGCGTCGTGGTAGGCGGAGACCAGAATCACCGGGATCGGGCCCTCTCGATAGATGTGCTCGGCCGCCTCGATGCCGTCCATGTCGGGCATTTTGATGTCGGTGATGACCAGGTCCGGCTTGTATTTGCGACAGGCCTCGACGAGTTCCCGGCCGGTGCCGGCCACGGCGACGACCTCGTGGCCGAGGCCGGGAAGGATCGTGCGGAAATATTCTTTCATGTCGGGTTCGTCGTCGGCGACGACGATTCGGAATTGGCGTGACATGGACCCTCCTTCGGGATGATGATGATGATCTCGGCGCCCGCTCGCCCGGGATCGCCCGCCTGGATCAGTCCGCCGTGGGCATCGATGATCCGGCGGGAGATGGCCAGGCCTAGCCCCGTTCCCTTGACCTTGGTCGTGTAGAACGGATCGAAGAGATTCGACGACTGATCGGCATCGAGCCCCGGCCCATTGTCGAGCACCGAGATCCGGAGGGCCGGCCTCCCTTCGATCTCGGTCGAATCGCATCGGACCAGGATTTCGACCGGGTCGGGGCAAGCGGCGAGCGAGTTGTCGAAGAGGTTACGGAACACCTGGCCGAGACGGAATGGATCGCCAAAGCAGGTCAAATCGTCGGAATCGCAGGCCTCGCGGAACATGACGGTTCGACCCTCCTGGAGGCGTTTCAGGTCGGCCCAGGCCTCTCGCCAGACCTCGTGAAGTCGGATCGGTCGTCGATCCACCCGGATCGGGGCCGCGTAGTCGCGGACATCTTCGAAGAGATGGTGGAGGTCATCCTGGGCACGTCCGATCCGTGCGATCAGGTCGAGCGACTTCGGCCGATCGCCGTCGGCCAGGGCCAGCATCTCCAGGCACGCTTGACTGCGCTGGAGGGCATTGCGGCTCTCGTGGGCCAGTCCGGCGACCACCTGCCCGATCGCGGCCAGCCGTTCCGACTGGAGCGCCCGATCCTGGGCGCGTTTCAATTCGGTGATGTCCTGCCCCACGCCGAGAATCGCCTCCCCGTCTTCGAAGTCGTCGAGCCTTCGGGCGTTCCAGACGATCCATCGACATTCACCGCTCCGGCGGGTGACCTGCTCCGCGTGCCCGCCGGCCCGTTCACCGACGAGCATCCGGTCGACCAGCTCGCCGATCGACTTGCGGACGCTTTCGGAGAATAAGCTCGCGTTGTCGGGCTTGGCGAGGACCTCCTCGACAGAGTAGCCGGTGACCCGCGCGGCGAACGGGTTGAAGTAGAGGATCGAGCGATCGGGTCGAACGATCACGATCAGGCATTCGGCGGCCTCGACGAGCTGGCGGAAGGCGGCCTCGCTCCTTTCCTTGGCCCGGGCCAGGCGTCGATGTTCCGCAATCCGAACCAGGTTGGCGCGGAGGGCGTCGGGGTTGAGTGGCTTGAGGATATAGTCGGATGCCCCTTGGCGGAGGGCCGCGATGGCACCATGAAGGTCCGCATAGCCGGTGACGATGATGACCGAGGCTTCCGGCGCCGCCTGACGGATCGCCGGCAGGACTTCGTCGGCCGTCGTGTCCGGGAGCTTCCGGTCGAGGATGATCGCCCCAAATCGCCCCAGATCGCGATGCCTCAGCGCCTCGTCGGCGGTGCCGAAGGAGACAACCCTGTGGCCGTCCATCTCGAGAATGTCGTGCAAGTTCGCCCTGGCGTCGGCATCGTCTTCGACCACGAGTATGTCGAGATAATTCATGTTGTCCATCGCCGACTCCTCGCAGGTGGAGCCGGCCGAACCCAGGTCGGTCGTTCGAGCAAGTCCCGCTGGCTTGCCGCATCGAGGTGACCTTTGTAGGCACCTATCCCCCTCTTGGCCGGAATCCGAGCGATTGGATCGGCCTTCGTTGCCGGATCGATGGGCATCGGTCCGGGGCGGTCTTCCGGCCTGGTATTTCGGACGATCGGGATCATGGAGCAACGGCCCCATCGCCGGATCGTAGTCCTGGCCCGACTCATCATTTCGCCCCCTTCTCGCTCGGGGCGGCCTTCAACCGGACCGTGAAGCGACTACCCAGGCCTGGTTCGCTGACGACGTTGAGATGTCCCTCGACCTGATCCAGGATCGCGCGGACGATGGCGAGGCCCAGGCCGAGTCCTCGGGCTTTGGTGGTATAGAGGGGCTCCATGATCCGGGCGAGGATCTCGGCCGATATCCCGGTTCCCGAGTCGGCGATCTCGACGGCGACCTCGTCCCCGATCAGTCTCCCCTCGATCGAGAGTCGTCCCCCGTGGGCCATCGCGTCGTTGGCATTGCGGATCAAGTTCCCGAAGACGATCCGCAACTGGTTGACATCGGCCAGGACCAGGGGGAGATTCGGCGGGAAATCGATCTCGACCCGGACTCCCGACCCGATTTCGTTGAGCTCCAACGCCTCGGATAGGCATCTTTCGGCCGAAACGGGCAGGATCCTGGGCATCGGCATCCGGGCGAAGCTTGTGAGGGTCGTGATCACGCTGTCGGCCAGGGCCACATGCCGGTCGATCCTCCGGAGATGCTCGGAGATCTTTTCGGGGGACGGGTCCTGGGCATTGAGCAGGAAGTACACCGAGGTCTTCACGACGTTGAGCGGGTTGCGGACCTCATGGGCCACGCTCCCGGCGACCTGCCCCATCGTCGCCAGCCGCTCGGTCCGTTTCAAGCGAGCCGACGCTTCGTACTGGTACGCATCCTCGATAATGGCCAGGTCGAGATCCAGGAGTTTCGTCAAGGAGAGCGACATTTCCATCAATTCGGGAGCGCCCTCGCTCCATTCGTCGCCGAGGGCGCGGAGCAACCCGACGCGGAGCCTGGAAAGGGCGGCGTTCGTGTAAATCTGATTGAGCCCGATCTCTACGTGCCTCAATCCGACTCTCCACCGGCGATCGACGTAGGGCTCGTTGTAGCAGCCCGAGAGCAGTTCATTCAGCCACCCGAGTAGCGAGGCCTTGAGCCGGCCAATCTGCTCTGGACCGCCGGTGATGACCGACCGGACCTCGGGATGTTTTTCGATCTCGGCGTAAAATTCGTCGATCTGCGAGGGAAGGTGAGGGCCCAGGAGGCGGGCCACGTGGCGAATCCGCCGTTCGTCCTCGGAGGTCCAACCGACGTATGACTGCAAGAATCGGTATCGTTCGAAGCGACGATCCTCGGGCATCCTCCACGCTCCAGACGGTCCCGGACGCTGGGCGAATCAGTCGAGAAGAAATGACTGGATGCGAGGGTGTTCGTCGTGGAGTCGGGCATCTCGCTCTTTCATCGACCCGCCCGTGATCTGAGCATGTCCGAACGCCGTTCGCAAGGGAAGCTCTTCCGAACCCGACCGATTCTTGGAACGGAGGATGATATTTGTCGAATCGCGGTCGTCCGGTTGCGGGATCGGACTCCTTGACATGGGCCGTTATGTGTGTACGATGGAAACATCGTTTACTCATGATGGGTGATCGGTGCTAGCCAGGGTGGCCCCGCCGTGCGATTCTTCGCGTGGACGGGGCTTGTTTTATGCGCCCTGTCTCTCTTGCCCCGCGACCAGTCCGCCGAATGGTCCCTTGACCCGGGTTCGATCGAACTGCGGTAACGGATGCCGCATCCGAGGCTTGGTGGCGAATTTCGCCTCTCGACCTGGAGGTGGCCACGTGATCGTGACCCACGAAGCGACGAAGACCAAGACCGAAGCGATCACCGGAGGACTGTCTCGATCCTCGATGCTGGCCCGACAACTTCGGGGCCGTCTCGGAAATAGTGGATATCCGGTGCTTCGCGATATCTCCTGTCATGTCCACGACGGCGTGGCGTTTCTCGACGGACGACTTCGGACTCACTACCTCAAGCAGCTCGCCCAGACGGTCGCCATCGAGATGGAGGGCATCGTGAGGGTCGAGAACCGGATCGAGGTCGTGGCTCACAAGTCCGTCGCGGATCATCCAGGCTTCGTCGGACCGAACTAGCACAGGACGAGTCGATCCCCGGATCCTGGCATCACTAGTGCAATTACACAACGAGGAGGGATTAGATGCTGGTCCTGAGCCGGAAATTGAACGAGTCGATCGTCATCGGTGGCAATATTCGCATCACTGTCGCTAGTGTGACAGGGCGATGCGTCCGGATTGGGATCGAGGCCCCGAAAGAGGTCGCGATCTATCGCGAGGAACTCTGCCCCGGGGGGACCGACGATTTGACGACCCCCGAGCGCGACATTCGCCATAAAGGTCGGGCGAGCTGAGCCCGTCGATCCTTCCTTCGGGGCGCATCGAGATCGATCTTGCGGAGGCAAGGCGTGAGATCGCTCCCGAGGATGGATCGGCGATGACTCTTCGCCCTGGAGGCGCGACCCATGGCCGACGACCAGAAGGACAACAAACAGCTTCAGATCGAGATTCGCGAGCAACTGTCGAGGGAGCACGGGGTCGATTCTCACGCGATTGGGATCGCGGTCGATCACGGCCTCGCCTTCCTGAGTGGGCACGTGCTCGGTGCCACCCAGCGACAATCGGCCGAGGAGGCCGCCTTGCGGGTTGACGGAGTCCGGGCCGTGATCGACGAGTTGAAGGTCCGGCCAGGCCGATGGATCCCCCACGAGGCCGATCTCGCCATGTCGGCCGTGGATTCGCTCGGCGAATTGATCGGCCTCCCGGCTGGTCGCGTGAAAATCATCGTCCGAGATTGCAAGGTCCGCCTGAAGGGGGTGGTCTCCTCGGTGGGGGATAAGGAACTCATCATGGCGACCGTGAGGGCCGCGATTGGCCGCGACGGTGCCGTGGAGGACGCGCTTTCCATCGAGCCGACCCGCCCGATCGACGTCAGGAAGATCGATCCAGGTGCCGGCGATCAGGCCGAGCCGACGGACCTGCACGAGCCCCCGGCCGAGAGTCACTCGCTTCGGATGAGCAACGTCATCGTCGTCGGAGAGTCGCTCACGGACGAAGGTATCCCGATCCGGCATGCCTATCATCGCGATTTTCCGGACATCCGGGGCGAAGGCGAGACGGGTTGTCAGAGCCTCGGCCAGCTGGTCAATCAGCTGGTCCGCGCGCGGGAACATGCCCGGGAATGCTGGCAGCGGGACGAAATCGATGACGCCATCGAGGCGGTGATGTCCTACCAACCGAGCGGCATGCCGTCGTCGTCGTACGAGTCGATTCAGGTCGGGTCCGAACTCCAGCATCGGCCCGGGCCTGCCGCCCGGCCCGAGTCGGGTGTTGCCCCCCAAGTCGTTTCCTAGTATGGCGATCTGGCATGGGTGGTATCTCGGATCTCGGTCCGTGATCATCGCTCGGGACGCCCGTGATCCCACCCATCCGAGAAGAGTCGCCCTCTCGCTATCCTTCGATTTCTCCCGGATCGTCACACCGCTTCGCACTCTCTCGGTTGGTTCGATGGCCCTTCCCGATCTCCGAGTCGCCAGGAACGCTCAAGTGACCGCCCGGTGCGAGCGATTCAGGTATAAGGTGAGTACGGGTCGGCTCCCGGACCGCCAGGGATTCGGGAGATCGACCGATGGACTCGATGATCCGGGCTCACCTCGCTCAGATCCATTCCGACAATAGGGAGGAGCAAGGCCAGTCCTTCCGCTCCTTGATGGAGGCCACCGAGGGGAAGGTGGGCTGGGCCTACGAGGCCTGGGATGAGCTGAGGGGCAGCTTGAGCGACCGGGACAACCATCGGAGAGCGATCGCCGCGCAGCTCCTCTGCAACCTGGCGAAGAGCGATCCCGAAGGTAGAATGATGAGCGACTTCGACGCCCTCCTCGACCTGACGAGGGACGAGCGATTCGTCACCGCGCGTCACTGCCTTTTGTCTCTCTGGAAGGTCGGGCTCGCGGGAGAAGCGCAGCGAAAGCGGGTGATCGCTGGCCTGGCCGGTCGATTCGAAGATTGCATCGCGGAAAAGAACTCGACCCTGATCCGCTCTGATATCATCCAGGGCCTCCGGAAGTTGCATGAGGAAGTCGGGGATGAGGCGATCCGCTCGAAGGCGCTGGAACTGATCGAGACGGAAGAGGATCCGAAGTACCGCAAGAAATATGCGAGCGTCTGGAAGAAGAAGTGAGCCCTATCGATCGGGTCGCGGCGGTTGGGCTCGTCCTGTTGTGGCGGGCTCGGCCATGTCGGAGTAGATGAACATGCGCCCGCCCCGCCTTTCGACCCGACGTCTGATGCTGATCGTGGCGGTCATGGCGGTCATCCTGGCTGTCGCGTCGACGTTGATCCGCCGACGCGCCCGCTTCCAGGTCGCGAGAGACTTTCATTTCTCCCGATCGATCTACACGACCCCCAAGGAAGAGAACGAGATCCGCTTCTACGATGCGGCAGGTAACTTGCTCTACCGGTTCGACACGCCGGCCCCGACGCCCGAGCAACGGCGGCTCCGTCAGGCCAGGCACGATTGGCACGTCCGGCTGAGCGTGAAGTATGGGGAGGCCGCTCGACGCCCCTGGCTGCCGGTCGAACCGGATCCTCCTGAGCCTCCCCGGGAAATTTCGGTACAATATTGACCAACTTTTGGCGAAAACCCTCCGAGTCGCCTCGAAGGGCGGTCGTTTCCATCGAGCCACCGGGAGCCTTGTCGTGAGCGACGGCCTGAAACGTGTGTATGGGATCGACCTCGGGACGACCTACTCGGCCATCGCCTACGTCGACGAGCACGGCAAGCCCGTGGTCGTTCCCAACCAGGAGAGCGAGCGGATCACCCCCTCGGTCGTCCTGTTCGACGGCGAGAGCGTGATCGTGGGCAACACCGCCAAGGAGGCGGCGAAGGTCGAGCCGCATCGGGTCGTCTCGCGGGTCAAGCAGCACATGGGCGATCCTCACTTCGTCTTCGAGCACGAGGGGCAGGCGTACAGCCCCGAGGACATCAGCTCGTTCGTGCTCCGGAAGGTCGTCGGCGATGCCGAGGTCGCCCTGGGCGGCGACGAGAAGATCACCGACGTCGTGATCACCTGCCCGGCCTACTTCGGGACCGACGAGCGCGAGGCCACCGCCAACGCGGGCCGGCTGGCCGGCCTGAACGTCCGGGCGATCCTCAACGAGCCGACCGCCGCCTCAGTGGCCTACGGGCTGGAGCAGGGGGAGGACCAGATCGTCCTGGTCTACGACCTGGGCGGCGGGACCTTCGACGTCACCATGATCGAGATCAAGGATCGGCTGATCCGCGTGATCTGCACCGGGGGGGACCACCGCTTGGGCGGGGCCCTCTGGGACGAGGCGGTCGTGATGCACCTGGCCGAGGAGTTTCGCGCCCAGACCGGCGAGGAATCCGACCCGATGGACGACCCCGAGGTCCTCAACGACCTCTTCCTCCAGGCCGAGCGCGGCAAGAAGACCCTCACCCAGCGTGACAAGGCCCCCTTCCGCGTGACCCACGCCGGAAAGCAGGCCCGGGTCGAGCTGGAACGAACCCAGTTCGAGGCGATCACCCGCCACCTGCTCGACCGGACCGTCGAACTGACCCGCGAGATGCTCGAAGATGCCCGGGTCAAGGGGGCCGATCGGTTCGACAAGATCATTCTGGTCGGCGGGGCCACCCGGATGCCGCAGGTCCGCGACCGGATCGTCGCCGAGTTCGGGGTCGAGCCCGAGAGCTATGATCCCGACGAGGCCGTGGCCAAGGGGGCCGCACTCTACGGCCTGAAGGAGTCGCTCCAGGACGAGGTCCGCGATCGGCTCACCCCGGAAAACCCCGAGGCCGAAGGGGCCGGCGGAGCGCTCGACCTGGCGGCGGTCTCGGCGGAAGAGGTGGCCGAGGCGCTCGACAAGATCGAGCGAGAGCTGGGCTACACCCTGACCGGGCCGGTCCGGGAGCTGGTCAATACCCAGATCGTCAACGTCCTCTCCAAGAGCCTGGGCGTGGTGGCCCGCGACGAATCGGGCAAGGACCTGGTGGTCACCCTCCTCCCGCGCAACGGCGAGGTCCCCATGGAGCACGCCACCGACTTCGGGACCGACGCCGCCAACCAGGAGGGCGTCGACATCAAGGTCATGGCCGGAGAGCGCGATAGCACCGAGCCGCTCGACTGCAAGGATGTGGGGGTCGCCACCCTGAATCTCCCCCCCGGACTGCCCGCCCGGAGCCCGATCCGCGTCAGGTTCGCCATCAACCGCGACGGCCGATTGAACGTCACGGCCACCGACCTCACCGGCGGCGGCTCGATCGACGTCGACTTCGAAACCGAGGCCGTCATGAACGCCGAGGACGTGGCCGAGCGATCCTCGGCCCTCCGGCTCCTGAACGTGTCCTGATCGGGGGAAATCCGACATGGCGACCGCAATGCCGACCTCAGCCTGGCCGCAAGTCGGAGAACGTCGGTTCTTGATCCCCCTCGTCGATTGGGATGGCTATGAAGCGCTACTCAAGCTCGTGGGAGACCGGCGTACGATCCGCGTGACTTACGACCGGGGGACCGTCGAGCTCATGTCGCCATTACCGGTCCACGAACGTTACGGATATCTCCTGGGCCGGATGATCCAGGCGATCACCGAAGAGCTTGAGATCCCGATGACCTGTACCCGATCGATGACTTTCCGGCGAAGGTCGAAGGATCGAGGACTGGAGGCGGACGATAGCTATTATATCGCGAACGTTCACCTCGTCCCCGACGAGGACCGGATCGATCTCGAAGTCGTTCCTCCGCCCGACCTGGCGATCGAGGTCGAGATCACCAACAGCATCCTGAGCCGGCTAGATGTCTATGCGGGTCTCGGTGTCCCCGAGATCTGGCGATTCGATGGGGTCAGGTTGACCGTGCTCATCCTCGGCCGGGAAGGGGTTTATGCACCGTCCGATACGAGTCTCTCACTACCGTTCCTGCCGATGGACGAGATCGTGAGATTCCTCGGTGAATACATTCCCGGCGACGATACCCGATGGGCCAGGAGATTTCGGGCCTGGGTCCGCGATGTCCTCCTGCCGATCTACCGCAACCCGGCCGCACCGGAATAACCCATGCCCACCATCGTCGGGATCGACCTGGGGACGACCAACTCGGTGGTGGCCTGCCGGAACGCCTACGGTCGGCCCGAGGTGATTGCCGGGCGCGAGGGGCGGAACATCACCCCTTCCGTGATCTACTTCGGCTCCGACCCTCCGGCCGTCGGCGACGAGGCCCGCGAGTGGGCACGACTGGGCAACGAGGAGATCGCCAGCTTCTTCAAGCCCCACATGGGGAGCCCGACCTATCGGCTACACTTCCACGGCCGCGACTACGATGCCACCGACCTCTCGGCCCTGGTCCTGAAGCGGTTGAAGGAGGATGCCGAAGCAGCCCTGGGCCAACCCGTCGATCGCGCCGTGATCACCGTGCCGGCCTACTTCGCCGACCCTCAGCGCAAGGCGACCATCGAGGCCGGACGGCTCGCCGGCCTGGATGTCGCGCGGATCATCAACGAGCCGACCGCCGCGGCGCTGGCCTATGGCCTGGGCAAGTCGGGGACCGAGGAGACGGTCCTGATCTACGACCTGGGCGGCGGGACCTTCGACGTGACCGTGGCCCGGATCGCCCCCGACGAGGTGACGGTCCTCTCCACCGCGGGCGATCGCGACCTCGGCGGCAAGGACTGGGACGACCTGATCGCCAGCTATCTCGCCGAGAAGTTCGCCGCCGAGACCGGCTTCGACCCTCTCGATGATCCGATTGCGCTCAATGAGGTGTTGACCCTGGCCGAGCAGGCCAAGTGGACGCTCTCGGATCGGACCTCGACCCGGGTCGCCTTGCAGATCGGGGCGCACCGGAAATCTTACGAGCTTTCGCGGGTCGAATTCGAGGCGATGACCTTCGCCCTGATGGACCGGACCCGCAGGCTGACCGAGGAGGCGCTCGGCGAATCGGGGCTGACCTGGGCCGGGCTCTCGGGCGTGCTGCTGGTCGGCGGATCGACCCGGATGCCGATGGTCCGCTCGTACGTCCGCGAGATGGCCGGGCAGGACCCGAGGGCCGGGGTGAATGTCGACGAAGTGGTCGCCCTGGGCGCCGCGATCCAGGCGGCGATCGAGGCCGGTGAGGCCTCGGGCGACGCTCGCCCTCGACACACGCTGAGCGGGGCCCGGCGGGTTGTCGACGTGATGTCGCACAGCCTGGGCGCGGTCGCCGTCAGCCCCGACGGCCAACATTACGTGAACGACGTGATCATCCGCCGGAACCTGCCGATCCCGGCCGAGCATGCCACGTCTTATTTGCATGCAACCCACGGCGGGGCCAACGACACCCTGGAAGTTTACCTGACCCAGGGGGAGAGCCCGCATCCCCTGGACTGCGCCGTGCTGGGTAAATATGTCTTCTCGGGCATCCAGGCGACCGACGCCGAGGTCCGGGTCGACGTGAAGATGTCCTACGACATCAACGGGGTCGTCCAGGTCCGGGCCTCCCAGCGCGACACCGGGCATTCGCTCCGGATGAGGGTCGAGCCCGTCCCCGACGACCTCTCGTGGCTCGGCCGACCTCCCGCGGCCGGGTCGAGCCGAGGTCCGGTCGACCCGACGCGAATCTATCTCTTGATGGACGTCTCGGCGAGCATGGCCGGGCACCCGCTGTTCGAGGCCCAATCGGCCGCCCGGGCGTTCGTCGACAAGTGCGACTTCACCACCACCGAGGTCGGCCTGATCTCGTTCTCCGACGAGGTCACGCTCCAGGCCGAGGCCACCGACAACGCCCGGAAGGTCCAGGCGGCCATAGCCCGGCTCGAAGCCGACGGGACGACCAACCTGGGCGGGGCCCTGGAGATGGCCCGGCTCCGGCTCAACCGACTCGACCGGATCCGCTATATCGTGCTCCTGACCGACGGCTATCCCGACGCCGCCGAGAGCGCCGTGGAGCAGGCCGCGCTGGCCCGGGGCGAGGGGGTCGAGATCGTCGCGATCGGCATGGGGGACGCGGATCGGGACTACCTCCGGCGCCTGAGCAGCACCGAGGAAGGCTCGATCTTCGCCCGGCAAGGGGAACTGGTCGGCACCTTCGGCCACATCGCCCGGGTCATCGCCGAAGGGGGCCGCACCTTGCGGAAGCTCTCGTGAACCTCTCCTCGGCGAACTTTCGGCAGAGCTACGATCTGGCCCTGGCCGGGGCGATCGGGGCGGTCTGCGGGCTCTACCTCTACGTGGAACTCGTCCATCTCGACTCGATCTGGGCCCGCGACGCCCTGGCCGGGGTCGCGATCGGCGGGACGATCGGTTTCTTCCTGAATGCCTGGGGGCCATCCCGCGACGGGGCCTGGCTCAAGCTGGCCCGAGACGCCTCCTGGGGGGCCCTGGCCGGGGCACTGGGCGGAGCCTTGGGCCTGATCGTGGGCGAGCTGGTCCTCGGGACGTTCCGGGGAGGGCTGGCGGGTCGGGCCGTCTCGTGGGCGATCCTGGGCCTGGGGATCGGGGCCAGTCAGGGTCTTGCGACAGGTTCCCGACAGAGGCTCGCTTTCGGCCTGATCGGGGGGGCGATCGGCGGCCTGGTCGGCGGCTTCCTGTTCGAGGCCATGCGTCAGGGGATGCGGGACCGGTATGATCTGGGGCAGGGGCTCGGGATCGTCCTGCTCGGGTCGGGCCTGGGCCTCTCGCTGGCGCTGGTGGAGCAGGCGTTGCGGCGGGCCTGGGTCCAGGTCCTCCGGGGGCGGCAGGAGGGGCGGTCTTATCTCCTGGCCGGGAAGATCTCGAACCTGGGGCTCGACGAGCGAGCCGAGGTCGGCCTCTTCGGCGACCCGACCGTGGCCCGTCGTCACGCCGAGATCGTGGTGGATGGCCCGAACTTCGTCCTCAAGAACTTCGCCCCGAGTGGTCGGACCAAGGTCAACGGAGAGGTGGTCGATGACTTTCGACGGCTGCTCGATGGCGATCGGATCGAGCTTGGGCAAACCCTCCTCCTGTTCCGCCGACGGTAATTCATGAGCTCGACCTCGAATGGACATGGCTGGGCTCTCGAAGTCGTCCGAGGCAAGGACGGAGGGCGAGTCTTCGCGCTGAGCCTCGGGGAGATCGTCCTCGGGAACGCGCCCGCCGACGCTCGGGGGATCGACCTGGCCGATCAGGAATCGCCGGGATCCCCCCGGAGGATGGCGGCACGGCACGCCTCGGTGGAGATCTTCGACAACTCGCTCGCGCTCCGCGACCTGGAGAGCCCCGGCGGGACGTTCGTCAACCGAAAGCGGGTCCTTCCCGGTCGTTCCGAACCTCTCCGTGACGGCGACGTGATCCAGCTCGGAGGGGTCCAGCTTCGGGTGGTCTCCAAGTCCTCGGCGGCACCGAAACCGGCCCCGCCCCCGGGCGGCCCGTTCTCGTATGCGATCGCGGGAGGGACGACCTGTCGGACCTGGGATGACTTCCTGACCGCCTCGTCCCAGCGCTGGGAGTCGGTCCGCGAGGAACTGACCTCGGGCCGACTCGCGGCGTTCCTCGAGTCGATCGGCCGAGGCGACCTCGCCCCATCGCCCGCCAGTCCCGGGAAGCCCGACGACCGCCTTGACGCCTGGCTGGGTTCCCTGCCGACCTCGAAGCCCGCGAGGCCCGAACTGGAGGTCCATCCTACCCGGCTGGTCGTCCGGGTGGCGCCCGGCGGAGGTCTGGTCCGTAAGACGGTCCGGGTCTCGAATGTCGGCCACCGACTTCTCAGGTCAACCGCCCGAATTGAGCCGCCCGGCCTGGCCTGGCTGGCGATCGCCCACGAGTTCGCCGGTCGGAACTTCGCGACCATCGAAGGGACCGACCTCACCGTCGAGGTGACGATTCCCGAGTCGCTCCCGGCGCCGTTGAAGGCCGAGCTGGTGATTGAAGGCAACGGGGGCTCGAAGCGGGTCGCGGTCGTCCTGGAGGCGAAGGCAACGACCCCCGAAGGAACACCGAACGAGCCCGCAGTGGCCTCGGGCGCGACCTGGTCCGAGCTGATCGCTCGGCAATCGCCGGTGGCCCGGGTCGCGACCTGGGGCCTGGTCGCGCTGGCCCTCCGGCTCCTGGTGGGGGTGGCGGGAGGCTCGATCGGCGAGGACGCCATGACGGCCTCGGGGCCAGACTCCCCCGGGCTGGCGGGCGTGGCGCTGGCCCTGGCCTTGATCGGGGCAATGGCCGGGGCGGGCCTGGCGAGCTATCGAGGCGGGGCGCGCGAGGCTCTGCCCGGGGGGTTCGCGGGAGGTTGTGCCGGTGTGATCGCCTCGACCGGCCTGGTCGCGATCTGTCGCTCGATCGAGCCGATCCTCGGTTCGTGGGCGAACTCGATCGTTGCCGTCTGCCTCCTCTGGGCGATCCTCGGCGCGGGGCTCGCCGGGCTCTCGACGATGGTCGTGAAGGGGGCGAAATGATCCGCCGATGGTCCCGGATGGTGGCGATTCTGGTTGCGATGTCCGGCCTGATGGGGGCCGATGGCCCCTCGGTGGTCGTCACCCAGCCGGACGAGTCGAAGTTTCCCGAGATCACCGTCTATTTCGAGGTGAAGCAGCCCGACGGATCGTTCATCCTCGACGCCAGACGCGACGAGTTCCGCGTGGCCGAGGATGGCCAGGATCGCCCGATCCTCCGGTTCGAGGCCCCCGAGTCGATCGAGGCCCGACCGACCACGGTGGTCCTGGTTGTCGACCACAGCGGGAGCATGGAGCAGGAGGACCGGATTGGCGGGATGAAGCGGGCGGTCGCGACGTTCCTGGAAGGGCTCCCGAGCAGCTCGAAGGTCGCGGTGGTCGCGTTCAGTTCCGAGGTCGAATTGATCTGCCCGTTTACCTCGGATTTCGGCCGGGTCCAGGCATCGGTCGACCTCCTCGAAGCCGGAGGCGCGACCCGATATTACGACGCGGTCTCCGAGGCGCTCGAACTACTGGCCGAGCAGACCGGGCGTCGGGCAGTCCTGGCCCTGACCGACGGGCAAGACGCCCGGAGCCTCTCGTCGAACCTACGATCGGCGATCAAGAAGGCGAAGGAGCTCGGGCTCCCGGTCCACACCCTTGGGCTGGGCGACGAGAACGAGATCGCCGTCGGGGCCCTCGAACGCCTGGCGGACGAGACCCGGGGCCAGCATTATCTGGCCCGGGATGTCGATCAACTTCGCGCGATCTACGAGGAGATCGCCCGACGGCTCGGGTCGAGCTACAGCCTGACCTACCGGACCGACCGAGTGGTCAAGGATGGAACGCTCCGACCGATCCAGATCTCGTACGCGAAGGCCGCCCAGGCGGCCGAGACCGCCGTCTTCATCCGGGGGATGGTCGTCCCCGCCCCCGGCTGGTCGCGGCTTTTCCTGTCCCTTCTGGCGGGGCTCGGCCTGCTGGCCACCCTCCCCGGGATCCTCCGACATCGAACGCTCGGTTCGGCCTCCACTACGGGGTCGTCGGTTCGCGAAGGGTGATCGTCCGGTCCACTTCCTCATCCTTGAGCGTGGTCCGTCCCCCGCCGGGCCAGACGACTTGTAATCGCTCGATCCGGGCCGACGACCCCAGGCCGAAGTGGAGCTCCAACGCGTTCTGCGACTGGTAGGAGGAGCCGCTCCGGAGCTCGCGCATCCGATCCACTCCCCCGGCGGTGACGATGGCCCGGGCGTTGATGGCGGGGCTCCCGTGGCGATTGAGCAGCCTGAGCTTCAACCAATGTCCCTCATGCGGCGTGTCGTTCCTGAGGAGCAGGGGCGGGCCGTCGACCGTGGTGATCAGCAGGTCCAGGTCGCCGTCATCGTCGTAATCCCCGGTCGCCAGGCCCCGGGCCGACGCGGCGACTTGCAGGCCGGGGCCGGCGTCCTGCGAGATATCGGTGAGTCGTCCGCCGTCATTACGCAAGAGGGTCGGGCGTTGTTTGTAGGATTCGACGAGCGACGGATATCGATCCACCTGCGGATAGATGTGCCCGTTGACGATGATCGGATCGAGGTCGCCGTCCAGGTCGAAATCGAAGAGGGCGCACCCCCATTTGAGCGTTTGGAATGTCAGGGGCTTGAGGCGCAGGGCGGTGCTAATGTCGATGAACATCAGCCCGCCGACGTTCTGATACAGGGTCGCGTGGTCGCGGGCGAAGTTGGTGACGAAGAGATCCTGGAGGCCGTCGTGGTCGAAGTCGCCCGCGTCGACGCCCATCCCCGCCTGGGCAATGCCGTCCCCGTCCAGTCCCGCCCCGCTCCAGGTCCCGATCTCGGAGAACTTGCCGTTGCCGTCGTTCCGATAGAGAAAATTGGGGTTCGAGTCATTCGCGACGTAGACGTCGACATCGCCGTCGTTATCCAGGTCCGAGGCGATGACACCGAGGCCGTACGATTCGGCCAGGTCGGTCATGCCGACCTCTTCGGTGGCATTGGTGAAGGTCCCGTCGCCATTGTTCCGGTAGAACCGATCCCGGCCGCCCCGCAGTCCGAAGGGACCGGCCATGACCTTGACGGTTTCCCGCCAGGTGGTCGTCCGGCGGGCCGCCAGGACTTCTTCCAATGTGGCGTCGATGTAATGGGCGACGTAGAGGTCGAGGTCGCCATCGGTGTCGGCGTCGAAGAAAGCCGCCCCCGCACCCCAGCCTGGATCGGCGAGACCGGCGTGCTCGGCGACCTGCTGGAAGGTCCCGTCGCCGCGATTCCGGTAGAGCCGAGCCGGCCCGAAGGCCGAGACGAAAAGGTCGACGTGTCCGTCGTTGTCGAAGTCGGCCGCGCAGACTCCGGTCCCCCAGGTCGCGTCATCGCCGCCGACTCCAGCCTTCTCGGTGACGTCCTGGAACCGGCCTCCTCCGAGATTCCGATACAGATAGTTCCGGCCCTTGATGCTCACTCGAGAGGGCTCCTCCTCCAACGCCCAACCGTTGACGAGGAAGACGTCGAGCCTGCCGTCCTCGTCGAAGTCGAGGAAGGCCGCCCCCGTGCCCACCGACTCCAGGATGTGGTCCTTCTCCGGCCCGCCGCAATAGAGAATGCCCGTCAAGCCCGCCTCGGCTGCCTGATCGACGAAGTGGGCCGAAGGAGGAGGAGCCGAGGTTGCCCGGGGCTGGGCCGGGGGGTGGGCCGCGGCCGCGGGCTCGATCGGGGCCGGGTCCGACCGGCGGCAAGAGCAAAGTCCGAGCGTGATCAGGACCAGCGCAATGGCTCGACGACGCATCATCGCTGACTTACCTCGAAAGATGGCCCACGCCGGCGTGGGCCTTGATTAGGGAGGCCGCCCGGACCCGCGACCGTCGGAGGAACTCATTCCGGGGCGATTGCCTTGTCGAACAGGCTGGATAACTCCTCGGAGATCGCGCGGACCCCGTCCGGCGAGACGCCCGCTTCCAGCTTCCCGACCTTCTGCGCCAGGGCGAGGATCTCCTTCTTTTCATTGCTATTTATGAGCATGTAATCTTCTTTCGTGACAACGTCCGTGTTGTGCGTGTGGCCGGCCTTGGCGAGTCGCTGGCGGACGGCCTGGATGCGCTTGTCGCCTTCGTTGGCGATGTCGCCGATCGTGGTGGCGGCCGCCTCCAGGTGGGCTTTGCGGTTCGGGCCGGGCTCGGCGGCCGCCCTCAGATGGCCCTGGGCGGCGGCCTGGTAACCGAGCAGGATGCTCCTGACCAGCTCGTCCTCGGTGGCCTCGATCGCAATGATCGCCGTCGCCAGATTTTCATAGGTGGCTGCGGCGGATTTGTCCATCGTGTCGGCCTTGGTGTTGCCGTCGGCCTGTTGCGAGTTCGCCTGGCGCCAGGCGAGGCTCGATCCGACGAGCGCCAGGGACAGGATCAGCGTCTTCGCGGCGGAAGCCTTCATGGTACAAGATCCTCGGGAAAGGGAATCGGGAAGGAACACACGCTCGACTGCGCGAGTCATCGAGATTGGGGCAGTCCGTCGGCCGTCGAGGCGGGCTGGACCGGCTCGGTCGCTTTCGGCTCTCGTTGGGGGGCCGCATTACGCGTCGTGGAGGAGTCGGTCTCCGCGCCGCGTTGGAGCAGCAGGATCAAGGATTGCTCCAGCTCGGCCGGTTTGAACCCGAACGGGCCTCGGCCGCTCTTGTAGGCCACCTTCCCTTGCTGGTCGATCAGGTAAAGACGGCTCGGCATCCCGCTGTAACGGGCCCCCACGGTGTCGTCGATCGTGTCGACCAGCATCGGGAAGCCGAGCTTGAGCCGGGCCGCGCAGGTCTGGGCCACGCCAACACGCTCCTCATAGGTTCGGGGCTGGGCGAGCGAGACCTCGACCCGGTCGTTGCTCTCCATCCGCCATCCGTCGGTCGGGTGGGCTTCCCGGACGTAGACCATCACGAACGTCGCCCGATCCTGGTAGAGGCGGAAGAGTTTCTCGACGTTCCCGGCCTGGCTCCGGAACGGTCCGCAGGTGAAGTTGCCGAAGACCA
Source organism: Tundrisphaera lichenicola (assembly GCF_051175385.1). GTDB lineage: Bacteria > Planctomycetota > Planctomycetia > Isosphaerales > Isosphaeraceae > Tundrisphaera > Tundrisphaera lichenicola. The sequence continues at coordinate 2,781,350 of NZ_CP195106.1, read as the reverse complement.
GGACCACAGGTTTGGGCCCGACGAGCTTCGAGAGCGTGACCTCTTCGGTCCCGTCGATCGTCTTGAGGGTGAAGTCGGGGGCGGGTTCGTTGAGCGAAGGGCCGGGCTGGAGCGAGCCGATCTCCTGACGGAAGAGGCCCCGGACCAGCGTATCCTTGCTCGGTCCGCTCGGGGCATTCGGGTCGGCCGGCGGGCGAGGCGGCATCCGGAACGCTTCCTGGAGGTCGGAGAGCGAGAGGAAACCCTGGCCTCCGCCATCGATCTTCCGGAAGAACGCCTCAAACTCCTCCTTGGTCACCTTGCCGTTGCCGTCCCGGTCGGCTCGCATGAAGAGCATCGATCCGGGAGAGGGCGTCAGGGCGTGGGCCGAGAAATCGAAGTCGGCCTCGGTCAGCGCGAAATCTCGATCGCGGTCCAGCCGGGCGAAATCCTGGTCGCTCCCAGGGAACTCCTTCCGATCGATCTGCCCGTCCTTGTTGGGATCGAGCCGTTCTCGGGTCGATTTCCAGTCGAAACGCGTCTGCGCGACCGCCCGACGGAACCAGCCGTCGTTCGGGCCAAGCTGGCTACCCTGGAGGATGTCGGTCAACATGTCCAGCCACTCGGGGCGGTCGGGGAACGACTCGGCCAGGGCGCGAGCCACCGCCTCCTTGCTCGCTTCGGAGCCTCCTGGATCCTGGGCCGGCGCAGGGGCTCCGATCGAAAATGTCGCACCCATCACCAGGGCGATCATCGGGCCTCGCACGAACAAATTTGGCTTAAATTGAATTCTCATGAGTCGTCGGGCCCTTCGGGGATGGTATCGGGATGAAAGGATGACTCCCCCTCATGGGGAGTGAGTAGCGCTCGGGGATTGGGCATCATTTCGGAGCGGCCGGGCCGGATCCGGCGTTTTCATGACTTTTGGATTTCGGGGGTTGGAAGACGTTTTCTCGCTCCAGGGGGAGCTGGAACGCGTCGGCGACGCGAGTCATGTAATGACAACGGCAGGCCCACCAGATCACGTCCAGCGAACGCTCGGGGCCGAAGTGAGAAACCAGGGCCCTCCGGTCCTCGTCGCCGATGTCCCAAGGTGCCCTTGAGAGCTTGCGGGCGAAGAAGAAGGCGGCGCGATCCCAGGGGGGTAAGGTTGACCAATCACCCGAGGCCAGGAGCCGGGTGCGTGCTTCCAACGCTGACTTGTCGAGGCCCGCGACCGCGAGCAGCATTTCGCAGTGCCCCATTCAGTAGAAGCAATGGATGGTCCGGGTCACAACCCAGAAGAGACTTTCTTCGAAGACTCGATCCTGTTTCGCCTCCTCGCCGAAGTTCCGGGTGCAAGTCGACCACGCCGCGGCAAGTTCCGGCTGATAACCCATGCAGACGAGGCTCCACTGGATCCGGATCGGTGCCTTGGGCTTCGGGGCGTCCGGCGGGATCTTCGCCAGGACTTCCTCGAAAGCGGGTACACGAATTCTGCCGTCGTTGGACCTTTGCAAGTCGAGGTTCGTCTGGAGGATCTCGAAGCCGAGCTTGATCCATTCGGGATCGTCCACCATTGTCGGGACGGGCGGCCCATTGAGTTCCTCGGGATGGGACCGAGGCGGGACGTGGGGAGCCGGAGGTTCCCGCGAGAAGTGGACCTCGACCGGGGCCAGGGGGCCGCCGTCCTCCAGGGGGATGCCGAGTGTGAGCAACAGCCGGTCCTGAAAGTTGGCCGCGGCCAGGAGGAGGACCATGGCGACGAGCTTCTCGTCGCCGTAGTGCCGACGCAGGGCGAGGACCTCCTCATCGGTCACCGCTCCGGCGTCGAGCGTCATCCGACTGGCAAAGCGGAGCGCGGCCCGGTCCTCGGGGGGCCAGCGGTCGGGGCCCCCCTTCAGGGCCGCGATCCGCGATTCATCGACGCCGGAGCGACGGAGGTCGGCCTCTGCGGTGGCTCGGGCGTATTCGCAACGGTTGGCGTCGGCTGCCACCCAGCGCATCTCGCCCCGGAGGACCGGCCCGATGCCGTTCCGGGTCCGATGAAGCCAGTCGAGTTCGAGCATCGCCGCCGTTGTGCGCGGGAGGTTCCGGGCGGTCAGGAGTGCCCAGTTCGGCAACCTCTGGCCTCCACCGACGGTTGTCGTAGGTAGGGCCTTCCAACATTCCTCAATACTCAAGGGTTGGCCTAGTCCATGGTCCACAGCCCGTGTCTCAGGGGGGGTGGCCAGGAGTCCGACCCCGATCAGTAGCGGGGCAAGCAATCGTCTCGAGATCAGCATGGAGATCCCCTCGGAAGAGGGCTCGACGCCGCGACCTCCGCCGGGCCTCGGACCCGGCGACGGGTTGCGACGCGGCCTGGTCGGTTCAGAACAAGGAGCGGAAAACGGTGAGAATGGGGTCCGTGCCGACCTTGTAGACGACCTGTTCGCGGCTCTCCTTGCCGTCTCGATTGGCCAGCCAGAGTGTCACGGTGAAGGCCCTCTCGGCGCCCGAGGGCTTGCCCTCGCCTTCGACCTCGAACCTCTTCAGCATGGCTCCGCTTCCCCATTTCGGGTCGGAGATGACGATCGCCGGACTCGCCTCCTTCATCCTCTCGACGGTCTCTCCTTTCTTCCACGACTCCAGGGCCGAGTCAAGGGTTTGTCTGGCCCGGTCCTGGTCGGCGACCGCCGGTGCCGAGCCCTCCGAGCAACCGAACAGGCCGAACATGGCCAATGCGATGACGACGAGCCGTCGGTTCGCCGCACTTGTTTTTGTAATCATGTCGAGGTCCTCTCGCCTTTCTTCGTAGGTCCCGGTTCGCTCAGAACTGGTCCGCGGAGAGGACCTCTCCCCCATTCATCGAGCCCATGGCACGCCAGGTCGCTCGGTCGATGCTGTCCTTGACGAAACGCACCGAGCCATCGGCGAGCCCGACGTTGACCCCTCCGGGGTGGAGGCTGGAGGCGGTCATCACGAGGCGGGCCGGGTACATGTAGCAGGACTTCCGGTTGGGGGGCGCGACATGCTTGTAGATCGAGACGTGCAGGAAGCCGTCGAGCCAGGGAGCGCCGCTGCCCGATTCCCCGGTCGATGTCACATCGGTGTTGCTCACCGACTCGCAATTCTGGAAGGCTTCCTCGGGGAGCGTCGGCCAGGTCGGGGAGACGAACACGTCGCGACGGGCCGTGGGGAGCCCCTGATTGAAGTCGCCGAAGAGTCGCTCCGAGGTCATCCCCGTGTTGCTGGTGCCGTCGGTGATCTCGGCGAGGCGTTTCGAAACCTCGGCGAAGAACGGCCCGTTCGGGGCAGGCATCGCGGTGTTGACCGAGCCGGTGTCGGTCGGGCCGTAGGAGTAGAGGATGCTCGATCCCTCGCTGAATCGGTAATTCGTGCCCCCCCACTCGGCGGGCGTGGCCTGCGAGTCGGACGGGCAAAGATACGACGCTACCCGGGTTTGCATCGCGGTCGCATTGCCGGCCTGGAGCGGGATCGGCAGATCGAAGTTGATCGATGAAAATATGGGAGATTGCTCCAGGAATGGGAGGATCATCGCGAACCCGGAGTAGTTGTATCGCGAGGACGCCGTATAGGGCCGGGCCGGGCGGGTACCTCGCCCGATCGGGAAGACGCCGTGGGTATCGAGGTAGTTGTGAATCCCGAGGCCGATCTGCTTCAGGTTATTGACGCACTGCGAGCGTCGGGCCGCCTCGCGCGCCGCCTGGACCGCGGGCAAGAGCAGTGCGATCAGGACGGCGATGATCGCGATCACCACCAGCAGCTCAATCAGCGTGAAACCTCTTCGTTGCCGGTTCATGGATCACTCCCGGAGGGATTGGAGTTGCTGAAGTCCGAAATGTTGATATGAAACAAGGGCAAAGGCCGAGTCCGTGTCCGAGTCGGTCGCTCGGGTGGCGCGCGTCGGAAGGACGCGCGGGCCACCAGGACGATCCGCCTCAAGGCTTCCGGGTCGGCTCCTTGGCCTCTGGCGCTGGTCGATTGGCGTAGAAGTCCTGGAAAACATTCTCGCGTTCCAGGGGAAGCTGGAAACCGTCGGAGACTCGCGTCATGTAGAGTCCGCGGCAGAGCCACCAGAAAGTAGCCATCGCTCGCTCAGGGCCGAGGTCGCTTTCAAGCCCCTTGTAGTCGGCCTCGGTGAGTTCCCAGGGCGTCTTGGTCAGCTTCCGAGCATAGGCATAGGCCCGCTGTTCGGCCGGCGGGAAGGCCGACCAGTCGTCGCTGGCCAGTCGCCGGGTCCGTTCGGCAATCGCGTCCTTGTCGAGTCCGGCCACTTCCAGGAGCATCTCGCAATGCCCCATGCAATAGTTGCAGCGAATGGCGCGGGTCTGGATCCAGAAGAGACTCTCTTCGAAGACCCGGTCGGGTTTGGTCTCGACCCACATCGTCCGCGTCGAGACGCTCCAGGGGACCGCCAGTTCGGGGACGTACCCGGAGCAGACGAGGTTCCATACGATCCGGGTTGGCCTCGCGGCGATCGCCGGCGGAAGGCCTTTCTTCACCTCGTCCCAGGACGGGATCGGAAGCCTCGGGGTCCGGTCTCGCTGCCCCTCGAGTCGGGATTGAAGGGCTTCGTAGGAGAGGTCCGACCACTCGGGGTCGCGGTCCACGACCGTCCGCCCCGAGGTGAGCAGCCCCGGCGGTTCGGCTTGATCCGGGAGGATCGGAATCGACTGGAATGCTCCCGCGACGAACTTCACATCCAGCGGCGCGAGCGGCCCGCCGGGCTCGATCGGGAGTTGTAGACCCAGGACGATCCGGTCCTGGAAATTGCCGTAGGCCCCGAGGAGGACCATCGACGCAACGCCCTTGTCGCCGAATCGCTCGCGGAGCCTGGCGAACAGTGGGTCGGGGATCGTCGGGGCGTCTACCGTGTGGAGCCGGGCGAATTCGAGCGGCTCGCGATCGGCCTCGGGCCAGTCGGCCGGGTCACCGGTCAGGACCTGGACGGTCGCCTCGTCGGCCCCGGCCCGCCTGAGGTCGGCGAGGGCATACGCCTGGGAGTAATCGCACCGGTTGGCCCGGGCGATCACCCATCGCATCTTGGCACGGAGGGATGGGTCGAGCGGACTCCTGGTCCTCTGGGCCAGGTCGAGCTCGAGCATCGCCGCGGCAGTCCGTGGCATCCGGCCGGCCACCGCCCTGGCCCAGCTCGGCAGGGGCTGGCCACCGCCTGCCACCGTCTCCGGCATGCGCTTCCAGCAGTCATCATCGTTCAGGAGCGCGACGGGACCACCAACTTTCTGAATCTCACCACCTGCGGACCTGGCCGGAGGTTTGGTGTTGTAGAAGTCATAGAAGACGTTTTCACGCTCCAGCCGGAGCTGGAAGCCGTTGGAGATCCGCGTCATGTAGTGATATCGGCTAGTGTTCAGCATCACGATCAAGGCACGATCGGCCCCGAAGTCACTCGCGAGGCGATTCCGGTCCTCGTCCGAGATCGACCACGGCGCGACGGCCAGTTTCCGGGCGAAGGCGTAGGCATGTTGCTCGGCCGGGGGAAAGCTCGACCAGTCATCGCCGGCCAGCAGGCGGCTCCGCCGGGCGATCTCGTCCCGGGTCAGCCCGGAGACCTCCCAGTTCATCTCGCAGTGCCCCATGCAATACGGGCATTTCACGGCCTTGGTCGTCACCCAGAACAGGCCCTGGGCGAAGATGCGGTCATACTTCGGGGCGGCCTCGGCCCCGGCGGTCCTCATGAAGATCTCGAACGGAACGGCCAGCTCGGGGGCGTAGCCGAAGACGATCCGATACCAGATGATCTCACTCCCGCGATTCATCAGGCCGGGAGGCAGGTTGCGGGTGACCTCGTCCCAGGCCGGGATCCTCAGGCGGGTGGGCTTTTGTCGCTGGGCCTCGAGTCGGGCCTGGAGCTTCTCGAACGATGCCGCGGCCCATTCGGGGTCGTCAGTGACCTGGTCTCGACCGGTGGGTTCGGGCAAGGGTGACTTGCTTAGGGGCGGTGGCGGGACCGTCCGAGTCGTGTACGAGGCCGGGTCGAAGGCAACGTCGAGCGGTGCCAATGGCCCATCGGGTTCGATCGGGGCATCGAGGCAGAGGAGCAGCCGATCCTGGAAGTTGGCGTAGGCCATGAGAAGTACCATCGATGCGGCCTGATTCTCGCCATGATCTCGGACGATCGCGGCGAACTCCTCGTCGGTCACCGAGTCGGAATCGAGGGTCATCTTCCGGGCGAATTCCAGGGCCCGTCGATCGGCCTCGGACCAGCCGGGTTGGCCCTCGATCGCGAGGGCTTTGAGCTTCTCGTCGGCGAGGCCAGCTCGCCGCGCGTCGGCCTCCGCATAGGACTCGGCATAGTTACATCGGTTGGCGTGGGCGGCGACCCAGCGCATCGAGGCACGCAGCTTGGGATCGACCGGGCTCCTGGTCCTCTGGGCCAGGTCGAGCTCGAGCAGGGCCGCCGTGCTCTTCGGCAGATCGGCGGCGATCATCCGGGCCCAGGATGGCAGCGGCTGGCCACCCCCTCGGGTCGGCGCCGGGAGTCGTCGCCAGGCCGCTTCGTCGGGCAGGAGTTCGGCAATCCCGTCGCCTCCGGGACGCGGCGTGACCCTCGCGACGGCCGGGAGGCAGACCGCCCCGAGGAGCAGCCCCAGCAGGGTCAATTGAGCGTATTGCGACATTATGGAATCCTGTGTTGTTCGCGCGGTTGTGTGATGGAATTCCGGGTCGTCAGAGGAAGTCACGGAAGACGGTGAGCGATGGGCTGGTCCCCACGACGTAGGAGACGCTCTTGGTGATCTCCTTGCCCTGGGGCGTCCGGAGCTTCAGCTTCACGGGAATCCGGAGATTCGCGTCGTCGTCCTGGCCCTCGCTCGTGACCTCGTAGTCCAGGAGTTCGTGCCCGCCCATCCAGTCGAAGTCCTGGGCCACGATCGGCGGAGAGGCCTCTCGGAGGGCGCCGATCTTGTCCCCCTTCTTCCAGCTCTCCAGCGTGGTCTTCAACGCCTCGCGGGCACGGGACGGGTCGACGGGCGGAGCACCGCCCGAGCCGCCACAGCCCGCGAGGAGAGCGGATGTGAGGATGAATAGCGTGAGCATCTTCGATCGACGGGCAGCCCGCTCGAAGGGACGAGGGATGAGGGTCGTCTGAGGGCTCCGATCAGAGGGAGTCGGCACTGATAACCTCCCAGCCGCCGATGGTCCCCAGGGCTCGCCAGGGGGTCAGGTTGATGGAGTTCTTGATGAACCGGACCGAGCCATCGCCCATCAGGAGGTTGACCCCGCCCGGGTGACGGCTGCTGGGTGGCATCGACGCGCGGAGGGCGGTGAAGAAGCCGCAAGAGCGGGAGTTCGGCGGCGTGACGTGCTGGAAGACGTGCTGACCGTTGACCCAGGGAGCCCCCATGAACAGCGGGAACTGGCTGGCCAGGTCATTGATGTTCACGGCCTGGCATTGGGCGACCGCGTCGTTCAGCGTCGTGGGCGTGGCGGGCGAGAAGAAGACGTCGCTCTGGGGGCTGACGATGGCGTTGCTCCCGTCGGCCATCACGCGTTCGCTGAAAAAGCCCGTGTTCGAGAGGCCATCGGTGATCGCGGCGAATCGGGTCGAGCTGTTGCCGAAGAACGTGCCGTTGGGGCCGGGCAGATTGGCATTCGGCCCGGTGGCGGATTGCCAGACGATCCAGCTCCCCATGTCGGCCATGTAGTTGGTCTGCGAACCCCGGGCACGGATCGGGTTGGCCAGGTCCGACGGGCAGATGAAGGTGCTGACGTCGGCCATCAGGACCGTGCTGTTGGATGCGTCGGAGTAGGCGAGCGAATAGTTCAGCGCGTTGGACAGCGGCGATTGCTCCAGCTGAGGGAGCATCATGCTGAGCGCCGAGAATTTCGTGACGTTGTAGTCGAGATAGGCGCCAGGAAGCGTGCCGAGTTGGTCGTGGTAGTTGTGGATCGCGATCCCGATCTGCTTCAGGTTATTGACGCACTGCGAGCGTCGGGCGGCCTCGCGGGCCGCCTGGACCGCCGGCAGGAGCAGCGCGATCAAAACGGCGATGATCGCGATCACCACCAGCAGCTCGATCAGCGTGAAACCCGGGCGACGATGATGCATGAGACGAACCTCCCGATGCGGGATTTAGGACGTATGAAAATGAAAAACGTGATGCGTTTTTGTGTTGTAATTGGTCGGGATTTCGGCCGATGGCGCGCGGAGGCCCGCCAATGTCGTCGACGATCCGATCTCGCGACCCCGCGAGGGGTGGCCCGCAAGACTCCTCAGTTCGCCGGCATGCGGCCAGTCCGGGCGCATCTCGGCGATCCAGGCGAGGCGATGCCACCTGACGGGACGAGTTCAACCTGGTCGTGGGCACCAAATGTCGATGGGCAGAGGTCGCGACTTCGGCCCGGTTTTCGCCCGGCTCATGCCGGTGGACCTGGGGCGAGATCGATCACGCCCGTCGACGCGATGCTCGTCGACGCGAGGATTGGGGGCCGTTCGAATCGGGTCGGTTCAAGGGGAGGGGAGGAGGGACCGCGAGGGTCGAGGGGGATGGAAGATGGGAGCGGGTGAATCGATCGGTCGGTCTTCGACTAGGTCGAAGCGACCCTCCTGGGGATCAGGCTCGGTGACCCGTGTCGTCACCACGAGGATTGCCCAGGATCCGACGCGGTAGACCTCGATCGGCGCCGGTGAGAGCGGCACTGTCGGTCGTCCCGAGCACATCTCCCCGGTACAGGGCTTCGGCCGATCGGGGATCTCGGCGACCTCGAAGGAGGACGTCAATCCGCCGAGGTTGGGGGCCTCGGAGCCGATCGAGAGCGAGATGGTCGGTAGATAGTGGGATGAACATTCGGAACGGGCCGCCTGGGGAGCGACGACGATCCAGGCCAGGAGCGTCAGGAACGCACCGGCGAAGGTTGTCGTCGATCGACCAGGAGGTGCGGAGTTCATCACGCCACCAGATCGAGGCACTCGCGAGAGGGTCGCGAGTATAGAAGGAACAACAAGTTTAATGATCGTGAGTTCGACCGATTGGATTGGACTTGATTCAAAAGCTACTCGAAAGCGCCGGGGCGAGCAAGGGCCTGGAACCTCGCCTTCGCTGATTTTGGGCTTCTCCCTCCAACGGGCATCGCCGTCGATCGTTGCCGGGATCGGCGGCCCTCCGGATCGGGACGGTCCTGGGGTGTGTCTCGGCGAGCTCGATCGATCCTCCAGTACCTGCGGGCCGGCCCTCCACGATCCGGGCCGGGGCTCGCGGCAGGGCAAGCTCGCTCGATAGGATTGGAATCGGGATCAGGTCTCAAGCTCATCCAATCATCGCGAGGTCTCATGCTCCCGCCGATCCGCTACCCATTGCCGAGCCTGGTGGCCCTGGTCCTCGTCGGCCTGCTCGTCTGGAAGGGGGCCGAGTGGTCGAGCGATTGGCGGGCCGAAATGGCGGTTCGGGCTCGACGGGTTCTCGAAGGGCCGCCGGTCCCCAGTTCGCCCCGGCCTCGGGTGGTCGCCGGGCCGATCATCCGTCGGGCGCTCTTGCTCCGCGACGAGACGCCCGTGACAGGTCGACCGAACGGCCCGACCTCCGAGACGATCGACCGTCGGATGTTCGTGGATGTCTACGACACCTGGCCCGAGCCCGGCCCGCCCACTCATGTTCGAATCGGGAACCGGAGGCCGATCGGCTGGGTTTCGATCGCCGATGTCCTGCCCTGGGATACCAGGCTGGTCGTTCGCGCCCCGGGAGGACGGCTGTCGATCGGGGAATCTCCCGAGGGGCCGACGCGATCGGTCACGGTGGGAGACGGTTCATTGCCGGTCCTGGCCATGGAGGGGCAAGCTGTCCAGGTGGCGGTCTGGGAGCCGGGCCAACCCTGGTCGGCGGTCGCGAGAAGCGGGTGGGTCCGGTTGGATGACCTGCCGGCCGGCTCGTGGGGCGTCTGGATCAGTCAGTTCGAGCTACCGATCCTGCTCCGACTGGCCTTCGACCGCCAGGCGGACCCGTCACTCATTCGGCTCCGGACGGTCCTGGGCCGACTGGCCGACGCTATTCCCTTGACCATCGAGGATCTCGACGCCGCGAAGCCTGCCCTGCCGGCCCTTCTCTTCGATCGAGAGTCGAATCTCCCCAACACGGCCGCTCGGCTGGCCCAGGCCAATCTCGATGCCGAGAGTGAGGCCAGCTGGTCTGGCCTCCGGTTCCGGTTTCTACCGCTGAGCGACCTTCCCTGAACGATCTTCAGCGATCCGAGGAGGTCGGCGTCGTCTTTGAGGCCGATTCGGGGCGGTTGAAAACCAGGACATCGGTCCAGCAGCCCTCGCCACCCTTTTCGAACACCTTGGGCCGATCGTCGTTGAAGCCGCCGCTCCGGATAATTAACTTCTCCCCATCAAGCCGGTAGATGGCGTGCAAAGTCGGGACCTCGGTTCCATCCGCGGTCGAGAATTTGACCCAGTCGAGGGAGCGGGGACTGGCCGACTCGTCGAGCTCCAACTGACCGTTAGCCTTGACCTTGGGGCCAATCTTCGGCGTGATCGTCGCCGAGACCTCCGACCCCTTGACCTCCAGCGACACCACGAACTCCTTTCGGCGTCCGACCGAAGCTTCCCATTGACCCTGGAGTCGGTTCAGGTCGCCCACCTCGTCGGGAGCCGCGCCTGAACCCAGGACCGCGACCGCCGCGACCAACGCCATCAATTCACGACGCATGAGAACCTCCCGGTGTTCCCCCTCAAAAACCGACCCTGTTCCGGGTCTGCTTTCTGTCCTTAGTTTATCGGCTCAAATCGTAATCGATCGCTGGGAAATTTCATTGTCGATCGGCAATGTCGGGATTTGATTGATTGCCCGAAGGGGTGTCGGTTGCCGAGAGTGTTGGCCCCGCGATCCGTCGCGAGGCCCGATCCGATCCGACCGGTTTACTTCACGTCGATCAGTTCGATATCGAAGATCAACGCGTCGTTCGGCTTGATGGGGCCACCCGGCCGCGGGTTGGCACCGTAAGCGAGGTCCGAGGGGATGAAGACCTGATACTTCGCGCCGACCTTCATCTTCTGAAGGATCTCTGTCCAACCCTTGATGACGCCGCTGACGGGGAACTCGGCGGGCTCGCCCCGCTTGATCGAGCTGTCGAAGATGGTCCCGTCGATCAGGGTCCCTTCGTAGTGGGCGACCACGGTGTCATCAAGCTTGGGGCTTTTGCCGGTCCCTTCCTTGATCACCTTGTACTGGAGCCCGCTGGGCAGGGTCTGGACGCCAGGCTTGGCCTTGTTGGCCGCGAGGAACGCCTGGCCTTCCTTGAGGCTCTTCTCGGCAATCCCCGACGCGGCCGCGGCGGCCTTGGCCTGCATCTGCTGACCGAAGGCCTGCATGACCTCTTCCATCTGCGCATCGGTCAGGGCGGCCTTGTCGGCCAGGCCATCCCTGAGGCCCTTCAGCAGAAGCTCGGGGTCGAGGGCGATCCCCTGCTTCTTCATCTGCTTGCCCATATTCAGCCCGATGGCGTAGGCGGCCTTCTGGTCGACGGTCTTCAACTCCGACTCGCCCTTGGCCGCCGGGTCTTGCGCCCAGGCCATCGTCGAGCCGATCAACAATCCAATTCCCAGGGTGGCGAGCGTCGCGATCTTCATCGGATGTCCTTGCGTTAAGCCAATCCTCCTGCCGCGGACGACCGCCGGCTGTAGCAAATATTCTACACAAATCGAATGCCCAGCCTAGACCCGGCCGGGCCGGGCCCTGGTTGCCATTCGCACGACGTTAAATGCTTGAATGCATTTCCTCCTGTTCCGGTCCGATTGATCCCTTGTTAAATTTGGACTCGGTCCGATTTTTGCCGTAAGATGGAGATGTTGGGGAAATCGGGAAGAGCCAGGACCAGAATCGGATGCTCCTCGCCGGACTCCGCCAAGGGAATGGAAACCGTCACATCGCGCGTCATGAGAAAGGGCTTCCAGGACACATTCGGGTAACGTGCCATGAAAAAGGTTCGTCGGAACCGTCAGCACGCCAAGTTCGCCCGTCTTCGTCGCCATCTGGAGATCAGCGCCGATCTTCTGAGGCCCCGCCGGATCAGGACGCGAGCGGCTCGATACGCCGCGGCCCTGGCCGAACAACTCGGCCTGATCGACCGCCCTCATTGTTGTTCCTGGTGTCGTCGCCGCCAACGACTGGAGCGGCATCACTGGGATTATGACGAACCCTTGAACGTGACGTTCCTCTGCGGCGACTGTCACGAAATCGCCGATACGATGAATTCGCGAGCAGTGACTGCCTAGCGGACTGGCAGGGCCCGTGGGGGAATGACCACCGCGGGCCGATCTTCATCCAGCGTTGGGGGAATCTCTGCGATCGGGTACGACACGTGGAAGGTGGTCCCGTGTCCCGGGACCGACTGCCATCGGAGGTCGCCCCCCACCTGTTCGACGATCCGGGCGGCCCTCGGTAATCCGAGGCCAAGCCCACGTCCCGCCTGTCGACCGCAATAGAACGGGTCGAGGAGGTGCATGCCTTCGGTGGCGCCGATCCCGTGTCCGGTGTCGTGGACCGACCACCGGAGGGTCTTGCCGTCGGAGCCGGCGACGAACCGCACCGATCCTCCGACCGGAGTGGCCTCCAGCGCGTTCCGGACGAGGATATCGGCGATCTGTCGGAGGGGGTCGGGATCGGCCCAGACCTTCGAGCCGGGCTCTCGGGCCTCGGAGACGATCCGGACGCCTCGGGCCTCGGCCTCGGTCTGGAGGTCCCGGAGGCAGTTTCGGACGATTTCTTCGGGAATGCAGGGACGAGGCCGAGGCTCGGGCGGCCGTGCCACATACATCAGGTCGCGGAGGATCCGGTGGGCTCGCTGGGCCTGGGTGATGATCGCCCGGAGCGAACGAATCGCCTCGGGGTCGTCCTCTCGGGACATCAGGAGCTGGGCCCGGCCCAGGACGACGGCCAGGGGGTTATTCAGCTCATGACCCGCACCGGCGGCGAACTCGGCCAGGGCGTCTAGCTTCGCTTTCCGGCGAGCCGGCCCCTCGCGGTCGAGCCTTCCCCGATGGGCGGAAACCAGTTCGTCGATTCGAGATCGAAGGCGAGCCCGCTCGTCGATCGCCCTGGCCCAGGCATCCCAGGCTTCGAGGGTCGGCGGGGGTTCGATTCCGTTCGAGGTTCGACCGAGATGGATCGTCGCGGAGGGACGTTGAGGGTCGCCCAGCGTCAGGATGACCGGGTTCGGGGGGCTTTCGGTCGAGGTCGGTTCGCTCGATCCGGTGCCCGACCAGTCCACTCGCGCGGAGGCCACGCCCGGCTCGCCGCAAAGGGCGAGGCCGGCCCGCTCGGCCCAGGTCTCGGGGTTCTCGGTCGGGGAGGACTCGGCGACCGCCCGGACGAACCGATCGTTTGAGGCGTGCTCAACCTGGAGACGGGCGACGGTTCGGCGGAGCCGGGCATTGTCGCGGGTCAGCCGTTCCTCGCGGGCCGTGGCGTCGGGGTCGACGAAGTTTCCCCCGCATCGCGACTGAACCTCGGCGGTGAGGATCTTGACCCTCGGGTCGCCGGGCCCGTGTTCGCGCGAGTCCTCCGCCCCGGGAGCCCAGGGGGTCCGACGGGCCAGGGCGAACGCCTTCTGGATCAGGGCGAGCCGTGTGGGCTCGTTCGAGCAGGCGCCCAGGTCGCCTTCCAGGTCGGCGTGGAGCCAGGCGGCGTCGACGACCAGGGGCTCGCAGCCCCAGGCTTCGGCAAGGTCCCGCCCCAGGTTCGAGGCCTCGGTTTCCAGCCAGCGGAACTCCAGGGCCCGACGATCGACGGGATCCGACGTGGCGAACCACTCCGCCAGCCGGTCGGGCACGACGGCGGCCAGCGCCCAGAGCCCCAGCCCGTGGAGCAGGCCCGCACGGGCGAAGGCATCCGGGTCATCGAGGCTCGCCTCGCGGGCGAGTCGTCGGGCGGCGAAGGCCACGGCGGTCGAGAATTTCCAGAGTCGTCCCAGGGCTTCGCCGGAGGGATCGGAGGCGGCCGAGGTCGGCCACCATCGGTGCTCCGCCAGCGCGATCAACGGGTCGACGGGCCGGTTGCTCGATCGGGCGCGGACCAGGGCCCAGGCGGGATCGGTCTCGATCACCGAGGGGAGGCGCGACCCATCGAGAGTCCGATCCGGGGCGGTATCGTCGTCATCGGCCCGGGCGAGGACGAGCCTCGCCGATGCGGGGCGCATCGGGAGCCCCTCCAGCCGAGCGAGGGTCCGGCGGAGGCCCCGGGGTCCGAGATCGAGGACGGGTGTGGCTGGCACCGAGCCGGGCTCCTTCCCGTCGGCGGCGATCCGGATCGCGGATAAGTTCAACCGGTCGGGCCGGTCTCTATATCCAACAGTCGGCAGACGCGGCGTATCAGTTCATCGATGTCGAGGGGCTTGTTCAGAAAATCGTCGGCGCCGGAGGTCCGGAGTTCGGCGATCTTGTCCTCCTCGATCATCCCGGAGATGCAGATGATCTTGATGTCGGCCATCGTCGGGTCGGCACGAATCAGCTCGCAGACCGCCTGCCCGTTGATGTCCGGCAGCATCACATCGAGGATGATCAAGTCGGGATGATACTCCTTGGCGAGCATCCCGGCGCCGAAGCCGTTGTTGACGTACTTGGTCTCGAACCTGGCATCACCGGCCAGGACGTCGAGGATTAGGTCGACGACCGCCTGGTCGTCGTCAACAATCAGGATCCGCCGCCGCCCGCTCTCGAGCGCGTCGGTCGGGATACCATTTTCCTTCATGAAGCGATAGAGCGCCTCACGGGGTATCCGGCGAAATCGCGAACCGGGGACGCGGAACCCCTTGAGCTGCCCCGAGTCGAAGCAGCGAATGATCGTCTGCTGACTCACCTTGCAGATCTTGGCGGCCTCGCCGGTAGTGAACACTGTCTTCATGGTCGGGTACGCCCCATCCCGTCGTGCGAGCGTCTGGGCATCGCGACGCTCTTCCAAGCTTTCCGGCAAGTCCCGATCCATGGGGGAAACTTCTCGCCGGACGCCCATCTCGAACGCGGTTTGATTCGCGTGGTAAAACCGGTCGGATGACACGGTCCCCACGATCTATGCTGGTAGCGTCACGCTGGTACATTGACCATAACTGGTAAACTCGGTGAAAGCTATCAGGTTTACCAGAATTGCCAACAGTGCCAATTATAGGATACCTACCTATCCTGTCAACCCGAATGCCTACCCTGTTGAACCGCCCAGAATACGGTCCCTTCGAGACCCGTTCAAAAGGCCCAAGGTGCCAATTCGATCGGCCTTATGTCTCTTCGATGACTCGCGGTTGTAAATATTGCAAGAAGAAAATAAAGTCGGGTCGAGCGAAGCGACGTCCCACAAACCATCAAATGACGTGGTTTGGGGCTCACTTCGCTCGACCCGCGAAAGCGGCTCGAGATGGGTTAGGGACGCTTGGCCCTACGCGATTACTCCTTCGACCGGCGTTCCCTTGCCGTCCTTGGTGACGTAGAAGGGGCGTTCCTCGGTCACGATCCCGTACTTTGGGGAGGTCCCCAGGAGGTGGTGAATCGTGGCGTGGAGATCCGGCACGGTGACGGGGTCCTTGATGGTGGTGCAGGGCATCTCGTCGGCCGTCTCGCCGTAGGTGAAGCCCTTCTTGACCCCTCCGCCGAACAGGAGGACCGACCCCGCCCCGGTGAAATGTCGGTGGTGGCCGAAGTTGACCAGGCTGGTGATCGTGTCGGGCTGGACCACCTGGTCGGGGACTCGCTTCTCGGCCTTCCCTTCGATCAGGACCGATCGGCTGAACTCGCTGGCCAGGACGATGAGGGTCCGGTCGAGCATCCCGCGTTCCTCCAGGTCGAGCACCAGTCGGGCGATCGGGGCGTCGATCTGGCGCTTCATGTCGCGGAGCCGGGTGTGGCCGTTGTCGTGGGTGTCCCAGTTGAAGAAGGGGATGTACTCGGTCGTGACCTCGACGTATCGGGCGCCGGATTCGACCAGCCGGCGGGCCAGGAGGCAGCCGAGGCCGAACCGGCCGGTGTTGTAGGTATCGTGGCTGGCCTTGGGCTCGCGCGACAGGTCGAAGGCCTGGGCGGCCTCGGAGTTGAGGAGCCGGTCGGCATTGTCGAGTGACCGGACCAGCGACTCTCGCTGGTAGTCGGACCCTTCACGGACCTTGGGGCTGGACATCAGGAGTTTTTCGTAAGTCTTGCGCCGGGCCCGGAATCGGGCGAGGGTCATCCCGGCGGGGGGGCGGACGGAAGCGACGGCGTCGACCGGATCGGGGATCCGGAAGGGGCCGAACTCGGAGCCGAGGACGCCGCCGGTTTGGAAGGCCCGAAGCTCTTCGGACTCGCCGTTGCCGTCGTAGCGCTGGCCGATATCGATGTAGGCGGGCATCGCGGGGTTTCTGGGACCCAGGGCATGCGCGATCCAGGCGCCGAGGTGGGGCGCGGCGACGTTGACTGGGGGCTCGTAGCCGGTGTGCCAGTGGTACTGGTGCCGGGAATGGAGGATCGAGCCGAGGTCGGCCGCGACGTGGGTCCGGATCAGGGTCCCCCGGTCCATCACCTTGCCGATCGATTCGAGCCCCTCGCTGAACCGAATCCCGTCGACGACGGTCGGGGCCGAGGGGAAGGTGCTGCAGACGTCGGCGGCCTTCATCCCCGACTCATAGGGGGTGTGACGTTTGGGGTCGAACGTCTCGGTGTGGGCCATCCCGCCGCCCATCCAGAGGACGATCACGGAATCGGCCTTGGCCCGGGATCGGGCTCGATCGATGTCGTCGGCCTGGAGGAGTCGGGGGGCCGCGCCGGCCATCGACCCGAGGGTCGCCGCTCCGGCGGTCTTCAGGAAGTCGCGTCGGTTCGGGGTCATGATGGGGTTCTCCTCCGGTCAGTCGATGAGCTGGAATTCGGGCAACATGGCGACGGCCCAGAGGAGATCCTGGACCCCTTCGGGTGTGGCGGGCGAGCCGATTAACTCGCGGGCGGCGTCGAGTTCGTCGGGGGTGACGGATCGTCCGAGGGCGATTAGGAACAGTTGACGGACCAGGGCCTCGGGATCCCGACCGTGCTTCTCGATCCAGAGCGTCGCGCCTCGCTTAAGCTTGGCGTCGAGGGTCGAGCCGTTGGTCAGTTCCAGGGCCTGGAGGGTCGTGGCGATCGGATCGCGGCGGGTGACCACCTGCTCGCGGCTGGTCCGGCCCAGGGCCGACATGAGCGGGTCGTCGAAGTTCAGGGCCGCCCGGATCTCGGAGCCGTCATCCACCGCGCCGGAACGGGCGACGACCGCCTGGAGGTTCACCTGGCCCCCGTAGATCCCCTCGGCACCGGGCAACTCGGCCGAGTGCTTCCAGCTCCCCGACTGCTCGGCCTCGGTCATCCAGCTTTTGGGGGCCTTCTCGGCCCAGAGCCAGGTCGCGTCGGTCCCGAAACCCCAGGCCGGTCGGCCATCGTCGAACCCTCCGACCCAGGCGATCAGGCCCGCGGGGTTGGTCCCCTTGATCTGGGTCCCCTTGCCATTCTCGGGATCGGGCCAGTTGGTCGCCTCCAGGGCGATGACGTTCTCGCCGACCTTCAGATGCCGGGAGACTTCGGCCGAAATCGGATTGGTCCACTCGGCACTCTGACCGACCTTCTTGCCGTTGACGTAGAGGACGACCTCATTGTCGCAGGTGGCGACGGCCAGGGCCGAGGTCGGAACCTTGTCGAGCTGGATCACCTTGCGGACCAGGATCCGGCCTCCGGGATCTCGGGCGGCGTCGGCGTGACTCCAGATCCACCGGGCCTCGACCCGGGGCGGTTCGGGATGGTCGCCCACCTGCTTCTCGGCCGATGCGGCGACCGCCGCGCGGGCCGCGGCGACCTGCCCACCCTGGCCTCGCCCGTCCGCCTTGACCATATCGCCGGAGACCTCGGGCCAGACCCCGGTGACGGTCGAGACCGCGTCGGCGAACTGCTCGGCGGTCATCCTCCGGATCAAGGGTCCTCGGAAGATGTAAGCGGATCGGTCGTTGGGGTCGGCCACTCCCTCCGAGGGGAGTCGGTAGGCCTTCGACGTGGCGATCAGTTCGAGGGTGTGCTTCAGGTCGTGACCATTCGCGACGAAGTCGGCGGCGAGCCAGTCCAGGAGATCCTGGCTCCAGGCCGGCTGGTCCATGTCGTCCAGCGGTTCGACGATCCCACGGCCCATCATCTGGGCCCAGAGCCGGTTGACGATCGTTCGCGCGAATCGGCCATCCTCGGGCTTCACCAGGATCTCGGCGAGCTGCTTCATCCGCTCGGCCCGGGGGGCCCTGGCATCGATCTGCCCCAGCTCGGGATAGATGAATCCAACCTGGGCGATCTTGCCGGTTGGCTTGTCGCAGCGGTTGATCTCGGGAGGCTTCTCGGAGAAGACGCCGGCCAGGGCGTAGGCGTCGTCCAGCTTCCAGTAGTTTACGAAGCTGTCGTGACAGCTGGCACACTTCAGGTTGGTGCCGAGGAAGACCTGCGAGATATTCTGGGCGGCCTGGACCGGCGGTGTCTGGCTGGCGTTGACGACCCCTCGCCAGACGATCCCCTTGGTGAACCCCTCCGAGCCGGGGACCGGGCTGATCAATTCGCGGGTGAACTGATCATACGGCTTGTTTTCCAGGAGCGAGCGGTAAAGCCAGCGGGTGATCGTGGTTCGACCGTCATCGATGAATCCGGTCCCCCGGTAGCTGTTCCGGAGCGCGTCGTTCCAGAAGGTCAGCCAGTGATCGGCGTACCCTCGGCCGTCGTCGAGCAGGCTCCGGACCAAATTCCGATACCGATCTTCATGAGGGTTCTCATCGAGGAGCAATTGCTGATCGACGGTCGGGATCAGGCCGACGAGGTCGAGCGACGCCCTCCGGGCGAACGTCGGGTTGGGGACGGTCTCCCAGCCGATCGAGGTCCCGTGCTCGTCCAGGTGTGCGGCGATGAAGCGGTCGATCGGATGCTTGAGATCCAGGCCCTTCGGCGAGGCGGGAACTTCGGGCGTCCGGGGCGCGATCGAGGCCTTCCGGAACCCGAAGGTGATCTCCTCGGGCCAGGCCAGCCCCTGGTCGACCCAGGCTCGGATCAGGCCGACCTCTCCGGGCGTCAGCGGGTCGCCCTTGTCGGGCATCCGCCGGACGGGGTCGAGCCCGGCGACGAGCTCGACGATCAGGCTCTCGGCCGCCTTGCCGGGGACGGCGGCCGCCCCACTCTCGCCCCCCCGGAGGATGGCCTCGCGGGATTCCATCGAGAGGCCGCCCTTATACTTCCCCTTGGCGTGGCAGTTCAGGCAACGCGTTTGGAGGATGGGTTGGATCTGCGATCGGAAATCGACCCGACCCTGGGGCGCGGGAGGACGTGGCGGGTCGTCAGATCGGGCCGACGAGGGGCACGAGAACCACGCGATCAGGAACAAGGCCGGGACGACGGGACTTCGCATCAGGGGCCACCTCGCTTCGTGACGGTCGACGGACCAGATTCCCCCCGGAGCGAGTGCCTGCGTGTCGAGTCGTTGCGTCGCGTCCGCGGCGGACCGATCCGGTCGGCCTCGGGGCGATTCCTGAGCTGGAGCGATACAAGACACCGACCTCGGACCCGGGGGAGCGGGCCCGAGAGGCACAACCGATTATAGAAACAATCACTTCTTCTTGAAAACCGGGTCGTTGGCATCGCCTCGCGAGAGGATATAGGCGAAGAGATCCAGGATCTCATCCCGGCCGAGCGGATCGAGGAGCTTCTCGGGCATCAAGGAGACCTCCGAGGGCTTCATCTCCTCGATCTCACCTCGGGGGATGTCGACGACCTTGGTCGAGTCCTCGGGGTCGATCAGGACGGTCAGCTTGTCCTTCGACTCGCCGACGACCCGGCCGCTGAAGACCTTGCCGGCACTGGTGGCGATGGTCGAGGCCCGATACTGGTCGGAGACGACCTTGCTCGGTTCGAGGGTGGCCTCGGCCAGATCC
The DNA here is from genome assembly GCF_051175385.1 of Tundrisphaera lichenicola. Taxonomy (GTDB): domain Bacteria; phylum Planctomycetota; class Planctomycetia; order Isosphaerales; family Isosphaeraceae; genus Tundrisphaera; species Tundrisphaera lichenicola. Next base: position 2,761,496 of record NZ_CP195106.1, on the reverse strand, counting down.
TTGAAGGCGAATCGGCCGGCGGCCTGGGTCAGGTCGGGGCCGGTCGCCCCGCCTTCGCCGGCGAACCGATGGCAGAGGACACACCGGGCGGCGGCGAATGCCTTCTGGCCGGCGGCGAAGTCGCGGCCCGATCGGCTCTCGTCGACCATCGGGAGGAGTTCGGCGAGCGTCCACTCGTGTCCAGGCCCGTTGGGCTTGGGCAACTCCTTGACCTGATAGGGCTTGCGAGCCCCGGCCGCCTCGACGGCCAGGCGTTCGGCCTCGGAGGCGTTCTCGAAGGCGTCCTTATCGATGTTGTTGATGAACCCGAGATAGCTCGCCCCACCGGACCAGCCTCGGGCCTTGTCGAGCCACTGGAAATAAGCCTTGCGCTGGTCTGGCGTCCATCCTTCGCGGAGGTTCCGGAGGACGAAGGCGTAATGGATGTTGGTGGCCTCGGGCCGGTTGGTCATCATCTTGGCGATCGTCCCCCCGTAGCCCGGGTTCCGGGCCAGGAGGTCCGACATCTCCTCGGAACTGGAGGCGTCCCCCTTCTCCATCAAGGCGAGCAGCTTGCCGGCGATCCCGGGTGCTTTCAGATAGACCAGGAGCGAGGCCAGCTCGCGATTCGCCGGGTCGCTCGGTCCGGGAAAGACCGCGTCGAGCTTGCTGGCCAGCCGGGCGCCGGTGGCCGGGTCGGGCTCGCCCATCCGAATGAAGGTGAGTTGCAAGGCCCGGAGCCATTCGAGCAGCCGACTTTCGGGGAGCGACCCCGGATCGAGCCGTTCGAGCGCTTCGATCAGGCGGGGCTCGAGCGACTTGTCGCCCTGACGGGCCAGGGCGATGGCCCCGGTGATCAGGGTCTCCGGGTCGTGCTCGGCCAGGACTTTCTCCGCCCAGAGCTTCGCGTCCTGATGCTCCAGAGCGACCCGAGCGGCGTAGCGAATCGTCCGGTCCTCGTGGCCGAGAAACGGATAGGCGAAGGCCACGGCCCCGGCGGGGTCGTCGGACTTCTGGTGATAGGATTCGAGGCGATGGCGGAGTGCCCGGAGGTCGGCGAACTCGGCGTCATGAAGCTCCACCGGCTCGGTCGACTTGGCCCCGTGGTAGGTCACCCGGAACAGCTCGGACTGCGTCCCTCGCCCGCCGATCGTGAAGTAGAGAGCCCCGTCAGGGCCGACCGCGTTGTCGGTGAGGGGCAGGGGGGGCCTCGACAGGAACTCCTCCTTGGTGGCCGTGTAGGAGGAGCCGGAGGGCTTTGCATGGATCGCGTACATCGTGCCGAAGGTCCAGTCGCAGATGTACAGGGCCTTCTGGTACTTCGCGGGGAACTTCAGGCCGTAGCCGAACGTCACGCCGACGGGTGAGCCCGGTCCGACGTCGACGATCGCGGGCAGGCTATCCGCATAATAGGCGGGCCACTTGCCGGTCCCGCTCCGCCAGCCGAATTCCGACCCGCTCGGGGAGTGACTGACGCGGGTCGGGCGATACCAGGGCATCCCGTAGTCCCACTCCATGTCGGCGTCGTAGACGAATAGCTCGCCATCGGCGTTGAAGGCCATGTCGTAGCTATTCCGGTAGCCGATGCTGACGACCTCCCAGGTCTTGCCGTCGGGGTCGGTCTTCGCGACCCATCCTCCGGGTGCGAGGATTCCTCGGGCGTGTCCATTGGCGTCCCACTGCCGAGGCAGGAGGTGATCTTCGGCCCAGTTTTGCGGGACCCGGCTGGCGTCGATCTTCGAGGGGGGGAGGGTGTGGTTCCCGGCGACCACGTAGATCGACTTCCCGTCGGGCGAGAGCCGCAAGGCATGCGGGCCGTGCTCGCCGCCCCCTTCAAATGTGGCCAGCTTTTCGAGCTTGTCGTACTGGTCGTCGCCGTCGGTGTCGGTCGCCCGGTAGAGCCCGCTCCCGGGGCCGCCGTTGACCGAGAGGTACAGATGCCCGAAGGCGTGGAGGATCCCCTGGGCGGAGGTGATCGCCAGCCCGAGCCGTTCGACCCGGGTTGGGGCGTCGCTCCCGAGGGGGGGCAGGGTGATCCGGCAGAGCCCCTTGTCGTCCTGGTCGCTGGCGATCAGGCGTCCCTTGTCGTCGAAGGCGATCGCGACCCAAGAGCCCAGTTCCTCGCGGGGGACCGTGAAAAGCCGCTCGACCTGGAATCCCGAGGGGACCTCGAACACGCCGCGAGCCGAGCTGGAGGGCTGGGTCAGCGACTCGGTGAAGACGTCGCCCCAGGGAGCCACGCCCATCGTCCCGAATGACCGGAGCGGGGCCATCGCCTTGGTATCGCGCCGGATCGCCAGCCAGGAGGGGTCCGAGACGACGTACCGGGCCTCCCCTTCGGGCGAGATCAGGGCCAGCTTCAGCGCGAAGGCGGAGATCCCGCCCTCGTTGGCGACCTCGACCGCCAGCTCATTCCTGCCCGGGACGAGCTTGTCCTGGACGTCCACCTCCACCGGTTCCTGCCACGAGTCGCTCGAAGCCACCTTCTTCCCGTTGACGTACACGGTCATCCGGTTGTCGGCCGTCGCCAGGAGTCGGGCGGCCTTCGACCCGCCGGGGAACTCCTTGCGGAGGACATAGGCGGAGTCGGGGTTGCTCCCCCAGATCCAGGTCGGGGCCGGCCCCTTGCCCAGCTCGGTGCGACCAGGGATCGCGACGGGAGGGGTAGGGCTGGCGGACTCGCCTCGGGTCCGGGCCTCGGCGACCTCGGGCTTCTGGGTGAAGACGTTCCCGTCGGCGAAACAGGTGCTGGTCCCGACCAACATGGCCAGGAACGTCCAGGTCGAACGGGCCGACGATCGTCGGGAAGTGGCAAACGGCATGTCGATCTCCGGGGATCGCGTCGTTCGGGCGATCTAGGTGGGGGCTCAACATTCGTTTTACCAATTCGGTAACCCGTTCGCCATCAACTGTCCGGGTGGCTACCAGTACCTGGCGGGTTGGGAACGAGTCCGATCGGTCCGAGATCCAGCCGAGGAATCCCGGACCTCTCGCCCGATCTAGCCTTGAGTTGAAACCGACCTACAATAATCGGGAAGATTGATCCCGTCAGGTGCTGCTCGGGCGTCCCGATCCTCTCCGGTGGAGTGCGTTCCCATGGCCTCGAGCGTTCGAGAGGGCGATCCGGCCCCGGATTTCACGATGACCTCGGCCCAGGGCGAGGTGATCCACCTGGCGGCTTATCGGGGGAAGTCGGAGGTGGTCCTGTTCTTCTATCCGAAGGACGACTCGCCGGCTTGCACGGCCGAAGCCTGTTCGTTTCGCGATAGTTATGAAGACTTCCTGGATGCGGGGGCCGTGGTCATCGGGGTCAGCGCGGACCCGGCCGGGGAGCATCGGGCGTTCGCCGGCAAGCACCGGCTGCCGTTTCCGCTCTTGACCGACTCCGATGGCTCGCTCCGGGCTCGGTATGGGGTCCCGAAGACGCTCGGGTTGATCCCGGGGCGGGTGACTTACCTGATTGACCGGGAAGGAGTCGTCCGGAACGTCTACTCGTCGCAGTTCCGCCCTTCCGGGCATGTCCGCGAGACGCTCAAAGCCCTCCGCGAATTACGCGGTCCGGGAGCAGTCGCCCCCGGGTGACGGGGGGCCAACGGTGGGAGTCGCCTTGTCAGGGTCACCGGAAGTCGGTAAACCCGATGGATGTTCGATCTCTCGGGGGCCGATCGGTCATGCCGCAAGTGTCGTGCGTCCGCTGTTCTCGCGTGCTGCAATACAGCGGCGACCAGCCCTCCTTCTGCGGCTATTGCGGGCAGGCCCTGGTTGATTCTGCCCCGGACCAGACCCAGGCTTCGCCGCCGCCGGCGCACCGGGGAGACGAGACGATCGACTTCGTCCCGCGCCCTCGGTCGAACGTCCGAGACCCCGATCTGGTCAAGGGTTACCGCCTGATCCGTCAGCTCGGCAAGGGCGGGATGGGGACGGTCTACGAGGCCGAGGACCTCCGGGTCGGCCGGAAGGTGGCCCTGAAGATCATCGCGCCGGGGTACGTCGACTCGCAGGGCGCGGTCGAGCGATTCCGCCTGGAGGGCCGGCTGGCCAGCACCCTGGCCCACCCCCGATGTGTGTTCGTCCTGGAGGCCGACGAGGACGAGGATGGCCGCCCGTTCATCGCCATGGAGCTGATGACCGGCGACACCTTGCAGGATCTCGTCGAGAAGGCGGGACAGCTCCCGGTGGGCGATGCGGTCGCGAAAATCCTCGACGTGATCGAGGGGCTCCGCGAGGCGCACCGGCTCGGCCTGATCCACCGCGACGTCAAGCCCTCGAATTGCTTCCTCGACGGGGAAGGTCGGGTCAAGGTCGGCGACTTCGGGCTCTCCAAGTCTCAGGCGACCTCGGCCAACCTGACCCGGAGCGGTTCCTTCCTGGGGACTCCGCTCTATGCCTCGCCCGAGCAGATCAAGGTCGAGACGCTCGACGGGCGGACCGACGTCTACTCGACGGCCGCCACGCTGTTCTACCTGCTGACCGGCCGTGCCCCCTTCGACCGTGGGGACGCCTCGGCCACGATGGCGAGGATCGTCACCGACCCGGCCCCCTCGGCCCGCGAGAAGCGGCCCGAGGTCCCGATCGGCCTCGACCGCGCGATCCGCAAGGGCCTGGAGCGGGATCGGGACCGTCGATATGCCGATCTCGACCAGCTCCGGGCGGCACTCGTTGCTTACCTGCCCGGCCACGTCTCGCCGGCCAAGCCCGTCCTACGCGTGGGGGCTTATCTCTTCGATCTCTTCGTGCTCGGCCTCCTGACGCTCCCGCTCACGTTCCTGGAGCCCCTCTCGCCCTGGATCAAGATCGCGATCGGCTCGATGGCCTGGCTGATCTATTTCGGGGTCGGAGATGGTCTCTGGGGCGGCACGCCGGGGAAGCGGCTCCTCCGATTGAGAGTCGCCGACGAGGGGTGCGGCGAAGGGGCCGGCCTGACCCGGGGTGGCCTCCGGTCTTTGGTGTTCTATCCCCTGGTAGAATTGCCCGTCGAGCTGTTCACCTATCTGGACCTGCCCTGGGACCATCTTTCGCCAGCCTCGTCACTCGCGATGCTGGTATTCGAATGTCTCGGCGTGAGCCTGATGGCCTTCCCGTTCTGGACGAAGAAGCGTTCGCAGGGCCTGCATGACCTGATCGCCGGAACTCGGGTGGTGGAGCTGCCCCGGGCCGAGAGACGCCGATCGGCGGAGGCCCGTCGGGCCATCGGACGCGACCGAGGGAGCGTGACCCGGCCGATCGGCGTGATGAAGTCGGTCGGCCCGTACAAGGTCCGGGGTGCGGTCCGCTGGGAGGCCGACCGTCGGGTTGTCGCCGGGGAGGACTCGTCGCTCGGCCGCGAGGTCTGGATTGTGCTCCGACCCAAGGGGAGCGCCGCGCCCGAGTGGGTCCGGCGCGAAGTCACGCGGGCCACCCGCCCCCGATGGCTCGACGGCGGCGAGCAGTCCGAGGGGCGCTGGGATGCCTACATCGCCCCGGCCGGCTGTCCGCTTTCCGACCTGGCCGGGCCGGAAGGGCTCTCCTGGCACGACGCCCGCCCCATCCTCGAGGACATGGCCGACGAGCTATCCGCCGCCTGCGCCGATGGGACCCTCCCGGTAGGCTTGACGGTCGACCAGGTCTGGGTCCAGCCCGACGGCCGGGCCATCCTGGTCGACTCCCTGTCGGTCGCCGGGGATTCCGACGCTCCCGACCATGCCCGGGCCCTTTCGTTGCTCAGGCACTCCGCCGCCCTGGCCCTGGAGGGGGGGCGACGGCGGGGCAACGATGAGCCGAAGGCGATCCGGAGCCCGGTCCCGCTCCACGCCCTGGAGACGATCCGCCGGCTCCTGGGGGGGGAGGATGCCCACACCACGGTCGACGCCTTCCGGAGCGACCTCGAAACGTCCCGGAACCTTCCCACCGAGGTCGGGATCGGCCCGAGGGCCACGGGGCTCGGGATCATGAGCCTGTTCGTCTCGGTCGGGCTCTCGCTGCTCTATCTCGGGACCTTTGCGCTGTTGAATACGACCTGGCTCGACGAGGACGGCGTCCCGATCGCCCTGGGGTTGTTCGGGCCGAACACACCATTCGAGAACGCGATGATGTTCGAGGCCTGGCTGGCCCCGATCCCGGCGATCGTCTGGATCATCTGGGATTTCTTGACCCAGGGCGGGTTTTCGCTTCGGTTGGCCGGGCTGGGCCTGGTCCGGTGGGATGGAAGGCCGGCCCCCCGGTGGCGATGTGCCTGGAGGTCATTCCTGGTCTGGGCCCCGCCGACGGCCCTCCTGGTCGCCTCGGTGTTCGTGATGGGGCGGATTCCGAATCCGAACTGGGCCCGATGGATTCCCTTCTTCGTGTCGGTGGCAAGCCTGCCGGTCTACGTTGTCTTGGCCCTGGTCTTCCCCTCGTGCGGGCCGCATGACCGTCTCTCGGGTCTACGCGTCGTGCCCCGATGAGCGCCTTCAACGAGTCTTCGACGGGAGGGCGGGCCGGATCGAACTGGTGACCTGTTCGACGAGCGCCGCGACCCCTCGCTCATTGAAATGGATGCCATCCAGGGCGTGGTACTCCGGATGCCCTTCGAGCAGCCCGAACAGGTCGTCGACCGGGATCTTCTCGGCCTCGACGATCCGGCCGGCGATCCGGTTCCGGGCCCGGACGCGGTCGGTCCTCGGGTCGAACCGGCTGAGCTGGTCGCGGTCGCGGATCGGCGTGGTGCTGGCCCAGATCCGCTTCGCGTCCTTCGCCCCCGATCGGATGGCCTCCAGGAACTCGGGGAAGGCCTCCCGATAGTCGTCCTCGGTATATCCGAATCCGTGCAATCCGTTGTTGAAGTGGACCACGTCGAACCGCGACTGGCCCAGGACCAGCGAGATCTCGGCCAGGAGGGCGGGGTCGCCGACGCTCTTGGAGGTCGCCAGCCTCGCGACATACGCCCGGCCCTTCAGGGCCTGCTCGACCCCCGGCCCGTAGCTCCGGGCGATCGAATCTCCGATCAGGAGGACGCGCGGGAGGTCGTCCGAGTTGGCATCGGGCAGCCAGACGTCGAGCCATTCGATGTCCTCGCGGTGCACCTTCGGCCCGTCGCTCGGACCCGAGAGGCAGGTCCCCATCGCGATCATCGAGGCGATCGTGAGCAATCGGCGATTCACGCCACACCTCCTTCGTCCGGAATCCGCGCCGACCAGGCTCGGCCGGTCGATCTTATCGAATCGGTGGTCCGAAGGCCTCGTTTTGCCGTTCTCAGATGGAAGTCAATCGCCCCTCGTCCAAAAAATTCCTGTAGCTTCTGCCGGCAAGCCGATGTAGTTTAACATCGTTTGGAGAGTCTGCTCGTGATACGACCGCCGGCCGGTGGCGGGAGGCCAGTCGAGGGTTGCCATGATCCGGACGATGCTACTCGCCTCGATCTTGACCGCCGCGTCCGCCTGGGCGAAGCCCGCCGAGTCCGGGGAGCTTTTGCCTCCCGATCGACCGATCGAGGAAGCGGTCGACCATTACGTCGATGCTCGGGTCGTCGAGGCCGGTGTGAAACCTGCCGGCGAGGCCGACGATTCGACGTTCGTTCGACGCCTGACCCTCGACCTGATCGGCCGGGTCCCGACCATCGCCGAGGTTCAAGCCTTCGTCGATTCGACCGACCCCGAGAAGCGGGTTCGGCTGGTCGACCGGCTGATGGCCTCGCCCGGTTACGCCCGGCATCAGGCCGACTCGTTCGATGATATACTGATGGCGGGGGTGAAGGGGAGCCTCCGCGACTATCTCCTGGCCGCCTTCCGCGAGGATCGGTCCTGGGATCGGATCTTCCGAGAGATCATGACGGGTGACGAGTCGACGCCCGACCTCAAGGGATGCGCCGAATTCCTCAGATCCCGGGCCAGGGACGGCGACCGATTGACCAGCGACGTCAGCTCGGCCTTCTTCGGGGTCAACGTGAGCTGCGCCAAGTGCCACGACCACCCGCTGGTCGATGACTGGAAGCAGGATCATTATTACGGGATGAAGTCGTTCCTCGATCGGACCTTCCTCATCGGCGAATTCGTGGCCGAGAAGGGGTTCGGGTCGGTCAAGTTCACCCCGATCGATGCCCCCGAGAAGTCGGCGCGGTTCCTCTTCCTGACCGGCCAAGAGGTCGAGATTCCCGCCGAGGCGATCGACCCCCCCGACGAGGTCAAGAAGGCCGAGAAAAAGCGACTCGACGAGGCCAAGGAGAAGAAGGAAAGGCCCGCCCCCCCCGCGTTCAGCGCCCGGGCCAAGCTGGTCGAGGTGGCCCTGGAGCCGGGCGGCCGGGATTTCTTCGCCCGGTCGATCGCCAACCGGGTCTGGCATCGGTTCTTCGGGCAGGGCCTGGTCATGCCGCTCGACCAGATGCACTCGGAGAACCCCCCGACCCACCCCGAACTCCTGGAATGGCTGGCCCGCGACGTGATCGACCACGGCTACGACCTCCGGAGACTCACCCGGGGCCTGGTCCTGAGTCGAGCCTATGCCCGCGATGGGCGGGCGGAGTCGGATTATGTCGACCCCCGGCTCTTCGCCGTCGCGGCCCCTCGGGCCTTGACCCCGACCCAACTCGCCGCCTCGATGTGGGTGGCCACGACCGATCCGGCCTCCCTGCCCGGCGAGTCGAAGCTCGCAGAGGTTGACGCCAAGGTCGAGCCGCTGGCCGATCGAGGCCGGACCCTGGCCCGGTCGATCGCCCGACCCGGCGAGGATTACCAGATTGGGGCCGCTGAGGCCCTCCTGATGAGCAACGGCGACAAGCTCGACGGCCTGCTCGCCGACGATGGCGACCGCCTGGTGTCCCACCTGGCCAGGATCGATGACCCTCGAGAACGGGTCGAGCTGGCCGTCCGGAACATCCTCTCACGAGCCCCCGAAGACGAGGAGCTGGACATCCTGGCCGCGTTCCTGGAACATCGCGAGGATCGCCCCGCCGAGGGTTGCCGCCAGATGGTCTGGGCCCTCCTCAATGGGGCCGAGTTCCGGTTCAATCACTGACCTGATCCGGAGGATCGACCGCCCCTCCCCCCGATCCCAAGTGATCCCGCCATGGTGGAAACCGGACCCACGAACGATCGACCCCGGGACCCCCGCAAGGTCCGGGAAGCACTCGTCATCGTCGGTGGGACCCTGGTCCTGATCGCCGGGCTCGCCTGGTGGCTGGGCCGACCCTCGCCCGTCGAGAGGCCGAGGTTCTCGGTCGCCCTGGAAGCGGATCGAGTCTCGCTCGGCCCTTACATCGGCGCCCAGTCTTGCGGGGAATGCCACCCGATCGAGTCCGCCCGCTATCCGAGGTCGGGACACGCGAAGACGCTCCGCCCCGCGACCGGGCTGCCCCTGACGAGGCAACTTGCCGGGCGGACGGAAGTCGACCCAGAGCGGCCCGACGTCCACTGGTCGTATGACATTCGCGATGGGGAGTTCTGGATCGAGCGGAAGGAGGGCGAGGACGTGGAGCGGAATATCGTCGACTTCGCCTTCGGCTCGGGCCACCATGCGACCACCTTCCTCACCCTCCTCGATCCTTCGAAACCGATCGTCAAGGAACACCGGCTCACGCACTATACCGACGGCGACGCCCTGAAGATCACTCCCGGCCAGAGGTCCGGGGCGGAGGCCCCAGGGACGACGCCGGAAGGCCGAAAGCCGACTCCGGCGGTCGCGCTCAAATGCTTCCGCTGCCATTCCACCCGGACCGCCGCCGTGGGGGATGGCCTCAACCTGAGGGAGATGATTCCCAACGTCTCGTGCGAGCGTTGCCACGGCCCCGCGCGGAAGCATGTCGAGGACGCCCGGGCGGGCAGGGCTCACCTCCGGATGGCCATGGGCCCCGGGAGCTGGACGGCCCAGTCCCAACTTTCGCTCTGCGGCCAGTGCCACCGCGATTCCTCGCGGATGATGCCCGGCGAGATCCGCCCCGAGAATCCGGGCCTGGCCCGATTTCAGCCTGTCGGGATCTCGCAGTCGGCCTGCTATACTGAGAGCGCCGGGGCATTCAGCTGCGTGACCTGCCACGATCCCCACGCCCGGGTCTCCTCCGACCGGATCGGCTACGAGAAAGCCTGCCTCAACTGCCACGCCGCCGCCCCCGCCACCACCTGCCCGGTCTCGCCTCGGGACGGCTGCATCGGATGTCACATGCCGAAAGTCGACACGGGTCAGCATGTTGCATTCACCGACCACTGGATCCGGGCGCGACCCGGAACCGCAACCCCGCCCGTTCATGCCCCTTGAAAGCCGTCCGGCCCGCCATCCTCGCCCTTTGACGCCGGAATCTCCCGGCCCGACCATCAGACCCAGCCCAAGGAGCCCCCGCCATGGCCGAGACTCGACGCCCGAACTTCTGCGGCTCGGCCGATCATGCGATCGACCGGCGGCGCTTCCTCGGGACCCTGGCCGCCGGGGCGGCGGGGGTCGCCGGGACTCTGGGGCTGATGGACGTGCTCAAGAGCCCGATCCTGGCCGGCGAGCTGAAGAAGCGGCAGAAGCGCGTGATCCTCCTCTGGCTCGCGGGGGCGTCCAGCCAGCTGGAAACCTGGGATCCCAAGCCGGGAACGCCCACCGGGGGGCCGTTCCGGGCCATCGACACCAACGTCCCGGGCATCCGGATCTCCGAGCTGATGCCGAGGATGGCCCAGCGAATGGACCGGACCTCGATCATCCGGTCTCTGAACACCAAGAACGGCGACCACGGCGGCGCGGCCCGGATGATGATGCGGGGTCGGATGGAAGACCCGAGCGTCCGCTATCCCGACCTCGGGGCCGTCATCGCCAAGGAGCTGGGCAAGGCCCAGAGCCCGGTCCCCGACTACGTCTCGTTCTACGCCCCGACCGAAGGGCGAGACTTCGCCCCCGGGGCTTCCGGGTTCCTGGGCTCGCGATTCTCGCCGATCGAGCTGACCACGAATCTGATGCCCGAGAACATCCGCCGGCCCGAGGCCCTCACCGAGCTCGATCACCGGGAGCGGGCCGACCTCCGCGAACTGTTGACCCGCCGGTTCGAGCGAGGACGCCCCTCGACCGCGCTTTCCTCGCACAATGAGGCCTACCAGCGGGTCCGGGGCCTGATGGCCAGCGACACCCTCTTCGACGTCTCGCGAGAGCCGCAGAACGTCCGAGACCGGTACGGCCCGAGTCAGTTCGGCGAGCAGGCCCTGGTGGCCCGCCGCCTGATCGAGGCCGGGGTCCCCTTCGTCCGGGTCGCCCGAGCCTGGTGGGACAGCCACGGCCAGAACTTCGAGACTCACCAGGAGCTCGTCCCCGAGCTCGACCTCGTGATGTCGACCCTCCTCGATGACCTGGAGGAGCGCGGGCTCTTGCAGGACACCCTGGTCATCACCCTGGCCGAGTTCGGCCGGACCCCGACGATCAACGCCAGCCTGGGCCGCGACCACTTCGCCTCGGCCTGGAGCGCCACGCTCTCCGGCTGCGGGATCAGGGGGGGCACGGTCTTCGGCAAGACCGACGAGACCGGTCAGGCCGTCGTCGACGGCGAGATCGGCGCGGCCGAGCTGTTCGCCACCATCTATCGGGCGATCGGCATCAATCACGAGAAAAGTTACATCGTCGGCACCCGCCCCGTCCCCCTGACCGAGACCGGGACCGAGCCGATCGCCGACGTCCTGGCCTGAATCGGTGGCTAGTGGCTAGTGGTCAGTGGCTAGTCAATTCTCACTTCCTCTCCCTCTGGGAGAGGGTGGCCGAAGGCCGGGTGAGGGCCTAGACGATCGCTTGATGACAAAGTTGCCTCGATTACTGTCCACTAGCCACTAGCCACTAGCCACTAGCCACTAGCCACTAGCCACTAGCCACTGACCACCAAGAGGCTCGCACCATGCTCGAGAACACCGAGGCTCTGAAGGTGACCAGGGAAATCTCCCGGAAGGAGATCGTCTTCGGGATGGCCCGGGTTACCGGGTCGCAGCGGGTCCTGTTCGGCGGCTCGGACTTCCAGGTTTATGACGTCGACCTCGCCGCCGAGAAGTCCGAGCCGAAGTCACTGGGGGCTCATGAGAGCTATGTCACCGGCCTGGCGGTGGCGGGCAAGCATCTAGTCTCGGGCGGCTACGATGGCAAATTGATCTGGTGGGACCTGGAATCCGGCTCGAAGATCCGGACGGTCGACGCCCACTCGAAATGGATCCGGAGGGTGGTCGCCACGCCCGACGGATCGACGATCGCCAGCGTGGCCGACGACATGGCCTGTCGGCTCTGGGACGCCGAGACGGGATCGATCCGCCACGAGCTGAAGGGTCACCAGGAAATCACGCCGCATCATTATCCGTCGATGCTACACTCGTGCGCGATCTCGCCCGATGGTGCCCACGTCGCGACCGGCGACAAGCTCGGGCACATCGTCGTCTGGGAGATCGCCTCGGGGAAGTCGGTCGCCACGATGGAGGCCCCGGTCATGTACACCTGGGACCCCGTCCAGCGCCGGCATTCGATCGGCGGCATCCGGGCCCTGGCGTTCTCGCCCGATGGCAACAGCCTGGCCGTCGGCGGGATCGGCAAGATCGGCAACATCGACCACCTGGAAGGGCTGGCCCGCCTGGAGGTCTTCGACTGGAAGAAGGGGGAACGGACCTTCGAGCTGAACGTCGACGGGACCAAGGGGATCTTCGAGCGGCTGCTCTACTTCCCCGACGGCGGGCGACTCGCGGGCCTCGGCGGGGCCAACGACGGCTTCCTGATGATCTTCGACCTGAAGGGCAAGGCCGTCGCCGTGAACCAGAAGGCCCCCGCCCACCTTTATGACGGCTCGTTCGGCGACTCGCCCGACCTTCTTCTCGCCGTCGGATATCATCGGGTCGCCGCTTACGAGATCAAGGTCTGATCCGATCCGGCGTCGAGAGTCGGAGCAACATCGTCGAAGGAACGGACCATGAGATTCGCGACCATCTTCCTCGCCCTGGGGCTCGTGGCCACGGCCCGCCCCCTCCCGGCCGACGAGGGCCGGGCGATCGCCGTCGGTGTGGCGTCGGTGGACATCACGCCGGAAGGCCCGATCCTCCTGAACGGTTTCCTGTCCCGGAACCTCGAGGAGTCGAAGGGCACTCAGATCCCGATCAAGGCCGTAGCCCTGGCGATCGGGTCGGACGAACAAGGGCCCTCGATCGTCCTGACCGTGGACAACCTGGGCATCCCCGACGCGATGGTCGCCGACCTGGCCGCCCGGCTCAAGCAGAAGGCCGGGATCGCCCGCGAGCGGCTGGCGGTCGGCTCGTCGCACACGCACACGGCCCCTTGCCTGCCCGGTGTCGCCCCCAACATCTTCGGCAAGCCGTTCCCTCCCGAGAAGCTGGCCCGAGTCGAACAGTATGGTCGTGACCTGATCGACAAGCTCGAAGAGGCTTGCCTCGCGGCCCTCAAGGATCGTCGACCCGCATTCCTGGCCCGGGGGAAGGGGAAGGCCGACTTCGCGATGAACCGACGGACCAAGGGGGGGCCGGTCGATCACGACCTGCCGATGCTCCGCGCGGTGGACTCCGACGGCAAGGTCCGCGCGGTCCTGATCGCCTATGCCTGCCACTGCACGACCCTGAACGGTGACGACAACCTCATCAGTCCCGACTGGGCCGGCGAGGCCCGGCTGGCGATCGAGGCCGACAATCCGGGAGCGACCGCCCTGGTCCTGATCGGTTGCGGGGCCGACTCCAACCCCAAGGACCGACCCGGCCCGAACATCGCGCACCGGCATGGTCAGGCCATCGGGGCCGAGGTCGCCCGGCTCCTCAAAGGCCCGCTCACCCCGATCAACGACCCGCCCGTCGGCAAGATCGCCCGGATCAAGCTCCCCTTCGACACGCTGCCCACCCGCGAGGAGCTTGAAGCCCTCGCCGCCAAGGGAGGTCCGCCCGGCCACAACGCCACGATCCAGCTCGCCCGCCTCGACCGAGACGGGGCACTCCAGCCCGACATCGACTATGTCGTCCAGTCCTGGAATTTCGGCGATGACCTGGAGATCGTCTTCCTGGCCGGCGAGGTCGTGGTCGACTACGCCCTCCGGATCAAGTCCGAGCTGGACCCCGAGCGGACCTGGACGGTTGCCTACGCCAACGACGTGCCCTGCTACATCCCCTCCGAGCGGATCCTCCGGGAAGGGGGCTACGAAGGGGGCGGGGCCATGGTCTACTACGCCCGGCCGACCCGGCTCAAGCCCGGGGTCGAACAGCTGATCCTGGATGCTGTCCACGAGATCGTCCCCGACTCGTTCGAGGCCAAGAAGGCGGCCGAGATCCCGCCGATTCGATCGCCCGCCGAAGGGCTCGCCTCGATCCTGGTCAAGCCCGGCCTTCGCGTGGAACTGGTCGCGGCCGAGCCCCTGGTGCTCGACCCGGTCGCGATCGACTGGGGGGGCGACGGCAAGCTCTGGGTCGCCGAGATGCTCGACTACCCGAGCGGGTCCGATGGCGACTACAAACCCGGCGGGAGGGTCAGCTTTCTGGAAGACCTCGACGGGGATGGTCGCTTCGACAAGGCGACCCGCTTCCTGGGCGGGCTCCCGTTCCCGACCGGCGTCATGGCCTGGCGCAAGGGGGTCCTGATCTGCGCGGCCCCGGATATCATCTATGCCGAGGATCTCGACGGCGACGGCCAGGCCGATCGTCGGGAGGTCCTCTATCGAGGCTTCGCCACCGAGAATTACCAGGCTCGGGTGAACGGGCTGGCCTATGGCCTGGACAACTGGGTTTACGGGGCGAACGGACTGATCGGCGGGACGATCCGGGGCGAGCGGACGGGCAAGGAGGTGATCCTCGGGGGTCGCGACTTTCGGATCCAGCCCGACGTTGGCATTTTTGAGCCCGCCTCCGGCCTGACCCAGCAAGGTCGCGTCCGCGACGACTGGGGGAACCCGTTCGGCGGCAACAACAGCATCTGGATCCAGCACTATCCGCTCCCCGACCACTACGCCCGCCGGAACCAGCACGTCGCGTCGCCCGGCCCCTCGGTCTACGTCCCCCGCGATCCCGAGAACCGCCGAGTCTTCCCCGCCAGCGAGCCGGCCGAGCGGTACAACCACCCCGAGAGCCTGGGCCAGGTCACCTCGGCGTGCAGCCCCCTGATCCATCGAGACCCGACCCTCGGCGTCGCCTATCTCGGCAACGCCTTCATCTGCGAGCCGGTCCACAACGCGGTCCATCGCGAGGTCGTCTCGGCCGACGGCGTGACCTTCGCCGGGCATCGGGCCGAGGACGAGCAGGCTTCCGAGTTCCTGGCCTCGACGGATCACTGGTTTCGTCCCGTCCAGGTCCGGACCGGGCCGGATGGTGCCCTCTATGTGGTGGACATGTACCGGCACGTGATCGAGCACCCTCGATGGATCAGCCCCGATCGGCTGGCGACCCTCGACGTCCGGGCCGGGGCCGACAAGGGGCGGATCTACCGGGTCGTCCGCGAGGGGCAGGCTCCGCAAGCCATCCCGATCCTCGATCGCCGGACGACGCCCGACCTGGCCCGCGCGATCGACAGCCCCAACGGCACCCTACGCGACCTCGTCCAGCGTCTCCTGGTCCACCGAATGGACGCATCGGCCTCGCCGATCCTGATCGATCTCGCCCGGTCGAGCCCCCGGGCCGTAGTCCGGATGCAGGCCCTCTGCACGCTCGACGGGCTCGGGTCGCTGACTCCCGACCTGATCCGCGCGGGCCTGGTCGATCGGCATCCCGGGGTCCGCGAGCAAGCGGTCCGACTGGCCGAGGGCCGGATCGGGTCGGATCCCGAGATCGGACCCGCGCTCCTGGCTCTGGCGGATGACCCCGAGATCCGCGTCCGCTATCAGCTTGCGCTGAGCCTGGGGGAGTGGGACGACCCGAGGGCGGGCCGGGCCCTGGGACGACTGGCGGTCCGGGATGCCTCCGACTCGTGGGTCCGCGCCGCGGTCCATAGCTCGTCGGTCCGTCGGACGGGCGAGATCCTCGCGGTCGTGATGGCCGCCGAACTCGACCCGGCCTACCGTTCGAGCCTGGTCGAGCCGCTGGTGGCCACCCTCGCCTCGACCGGGACGACCGAGGCCCTTGCGGGGGTGATCGAGGCCATCGTTGAGCCGGTCGGCGGCTCGATCCCGCCCTGGCGACTCGCTCTCCTGGCCTCGCTGCTCGACTCGGGACGGCGATCGACCGAATTGCCCGGGGCGCTCCGGTCGAAGGCCGACCGATTGGCCCGAGCATACGAGGCCGCTCGCGGCCTGGCCCTTCAAGAGAGGGCCGATCTGTCGGACCGCGTCTCGGCCATCCGCCTCCTCGGTCGCGATGATCCGGCCTCGGATGCCGACCTCGATCGACTGGCCGACCTGCTGGGTCCTCGCCAGCCGTTGGGCGTTCAGTCGGCCGCGCTGGGACGGATGGCCCGGCTCCGCGATCCCGGGATCCCGGACCGAATCCTGGCTCGATGGCCCGGGCTGGTCCCGTCCCTTCGTGTGGCCGCGATCGACGCGATCCTGGACCGGCCCGAGTGGACCCCGGTGGTCCTCTCGCGTCTCGAATCGGGGGCGATCCGGCCGGGCGAGGTCGACGCCGCCCATCGCCAGAGGCTCCTGTCCCTGGCCGACGGATCGCTCCAGGCCCGGGCCTCGAAGCTCTTCGCCGGGACCGAAGGGCGTGCCCAGGTGGTCGCCGCTTATCGCGAGAGCCTGGGTCGGGCGGGCAATCCGATCGGGGGAGAGCGGGTCTTCGCTCGGCTTTGCGCGGGGTGCCACAAGTTGGGCGGGAAGGGGCACGCGGTCGGCCCCGACCTGGAGGCCCTGACCGACACGTCGGCCGAGGCCCTGGCCGTGGCGATCCTCGACCCCAACCGCGAGGTCGACGCCCGATACTTCGGCTACGATGCCGCCACGACGGACGGCCGGGTCTTCTCGGGCCTGATCGCCTCCGAGACCGGGAACGCCCTCACCCTGAAGCGGCAGGACGACCAGTCCGACGTGATCCTCCGGGCCGACCTGGAAGAGCTGAAGAACAGCGGCCGATCGCTGATGCCCGAAGGGCTGGAACGCGACCTCTCGCGGGACGACCTGGCCGACCTGATCGCCTATCTCGACGCGTCGAACCGCCCCAAGGACCTGCCCGGCAATCGCCCCCGGACCATCGCCCAGGACGCCAATGGCTCGCTCCACCTGCTGGCCGAGTCGGCGGCGATCTTCGGCGAGACCCTGACCTTCGAGCCCGAGTTTGGTAATCTGGGCTACTGGCATAGTCCTTCGGATCGGGCGATCTGGACCCTCCGGGTCGATCGGCTCTCGACGTTCACCGTCACCTTCGACTACGCTTGTGCCGACGAGGCGGCCGGTGACTCCTTCCTGATCCGCGCCAATGGCACGACCACACGAGGGACCATCGGCTCGACCGGCTCCTGGTCCGATTACCGGAGCCTCTTCGTCCGGGAGATGACCCTCCCCGCCGGGACCCATCGACTGGAAGTCCGCCCCGCCGGCCCGATCCGCGGCGCCCTGCTCGACCTCCGCTCCGTCACGCTGACACCACGCCCGCCCCAGAACTGACCTCGGACACGCCCGCCATGCATCGAAGCTTTCCCATGCTTGCGCTCGTCCTGACCTGTGCCTCCGCGATGGGGCAGGACGATCTGGCCCGCGAACTCCCCCGGATCCGGGCGACCGAACCGGCCGACGCCGGGGCGACGTTCCGGATTCGCCCCGGATTCCAGCTCGACCTCGCGGCCTCCGAGCCGCTGGTCAAGAGCCCGGTGGCCGCCACCTATGATGCCGATGGCCGGCTCTACGTCGTCGAGATGCGCGGGTATCCGTTCGCCGAACCGGTCCCGACCGGCGGCGTGAGCCTCCTGGAAGACGTGGATGGCGATGGCCGGTTCGACAAGCGGAGCGAGTTCCTCGACGCCCTCTCGTGGCCGACCGGCATCGTTCCCTTCGACGGCGGGGTCTTCATCGCGTCGGTCCCCGATATCATTTATGCGAAGGACCTCGACGGCGACGGCAAGGCCGACGTCCGCAAGGTGGTCTTCACCGGATTCGGGTCCCAGAACGTCCAGGGGCTCCTGAACGGCCTGCTCTGGGGCGTGGATGGCTGGATCTACGGTTCCTCGGGCTCCAACGGGGGCGAGATCGTCAATCTCGCTCATCCCGAAGCGAAGCCGGTGACGGTCCGGGGCCGCGACTACCGGTTCAAGCCCGATGGGTCGGCCTTCGAGGCGATCTCGGGCGGAGGGCAGTTCGGCCACACCCTCGACGACTGGGGCCACCGGTTCGTCTGCATGAACAGCAACCACATCCGGCAGGTGGTCCTGCCCGCCCGCGAGCTGGAGCGGAACCCGGCCTTGGCGACCTCGACGGTGACCACCGACATCGCCGTCGAAGGGGGGGCGGGGCCGGTCTTCCGGATCAGCCCGCCCGAGCCCTGGCGAGTGGTCCGGACCCGCCAGCGATCCGCCGACCCGGCCTTCGTCAAGAAGGCCGCGCCGTCGGAACTCCACGCGGCGGGGTTCTTCACCTCGGCCACCGGCGTGACCATCTACCGGGGGTCGGCCTTCCCGCTCGAGTACCGGGGCAACGCCTTCGTCGGCGACGTCGGCGGCAACCTGGTCCACAGAAAGACGATGAGCCGGGATAGCTCGATCTTCACCGCCCGACGGGCCGACGAGGGGGTCGAGTTCATCGCCTCGACCGACAACTGGTTCCGCCCGGTGAACTACGCCAACACCCCCAGCGGGACGCTCCTGGTCCTGGATATGTACCGCGAGACGATCGAGCATCCGGTCTCGATCCCCGAACCGATCAAGAAGCACCTGGACCTCACCAGCGGTCGCGACCGGGGGAGGCTCTACGAGATCGTCCCCGACGGCTTTCATCGACGACCCGCCCCGAAGCTGAGCAAGGCCTCGACGGCGGAGCTGGTCCAGACCCTGGCCGACCCCGACGCCTGGTGGCGCGAGACGGCCCAGCGGCTCCTGATCGAGCGGGACGACCCGACCGCCGTTCCCGCCCTGATCGCCCTGGTCCAGTCGAGGCCGACGGCACTGGGCCGGGCCCACGCCCTCTGGACGCTCGATGCCCTGGGTAAGCTCGATCCCCCGACCACGCTGATGGCCCTGAATGACCCCGAGCCCGGCGTCCGCGAGCAGGCCGCGAGCCTGGCCGGCCCGAGGGCCGACGGCGATCCCGCCCTGCTCGGAGCCCTGCTCGCCCTGGCGAGCGACCCCGATCCGATGGTCCGGTTCCGGCTGGCCCTGGCCCTGGGCGATGTGGCCAACCCCCAGGCGGTCGAGGCCCTGGCCTCGATCGCGAGCCGGGACTCGGGCGACCCATGGACCCGCGTGGCGGTCCTCAGCTCGGTGGCGGGCCGGGTCCGCCCCCTGGTGGACACCCTGGCCTCCCGGCCCGGCTTCTTCGCCACCCCGGCGGGTCGCGAGTGGCTGGGCGACCTGGCCTCGATGGTGGGGGCGGAGAATCGTCCCGACGATGTCCAGGCCTTCCTCGAACAGTTCGCCGGCGAGTCGTCCTCCCCGTCCGAGTCGCTCGCGGCGATCCTCGGGCTGGGCCAGGGGCTCCGACGTTCGGGAGGCTCGCTCGCCTCGGTCCTGAGCGGGCCCGCCTCGGTCCGGGTGGCCCCGCTGTTCGCGAGGGCCGCGACCGTGGCCGGCTCCTCCGACGCGTCCACCCCTGCCCGGCTCGACGCGATCCGACTGCTGGCCCTGGGTCCGATCGACCCGGCACTGGAGGTCTTGCCCAATCTGCTCGACGCCCGCGAGCCTTCAAGCATCCAGGTGGCGGCCGTCCAGGCGCTGGGGAATCTCAATGATGGGCGGGTCGGCCCGGCCATCGTCGACCGGTGGAAGGCGGCCGGTCCCGCCACCCGTCGCGAGGCCGCCGAGGTCCTCTTCGCCCGCCCGGACCGGCTCGAATCGCTCCTGACGGCGGTCGAGATCAAGGTCATCACGCCCGGCGAGCTCGATCCCGCCCGGACCAAGTCCCTCCTGGAGCACCGCGACCCGAAGATCAGGGAGCGGGCGGTCGCGCTCTTCTCCGGCGCCGCCCGTCCCGACCGGGGGGCGGTCCTGGCCCGATACAAGCAGGCCCTGGAACTGACCGGCCATCCCGATCGAGGCAAGCTCGCCTACACCAAGGCTTGCGCGACGTGCCACCGGGCCGAGGGGCAGGGGGCGCAGGTTGGTCCCGACCTGACCACCGTGGCCGGCCGGTCGCCGGAAGACCTGCTGGTCCACATCCTCGACCCCAATCGCGAGGTGGCGGCGAATTACGTCAACTATTCGGTGGCGACCGTGGATGGTCGGACCCTGACCGGCCTGATCGCCGAGGAGACGGCCGGGGCGATCACCCTGAAACGCGCCGAGGGGGCCTCCGACGTGGTGGCCCGGGGCCAGATCGACCAGGTCCTCTCCACCGGGCTCTCGCTGATGCCCGAGGGGCTGGACCAGGGGCTCGACCCCCAGGCGATGGCCGACCTGATCGCCTACATCCGGGCACTCGGGTCGGGAACGCCCGCCCCTTCCGGCAAGAATTGAGGCGGGCCTGACGGCTTGCGGTGGGAAGAACGGTCGATGGCCGAGGGAGCAGACCTCCCGATCGGCCATCGACCATCTTCTCCCCGATTTTGCCCTGGTGAGACGGACATGACCCCCGACGAGTTCCGCAAGCACGGCCACGAGATCGTCGACTGGATCGCCGACTATCGCGAACGCCTGGCCGGGCTTCCCGTGATGGCGAGGACCGAGCCCGGCGAGATCAAGGATCAGCTTCCCGGCTCGGCCCCCGATGCTCCCGAAGCCTTCGGCGCGATCCTGGAAGACCTCGACCGGCTGATCGTCCCGGGCCTCTCGCACTGGCAGCACCCGAGCTTCTTCGGCTACTTCCCGGCCAACGCCCCGTTGTCGAGCGTCCTGGGGGACTTCGCCAGCACGGGCCTGGGCGTCCTGGGTCTCTCCTGGCAGTCGAGCCCCGCCCTGACCGAGCTGGAGGAAGTGGTCGTCGACTGGCTCCGCCAACTGGTCGGCCTCTCCGGAGCCTGGACCGGGGTCATCCAGGACACCGCCTCGACCAGCACGCTCGTCGCCCTGATCTGCGCCCGGGAGCGGGCGACCGGCCACGGGCAGGCGCGGGGCGGGCTCCAGTCGGAACCGGCGCCGCTGGTGATCTACGCGTCCGATCAGGCCCATAGCTCGGTGGAGAAGGCCGCCCTCCTCGCCGGCTTCGGGCGGGAGAACGTCCGATCGATCCAAACCGACGCAGCGTATGCGATGGACGCCCATGCGTTAGGTGAGGCGATCCGCTCGGACCGGGCGAATGGGAGGCGTCCGTGTGCGGTGGTCGCCACGACCGGGACCACGGCCTCGACCGCGATCGACCCGCTCGGCGCGATTGCCGGCCTGGCCCGCGAGCAAGGGCTCTGGCTCCA
Organism: Tundrisphaera lichenicola; assembly: GCF_051175385.1. GTDB lineage: Bacteria > Planctomycetota > Planctomycetia > Isosphaerales > Isosphaeraceae > Tundrisphaera > Tundrisphaera lichenicola. The sequence goes on along the minus strand of NZ_CP195106.1, from coordinate 2,740,167 downwards.
CGTCGACGCCGCGATGGCGGGCTCCGCCATGATCCTGCCCGAGTGTCGAGGGCTCTGGGAGGGCGTCGAGGGGGCCGACTCGATCGTCCTGAATGCCCACAAGTGGCTCGGGGTGGCGTTCGATAGCTCGCTCTACTACGTCCGCGATCCCGAGCACCTGGTCCGCGTGATGTCGACGAACCCGAGCTATCTCCGGTCGACGAGCGACGAGCGGGTCAAGAACCTTCGCGACTGGGGCATCCCGCTCGGCCGCCGATTCCGGGCCTTGAAGCTCTGGTTCCTGCTCCGGCTCGAAGGCGTGGCCGCCCTGCAAGCCCGGCTCCGACGCGACATCGAGAACGCCCGATGGCTGGAGGAGGCCGTGCGGGCCGCGCCCGGATGGTCGGTGGTAGCCCCGGTCCCCTTGCAGACCGTCTGCGTCCGGCATCAGCCGCCCGGCCTGGAAGGGGAAGCCCTGGACGATCACACCCGAGCCTGGGCCGAGCGGGTCAACCGATCGGGGGCGGCCTATCTCACCCCGGCCACCCTCGGAGGTCGGTGGATGGTCCGGGTCTCGATCGGGGCCGAGACGACCGAGCGCGAACAGGTCGAGGCCCTCTGGGCCGTCATCCGTCGGGAGGCCGAGCGTGGCTGATCCTCAGGGGACGAGCTGATAGGTCACGAAGGCGATCTTCTTCCCGTCGGGGGACCAGCAAGGGACGTTGATGGTGCCTTGCCCCCCGAAGATACGCCCCAGGACGTCGATCTTCCCGCCGTCGAGCGTCATCCGGCGGAGCGTCACGTCCTTGTTCTCGGGGTGGCCCTCCACATCCTTCGCGAAGCTCAGGAAGACCAGGGTTCGGCCATCGGGCGAGGGGTGGGGGAACCAGTTGTTGAACTCGTCGGAGGTCAAGGGTTCCTGGCCGGTCCCGTCGGCCTTCATCCAATAGATCTGCATCGTGCCGGACCGGTCGGAGTTGAAGAAGATCGACTTGCCGTCCGGCGCATACTCGGGACCGTCATCGAGTCCCTTGGCGTCGGTCAGGCGGGTTTCGGTGCCACCCTCGACCGGGATGGAGTAGATGTCGAACTCGCCGTCGCGTCGGGCACAATAGGCCAGGGTCTTGCCGTCGGGAGACCAGCCGTGCCAGTACGACGGGCCGGTCGGCGTGACCAGCTTCGGCGAACCCCCCTGGATGGGGAGGGTATAGATCCGCGACTGTCGGTCGGCCTGCGACTGGTCGCTTATGGCCAGCATGGTCCCGTTGGGGGAGACCCCGTGGTCGTTGTTGCACCGGGTCGCGAAGCCGGTGTCGATGACCTCCGGCTCGCCCCCTGCCGCGGGAATCCGGTAGAGCCTCCCTCCGCTGTTGTAGAGCAAGGTCGACCCGTCGAGCCAGTTGGGGGCCTCGATCCGACCGGGGGCGACGCGGACGACCCGGCGGTCGGTCGAGGAGAGCGTCTGGGTCTCCAGGGTACTGTAAAGGACCGCTTTTTCCTTCTCGGCCCCCGATCCGATCGGGGTGAACGTCACCCCGGAAAAGGCGGCCTTCTCGACCACTCCCTTGTTGTGGGAGCAGACGCCGATACCGACGTAAAAGGGCTCGCGAAACGCCATGCGGACCGCAGCGCCGGAGAAGGCCATCTCGCCCCCTTCGGAGGCCAGGAACATCCGGACGTACAGGCCTCGCTTCTCGATCCGGAGCCGCCGAGGGGCCTTGATGTTGGACTGGACCTCGTGGGTCTTCTCTCCGGCGGACTCGCGGAACTGGAGCGAGGTCAGGCCGTCGCCGTGGAGGGCCGCGTCGACATAGGCCGAGTCGGCCTCGAGCCCCTGGCGGATGACCAGGCAGGCTTTCCGATGCGGGTCGACGCCGGTCCCTTCGAAGGCGACTTCGGCCTCGAATGAGAAATCGCCGGAGGCTCGCTTCCAGGCGTAATGGAAGTCATCGCGGGTGGCCCACATGTTCTCCCCGCTGCCCGCCACGACGTAGGCCCCCGTGCTCGGGTCGTGCTCGACCGAGCCGGGGTGGAGGACGTTGCCGATATCGGCGTGGTCTTCGAAGATCCCGACCGGCGAGCCGGCCCGGGGCGGCATGGCCGAGGCCCGCCCGACCGTCAGGACCAGGACGACCGCGAATGCGACCCGGACGACTTGTCCCATGATCGACCCCCCTCGATCCTCGGATTAAATCTCGGACCCGCCGGTGAACCCGGCCTCCAGGGTATCCTGCCCGGGCTCGATCGCAAGGAGTCATCGCCCACCGATCGGGCTCGGTTCTCGGGTTCCCATAGGGAAATCCGATGGGACCCAGTGGCGAACCGTCTTAGACTCCGGGATCGGCGCCGTCTAGAATGTTCACCGATGGACCGATCGCCCGTCCCAGCCTTCAAAGCGGAGAGACCCTCATGAGCGAGCACAAGACCCTGACGACCGCCGACGGCATGCCGGTTGGCGACAACCAGAACTCGCTGACGGCCGGGCCTCGCGGGCCCTTGCTGATGCAGGACTTCCACCTCCTGGAGAAGATGGCGCACTTCAACCGGGAGCGGATCCCCGAGCGGGTGGTCCACGCCAAGGGGGCCGGGGCTTTCGGGACCTTCACGGTCACACAGGACATCACCCGGTACACTAAGGCGGCCCTCTTCTCGAAAGTCGGCAAGCAGACCGAGATGGTGGCGAGATTCTCCACCGTCGGCGGCGAGAAGGGCTCGGCCGATGCCGCTCGCGATCCCCGGGGCTTCGCCCTCAAGTTCTACACCGAGCAGGGGAACTGGGACCTGGTCGGCAACAACACGCCGATCTTCTTCATCCGCGACCCGCTCAAGTTCGGCGACTTCATCCACACCCAGAAGCGTGACCCTCAGACCAACCTGAAGTCGCCGACCATGATGTGGGACTTCTGGTCGCTCAGCCCCGAGTCGGTCCACCAGGTCACGATCCTCTTCAGCGACCGGGGGACGCCCGCCTCGTTCCGGCACATGCACGGCTTCGGCAGCCACACCTACAGCTTCATCAATGCCAAGGACGAGCGGTTCTGGGTCAAGTTCCACATGCTGACCCAGCAAGGGATCAAGAATTTCACCCGCGAGGAGGCCGGTAAGATGTCGGGCGACGACCCCGATAACGCCACCCGCGACCTCTTCGAGTCGATCGGGCGGGGCGAATATCCCCGATGGAAATTCCTCATCCAGGTCATGCCCGAGGCCGAAGCCGACAAGGCCGCTTATAACCCGTTCGACCTGACCAAGGTCTGGCCGCACTCGGATTACCCGCTGATCGAGGTCGGGACCATGGAACTGAACCGGAACCCCGAGAATTACTTCGCCCAGATCGAGTCGGCCGCCTTCAGCCCCAACGCCATCGTCCCGGGGATCGGCTTCAGCCCCGACAAGATGCTCCAGGCCCGGATCATGTCGTACCCCGATGCCCACCGCTACCGCCTGGGCGTGAACTACCAGCACTTCCCCGTCAATGCCCCGAAATGCCCGATGGCGACCTATCAGCGAGACGGTGCCGCCGCCGGATTCCGGGCCGACAACAACGGTGGCGCCTCGCCCAACTACGAGCCCAATAGCTTCGGCGGCCCGACCGAGGATCCCGCCTTCCGCGAACCGCCCCTGAAGATCGAGTGCCCGGTCGCCGACCGCTTCAACCACCGGGAGGGCAACGACGACTACACCCAGGCCGGAAACCTCTTCCGACTGATGAGCACTGAAGAGAAAGACCGTCTCGTCGGCAATATTGTCGACAGCATGCAGCACGTTTCTCGCGAGATTCAACTTCGCCAGCTTTGCCATTTCTTCCGAGCCGACCCATCTTACGGCGTCGGGGTTGCCAGTGGACTCGGGATCGAACTGGCCGACCTCCCCGGTATGACTCGGGAAGTTGCCCACGCCTGAGACAGCAAATGAAGTGGTTCGAGAATGGGATCGAAATTCGGATTGCGGCCAAGGAAGGCCGCTTTTTTGCGTTTCGAGCGCAGTTGTTTTGGCGTATGAGTTTTTTTTGGCTTGACTGGGAGTGATAACTACCCATGCTCGGGTCGCAAGCTTGTCGGAAATACTATCGTTCCCTTGCATGAAAAATAGCCGACTTTTAGAAATTTCATTCTCAAGCCGGGGCCCGGTATGGAACAATTGGGGGGACCGATGGGATCGATGGCGACCCGAAGGATTGACACCCATGCCGGTTCAAGATCGAGATGGAGATCGGAGCCCTGGCGATTCGTTCCCTGATCTGATGGCGTTGGTGCAGGCGGGGGACGAAGGTGCGACTCGCGAGGTCCATGATCGCTGCTCGGATCGGTTGATTCGCCTGGCCAAGGCTCGGCTTGGGCATTCGATCGCGGGGAAGGAAGACCCGGAGGACGTCGTCCAGTCGGTCTACCGGAGTTTCTTCCGACGATTCGGAGAGGGGAGCTTCCAGGTCGAGGACTGGTCGGCGGTCTGGGCCTTACTGGCGAAAATTGCCGGCCATAAATGCAGCAATCGTCGGAAGTACTACCTGGCCAACCGCCGAGACTCTCGTCTCGAGAAGACGATGGACTCATGCGATCTTGCCTCTCCCGAGCCCAACGCCGAGCAGGCGGTCATGCTCTCCGAGACCGTCGAACGGCTCCTCGGCGATCTGGATGAACCCGATCGCTCGATCGTCCTGCTGAGCCTTCAGGGCTATTCGACGGTCGAGATCGCCTCGATCGTGTCCCGCTCCGAGCGGACCGTGCAGAGGGTCCGCGAGTGGGTCCGCTTGCAACTCGAGCGATGGAACGATCGCCAGGAATCCCGGACCAGCCTCTGATCTTCGCGATGAGGATCCTCCCGCGAGGCTCCCCTCGCCTTGCGATCCCCGTCCGTGATGACATGGCGAAGGGAATCGCCCCGGGCCGAGATGCGTCCTATATTGCATTCGGGTGGGGATCGAACTCGACGAGTCGGGTATCGTTCGCGACGCCGCGCCCCGGACCAATCGAGGATCGGCTTCGAGGTGCTTGCGAGACCCAGGTCCAGGTTTCGCCGAAGCCTCGTCGCACCCGGGATGACGCACGGCAGCCCTGGAATTGTCGACAATGATGTCCGATTATCACCTGAAAGACCCCGGTCGGCTCTCGGCCTTGAAGGCCAGTCAGCTGATGGATAGCCCTGGCGAGGAGCTGTTCGACCGGGTGACGCGACTGGCCACGCGAATCATCGGCGCCCCGGTCGCGTTGGTCTCGCTCGTCGATGATCATCGGCAGTTCTTCAAGAGCGCCATGGGTTTGAACGAGCCGTGGGCTTCGGCCCGTCAGACGCCCTTGTCTCATTCGTTCTGCCGACACGTCGTCGAATCGAGACGCCCACTGATCATCGGGGATGCTCGCGAGCATCCGCAGCATTTCGGGAACCGTGCGATCATCGAGTTGGGGGTCATCGCCTACCTGGGCATCCCGATTCAGACGAACGATGGTCACGTCCTGGGCTCACTCTGCGTCATCGACGTGAAACCGAGGGACTGGGATTCCTCGGAAATCGACACCCTGAGCGACCTCGCTGCCCTGGTCTCCACGCTGGTCGATCTAAGGCTGGGCCTGTCGCGTCGAGTCTCGGCCCAATCCGCGTGCGCCGAGATCCTGGCCGATGCAAGATCGCTCGAAGAGGCGATCCCTCGGCTCCTCCGATCCCTGGTCGAGTCGATGGGGATGGACGGTGGAGAATACTGGCGATTCGACCCGGAAGCGGGGATGCTGGAAATCCAGGAGAAGTGGTGGTTGTCCCCGAGCATCGAGGATGACTTCGGTCCGCTCCCCGGGCCGGTCCGCTATCGACCCGGGTTTGGCGTCCCGGGGCGAATCTGGGAGGCTCGTCGTCCCCTCCAGATCAAGGAGCTGGCGGATGGTCCGGTCCTCTGCCGTCGCCAGATGGCGGCTCGGATCGGCCTCCAGAGCGGGATCGGGTTCCCCGTCACCTCGGAGTCGAAGGCCTTCGGAGTGATGATCTTCTATCGCCAGGGTCCGCCCGGCGAAGAAGGGTCGCTCCTGGAAGAGGCCAGGCATCTCGGCCGTCAGATCGGCCAGTTCCTCGAACGAAGGCGGGTCGAGGACGAACGGGCGAAGCTGGCCACGATCCTCCAGGCGACGGACGACCTGATCGGTGTCATCGACCCTGACGGGGAAGTGATCTGGCGCAACGATGCCTTCCTTCGGGTCTTGCAGGACACCAACGAGGAAGCGACCCGGGGGAGGCCCTTCCAGGCCGCCTATCCCGAGTGGGCGGAGCGGCGGATCCGCGAGCAAGGGCTGCCCATGGCCGAGAAGGATGGCTCATGGCTGGGAGAGACCGCCCTGATCGACGGAAGCGGTCGGGTGATTCCCGCCTCCCAATTGATCCTGGCCCATCGGGGAGACGATGGGGAGCTCGACTTCTTCGCCACGATCGTCCGCGACCTGACCGCGCAAAAGCGCACCGAATCCGACCTCGTGGAGAAGAGCCGGTTCATCCAGAACATCGTCGAGGCCACTCCGGCGATCCTCTCGCTTTATTCGCTCGACGATCGAAGAACGATCTGGACCAATGGCCGGACCCTGGACACCCTCGGCTACCCCTCGGACGAGATTCTCGGCCTCGATCAGGTGGGATTGCTCGGTCTCATCCACCCCGATGACAGGGACCAGACACTTGATAACTTCGAGAAGGCCCTGTCCCTGGGCGACGGCCAGGGCCTGGATCGAGAACTCCGGATGAAGCACGCGGACGGCTCCTGGCGATGGCTCCGGAGCCGGATCGTGGTTTCTCGACGGGATGCCTCGGGCCGCCCCGATCAGATCCTCTCGGTGATCGAGGATATCACCGATCGCAAGCAGGCCGTGGACACGATGCGGGTCCTCTTCGAGAAGAGTTCCGATGCGCACTTGCTGATTCATGAGGTGGATGGGATTCTCGACTGCAACGAGGCCGCCGTGCGGATGCTGGGCTGCCGCGACAAGGCGGAGGTCGTGAGCCTTCATCCGGCGTTGTTCTCGCCGGACTTGCAGCCCGACGGCATCCCCTCGATGGTCAAGTGCCGGGAGATGGACGCGATCGCCCGACGGGACGGGCATCACAGGTTCGACTGGTGGCATCGCCGGATTGACGGCGATGTCTTCCCCTGCGAGGTTTCGCTGACCACGGTAGAGGTCGCCGGTCGGTCGCTCTTGCTCGTCGTCTGGCACGACCTGACCGCTCGCAAGCGGGCCGAGGAAGAGATGAGGCTCGCCAAGGAGGCCGCCGAGGCCGCCAGCCGGGCCAAGGGAGAATTCCTGGCCAACATGAGCCACGAGATCCGGACGCCGATGAACGGCGTGCTCGGGATGACCGAACTGATGCTGGACACGGAACTGAGCGATCTCCAGCGCGAGTATCTCGGCATGGTCAAATCGTCGGCCGACGCGCTTCTGGTCGTGATCGACGATATCCTCGATTTCTCCAAGATCGAGGCGGGTCGACTGGAACTCGAACCCATCCCCTTCGACCTCGAAGATCTCCTCGGCGAGTCGCTCCGCCTGCTCGCCCAGAGGGCGATGGGCAAGGGGCTCGAACTGGCCTGCCGGATCGCCCCGGGGGTCCCGCATTCCCTGGTGGGCGACCCCGGTCGAATCCGCCAGATCATCATCAACCTGGTCGGTAACGCGATCAAGTTCACCGCGGCCGGAGAGGTCGTCGTCGTCGTCGAGCCCGCCGAGGACCTCCCGGCCGACGACGCGGAATACTCGGTTCGCTTCCTCGTCTCGGACACCGGGATCGGGATTCCCCTCGATAAGCAGCGGAGGATCTTCGAGCCGTTCGAGCAGGCCGACGGCTCGACCACCCGACAGTACGGCGGGACCGGGCTGGGCCTGGCGATCTCGGTCAAACTCGCGGCCCTGATGGGCGGCCGGCTCGATCTCGAGAGCCAGCCCGGTCTCGGGAGCACGTTCCACTTCACCGCCCGACTCGGGCGATCGAATGAGGGACGGCCGGAGTTCGATCCTCGGCCGGCAACCTTGCTGGGGCGGGAAATCCTGGTCGTCGACGACAATTCGACCAGCCGGGGCATCGTCGAGGAATTGCTCCAGGGTTGGGGGGCCCATCCCACCGGGGTCGGCGGAGCCGGGCCCGCGCTCCAGGCCCTGAAGGAGGCCGAGGCCGCGGGACGACCCTTCGATGCGGCCCTGATCGACGCGATCATGCCCGATGCGGGCGGCCTGGAACTGATCGCCCGGATTCGGTCGCTCCCCGATCTGGACCTGACGGAACTCTTCTTGATGTCGCTCGCGACGACACGCCCCGAACATCTGGGCCTGCTCCGCGAACTCCGGGTCGCCGGATGCATCACCAAGCCGATCCGCCCGACGGCGTTCCTCAAGGCGGTCGGCTCGGCCTTCGCCGGGCGATCGGGGCCCAACAATAGCCGGACGTCCCGGCCGGATCCGTCTCGCAAGCGACGGGTCTTGCTGGTCGAGGATCATGTCATCACCCACAAGGTCGCCACCCGGCTCTTGCAGAAGATGGGGCATGAGGTCGTCCTCGCGATGGACCGACAGGAAGCCATGGCCCTCCTGAAATCAGAGAGCTTCGACATCGTCCTGCTGGCCCCCGAGTTGCTCGGGATGAACGAGGAGGAGGCACTCGACACCCTCCGGGACGCCGAGGAGTCGACCGGCCGGAGGCCTTTGGTGGTCGCGCTGTCGTCGGCCTTGCCGGATGAAGATCGCGGGGAGGTCGCGGAGGGGCGATTCGACGCCTATCTGGTCCGGCCCATCCACTCCGATGATCTTCGACGGGTTCTCGACTCGACCGAGCACCAGGCCACCCGGGCCGGGGTCTGATGGCCCGATCTCGGGACTCGGGGCGAACCGAGGCCATCCGCCAGTCGTTCGCGGATAGCGTCGACCTCGCCCGTCGTTATCGGCCACCAAGCCGATGTTGCCCTCGCCCCTTACGCCTTGCGGGCGGCCCGGTAGATGCCCCATTTCATGTCACCCGCCTGGCAGAATCCGACCTTCATCTTCCAGCGATCGACCAGGTAGTTCAGGTCTTCCTCGGAGAAGGAATTGAGGAAATCCTGCCGGTTCGATGCGAGCAGGGCCAGCTCTCGCTCAAGGATCTCCACGAAGCGATCGGTCGCGTCCTCGACCTCCACGTCGACGTAACCGGCCCCTTCGAGGAGCTTCCCATAGCTGGCCGGGTCGACGACGTGATAGCCGGTCTTCTCGATGTAGGACCGGAATTCGGGCGACCGATCGCCGACGCCCTTGGCGTAGTCGGTGATGACGAGCTGCCCGCCGGGCGCGGTCAGGTCGTAGAGCCGGGAGAACAGGCCGGGCTTGTCCGGCAGGTGCATCAGGGCGTCGCGGCTCCAGATGATGTCGAACTTATCTTCGAACGGATAAGTGAGGACATCTCCCAGGATCGAAGTCACCGTGGGCGGTGCATCGGCCTCCCGGGCGCGATCCAGGGCGATATTGATCATCTCGGGCGAGAGGTCGACGCCGGTGACGACCGCGCCGTATTTCTTGGCCAGGTGAAACGCCGCGCCGCCGATCCCGCTGCCGACGTCGAGGACCCGCGCGCCGGGCCTGAGCGAGTCGCCCAGCTTCGAGCAGAGGTATTCCGTGGTCTCGTGGCCGCCCGTGCTGACGTAGCCGTGGCCGAAGACCTTCTCGTATCGGAGAATGCCGGTGCGAGTGTATTGCCCTTTGTTGTCGTATGTGCCCGATTCTGCGTTGGTTGCCGTCGTCATGGGTCGCTTTCGGTTGGGTGTCTGGCCGCGTCGGAGGGGTGGGCCCGGCGGTCGGTGTATCGGCATGAATCGGGGCTCCACCGGCCGGATCTTCATGCGAGGACGTCCAATATACCCGGTGTCGATCGGCTCGTCTAAGCCTCCGATCGCGAGGATCGCACGATCCGTTCGGGCGATCTCCGCGTAAATCGGACGCCGGGGTCTTTGCAGGGGCGTGCGATCTCGTTACATTCGGACTTCGCCATAATCCCGGTCATGTCCGAAGGGACGTCCGCCCGCCTCGAACCTCGGTTCGATCGTCCAAGTGCAACTCTCCCCCTCAGATACTGAAATCCGGACGCACTTCCCAATCGGTCGGGATCCTGGAATCTTCACAATAAACCAACCTTCCTTCATCTTTCGAGCCGCATGCTAGATTACCAGGCAACCCGACCGATCCAACACGGCGGTAACCAGTCGGCGATCCGGGCGCGTCTCGGATTGGGCGATAGGCCGCTCCTGGACTTCTCGGCCCCGCTCAATGCGCTGGGGCCGCCCCCCGGTTCCCTCGCGGCAGTTCGCGAAGCGACCGAGGCCATCGACCGCTACCCCGACCCGGGATCGCCCCGCCTGATCGCCCGGCTGGCCGAATACCACGGGATCTCCCCCGATCGGATCATCGTCGGGGCCGGGACCACCGAGTTGATCGGCCTGATCGGCCAGATGTACCGGGAGTCGCTCGGGCGGGCCGGACGCGACCCCGCCCAGTCCGATATCCCCCTGGCCCACCTGGTCGAGCCGACCTACGGCGAGTATCGCCGGACTTCGGCACAGAACGGGCTTTCCACCCGGATCTGGGGCGAGCACGCCCTGGGATGGATCCAGGACGACGAGCCCGAAGGGGCCTCGGGGATCTTCTGGACGGGCCACCCGAACAACCCGACCGGCCGGGCCTGGGAACGCTCTCGGCTCCTCGGCCTGATCAAGAGGAACCCGACCCTCCTGACGGTGGTCGACGAGGCCTACCTGCCGTTCTTGCCCGACGAGGACGAGCGGTCGGTGATCCCGGATGCGGCCGAGCTGGATAATCTGATCGTCCTCCGGTCGATGACCAAGATCTTCGCCTTCCCCGGACTCCGGATCGGCTACGCGGTGGCCGCTCCCGAGCTGATCAACCGGCTCCGGCGATCGCAGCAGCCCTGGAGCGTCACCACCGCCGCCGAGTACGCCGCCATCGCCGCCCTCGACGACGACGAGTATCTCGCACGGACCATCGAATATATCGGGATTGAGTCGGCCCGATTAACGGATCGTCTCTGGGATATTCCGGGACTCCGGCCCGCCTGGCCCGGCCGAGAGCGTCCGGACTGGGCCCCCTCGATGCCCAACTTCGTCCTGGTCAGCCTGGTCGGGACCGCCTGGACCTCGACCCAGCTCCAGGATGCCCTGGCCCGCAGCGGCCTCTTCGCCCGGGAATGCACCAACTATCGAGGGCTGGAAGTCGGCTCGGTCGTCAGCGGCCCCGATCGCCGGTTCGAGACCCGGGGCCACCTCCGCTTCTGCGTCCGGACCCCCTCCGAGAACGATCGGCTCCTGGCCACGCTCTCGAAGATCCTGGCAACTCGCCCTCCGGCCTGACCTTCGCGGGATCGTCCCGAGTTCGGGGCGATCCCGACCTTCCCGGAAACTTCATCGGCGATTCCTCCCGGGTGCGTTGCCGGGGGCGACCGCTCCGGTATCATTGTCCGGCATCCCAGGATGCGGCCCGATGAGCCCGGGGATGGTCGATGATCGTTGACTGAGGATGGGAGCTGCCATGATGACCCGAGCCGATGCTCGCGGTCCCTTCGACGACGCCGTGGTCGGGTCGGGGATTATCGGGCTGGCCGTGGCCCGGCAACTGGCCCTCCGGGGTCGTCGGGTGATCGTTTTCGAACGGCACCCCCGGGCGATGGGAGCCTCGGTCCGGAACTTCGGGACACTCTGGCCGATCGGACAGCCCGCCGGGGCGACTCGCCGGCTCGCCCTCCGGAGCCTGGAGACCTGGCGCGCCCTCTTGCCCCAGGCCGGCCTCTGGCATGCCCCACTCGGCTCGCTCCACCTGGCCTATCACCAGGACGAGGAGCAAGTCCTCCGCGAGTTCGTCGACCGGTCGGGAGAGCAGGGGATCGACTGCGAGCTGGTCGGCCCGACTCGGGCAAGCGACCTTTCCCCTTCGGTCCGGCGGGAGGGCCTCCGGGCCGGCCTGTTCAGCCCGACCGAGATCTGTGTCGACCCTCGCGAGGTCCTGGCCCGGCTCCCGGGTTTCCTCGGTGAGACCCTCGGAGTCCAGTTCGCCTTCGGGAAGACCGTCACCCACTTCGAAGCCCCAGACGTCCGGGCGGGCGGCGAGGACTGGCGGGCCGATCGCCTCTGGGTCTGCTCGGGTGACGAGTTCGAGCTGCTCTATCCCGAGGCATTCCGCGAGCAGGGCCTGGCCCGATGCAAGCTCCAGATGCTCCGGTCCGAGCCGATGGGGACGGATTCGAGGCTCGGGCCGATCCTGGCCGGGGGGCTGACGCTCCGCCACTACCGGTCGTTCGAGACCTGCCCAACCCTCCCCGCGCTCCGCGCCCGGATCGCCGCCGAACATCCCGAGTTCGATCGCTTCGGGATCCATGTCATGGCCAGCCAGAACGGTCGGGGCGAGGTCGTCATCGGCGACTCTCACGAGTACGACGACGCCATCGAGCCGTTCGACAAGGTCGAGATCGACGAGCTGATCCTGAACTATCTCGGGACGTTCCTCGACTGCCCCGGGCTCCGGATCGCCTCGCGATGGCACGGGATCTATCCGAAGCATCCGACCGAGCCTTTCGTCGTCTTCCAGCCCGGACCGGGGGTGACGGCCGTCGAGGCGACCAACGGGATCGGGATGACCCTCTCCTTCGGCCTGGCCGAGCAGGTCGTGGACCAGCAACTTGGAAAGGAATGATCTGATGGCGATCGAGCTCGTCGTATTCGACCTGGCGGGAACCACCGTCGACGATGGAGGGGCGGTGAACCGCTGCCTCCGCGATGCCCTGAAGGCCGACGGCTTCGAGGCCAGCCCCGAGGCCGTCGACGAGGTGATGGGCATCGCCAAGCCGGTCGCGATCCGATCGCTCCTCGGCCTAGAGGCGACCGACGAGCGGGTGGCGAAGATCTTCGAGGACTTCGTCGGTCGGATGTCGAGGTTCTATGCGACCGACCCCTCGGTGGTCGAGATGCCGGGCGCGACCGATGTCTTCCGGGCCCTCCGTCGGGCGGGCGTCGGGGTTGCTCTCGACACCGGCTTCAGCCGGGATATCGTCGACATCCTCCTGGACCGGCTCGGCTGGCTCCGCGAAGGTCTCGTCGACGCCAGCATCACCAGCGACGAGGTTCCCCGAGGGCGACCGCACCCCGACATGATCCGCTCGTTGATGGGCAAGCTCGGGGTGGCCGAGGCCTCCTCGGTCGCCAAGATCGGCGACACACCGTCCGACCTCGACGAGGGGTCGAACGCCGGCTGTGGGCTGGTCATCGGATTCACGAGCGGGACCCACACTCGGGAGCAGCTTGCCCCCTATCCCCACACCCACCTGATCGACGCCTTGGCCGACCTGCCCGACCTGGTGTTCCAGGGCTCGACGATCACGCTCTGAGTCGAGTGCCCGAGAGCCCGGGGCGGTTCCCTCCGGGCTCGGATCGGCTATCATGACGTTCTCGGTCCTGGCGACTCTCCCCGCCCGCCCGCTGATCATCTCGACGGCCCCCATCCGAGGTCCCGATGCTCCCACGCCTCCGACTGGCCTGGATCCTCCCGGTGCTCGCCATGATCGCCCCGCCCGCCCTGGCCCAAAATCCCCCCGATCCGATCCGCTACACGCTCCGATTCCCCGCGCCGGAGTCGCACTACGTCGAGGTCGAGGCCATCGTCCCGACCGGAGGAGCGGCCGATCTGGAACTCTACATGGCCGTCTGGACGCCCGGCTCGTACCTCGTCCGCGAGTACGCCCGGAACGTCGAGAACATGAAGGCCGGGTCGGCCGAGGGGAAGCCCCTGGCGGTCTCCAAGACGCGTAAGAATCGCTGGAAGTTCGAGACCGGAGGGGCCGCGTCGATCCAGGTCTCCTACCGCGTCTATTGCCGGGAGATGGGAGTCCAGACGAGTTGGGTCGACGCCGGTTTCGCCCTGATCAACGGGGCGGGCACTTTCCTGACCCTGGTCGATCGGACGCCCAGGCCGCACGAGGTCACGCTCGTCCCGCCGCCGGGCTGGCTCAAGTCGTACACCGGCCTCCCCGACGTTCCCGGGAACCAGCCGCACCGGTACGTCGCGGCCGATTTCGACACCCTGCTCGATTGCCCGATCTATGCCGGGAACCCGGCCGTTTACGAGTTCGCCGTCGACGGCAAGCCTCACTTCCTCATCAATGAAGGCGAGGGCGGGGTCTGGGACGGTCCCAGATCGGCCCGCGACGTCGAGGCGATCGTCAAGTCGGCCCGATCGCTCTGGGGCTCGCTGCCCTATGACAAGTACCTCTTCTTCAACCTCTTGACCGAGACCGGCGGCGGCCTGGAACACAAGAACTCCACGGTCCTGATGTCGAGCCGGTGGAACACCCGGACCCGGCCCGCCTACCTGGGCTGGCTCGACCTGGTCTCTCACGAATTCTTCCACACCTGGAACGTCAAGCGGCTCCGCCCGGCCGAGCTCGGTCCATTCGACTACGAAACCGAGGTCACCACGAAGAGTCTCTGGCTGGCCGAGGGCGTGACCAGCTACTACGACCGCCTCCTGGTCCGGCGGGCCGGCCTCTGCTCCGTCGAGGAATATCTCGAAGGGAATCCCGGGCCGGGCTCGGACAAGGCCCGGAACGACATCGAGGTCCTCCAGGACACGCCCGGCCGGCTGGTCCAGCCGCTGGAGTCGGCCTCGTTCGACGCCTGGATCAAGTATTACCGACGGGACGAGAACACCGCCAACACCGCCGTCAGCTACTACACCAAGGGGGCAGTCGTCGGCTTCCTGCTCGATGCCGAGATTCGCAAGGCCACCGACGGCAAGAAGTCGCTGGACGACGCGATGCGGCTGGCCTTCGAGCGATATTCGGGCCCGACCGGCTACACCCCCGCCCAGTTCCGCGAGACGACGAGCGAGGTGGCCGGGGCCGACCTCTCGGCCTTCTTCGCCCGGGCCCTGGAGTCGACCGATGAGCTGGATTACGCCGGGGCCCTGGCCTGGTATGGGCTCCGCTTCAAGGCGACCGAAGATGAGAAGGGCAAGGGGAAGAAGCCCCCGAAAGCCTGGCTGGGCCTGACGACCAAGGACGAAGGCGGCCGCCTGACCGTCTCGGTGGTCAAGCGCGAGACGCCAGGCTACGAATCGGGCTTCAATGTCGGCGACGAGATCGTGGCCATCGGCGAGGATCGGATCCTCCCCGAGGTCTGGTCCAAACGCATGGAGCAGTACCGGCCCAACGAGAAGGTCTCGGTCCTCGTCTCCAGGCGAGGGCGCCTGATCCGGCTCGACGCCACCTTCGCGGCCGAGCCGCTCTCGAAGTTCCGGCTCGAGCCCGACCCCGCCGCCACCGACGAACAGAAGGCCCACCGCAAGGCCTGGCTGGGGGATTGATCCGACGCCTGCCGCCCCCTTCAAAATTCCGATCATCGGTGCTCCGCCCCGGAATCCCAAGCAGAGGCGACCCATCCATGCGCAACGACCTGGACGATTCTTGCTCCTTCCCGGGCGACGAGACGGGCGGGGCAACGCTCACGGGGCGGAGGGCGATCCTGAAGGGCCTGGCCGCGCTGGGGGTCGGCACGGCGACGTTCCATCGGGCACTCGCGAGCCGGGCGGCCGACGCGGGCCGGATCACCCCCGCGATGATCCAGCAGTCGGAATGGATCGCCGGCGTGGAGATGTCCGACGAGGAACGGAAGCAGATCGCCGACTCCATCCATCGGAGTCTCGGCTCGTACGACTCGCTCCGCAAGGTCGATGTCGACTATGGCGTCCCCCCGGCACTCGCCTTCAACCCGGCCCCCGGCCTCAGGTCCGTCGAAGGGGTCCGCCGGAACCGGGCCGAGCCGACCGAGTGGCACGCCCCCCTCCGCCCCGACTCGGAGGAGGCCCTCGCCTTCCTGCCGGTGACCGAGCTGGCGAGTCTGATCCGATCCCGGAAGGTTACCTCGACCGAACTGACAAAAATCTACCTCGGCCGGATCAAGCGGTTCGACCCGCTCCTGAAGTGCCTGGTGACCTTGACCGAGGACCTTGCCCTGGAGCAGGCGAGGCGGGCCGATGTCGAACTGGCGGCCGGGATCTACCGGGGGCCGCTCCACGGGATCCCCTGGGGGGCCAAGGACCTGATCGCCTATCCCGGCTACCCGACGACCTGGGGCGCGAAGCCCTTCGTGGGCCGGGTCATCGACGAGAAGGCCACCGTCGCCGCCCGGCTCGAAGAGGCGGGGGCGGTCCTCCTGGGCAAATTCAGCCTCGGGGCCCTGGCGATGGGCGACAAGTGGCAGGGCGGGATGACCCGGAGCCCCTGGGATCCCCGTCGGGGTTCGAGCGGATCGTCGGCCGGCTCCGCGTCGGCGGCCGCGGCGGGCCTGGTCGGGTTCGCGCTGGGGAGCGAGACCCTCGGCTCGATCGTCTCCCCCTGCCGGGCCTGCGGGGCCTCGGGCCTCCGCCCGACCTTCGGGAGGGTCAGCCGTCACGGCTGCATGTCGCTGGCCTGGTCGATGGACAAGATCGGGCCGATCGCCCGCTCGCTGGAGGACTGCGCCCTGGTCCTGGACGCCATCCACGGGTCGGACGGCCTGGATGGGACGGCGGTCGACCACCCCTTCGACTGGCCCCCGAAGGCCGACGTTCGCGGCCTGAGGGTCGGGTATTTCTCGGAGGTCGATCACCCCGACGAGGGTCGAGCCGAGCTGAAGGTCCTCAAGAACCTGGGCGTCGAACTGGTGCCGATCGAGCTCCCCGGCGGGATCCCCGCCGACGCGATCTCGATGATGCTCAGCACCGAGGCCGCCGTCGTCTTCGATGAACTTACGCGCAATCATATCACCGATGGTCTGAATTCGTGGCCCGCCACGTTCCGCCTGGCCCAGTTCGTCCCCGCCGTGGAATACCTCCGGGCCGCCCGGGTCCGGACCCTCCTGATGAGGGAGATGGCCAGGCTGATGGAGACGGTCGACCTCTACGTCGGGGGCCAGGACCTCGTGATCACCAACCTGACCGGCCACCCGACCGCCGTGATGCCCGACGGCTTCTCCGACCGCGACGGCCGCGAGGCCCCCGGCTCGATCACCTTCACCGGACGACTCTACGACGAGTCGACCCTGCTCTCCGTCGCCGTCGCCTACCAGGATGCCGTCGGCGACCACCTGAAACGGCCCCCCCTGGAGCGCTACCTGGCCGAGGAGTCCGAACGGGAGAGGGACGGGGCCGACAAGCCGGCGAATTGACAATAATCAATGTGTTTGTAACTGTTGGTTGACTGGAGGGGTTGGTATGGATTTGATCTTTTCGCTCTTCCAGGCTTACACGGCCGCGAAGGAAGTTGCCCAGGCGTACGGGAGCCTCTCGGACTGGGTTGTCGACGTCGTCAACAGGTGGAGCGATAAGGTCTCGACAGAGACGATCGAAAAGCAGGTTGAGAAGATCGCGATGGCCACCGACGCGGACATTCGCAAGGCGGCCGCCAAGGCGTTCGAGAAGGATGTCAAATCTTCGATCTCGGACCCTCGTCGAGAAGAATTGATCGGGATTCTCTTGAACATGTCGAGGAACGTCCGATATCGAAGCTCGTTCGGCTCGATCGATGGCAGTTTCCTCAGGAGCGAACGAATTCTCAACTCTCTGGTCGAAGGGATCGAGCCGCTCCGCCATCAGGGAGAGCCCGTGGCCAAGGGGCATCCGTGGATCCTCCGACGTCACCTCGGGATGGGGAGCTTCGGCGAGGTCTGGATGGCCGAGAATCCGGGATATCCCGTCCGCCGAGCTTACAAGTTCTTCACCAAGGATCGGCCGGGGGAATGGCTGCGCCGCGAGCAGAATGGGCTCATCGCCATCCTCAAGAGGCTCGGCAACCATCCTAATATCGTCAAGTTCGTGGACGTGCAAACAGACAATTGCGAATATCCTTTCCTCGCCCTGGAATATCTCGGCGGGGGTTCCCTGGAAGAGTGGATCATCAAGGACAAGGAGCGCAGACCGGCCATCGAGCCCCGCGAGATCATCCGGCAGGTGGCCTCCGGATTGGCCGCGGCGCATGCCCAGGGGATCTCGCATCGCGACATCAAGCCGGCCAACCTGCTCCTGACCGAAGGCCCCGACGTCCGGGTCAAGATCGGCGACTTCGGCCTGGCCAAGGTCTCCAGCCTGAGGCGAGAGGGGGGCACGCAACTCGCATCGCTCGCCGGGCTGGTCGGCACCGGCCTCTACCTCCCGCCCGAGGCCCAGCAGCGGAGCGTCAAGCGGAGGTCGGCGCAGGATGATGTCTTCGCCCTGGGCGTCGTCTGGTATCAACTGGCCGTGGGCGTGATCGAACGACCGCCTTACGACTTCGCCGAGAGGCTGAGGTCGAAGGGGCTCGATTCGCACACAATCGGTCAGATCGAACGTTGCCTGGCCCACCCGGACCGCCGTTTCAAAGATGCCGGAGAAATCGAGTCCGCCCTGGGAGATACCCCACCGACGCCGATCGAGCCCTGGCCACCGGGCCAGCCCAACATCCAGTATCTGGCCCAGGAATATCTGGCGACCCTGGCGAAGTGACCCTCGAAGGCTAACCCGCGACGACTCCCAGGATTCGCTCCAGGGCGTCCTGCCCGACGAACGGGCTCTGGAGCCGGAGCAGTTCGCCGCCTCGCTTCCAGAAGAGGTCCCCCTTGCCCAGCAGGTTCTCGGCCTCGGGCGAGCCCAGGATCAGGTTGCTTCCCCCCTTCGAGGACACCTTCAAGGCGATCCGGCCCGGCAGGTTTTCGCGAAGGATGGGCGTGACCACGTCCTTGTCGGGCCGTTGGGTGGACAGGATCAGGTGGATGCCCGCCGCCCTCGCCATCGCCCCGATTCGCTTCAGGAGGGCCGTGACCAGTTTCTTGGATTCCTTGTCTTCGAGGAAGCTGGCGAACTCATCGATGATGAGGACGATCCTGGGCAGGAACTCCGCGGGTAGTTCCGAGACGTTGGACAGCTTGCGCTCCTCCAGGAGCTTGTAGCGACGGTCCATCTCGGTCATGCATCCCTGGATCAGCGGCAGGGCTTCGTCGATATCGTAGGCGATGGGGGCCCGGAGATAAGGGCTGGTCCCCCGGAGGTTGAAGGTCACTCGCTTGGGGTCGATCAGGAGGAATTGCAGATGGTCCGGCCCCAGTCGGGCCGCCAGCGTGGCGATCATCGATCGGAGGAATTCACTCTTGCCGCTGCCAGTTGTCCCTGCCACCAGGATGTGGCAGTCCGAAGGCTCGGCCAGGTTCAACCAGTGGGTTTGCCCGCCCACATCCTTGCCCACGGGGAAGGCGGGCTTCCCGGCCAGATTTTCGGGAGCGTCGGCCAGGGCCTCGGCGAGCGTCACCACGGCCCGGTCGGGCCGCTGGATGTCGATGCTGATGCACCCGGCCTGCGAGCCGACGATTGGCACGACCTCCAGCCCCAGCGAGATCCGGAGGTCGACCGCCTTGTTGCAGATGCTCATGAAGTTCGTCTTGCCGACCGGACGAACCCGGAGCCGTGCGAAGGTCGGCCCGATCTCGAATCCATCCGGCTCGACCCCTTGACCCAGCAGGTTCAACTTCTTGACCGCCCCGACCAGCTTCTTCTCCGCCCAGGCATCCAGGTCGGTCGAAGGGGGGACGGGATTCGGGGCGACCGGGATTGGCGCGGGATTCGTCGCGACCGGTGAAGCGGGAGGGGTGACCGGGGCCGGTAAGACCGGAGCCGGGGGGATGCTCGTCCCTGAAGAAGGTTGGTCGACCGGGGCGGCGTGGGCGACCTTGGCCATCGCCCTCTTCCAGCCGCCGAGCATCTTGAACAGGTCGATATTGTCGATCACGCCGGTCTTGATGACCAGATCCCGGCAATCTTCCGCCGAGAGCGTCACCCCGCCCAGGACCAGTTCCCGGGCCTCTGC
Organism: Tundrisphaera lichenicola; assembly: GCF_051175385.1. Lineage (GTDB taxonomy): Bacteria > Planctomycetota > Planctomycetia > Isosphaerales > Isosphaeraceae > Tundrisphaera > Tundrisphaera lichenicola. Next base: position 2,720,328 of record NZ_CP195106.1, on the reverse strand, counting down.
CCGGTCGATCAGGGCGGTCAGGCATTCGGTCGCGTGATAGGTCGAGGGGTGGTCTTCCAGCGGCATCAGCCGAAGTTTTCCCTTTCGCTGGGCCTCCTCGAAGCTCGTACGAGCCGCCGTGCCCAGGTCGAGATCGCGCTTGGGGTGGATCAACAAGGTGCCGTCACCTTGTTCGGATGCGGCGAAGAGGGCCTTGAAATAGTAGCTGAAATTCTTGGCGGCCTCGATCTTGGTCAGGGCCACGACGATTCTCTGGGAGGCTTCGCCCGGCTTTGTGCCAACGACGACCGAAGCCCCGGGCCTCCGGCCTGGGGGAGTGGCTTTCAGCGCCTTGTCGGCCACTTCAAGGATCCGGACACCTCCAAATGGCCTCATCCGCTGCGCCGACTGGGCCAGCTTCAAGGCTTCGAAGATCCCTCGATAGAGGCGGTCTTCCGAAAGGTAATCCGCCGAACGCTCCGGATCTTTACCGATCGCCTCGATTTCTCGATTCCATTCGCGGAGGAAGAGGACGGAGGGGTCGATGTCCGACCCGACCCCCGACTTGAATTTGATGGGCTGCGAACGATCACCTCCGGCCCATTCGTCGAAGAGTCGGTCGGATTCCTGGATCAAGCCGCGAGGCGTCGGGATCATGTCGCGGACCAGGGTCGCGAGCGATGCCTCGTCGAACGGCCATGTCGGCGCCATGTCGACTTCCCGACCAGTCCAGGTCGCCATCCGGTTCCTGATGAGTCGGATCGCCTGTCCCGGCTTCATTTGCTCCAGGCGTAATGGTGGATGACGGACCCGCATCTTGAACGCGGCGAACGCGTTTTTGTAGAAATTTTCCCATTTGTCATGGAAACAACTGACGACAATTTGAGTCGGAACGCTTTGTAATAAATCCATGAGATCGGCCGTTAATTCGTTTAACACATTCGAGGATTCCCCTTTCAAGACCGACTCGATCTGATCGCAACAAATCATCATTGGCCACTGGAAGCCAAACAAAGCCGGGATCGCTTTCAGAACGTCGAGCGGAGTCGGGGGCGTATCACCAAACCCGAGCGTATTTAAGTCGGCCTCGGGCAAGTCCTGCCCCTGTAGCCAGCGTCGGGCCATCGAGGGCCAGGGGGCCGGGGCCCAGCCGAGGGCCAGGGCCCGGACGATGCTCGCCTCGGAAGGCAGGACCGAGACGAGCGAGTCCGCCAGTTTCAAACCGGACCCGGCGATTTGACCTTACGGATGACTTCCAAAACGGCTTCATCGGACTCGCCGAGGCGAAGCCGGATCGACTCATGCCGTGCCGCAAGAGTCGGTGGGAGCGCGTCGAAGTACGAGGAGAACTCGGGTCGGCAAATCCGCGCCAGGGCGAGTTCGAGCGGAGAACTCCCCCCCTCAGGGACTCGGAACAGAGATTCCACGACATGCCAGCGGATATGGTCGAGTGGAGGCGTTTCCCTCTCGAACGCGGGCACGAAGGCGAAGAAGACATCGTGACCGACGAGGTGCTCGATCCGCCCGAAGAGGTGGGTCTTGCCGTAGCCGGGAGGGCCGGTCATGGCCGCGATCACCTGCCCGGGGTCGGGCTCAGACCTGCCCTTGAGGCGTCTTACCTCGGACACCAACCACCTGGTGACTTCTTGATTGAGGTCGGGGATGTCCCAATCGGGGCGGAAGTCCCGGCTGGAGTTGAGCCGGTTCTCCCGGAACGGGTTATCGAAGGTCATCGGCCGTTATTCCTCAGGCAATGATATAAAAGATGGTGGCTCATGATGGATTCCGGGGTGGTGCCAGCAATTGGGCGATCAGGGCACCCAGTAGCCGCTTTCCTCTCGCCCGGATGTTGTGCACGAACTCGAAGAAACCCAGGTACAGCGGTAGGCTCTCCTGGGGGATTCCTCGGTGAGGCCGCAGCCACGAGCGGAGCAGCGACCAGAACCCTTCGAGCGTGTTGACATGGACCTCGCAGAAGCCATCGCCATCGTCGTCCCGGGCGAACTCGCCCGCCCCGTGGCAGACCGTCTTGTGGCCATAACCCCACTCCACCAGGCGGCCATAGATGTCGTATTCATCGGTGTAGACCAACGTCCCCTTGGCGATCATCCGATCGATCAGGGGCTTGATGGTCACCTGCTGGACGTTCTCCAGCATCCGGATCACGACCTCGCCTCCACGCTGCAACATCCCGAAGATCGGCGGCTTCTCCTTGGCCAGGGTGCCCCGACCTCGCTCGCCTCTCAGGCGTCGCCTTCGGGGGAGGCGGCCTTTTTTTTGACCGCCTCGGGATGACCCTTATGTCCGGCCACCACATAGACTTCGTCGCACTCGACCTCCCCCTCCAGCACGACCGGAGGACAACGGTCGACCATCCCCTGTCGGAGTCGCTGGATCATGGCCCGGGCATCATCCTTGTTGATGTCGAGTTCCTGGGCGATCTGCAATCCCGAGAGGTTCAGCCCCATCAGATAGAGGCAGGCGATCCAGGTCCTCAGCGGCAGGTGATGGCCGGCGAAGATGGTGTCGGTGAGGTCGTCGAAGCGTCGGCGGCAGCCCCGGCACTCGTAGCGTTGACGGAGTGGCTGAGTGTCGTCCTTGCCGTTCTTGATGACCGAGTCCGAGGAGCACTTGGGACAGGTCACGCCGTCAGGCCACCGCATGCCCCGGATGGTGTCGAAGCACTTGGCGTCGTCGAAGAGATCCTGGATGTTGACCATCGTGCGACGCCTCGGGGCGGGGAAGTCGGGATCAGCGGGGCGGACAGATCGCCCGACCGAGGAGACCGATTGTATCCACTGAGTGGCCCTTGCGGATCACCACCCCGGAATCCATCATGAGCCAAGATGGTTTCATTCATCCCGGGGATCGAGTCGTCGAGCTGCTCCTGGGTCGCGTCGCGATTGTCGCTGATCGCGATCAGCTCGATTTGATCGTTGCCCCGCATCTGCCTGAGGAGATGGTCGAAGACCTGGTGACTGGCGGCGTCGCTCCCGTGGCCCTCGGCCACGAGATGGCGGAGGGCGTGGATGGGGATCACGTCCTTGCCGGCGTAGGCTCCGGCCTTGAGGCGATCGACGAGTCCGAGGATGATCTCGGGATTCATCTGCGGTTCGATCCGAGTTGGGGTTTCCTCGACGGCTTGGGAAAGATCCGTCGAGGGCTCGATTTCCTCGACGGGCGAGGCGGTTCCCCGGGCGGCTTCGAGGAGGCGATTGAGGAAGTCGCCCTTGAGCGTGAAGCTGGCCCCTTCGTGCTGCCTGGTCGCCGCGAGGGCCCGCCTTCCCTCTTCGGTCAGGGTGTAGTTGATGCCGACGCCCTGGCGCTTCTGGTCGAGGTGGCCATTCTCGACCAGCGTATGGAGGTGGTAGTCGATCGTCCCGGGATTCTCCCGGGGCTCGAATTCGAGCGAAGTTCGGGCTGCCACGGATTTGAGCTTCTCATTCAGCTTGGATCGGGACAGCGTGGCGTCATCGGACCGGAAGATCTGGAGCAAGATGTAAGATTCCTGATATTTCAACTGCTCGTCTTCATGATCCGGCCGGGCGGGCCGGGCGAGGTCCTTCGCCCGGTCTTTCCCCGAGGACGTCAGCCGATAGGATGCCTTGGGACGCGGGTGGTCGGCGGATGAGCCTCCGCCGGTCACGGCGATCATCCCTTCCTCAATCAGGCCGGAAACGATCCCGTCGCCTTGCCCTCCGTAAGAAGTCGCGGCGAGCTTCTTCTTCAGCTCGGTCGCCGAGAGTCGGCCATCCGGCCGGTTCGCGAAGATCTTGAGCAGTTCCGTGGAAAATTTCACAATTGATGCTTCCGTCATTTCTGATCCTCGCCGGAAATCTGGAGATTGTGTGGTAGTAAACACGATCTGTTCAGAATTCCAGATGGTGTAATCATTCCGGGTCGGATGCCAGAATAGGACGAAATCAGGCAAGGTCGGCGCGTGCAGGCCCGTCGAAATGGCCCGGTTCGGGGGAGATCGGAGGTCGAGGGGCCTCACGCTCCCGGTGGGTTGGGCCTGTCGTCAACGAACCCGATCGAACCGACCCCGACGAGTGCCTCGCTAGGACTGAAATCGGGCGTTCGGATTGTCCTTTCCGGGCCGGATGGGGTTGGATCGAGCGTCACGATGTCGGCCAGACCCTCATCGCCAAACGAACCCGAGGCGACCGATTCGGCCGCCTCGGCCTCGACCTTCCTCAACTGGTCGAGGGCCTTGTAGACGGCCCTCTCGGCGGCGGCCTCGTAGCGGCGGGCCAGGATCGCCTGGCGGGATGGGTCAAACGACGATCGGTCCGCCGCTCCGGCTCGGTCACGCTCGATCTGCCCCAGGTCGAGCGTCTTCCGGTGGGCCAGCAGGTCTTCGATCTCGCGGTCGATCAGGTCGGCCATCGCTCGGCGGGCCCAGTCGATCCGATCGAGGTCCGGGAGGCCCGCTCCGTCTTCGGGCAGGAGGAACTTGAAGTTGCCGAGGATCGCCTCGGAGAGGGCCCGGATCCTCGTCACCGGGATCTCGGCCCATCGACGGCCGGTCAGGTTGGAGAGTCGGTCACCGTAGGTCCAGTCCCACCGGGCCGTGTCCAACTCGTCGCGGAGTTCGAGGAGGCCGGCGATCAGCCGATCCACCCCTTCGGGCATCGATCGGAGTTTCCTCCCGTGAGTGGCCGGCTCCTGGATGAGGTAGGAGAGGGTGTGGTCGATTTCGGCGATCCGGGCCTCGTCGAAGTCGGCCTCGGCGTGATCGGCCCGGTACGCCTGCGTCGCGAGCTCCTGCGACGCGCAGCGTTCCACCCGGACCGTGAGCCGGGCGATCCGGCGGACCAGGTAGCGACCCATCTCCGAACCCGGCCTCATCTCGTCGAGCATCGCGGCCGAGCGACGCTCCACCTCGTCGGCGTCGCCCTCGGGCACGACCACACCCTGGCCGGTCATCCCGTGCTTCAGCGAGTTCCGGCGCGAGGCGGCCTTGCCTTCGGGGGTCACGGGGCCTCGGGACCGGAGCCCGTTGGCTCGCGAGGCGGCGATCTGGGCTTCGGTGCGGGGCATCGGGAAATCTCCGTGACCTTTCGAGGAGCTTCGAACTCGAGATCGACTCCCGGAAAAGATCGCGATTCGCGATGTGGGTTTAGCAGCGAATCTCCCGGCTGACCCGGATCTCGCTCCGATCGGGTATGCCCGAGATATCCGGGAGCCTGGCCCGGCGGAGCAAGCTCCGCCTCGGAAAGCGTGAGCAAGCTCCCGCACTCCAAGGCCTTCGGCGGTCCAGCTTCGCGATCTGGCGGGGCCGCTCTGGAGTGCGGGAGCTTGCTCACGCTTTATCCCCCGGAGCTTGCTCCGGGAGCGATTGGCGGCCAGGGGCAAGAGACGACCGGGGGGATTCTCGGGGAGGCCGGGCCGAGCCTCCGTCGGACGCCAGACCTGGCGAATCGGCCGCCCAGTCGTTACAACAGGGAGAATCACGGACGGCTCGCTCCTCTCGGCCCCGTCATCGCTTGAATCAACATCTCTGATTGAGGGAGTCCCCATCTCGATGCGACGCACCATGAACCGGCTGGCCTTCGCGGTCCTGGCCGCCCTGGCCCTGTGCTCCTGGGCACCGGCCCGCCTGGAGGCCCAGGACAAGGGCCTGACCATCCCCGACCTCAAGGTCGAGACCTACAAGCTGGCCAATGGCCTCGAAGTCATCCTGCACGAGGACCACACCACCCCGTTCGTGGGTGTGAACCTCTGGTACAAGGTGGGCTCGAAGGACGAGAAGCCCGGGCGGACCGGATTCGCCCACCTCTTCGAGCACCTGATGTTCCAGGGCTCGGAGCATCACGACTCCGAATACTTCGGCCCGCTCGAGAAGCTGGGTGCCCAGATCAACGGGAGCACCAATACCGACCGGACCAACTATTACGAGGCCCTGCCGACCAACGGCCTGGAAGTCGCCCTCTGGCTCGAATCGGACCGGATGGGGTTCCTCCTGCCGGCCCTGACCCAGGGGAAGCTCGACAACCAGCGCGACGTGGTCAAGAACGAGCGTCGGCAGCGGGTCGATAACGTCCCCTACGGGCAGTCTCGCGAGCGGCTCGACGAGGTCCTCTATCCCTCGGATCACCCCTATCACCACTCGGTGATCGGATCGATGGCCGACCTCTCGGCGGCCAGCCTGGAGGATGTCAGCAACTTCTTCCGGACCTATTACAGCCCGAACAACGCCAGCCTGGCCATCGCGGGCGACTTCGACCCGACCGAGGCCCGCAAGCTGGTCGAGAAGTACTTCGGCCCGATCCCCAAAGGCCCCGAGGTCACCAAGCCCGAGCCGAGCGTCCCGGTCCTGACCGAGTCGCAGCACATCACGATGACCGATGCCGTCCAGCTCTCGCTGACGCAACTGGTCTGGCCGACCGTCCCGACCGGGCACCCCGACGAGGCCCCGCTGGACGCCCTGGCCTCGATCCTGGGCCAGCTCCCCAACGAGAACCGCCTCTTCCGGGCCCTCCAGTATGACAAGCAACTGGCCGCGCAGGCCTCGGCGTTCCACCCGACCGCCAACCTCGGCGGCACCTTCCGGGTCTCGATCGTCCCCCAGAAGGGGCAGAAGCTCGACGACCTGATCGCCATCTCCGACGCCGAGATCGACCGGCTCAAGAAGGACGGGCCGACCGAGGACGAGGTCCGGAAGGTCAAGAACTCGGTCGAGAGCAGCTCGATCTTCTCGCTCCAGACGGCCCAGAACAAGTCGGATTTCCTCAATCGTTACAACGTCACGTATGGTGATCCGCTGGCCTACAAGGCCGAGCTGGCCCGGAATTACGCCGTGACCGCCGACGACGTGAAGCGGGTGGCCAACAAGTACCTGGTCGCCAATCGAATCCGGCTGGATGTGAACCCGGGCCCGAAGACCCCCCGCCCCGAGGAGGCCGAGGTCGACCGAGCGGCCCAGTCCCCGCTGCCCAAGGTGGCCGCCAAGCCGATCGAGGATTCCTTCGATCGCGACAAGGAACCGGCCCCCGGCCCCAATCCGACGTTCCAGCCCGCGCCCGCCGTCCGCCGGAAGCTCTCCAACGGCCTGGAGGTCCTGATCGTCGAGCGGCATAACCTGCCGATCGTCGCGCTCAACCTGGTCGTCAAGGGGGGCGAGACGCTGGTCCCGATCGGCAAGGAAGGGCTGGCCCCGCTGACCGGCTCGCTCCTGACCGAGGGGACGACCACCCGGAACTCGCTCCAGCTGGCCGGCGAGCTGGCCGAGCTGGGGGCCTCGATCGACGGGAGCGGCGGCGACGAGTCGTGCAGCCTCTCGCTGACCACGCTGACCCGGCAGCTCCCCAAGGCGCTCGACCTCTACACCGACGTCCTGCTCCACCCCTCGTTCCCCGACAAGGAGCTGGAGCGGCTCCGGGTCCAGCGGCTCGCGGCCCTGCTCCGGAGGTCCGACAATCCCCCCTCGATCGCCGGGATCGTCTTCCCCAAGATCATCTATGGGGATAAGCATCCTTATGGTCGGTACGACACCCCGGAATCGATCAAGTCGCTCAAGCGTGACGACGTGGTGGCCCTCTACAAGTCGCTGTTCGTCCCCAATAACTCGGCCCTGATCGTGGTCGGCGACACCACGCCCGACGCGATCATCCCGGTCCTGGAAGACGCCTTAAAGGAATGGAAGCCCGGCTCGCCGGTCGCGAGGGTGGCCCCCGAGACGCCCGAGTCGAGTCCGGTGACGGTCTTCCTGGTCGACAAGCCCGGCTCGGCGCAGTCGATCCTCTCGGTCGGCCAGGTGGGCGTCCCCCGGAACACCCCCGACTACTTCCCGATCTCGATCATGAACGCGGTCCTGGGCGGGCAGTTCTCCAGCCGGATCAACCTGAACCTCCGCGAGGACAAGGGTTACACCTACGGGGCCCGATCGGGCTTCAGCTTCCGGCTCGGGGCCGGGCCGTTCCAGGCGGGGGCCCCGGTCAAGACCGAGGACACCCGGCCCGCCCTGATCGAACTGATCAAGGAGCTGACCGACATCACCGGCCCTCGGCCCGTCACCGACACGGAACTGGCCTTCGCCAAGGATCGGGTCGTCAAGGGATTCCCCTCCCGGTTCGAGTCGGTCAACGGCGTGGCCAGTGCGCTCGATGACGTGGTCCTCTACGACCTCCCGGCCGACTTCTACACGACCTACCGAGATCAGGTCGACGCCGTCACCAAGGCCGACGTCGAGCGGGTCGCCAAGAAGTACCTCGACCCGAGCCGAATGGCGATCCTGATCGTCGGCGACCGGGCCAAGGTCGAGCCGACGCTCAAGGATCTCCCCTTCGCCAAGGAGATCCAGATCCTGGATACCGACGGCAACCCCGTCGCCGGGACGCCCAAGGCCGACGAGGCCAACTGATCCGCCCTCGCGATCCGATCCTTCGCCGACGGCCCCGCCCTCACCGGTGGGGCCGTCGTCGTTTCGAAGGCTCCGATCTCCCCCCAACCCGAAGAATCGTCAATCCTCGCTCATCCGGGAGTCGACCCGTCGGTGTCCGGTTTGGACATCACGGTAATCTGGGTCATGTTTGCTGTTGGACACCCTTCGGACAGGCATCCAGGATTCGCCCGAGGCTAGATTCATGTGTGGAATTGCCGGCGGTTTCGACCTGACGGGGAATCGCTCATTCAGCCGATCGCGATTGCTCGCGATGACCCGGGCGATCGCCCATCGGGGACCGGACGATGAGCAGGCGCACCTCGAGCCCGGACTGGCGCTCGGGGCCCGCCGTCTCTCGATCGTGGATCTCGCCGGGGGCCGTCAGCCGATCTCCAATGAGGACGGTTCGATCTGGGTCGCCTTCAACGGCGAGCTGTTCGATTATCCCGAACTCCGCCGGGATCTCCTGTCTCGGGGGCACGTCCTGACCACTCGCTGCGACACCGAGGCCTGGGCCCACCTCTATGAAGACCACGGCGAGGTGATGTTCGACAAGGCCCGGGGCCAGTACGCCGTCTCGCTCTGGGATCGGAAGAACCGGACCCTGATCCTGGGCCGCGATCGGGCGGGGATCTGCCCGCTCTATTACGCCGAGCGTGACGGCTGGCTGCTCTGGGGGTCGGAGGTCAAGGCGCTCCTGGCGTCGGGCCTGGTCCGGCCCGAGGCCGACCCGAAAGGGCTCGACTACTTCTTCAACTTCTTCTGCGCGGGGACCTCGCGGACGGTCTTCGAAGGGGTCCGGATGGTCCCGCCCGGGCACTATCTCCGGGTCCGCGACGGTCGGGTCACGCTCTGCCGGTACTGGGATCTCGACTTCCCCGACGAGGGGGAGGAGCGGAGGCTCGACGACCCGACTCCGCTGGTCGACGAGCTGGAATCCCGGCTCCGTCAGGCGGTCGAGCGTCGTCTCCGAGGGGACGTCCCGGTGGCGAGTTATCTTAGCGGGGGTCTCGACTCGACCGTGGTCCTGGGGCTGGCGAGCCGTCAGCGGGGCCGCTCGGTCCCCTCGTTCACCATCGGCCTGGACAACGCCGGCCCCGACGAGCGTCGACAGGCCGCCGAGTCGGCCCAGGCGCTCGGCTCGACCTTGACGACGGTGACCATGGGCCGGGCCGACATCGCCGACGCCTATCCCTCGCTGATCCGCGCGGCCGAGGTCCCGGTGATGGACACCTCGTGCGCCTGCTTGCTGAACCTGGCCGCGGCGGTCAAGGCGCAGGGATACAAGGTCGTCCTGACCGGCGAGGGGGCCGACGAAGCCCTGGCCGGCTACGTCTGGTTCAAGATGCAGCGGTCCCGGAACGCCTTCAAGGAGAAGTTCGGCCCGGCGATCCCGATGAAGCTCCGCGACCTGGCGCTGGACTCCATCGGGGGAGATCCGGCCCATCGACCCGACCGGAATCCGATCCGGGGGCTCCGGACGGCGCAGCAGGACCTTTACGATGTCCTGGGCCAGTCACGCTCGCTCTTCTACGGCGGGGGGATGTGGGACCGGCTGGGCGATCATTCGGCCTACGAGGACACCGGCATCCGGGCCGATCGGATCGACAAGTGGGCACCGCTGAATCAGTCGCTCTACGTGGGCTACAAGCTGATGCTGGCCGGGATGCTGTTGGTCTCCAAGGGGGACCGGATCTCGATGAATTCCTCGGTCGAGGCCCGCTATCCGTTCCTCGACGAGGAGGTGATCCAGCTCTGCTCGGAGATCGCCCCGGAGTACAAGCTGAGGGGCCGGACGAACAAGTGGCTGCTCCGCCAGGTTGCCGCGAGGACGCTCCCACCGAGGATCGCCAACCGTCCCAAGACGATGTTCCGGGCCAGCCGATCGGGCTCGTTCTTCGGGCCGGGCCGCCCCTCGTGGGTCGACCAGCTCCTGAGCCCCGAGTCGCTCCGCTCGTCGGGCTACTTCGACCCGGGCCAGATCGCCCGGGCCAGGGCCGTCTCCACCTGGTTCCCGGCGATCACCCCGAGACGGCTCGGGCTGGACCTCGGCCTGACCCTGGTCCTCTCGACCCAGCTCTGGCATCACACCTTCATCGGAGGAGGGCTCTGCGACCTGCCAACCTGGGGCCCGCCCGAAGCCATCCACCCCGAGGGTTCGCTGGCGGGGGTGAGGCTGGTTGGATAAAATTGGGATGGGGAGGCGGGCCTCGGCTTGTTCGCTAGGTTCGCTTTTCCCTGTTCCTCTCCCGAGCTTCTTGGCGCAAGATCAGACTGTGTTCCTGGTTTCTCTCTCGCATCCGCGAGCGAAAAACCAGGAACACAGTCTGATCCCTGATGGTCCTGACCCCTGATGGTCCTTCAGGATAGACATCAATCGTTCAGGCGACCCGCGAATTCGTCAACAGGTCCGACGCCTGCCGATAAAGTTCAAACTCAGGATAATGAATGTCCCTAGACCGAACAGGACGAGGGATGTCGGTTCGGGAACGCTCCCTAAATTTCCGATCACAGTCACGGTGGCTCCCGCGTCGTTCGCCACGTAAAGTCTATTGTTCTCTGCGTCAAAGGCAGTGAAGTGAGGCTGAAGACCGACAGGAATATTGAAGAGAAGCGAATTTGTGATGCCATCGATCACATAGAGACTGTTTTCACCGTAATTTGCTAAATAGACTTGATTGGAAATCTCATCAATAGAAATACCCCGAGGTGTCTTTCCAACCGGGATCGTATCAATGACGACGTTAGTCTCCCCGTCGATTACTGACATGGTGTCGTCTGCCGAGTTTGAAACATAAATTTTATTTGCGAGAACGTTTACGGCAACGTCCAAGGGCCTGAACCCCACGGGAATCGTCGCGATCACGGTGTTTGTCGAACCATCCACGACTGAGACGGTGTTGCTGGTGCCATTTGCGGTGTAGATGCGGTTAGTGTGGGAATTGACCGCAACGCCGTTCGGTCCGGTTCCCACATGTATATCTTGAATGATCGCGTTTGTGTATCCATTGATGACAGATAGCGTTGTCCCCGACCCATTTCCCTCGTTGGCCACATAAATCGTGTTGGATAAACGATTTATGCCAAGCGATCGCGGTCGGAAAGCAAGACCCGATATGGTGGCGATCACCGCGTTAGTATTCGCATCTATGACGGAGACAGTTTGGTCTCTGACGTTCACGGCATAGACGCGATTGGTGACCGGATTAACCGCGATGCCTTGTGGGCCATCGCCGACATGGATTTCGGTGAGGTCGGTATTCGTTTGAGTGTCGACCACCGAGACCAGACCAAAAACGTCGCCGGCACTCACATACAATCGATCAGTTAACGGGTTGACCGCCACACCGAAGGCGCGAACGGGGACTGGGATAGTATCTATGACGCCAGGATTCATGAATCCGGCGGCCGCTACAGATGGGAATAGTAGAGCAATCACCCAGAGAGTCGCAGTTGACAGCAACCGAGCGAGGTCGAGTGCCCTAGTCATCACTTTCGTGCCGCGGACGATGTAGCAGAGTCGCATCATGACCTCAGGGTTGAAGTATGCCGCGTTTGCCAAAAAAAAAGCCCAACCGCGCAAAAATTGCGCAATTGAGCCTTCACGACCACTGTGCCCTACCCATCGCGAGCAGCACACGACGAAGTCGATTTTGGACGGCATTTTTGGCAATTGTCAATAGCACTTCGTGTCATCTCCGGGTCTACCTAGCGATTGTTCGGAAACCCGACTATGCAGGAGCTATGAAGCCATAATAGGCTGGTCGTGAAGAATAGTCGGTGTGAAGAATAGTCGGTGTCAGCCCCCATGCCGCCCTTCGGGCGGCACCCGAACCGATGAAAATCGGGCGGGCGGTCGCTACAGTGAAGTCGTCCCCTCGCACGGCTTGACGCCGATATGAAACTGGTGCTTCGAGCCCGCGTGTCAGCCTGGCGCAAAGGCATCGCGCGTACCCAAACCTGTCGCCCGAGCTTACCACTCGGAGCACGTCGAGCAGAGTGCTTTCCTCCCCGCGATGTCCCCCGTGCGAGGGGCTACTCTGGGGAGACCCGTCGATGGACGTGTTGCATGACTGCTGCGCCGGCCTGGATGTCCACAAGAAGACCGTCGTCGCCTGCGTCCGGAGGGTCCACCCCGCGGGCAAGGTCTCCAAGACCATCAAGACCTTCGCCACCATGACCGGCGACCTCCTCGCCCTGGGCGACTGGCTCGGGGCTCAAGGGGTCGCCACGATCGCGATGGAGTCCACCGGGTCCTACTGGAAACCCGTCTTCAATATCCTGGAGTCGCGGTTCACCGTAATCCTGGTCAACGCCCATCACATCAAGCAGGTCCCGGGCCGGAAGACCGATGTCAAGGACAGTGAGTGGATCGCTCAATTGCTACAACATGGATTGTTGCGTCCCAGTTTCATCCCGCCCCAATCGACCCGGCAACTCCGAGACCTGACCCGCCAGCGGACCCAGTTGGTCGGTCAGAAGACCGCCGTCGCCAATCGGATCGCCAAGGTCCTGGAAGATGCCAACATCAAGCTCGGCTCGGTCGCCTCGGAAGTCCTGGGCGTCTCGGGCCGGGCCATGATCGAGGCGATCATCCGAGGCGAATACGACCCGGTCAAGCTGGCGGACCTGGCCCGACGCCGGCTCCGAGGTAAGATCCCGCAACTCCAACTGGCGTTGCGGGGGTCGGTGACCGAACACCACCGGTTCTTGCTCCGGACCCAGATGGATCACCTGCTTCACCTCGAAGCGATAATCCGACGCTATGAGGAGCGGATCGAGGAGACGCTCCCCCCGGCGGGGGAGCTGGTAGCCCGTCTGATGACGATCCCGGGCGTTGACGTCCGGGTCGCTCAGGTGATCCTGGCGGAGATCGGCCAGGACATGGACCAGTTTCCCTCGGCGGGGCACCTCTCGTCGTGGGCGGGTCTGGCCAGCGGCAACCACGAGAGCGCCGGAAAACGTCAGAGCGGGCGGACCACACCGGGCAACCGCTGGTTGAAGACGGCTCTGGTCCAGGCGGCCTGGGCGGCGTCGCGGGCCAGGAAGACGCACCTGGCCAGGAAATTCTCCCGGATCGCGAGAAGCCGGGGCCAGAAGCGAGCCGCCATCGCGGTGGCTCATACGCTCCTGGTGATCATCTACCACTTGCTCAAGGAGAAGACGACGTACCGGGAGATCGTCGATCAGAACGAAGCGGCCTGACCATCCAGCCGAACTCCCGAGCTACCCGAGGTCGCAAACGCCCCCCCAAGCGAGCCGACCCCGATCGCCGTCCGTCTGGTGATTGCGAACGTCAATCGAAATTTTCTGAGCAGTTCACCGTTTCAAGGTTTGTAAAAAATCGGTGTCGACCGCCGATTTTTTATTTGGATACGAGTATTTGTGTTTCCTTTCCAGGGCTTGTCCTGCCGACGGGAACGACTGAGATTCGATATCAATGGGCGACCGGATCCAAGGCCCCGATTCCCTCCGGTCGGAGTTCACGCGTGGCTCGATCCGTCTCCGGCCTCACTAACCCCACCAGGTTCGCCCGCTGGAGCATGCGGCTTCCTGGGTTGGTATAAGCCGGGGACGGCACGCATGCTGATAGCCACGCGATTCCAGGCATTGATCGCGGCCACCGCCCAGGTCAAATCAACCAGCTCCTTCTCGGAAAAATGCCCTCGCGTCGCCGCGAAGAGTTCGTCATGCACGCCATCGCCGATACGCGTGAGGGCCTCGGTCCACGCCAGCGCCGCTCGCTCGCGATCGGTGAAGAAGGGGGTCTCGCGCCAGGCATTCAGCGCGTAGATCCGCTGCTCCGTCTCGCCGGCGGCGCGGGCGTCCTTGGTGTGCATATCAATGCAGTAGGCGCAGCCGTTGATTTGCGATGCTCGGATCTTGACCAGATCCCGGAGGGGCTGGTCCAGTGTCGACTTGGCCAGATAGCCTTCGAGGCCGTACATCGCCCGGACTGCCTCGGGCGATAGCTTGGGGTAATCAAGTCGCTGTTCCATCGCAAGGTCCTTCGATGTCATCCCGGTTCTCCGGAACCGAGGGCAAGCCCGAGCCGCTTCGTCTTCCCCGCGTTTCGCCGGGGCAGCCTGTCGTCGAATGCATCAGTCAGGTTCATTCGTTCACGGATGTCAGAATCGGTGCCAGTTCAGCTTTCCAAGGCGACAAAAACATGTTGAGAATCGATGTGTGTTTGCTTGGTTCCATCGTAGGCCAGGACTTGCCCCGATGACGGGAGCGACGCCGTCAGGGCAAGCCCTGATCTACCAGGGAAATCACGTCTGGTTGCCCCGGTTCGATCCGCTTCCATTCGCAGGCAGCCAATCCATCCCGCGAGGGTCCGCTCCGCTCAGGCTTCGGGCGTGAAGCCCATCACGATGTCGAACTTCGCGGCCAGCTCGCCGGCCTTCGAGCCGGCTAGGGGGTCGAAGGTGACCATGACGGCTTCCTTGGCCTTCGGGTCGCGGATCCCCCGGAGGACTCCGTCTCGGTCGTTCCCGGGATGATCCTTGATGTAGCACTGGGTGGTCAGCTTCTCCTGACCCTTGGGCTTGATCATGAAGTGGATGTGCGGGGTCCGGCCGGGGTAGGGGACCGGCTTGATCGTCCGGAAGAGGTACTCGCCGGTCGAGCCGGTGAGGAATCGCCCGAAGCCCTGGAAGTGGGCGTCCCGCTTGTCGGCGTTGCTGGTCCCGCTGTGGAGGTAGGCCCCGTTGTTGTCGGCCTGCCAGATCTCGACCACGGCATTCCGGACCGGGTTCCCCTTCGCGTCGAGGATCCGGCCGCTCAGGTAGGTGATCTCGCCGACCGCCGGGGTGATCCCGTCGTTGATGACGATCAGGTCGTTGTCGGTGTCGAGCGGGAGCTTGTCGGGGTAGAACGGCCCCTCGGTCTGCTTCGGGGTCCGCGTCAACTCCTCGGCGAACGCCCCCCGGGTCGAGAACATCGCCAGGCCGAAGGCCGAGGTCGTCAGGAAGCCGCGTCGGCTGGAGGTGACATCGAAGTTCTTGGGCAATTTCATGGGACAACTCCGGGCGGAAGGGTGGATGGGACGGGTTGGATCTCTCCGGACCCGACCCGGGCTGGTTGGCAGGGTGGTCCGGTCGTTATCGGTAGAGAGCGACGACGGCGGTAGGATGGTCCCTCGAGGATTTCTCGATGGAGGACTACCGCTTCCCCGCTGCTTCGGGTCTCGCGTTGATTTTGTCCTGGAGGAGCCGACCATACAACTCTCTCTCGTCGCTGGTGAAGGCGTCGAAGTAGATGCGTTGGAAGGTGCAGCCGAAGGACTCGGCCCTGATGAGCCGTCCGTCTTTCGCCGTGAGGCTCGTACCTTCGAGGCTGAGATGGCCGGGAGTCAGATCTCCGCTCGGGTAGTACTCGATCTGGTGGAAAGGGCCGAGTCGGTTCTTGTGGTTGGGGCGATATAGGGCGATCACTCGATCGACTTGATCCCCGGAACGGATCCCGGAATGCCAGAGGGCGTGAGCGACCGGCGAATGGTAACTCAGGTGTCGATAGAGGAGTAGTTCATCGTAGCCCCACACATTCCAGTACGAGCAGGCCGAGAGGTGCAAGCCGAGGCAAAATGCTCCGGCGAGGGACGTGATACGCCATGTGAGCGATAATTGGAGGCAACAACGCATCGAAGCATCACCCCGTCGTTGGTCCTCCCAGACCCGGTCATTCGCCCGCCAGGCGAAGGATCTTGGAACGGAGATCGGTCGTCATGAAAAAACGGTAATCGTCCCGGAGTCGATCGAGCAACGGTGCCAACTCGCCGAGCAAACCGCGATGTTTGGCCTCGATCAGGATGCCGAGAACGCCGACCGTTGCCAGGCCGGCTTGTTTCGCCCTGGCCCTCGCATCAGCCTCATCGATCAGTACGAGATCCGCCCGGAGTTCCAGGGCGATCGACAGGGCCTCGGCCTCGCCCGGATCGAGACCCTCCAGAAGGCGCTCGGATTGAGGATTTCCCGAGGGGCTCCGAATCTTGAGGAATCCAAAACTTCCAAGCTCGACGACCGCTTGTCCCGTGCGCGGGTTCCGGAGTTCCGATTCGACGGCCTGCGGCACGATCACCTCGTTATAGAGTTCTCGCAACAGATCCAGGAGCCCAAGGTTGGCGAGGGCTCGAATTGGAGAGGTGTCGCTGATCACGACGATCACGACCGGTCCCGGAGACGTTCGAGAGTTGCAACGTCCTCAACCAGATCTTCGAGCGTCGGGCGATAGACCGGAATGCTCCGGTTCATCAACGCCTGCTCGAACTCAGACCGATTCATCCCCGCCATCCGAGCGGCGGGCCAGAGGGTCAGCTTTCCGGCGTCGTAAAGATGGCAGGCAATCTCGACGATCGCCTCGGACTCGGTCAATCCGGCTTGCTTCAGGGTCTCGTCGGAGATCACGACGGGCATGGCGTCCGCTCCTCCCGGCTCATCGACGGTCCTTCGACTGAACTCGTCCCATCGTACCCCCGGAGGATGCCCTCCGTCGAGAATCCGATCTCATGCGACGTCGCGGAGCGTCCGGAGTCGGTCGAGGATCTCGTCGATCTTACCCGCCGATCTCGGGCGTCAGGAGTCTTCGTCCAAGGTGTCCGGGCACACCTCGGGCCAGCATTGCTGGGGCTCTCGGGCGGCGATGTGAACCGCCACCCAGGCGGCCAGCCGTAGATACGCCAGCAACGCGAGCGGGCTGATCATCAAGGCGAGTAGTTGGAGCGGATTCAGCGGCCCGGGATTGCCGACGGGCGGCCGACCGTGGATCGCCCAGGGCACGAACAATGAGAGCGGCGTCAGGAGGAACCCGAAGATCACGATCGTCTGGACGCTGTTCGAGGCCCAGTTCACGGCATGATCGGGGATCGGCGGCCAGACGCCCTCCCGTCGCGCCCGGGAGTTCGTGGGCGAGGCCCAGACCTTGACCCGCCCCGCCATTGCGGTGGCCATCATGACGACGGACGCCATCGAGAACAGGGGGACCACGGCGCACGTGGCCAGCGAGATTCCCATCCCTTGCCTCATCATCACCGGGGGCAGGAAGCGTACCAGCGAGGGGATGAGCATCGCCGCGAGGATCCCCATTCCCAGGCCCACCACGCCGATCCAGGCCAGTCCTCGGCAGGCGTGCGCCGAGGAGCAGGACCAGGCCCGGGGCCGATTTGCGTCATTCCGCAGGAGCCAGATCGCGGTCGAGAAGTCGCGCTCCCCGAACCGGAGGCAGGCGAAGATCGCGCCGAGCATCGGGTCGAGCGTCCACTCGAAGACGATCAGCCCGATGATCGGGGGCAGCCACTTCCAGATCGAGGACCATCGGCCGGGGGCTTCGGCGAACGGGTCGTGGCGCTCGTCGAAGGGGGTGGACATGGATCACCCCCGGGCGAGGATGCGGAGTCGGTCGATGGCCTTGTCGAGGGTCTCGTCGCTCTTGCAGAAGCAGAAGCGAATGTAACCCTGGCCGAGGGGCTTGTCGCGGAAGAAGCTGGATCCGGGGACGGTGGCGACCCCGACTTCTCGGACGAGGTGACGGGCGAACTCGACGTCATCGGTGGCGCCGAAGGCCTCGATCCCGGCCATCACGTAGTAGGCCCCCTGGGGCATTTCGAGGTCGAAGCCGACTTCGAGGAGTGCCTTGCAGAGGCGGTCCCGGCGGGCCTGGTAGTCGAGGGCGAGGCGGTCGTAGTACTTGCGAGGCAGGCGATAGGCGACGGCCCCGGCGGCCTGGAGCGGTGCGGCGGCCCCGATGCTCACGTAGTCGTGGATCTGCCGGAAGGCGTGGGTCATCCGGGGCGGGGCGATCATCGTCCCGATCCGCCAGCCTGTCACGGCGTAGGTCTTGGACATCCCGCCCAGCGTCACCGACCGCTCGCGCATCCCCTCCAGCGAGGCCAGGGCGACGTGCTTCCGGCCGTCGTAGAGGATGTGCTCGTAAATTTCGTCGGTAATCGCGATGACGTCCCACTTCCGGCAGAGCGCGGCGATCTGCTCCAGCTCTTCGCGAGTGAAGACGGTGCCGGTGGGGTTGTTGGGGTTGCAGAGGACGATGGCCTTGGTCTTGTCGTTGAAGGCGGCGGCCAGCTCGTCGGGGTCGAAGGTCCAGCCGGGGGGGCGGACCGGGACGAATCGGGGGGTGGCCCCGGCCAGGACGCAGTCGGGCCAGTAGTTCTCGTAGAAGGGTTGCGAGAGGATGACCTCGTCGCCCGGGTTGATCAGCGCGAGCAGGGCGACCAGCATCGCCTCGGTGCTCCCGCAGGTGACGGTGATCTCCGTCTCGGGGTCGACGTCCAGCCCGAGGTGCCAGGCGGCATGCTCGGCGATGGCGAACCGGAGGTCTCTCGCGCCCCAGGTGATGGCGTACTGGTTGATGTCGGCCTCGATGGCCCGGCAGGCGGCGGCCTTGATCTCGGCCGGGGCGGGGAAGTCCGGCATCCCCTGGGCCAGGTTGATCGCGCCATGCTTGGCGGCCTCGATCGACATCCCGCGGATCACGCTCTCGGTGAATCGCGACGCCTTGTTCGAGAGCAGGGGGAGTTGCATCGGGAAAGGTCTCTGTCCGTTGCTTTCCGGCCGCGCGGGATCGGTCGGCCGCGAGTCGGACCATTCTTGCCCGCGAGGCCCCCTCGAAGCAACGTCCGATCCAGGATCCGGTCATCGACGACCCGGGAGGGGTGTAACCAAGTTCTCTGGTGGTGAATCGTCCGTCCTGGCAAATTGGGTGGACTTCTTGAACCCGACACCCGGAGTTCCGCCATGACACGGAAGGTGATCACCCTGGAGATCGAGGCCGAGGACGAGGATCTGATTCGCGGCTACGCCGGCTTCGTCGGCGAGATGAAGGATCTCGCCGCCACCACCCCCGATGGCTCGGTCCTCGACGTCTGCGAGGAGGCCGTCATCGAACAGGGTCGCGAGCACCAGCGTCGGCTCCTCCAACGCGCCGTCCGGGCTCGGCTCGAGCACGCCGAGAAAAAGGGGCTCCCCTGAGGATCTGTTCCTGTGGACAGGTTCGCGAGAATCGCGGGACCGCCACGCGCGAGGTCTTCACCTGCCTGGGGGCGATCACCTTGAGGCGGCACTGGTGGGGCTCGCGATGCCCTTGCGTGCCGGGAGGCTATCACGCCGATACCGTCCTCGGGCTCGACGGCGGCCTCAGCCCTCGATTGCAACGCAAGGCCTGCCGTAGTGCCGCCGACCTGTCCTTCGAGCGGGCCCGCGAGAACCTGCTCGAGCTGCTCGGCGTCTCGCCGGCGGCCGAGACCCTGCGGGTCTATTGCGAACGTCAGGCCGGCCGGATCGCGCGTTGGCAGGGCACCGAGACCGCCTCGGCCGAGGGCTTCGGAAAGGCCGGAGGTGGCTGGGAGTTCGCCGTCGACGCCGGCAAGGTCAACACCCGTGAGAAGGGCTGGCGCGACCTGAAGATCGCCGTAGCCCAGAAGCGACCGACGGCCAAACCGGCGACCCCCCAGCAGTGGGAGTCGCGCGTCTTGCCCAAGGCTACCGCCCGAGTGATGTGGGCCGACATCTCGGCATCCCGGCGATTCCGCCGGTCCTGGCACGCGCGGCTGAAGCGGCTGGGCCTGCCGGCGATGGCCCGGCTGCACGTGCTGGGGGACGGGGCGTCATGGATCTGGAAGGCGGCCGGCCGGGCCCTGACCGGGTGCCGCCAGACCCTGGATATCTACCACGCCAGCCAGCACATCGCCCTCGCCGGCAAGCGGCTCTTTGGCGAAGGGACAGCCGAGGCGACCACGTTCCACGAGCACGGCCGTGAGTTACTGCTGAGGGAAGGTTGGACGGGAGTTTGCCGGCTGATCGGCGAGGAACTGGAACGCGAGGACACACCGAAGAGGCGGGGGGCCCTGGAGCGACTGCTGAACTACTTCCTGGGCCACCTGACGCGGCTCGACTACGCGGGCCGCCTGGCGTCCGGCGATGCGATCGGAAGCGGGGTGGTGGAGGGTGCGGCGAAGACCCTGGGTCTGAGGCTGAAAGCTCGCGGGGCCCGCTGGCGGCACAAGAACGCCCGAGCCATGGCCGCCCTGATCTGCTGCCGTCAGACCGATCAGTGGGACCTATTCTGGAAGCGGGCGGCGTGAAACCCAAGAATCCCTGGTCACACCCCCCGGGAGAATCCACGAACAACCCCACGAATCTCGATGGAATCATCGGACTCGGCCTGCTACGATCCTCGTCTCCTCCCGTCGGTCGGCCCGGGCGCGCGATCGATCCTCCAGCCGACCGGACCGCTCGCGAGTCGAGGAATCCTCAATGTCCGCGGCCCAGGCCGACCGCAATCTGCTCTTCGGCATCCTCGCCCTCCAGATGAACTTCATCGGCCTTGATCAGCTCGTCGCCGGGATCGAGGAATGGGTCCGGGATAAGTCGCGGTCGATCGACCAGATCCTGGTCGATCGAGGCTCGCTGGATCCCCGATGCCGCGAGCTTCTGGTGCCGATGGTGGCCGCCCACGTCGAGCAGCACGAGGGGGACCCCGCCCGGAGCCTGGCCGCCCTCAGCACGCTCGGTTCGGTCGTGCCGCCGCTCACGCAGCTGGGCGACCCCGATATCCAGGCCAGCCTGGTTCGAATGACCTCGGGGAAACCCGGGGACGATCCCAACGCGACCCGAATCCCCTCGGCCGGGCCGATCGAGGGGGCGGGCCCGGTCCCATTCTTCGACCCGACGACCTCGCCGGGCCTGAGGTATCGGATCCTCCGGCCCCACGCCCGGGGCGGGATCGGGGTGGTCTCCGTGGCCCACGATCGCGAGCTGAACCGCGAGGTGGCCCTGAAGGAGATCCAGGAGCGGCACGCCGACGAGCCGAACAGCCGTGCCCGATTCCTGATGGAAGCCGAGGTCACCGGAGGTCTCGAACATCCCGGGATCGTGCCGGTCTACGGACTGGGCCATCATCCCGATGGCCGACCTTACTACGCGATGAGATTCATCCGGGGCGATAGTCTGAAGGAGGCCATCGAGCGATTCCACCGGGGGGAGTGGGCGGGATCGGCGACCCGAACCCTGGAGATCAGGAAGCTCCTCCGGCGGTTCCTCGACGTCTGCGACGCGATCACCTACGCCCATAGCCGGGGGATCCTGCACCGGGACCTCAAGCCCGGCAACATCATGCTCGGCAAGTACGGCGAGACCCTGGTGGTCGACTGGGGCCTGGCGAAGACCCTGGGGGAGACCGACCCGGCTCGGCAGGCCGACGAGAAGCCGCTGGAGACCAGCTCGGCCAGCGGGTCGGCCGAGACCCTCCCCGGCTCGGCGATCGGGACCCCGGCCTTCATGAGCCCCGAGCAGGCCTCCGGGGATCTCGCCAAACTCGGGCCGGCCAGCGACGTCTACAGCCTGGGCTCCACGCTCTACAGCTTGCTGACCGGCCGGCTTCCGATCGAGGGGTCCGACATCGCCGAGGTCCTCCGACGGGTCCGGATCGGCGATTTCCCGCCCCCCCGGCGGGTCGACCGGCGCGTCGACTTGGCCCTCGACGCCATCTGCCGGAAGGCGATGGCCTTGAGGCCCGAGGATCGCTATCCCTCGGCCCGGGACCTCGCCGACGACCTGGAACACTGGCTGGCCGATGAACCGGTCTCGGCCCATCAGGAGTCGGTCACCGATCGGTTATCGCGCTGGAGCCGGCGACATCGGACCCTGGTCATCTCAGCCACGGCGATCTTGCTGACCGTCACGTCCGGATCGGCCTGGATTTACAAGGAGCGGCTGGAACGACACACGGCCGAGGCCGAACAGGTGGCCTCGGAACAGGAGGCCGAGCGGGCGAAAGACCTGGCCCTGGCCTCGAAAAAAGAGGCCGATCAGGCCAACAAGCTGGCCCAGCTCCGCGAATACCACAATCTCCTGAGCCAGGCCCGGGAGGACCGTCGGGCCGGTCGGCCTGGGTGGACCTGGGCCGCGATCGAGTTGCTGGAACGCGCCGCCGGGCTCGATTTGGCCGAGCTCGATCCCGTCGAGCTCCGGACCGAGGCCGCCGCAAGCCTGGGCGAGATCGATCTCCGACTCCGAAGGCAATCCGAACTGGCGCAGGAGATGACCGCCTATAGCCTGGCCTTCAGCCCCGACGGCCGGCAACTGGCCATTGCCCAGTCCAAGGCTCAGGCCTACGTTGTCTGCTCGGTGAAGGTCATCGACCTCAAGACGAACCAGGTGGCCCACAACCTGAACTTCAAACCGCCGCTCCGGTGGCTGACCACGAAAGCGGTCCAGGACGGATCCCGGGTCGTGGCGTTCGGCCCCGGTGGGCGGCTGGCCGTCGGGGCCCGGAGCGGGCGGGTCCATTGCTGGAATCTCTCGGAGGCCAATGCGGCCCCGATCTCCTGGGATGCCCACCCCGAGGCGGTGACGGGCCTGGCGTTCTCGGCCGACGGGGGAGTGCTCTATTCCAGCTCGATCGATCGGACGGTCCGGCGCTGGGACATGACGAAGCCCGGGCGGTCGGCCCCCAAGCCGACCCATGTGTTTCAATCACCCGGCGAGATCAAGAACCTGAGTCTCGATCGGGCCGGGCGGACCCTGGCCGCCTCCGGCGCGGGGATCGTGCACCTGCTCGACCCGTCGAATCTCGTCCCTAGGGACCACGCGATCCCCCCGGGAGGCGGCCGGGTCGCCCTCAGCCCCGACGGCCGGACCCTGGCGATCGACCGGGGAGGGATGATCGAACTGGTAGCCCCCTCGGGAGATCTCTCGATCGCAAAGTTCCAGGATACCCGCCTCGGCGAAGCTTCGGGCGCCTCCATCTCGGGGCTCATGTTCAGTTCCGATGGCTCGATGCTGGCCACCGCGTGCTCGGACGAGTCCGAGCACTCGATCAAGCTCTGGGACGTCGCCTCCGGCCGGCTCGCGACGACCATAAACGTCGGCGGGACGGATAACCTGGACGCCGCCTTCGGACCCGATGGGCGGACCCTGGCCACGATCGGCGAGCGTGGCGCCTGGGTCTTCGACATCGGCGGTCCGGACGTCCGGGAGTCGGTCGCCTTCCATCCCCGGCCCTTGCTCGCGATCGACCTCGCCCCCCACGGCCGGACGATGGCGAGCCTCTCGGGGACCGAGGTCCGAGGCGCGAGGCCTGACGGGGTCGAGGCCTGGCTCTGGGATCTCCTCGATGGTCCCCTCGCGCTCCGCCATGCCGAGGTCCCCGGGGCCGACAAGCCGCACGGGGTGGCCTTCGACGCCGAGGGCCGCCTGATGGCCTTCCGGGGGGCCGGGCCTCGCGTCGAGTTCTTGGGGCTCCCGGGGATGGATGTCCCGAAGCCGATGGACGTGGAGTCGCTGACAACCTTCGGCCTCTCGGCGGACGGCACGAGGCTCTGGGCGGTCGCCAAGGATGACCTGATCTCCCGGAACGTCGCCGACGGGGCCTTGAGGACCCGGTGGAGCAACCTCTCGTCTCAGGTCCTGACCGGGCTCAGCGGGCTGACCTGTCTTTCGGTCGGGCGGGACTGGATCGTGATCGGGGGCTATGACGGCTATGTCCGGCTGATCCGGGCCGAGGATGGGCAGCCCCATGCCACCTGGAATCCCGACCAGGGGCCCGTCCGGTGCGTCGGCCTCTCGCCCGATCAGGCCTTCGTCGCGACGGGTTCCCCCACGGGCTGGGTCACCCTGTTCGGTCGCGAGACCGGCGAGAAACTGGCCGCCTGGTATGCCCACTCCGAGCCCGTGCAGTCGGTCTGCTTCTCCGATGACGGTCGATGGCTCGCCTCGGGCTCGGTCGACCGGATCGTCCGGCTCTATCGGCGCGAAGGGGAGCGATGGGGCGAATTCCTGACCTTGCCCGAGGCCTCGGGATCGGTCCGGACCGTCCGATTCGGTCCGGGCGGGAAGACTTTGGTCGTCCTCGTGGACGGAGAGCGTGCCGTCCGCGTCTGGCACCTCGATCGTCTCCGGGAGCGGCTCGCCCCGATGGGCCTGGGCTGGCCCGAAACTCGCTGAGGGCCCGGGCAGTTTCGGGTCCGGCCCGAGAAATCCTGATGCGACCCAACCTGGCGCCGGTTGGCCTGGGTCTTGACAGTCGTCGATCGCCGGGCAATCCTGGAAGGCTCCGATTCGCCCGGTTACAACTCATTGGTCGAACGGGTCGTTATGCATTTTTCGCGAACCCGCAAGAATTCGGTCTGATGAGCGAACAACAGTCGGGCGGCCTGACGATCTCGGGCCTCCAACGGCGGATCTTCGAACTTTACGGGGCGAAGGACCAGGCTCGGGGGGACTCGGCCACGTTCCTCTGGCTGGCCGAGGAGTTCGGCGAGCTGGCCACGGCGCTCCGGTCGGGGACCCCCGAGGAACTGGCGCTGGAGATGGCCGATGTCCTGGCCTGGCTGGTGACTTTGGCCAACATCCGGGGCGTCGACCTGGAAGCCGCCGTCCTCGGGAAGTACGGCCAGACCTGCCCCGGCTGCGGCTCGATCCCTTGCCGGTGCGACCCGTCCGAGAAGCCCTGACGAGACAACCTTGACGGACCCTCTCCGCTTGAACGATCCAGGACCCGAGAGCCGCGTCATGCACGATCGACTGGGATGGAAGCTCCGGACCCGGGCGGCGATGGCCCTGGCCTTGGCCCTGGTGGCGATCTCCGGCACAAGCTCGACGGCCCTCGGGGCGTCCCGGGCCGTCGAGGTCGAGAACGTCCGGGTCGGCTTCCAGGAGCGATACAAAGTCGGCACCTGGACTCCGGTCTGGATCCAGCTCCGGGGCGGGCTCGACGGGTTCAACGGGATCCTGGAGCTGGTCGCCCAGGACGAGGACGGGAGCCCGACCACGATCGGCCAGTCGGTCCAGGTGGCCCCCGGCGGCTCGCAGCGGGTGACGGCCTACGTCCGGCCCGGGTCGCTCGATCCCGACTTCGCGACCATCCGGTTCATCGACGGCAAGTCGGGCCGGAGGGTCGCCAACGACGTGCCGATCGGGTCGATGATCGGCAACAAGCCGCCCGAGCCGCTCGACCAGCTCGACTATCAGATCATCACCCTGGGTCGGCCGGCGGGCGTTGATATCATCCCGACCATGCCCGGCTATAACGTCAGCAAGAATAGCGGAGCCCCGGGGCTCGTCGGGCGGGCCCGCGAGGTCTCGGTGGCCAGGCTCGAGGCGATCGACGACCTCCTGCCCGGGCGCTGGTACGGCTTCGACGCGGTCGATGTCGCGGTGATCGACACCAACGACAAGGAGCTGATGGCCACCCTCAACTCGGGCCGAGGCGAGGCGCTCCGGCAGTGGGTGGAGCGGGGCGGGCACCTGGTGGTGGCGGCCTCCTCGAACTGGCAGTCGGTCAACGATAGCCTGCTGGCCCCGATGCTCCCGGCCCGGTTGAACGGCCAGATCCAGGTCAGCCCGTTCGACTCGCTGGAGTCCTTCACCGGCGGGAGCCATCAGGTGGCCTTCGAGAACACGCCGGTCCAGGTGGCCAGGCTGGAGGACATCGAATCGCGGGGCGGAAAGGTGATCGCGTCGACCCTCTCGACCCCCCTGGTGGTTCGCGGCCCCTACGGCTTCGGCCGGGTCACGCTGATCGCCCTGGACGCCGACACCAAGCCGTTCGCCGGCTGGCCCGACCGGGGCCTCTTCTGGATCAAGGCGCTCGACCTGAAGGGGGCCAGCGCCGGGGTCGAGGCCCAGAAGGCCCAGGCCCGGATCATCCGCCAGGACATCTCCGACATGGCCACCCTGGTCCGGAGGGGGCTGGACCAGTTCGCCGGGGTCACGCTGATCCCGTTCGGCTGGGTCGCCGGTTTCATCATGCTCTACATCCTCCTGATCGGCCCGGGGGACTACTTCTTCCTCAAGAAGGTCCTCAAGAGGATGGAGCTGACCTGGATCACCTTCCCGACGATCGTCATCGCGGTCAGCCTGCTGGCCTACTACGCGGCGTACGTGGTGAAGGGGACCGATCTCCGGGTCAACAAGATGGACGTGGTCGATGTCGACCTGCAATCGGGCCGGGCGCGAGGGACGAGCTGGATCAACCTGTTCAGCCCGCAGAATCGCGACTACTCGATCACCGCCGTCCCGCTCCTGCCCGATCGCGATCCCCCCACCGACCCCTCGCAGGTCGTCGCACCGCCGCCGGGGACCGAGGTCCTGGTCAGCTGGTTCGGGGCGCCCGAGTCGGGCCTCCGGGGGATGAACACCCGGAATCGGGGGATGGGCTTCGGCGGGGGAGGCTACAACTATGCCCCGCTGGGCAAGGCGGAGATGCTGGAAGACGTCCGGATCGGGATCTGGAGCACCAAGGCGTTCGTCGCCCGGTGGACCTCGCCCAGCCCCGCGCCCGGGACGGTCCTCGATGTCGACCTCCAGCCCGTCGGGACCGATCGCCTGGCCGGGACGATCACCAACAGGCTCTCGGTCCCGTTGAAGGACACGATCGTCGCCTTCGGCAAGCAGGTCTACTACAACGTCGGGACGATCGAGCCGGGAGCCTCGGTCCAGATCGAGAGCACGCTCGACCGCTCCTTCTCGCAGCATCTCAAGGAGAAGCGGGACTCGCAGAGCTTCCTGCCGGCCAATTACTACGCGAACCAGGCCGAGAACATGAACCGCGCCGACCTGCTCCGCGAGATCATGTTCCACGACAGCGACGCCTCGGGAATGGAGACCGTCCCGAGCCGGACCCATCACGATCTCGACCTCTCCGGCCAGCTCGCCCTGGGTCGGCCGATGCTGGTGGCCCAGATCGACCGGCCAGGCACGCAACTGGTCCTGGGCAACGCGCCAGGCGAGGCCAAGACCGTGCAGACCACGATCCTCCGGGTGATCCTGCCATTGTCGGAGAAGTCCGAGGGTGAGTCGAAGTGATCCGTAACGGGGAGGACGATCGATGGCGAGGAGGGCTTATTCCTGGGCGGAATTCCTCGACGGTCTTCGCCACGGAGAAGGGACCTCGCTTGTTGTACTCGCCCTGATGCTCTGCGGGATCGCGATGGCCGTGCTCATCTGGAAGTCCACGAATAGGAAGATCGCCGATGATCGAGACGCATGATCTGACCAAGATGTACGGCGAGCTTTACGCCCTGAACCGGCTGAACCTGACGCTCGACAAGGGCGACGTCTACGGGTTCATCGGTCCCAACGGCGCGGGCAAGACCACGACCATGCGGATCCTGGCCACGCTACTCAACCCAACCTGGGGCGAGGCCACCGTCTGCGGCTACTCGATCTACACCGGGGCCAAGGATATCCGCCGGGCGATCGGCTACATGCCCGACTTCTTCGGCGTCTACGACGACATGAAAGTCATCGAGTACCTCGAATTCTTCGCCGCCGCCTACCGGATCAAAGGTCCGGCGCGGAAGAAGATCTGCGAGGAGGTCCTCGAACTGGTCGACCTGACCTACAAGCGCGACGCCCTAGTTACCAGCCTCTCGCGAGGGATGACCCAGCGGCTCGGCCTGGCCCGGGTCCTCCTGCACGACCCGCAAGTCCTCCTGCTCGACGAGCCGGCCTCGGGCCTCGACCCTCGCGCCCGGATCGAGATTCGGGCGTTGCTGAAGGAACTCCGGTCGATGGGCAAGACGATCCTCGTCTCCAGCCACATCCTCCCGGAACTGGCCGATATCTGCAACAAGATCGGGATCATCGAACAGGGCGTCTTGCTGGTCAACGGCGCGGTGGTCGACGTGATGAAGCAGGTCCGGACCGACATCGTCCTGAACATCGGCGTCGAGAGCCGGACCACCGACGCGGCGAACCTCCTCGAGGCCCAGCCCGAGGTCGAGACCGTCGAGGACAAGAACGGTGTCCTGATCGTCAAGATGAACGAGGGAGTGACCAGCTATAGCTTCCTGGTACCTCGGCTCCTCGAACAGGGCTTCGAAGTCACCCTGTTCAAGGAAGACGAGATCAACCTGGAGACGGCGTTCATGCACCTGACCAAGGGGATCACGAGCTAACCCTCGTCCGTCCCCAGGGATCAGGAGAACGTACCTCTCACGAAGACGTTGTTGACCGGAGGAGTCAGGCTGGCATTGATGGCTATATAATTGGGGAGGAGATTTCCGCCGATCAGAGTCCGGAACGCCCCCGAATAATTGCCGTCCACGACGAGGAACCCGTCGAGATATCGGCCGATCGAGAAGCCGCTGGTGTTGTCGATCGACATGTTGCCGATGACGGAGATTCCCTGGCCCGCGGGGCCGGTACCCTTGGCCGCCTGCGGGACCAACCCGGAATCGCGGACGATGTTCAAGTTCGCCCCGTTGCTGAAGGACAGGTTGCCCCCGACGCTGAACGAGTTGAGGTCGCGGCCGACGAAGAGCCCGGACGAGCCGCTGAATTTGGCGTCATACAGCACGTCCAGGGTATTCAGGTCACCGCCCACCCCGATGGAGGCCCCGGGCGCGATCGACTGGAAGGCCATCCGGTTGACCGGGTTGGTGCTCCCGACGGCGACCGTTCCGGAGAGGATCGCGGTATTGTAGCCTTCGATCGCGCCGATGGTCCCGGTGCTGACGGTGATCGAGGCGATGTTGATCGTCCCGGTCTGCATCGCCAGGGCCGAGTTGAACTTGTGGGCCGAGCCCTTGACCTGCTGGGGCACGATCTGGTTGATTTCCAGCAAGGTCTGCGGGGTCGAGCCGTCGACGACGAGGTTCACTCGCCCCCCGACGGCCGGGAAGGCCCGGACCGTCCCGCCATTGATGACCGAGATGAAGAACTGCTGGCCGTTGGTGTTGGTGACCACGGACGCCTGGCCATTCGCGGCGATCTGCGTCATGATCGGCGTCATCTT
Organism: Tundrisphaera lichenicola; assembly: GCF_051175385.1. GTDB lineage: Bacteria > Planctomycetota > Planctomycetia > Isosphaerales > Isosphaeraceae > Tundrisphaera > Tundrisphaera lichenicola. Next base: position 2,691,212 of record NZ_CP195106.1, on the reverse strand, counting down.
GGCCAGCAGCACGCGAGTCTCGAGCCGGCCGTCGATCGTCGGCTGAAAATTCCGACGGCTCGGCCGCCTGCTTCCCGTGCGATCGTAAGCCATCCCTGGACCCTCCCGGGCGTCCTCGGCGAAGAGGTCTCGGCCGGGCCAGTCCGGGTCCGGGTTCCTCTCGCGGCGGACGCTCGCCTTGTCTTGCGACGTTCGATACTTTGACTATCGGCCCGCCTGTCAAACCGTCGCCGACGATTCGGCGACGAACGATCGATCGAAGTGCGGGTTGTGACGGCAATCTGGATAATGTGGATTGCGGTCATCCCGGATCGGGGGGAATTCCTGGAATCCCGGTTTCAAGCCCGATTCCGGCCCGTCCTATCGACCGTAGCCATTGAAGAGGACGATCCGGGGCGTCGGACCGGGGACCTCGATCCGGACGAAATCGACCGGGTCGGGTGATTCGGGCTCGGGGCCGACCTTGAGGGGAGGGTCGGTCACCCAGGTCTCGAGCCAGTGGAGGCTCAGGACGACGGCCCCACCGTCGGGCTCGACGTCGGCCAGTTCGATCCGGTTCGGCGAGGCTTCGACGATCCGTCCCTTCCCCTTCAAGAAGTAGGAGTGCGGTCGTTCGATCCGGTAGATCGCATAACGATTCTCCCCTTCAATCATGTAGCGACGGGCGACCTCGGGGCCGGCCCGACGGGTCATGGCGGTCCACTCATGCTCGTTGTTCGAGACGGGTCGATTGGGGGATGCGTGGCGCGGGAGGGTCGCGACTCGGGTGGCCGGCCCGAAGCGGTCGAACCAGAATCGGGAGAGCGGCGACCAGCAGACGACCCAGCCGACGTTGTAGCGATCGGAATAGGCCTTCAGGTCGGGGGGGGACCACTCGTCGATCGGTCGATCGCCGAGCTGGAAGTCGCCGAAGGCCGCCATCCGGTGATGCTGGATGAAGGCCGTCTGGTAGAGCCCACCGAGGAACATCCGGCGGTCGGGTTCGAGCATCGAGGGGAGCAGGGGGGTCCAGTGGACGCTCTCGGGATCGGTCGGCTCCAGTAGGCGGAGCTGGTCCTCGAACAGGATCCGGGCCGAGAGGTCGGTATTGCCTCGAAACCACTCCGCCAGCCGACGCATCTCCGGCGTGAAGCCGACCACCAGGGGGCGATCCTGCACCATTGTGAGCCAGGAGGCCCGGAAGAACAGCCAGTCGGCCCACCCCCAGCCCCCCACGATCGCCAACCAGGCCAGGCCCGCCGCCAGCTTCCCGCGCCCTCGTCCCCCGGCCCGGCGGATCAACGCATCGGTGAGCCCGACCAGGGCGGATCCGGCCGGGACCGCCAGGAGGAAGCCGAACGCGATCCGGAACCGGAGCGGCTCCAGTGTCCTCGACGGCTCCCAGAGGCTCCCGAAGCCGGTCAGCACGATCAGCGCGACGATCGAGCCTCCATAAGCCGCCGCCGATGCCCTCCGACCCGAAAACCACCAGGCCAGCAGCCCGCCGAACCCCAGGATCAGCAGGAACAGTCCGGTCCGACCCTCGATCGAAGGACTCAAAAAAAAGTCGAGCAGGAACCGCGCCGAGTTGCTCGTCATGAACCCGTACGCCGGGGTCCGGATCGAGCGGAACCGCCAGAGCGGGACCAGCCAGAACGCATTGGCCAGGACCGTGACGACCACCGAACCGATCACCGCCGCGTGCCATCGGCGACCATGACGGCGGGCGACCGTGAGGTAAAACGCGAGGGTTCCCCCGATCGCCAGGATCGGGGCCGTGACGTGGACGAAGAACAGGCCGGCCCCGACCGAGGCCAGGGCAAGCCATCCGGCCCGGCCCGGCTTCCGATCGAACCGGACGCAGAGGCCCAGGAGCAACCCCACCCCCGCCGAGGCCGAGACGAACGCAAAAAGACCGCTCCGCCAGAGCGAAATCGGGAACCCCGTCCAGAACGAGAACCAGGCCAGTCCGGTCGCGACCGCGATTTCCCAGGCCCCCAGTCCCGCCGCCCAGGCCCCGCCCGCGACCGCCGCCAGCAGCAGGATCGAGGACGCCAGGAGCCCCACCTTGTAGCCCCGATATCCCTTCGGCCCGCCGATCAGGTTGAAGAGAATTGATGGGTTGCTGCTCGAATCCCAGACCGGCGTCTCGGGATAGCCCGCCATGAAGAAGGGGTCGAACCCCCACGTCGTCCCGCTTTCCCGGAGAAACCCAGCACCGAGCGACCCGTGATATTCGTGGATGGCGTGATCCACCACGATCACCGGAGAGTCTGGGTCGATGATCGACCCGGGCGTCGGGAAGAGTCGGACGGCCTGGATCGAATGGATGGCGAAGAGGAGGATGATCGCCCCCCAGGCCCATCGACGACCGGCACTCCTGCGGCTCGCGTTCGATTCGATCGGGACGTCGTAGGGCATGGCGGGACAGGCTACCAACCCTCGCGAGGGTCGGCAATCCCCCTGACCTCGGCAAGATTTCGGTCTTCACGCCACGAAACGCGTGCGAGGCAGAAGTAGGGCCTCCGCAAACTCTTGAACAATCTCAATCAGGTACGGGTAGAGCCTGGAATAGCTGGGGGTGGCGAATCGTTCGGTAGCTGAATCGAACCGGTTTTTAAATTGAGGATGTGCGGAAATAATAGATGTTTTATGAGGTGGGCCTTTTGTTAAAATGGGGCGACCTCGCTGGCTGCGTAAGCGTTCGGGTCCGAGGCTTGACTCCCCCACAAGAGCTCCCCACCATGAATCGTGCAAGAAGGACGCATGCGTTCCGGCCCCAGGTCGAGTCCTCCGAGTCTCGAGTCCTGGCGACGACCGGCCTGGCCGCTGCGGTGGCCCACCCGGCGGCTCATGCCGCGGAGAAGGTGGCCCAGGTTCATTCCTGGATCAAGATCGTTAATCCCACGAATCACAGCTTGAAGTTCCAGTTGAGCGGGAACGGTGGCAACTCTTACCACACCTTCACGCTCCGGGCGAAATCCGCGGCAACCTATCACGTGGCCCACTCGGCCCCGGACTTCTTCATCAGGTTCGGTCAAGGTCCATCGACCCCCTTACCCTCGGGGCCAACGAAGGCGGGACGGCCAGTCTATACCCTCCATACGCCGATTTTCATCACTCCCAACACACCGACCCAGTTCCCGGGAGCGGGCGGTGGATTTGGCGATCAGGTCATCAGGGGACCGATTCGGTTCGTCAATACGTCTTCGGTCTTCAGTAATAGCGTCACGATCCAGCTAAGCTTCAACGGTCGCCAGTTCCAGTCGTTCGGGATCCGCTATACCGATGGCAGGACCCCCCAGGCCATCAATGTTCCCAACGGTACCACCAGGATTGATTACCGGTTCGCCGGCGGTCAAGCGATGCAACTCACCTCATTCGGGACGTACTCCATCTTCTACAACACTAACGCACAGCCCTACCTCTTCCCCTCGACCTGATCGCGCCCTTGCCATAGCCCGACGGGCAAGATCTGGATTGTTGGCGATCGACGAGAATGGGGTCGGATCGTCCCGAGGGGGTAGCCCCCGGGGTGATCCGGCCCGGTTTCGGGATGAGGACCAGATCAGGAACAGGGGACCAGGCCAAACGCGAGGAATCACGGGTCCTGTTCCAAATCGTCGTCGCTCTGTTAACCTGGGAGGGACTCGAACCCAGGAGGTAGGCATGCGACTCGCGATGGTAGCGATGACGATCGGTCTTCTGATGACCCAGTCCGCGATGGCCGACCAGGCGGCCGATGTCGCTCGGGCTCGCGACCTCGGGAAGGTCGGCAAGTATGCCGAGTCGCTGGAGGCCCTCGAAGCCCTGTCGAAGGGGGCCGACATTCCGCCCGCCATCCGGGACGCGATCGCACTGGGTCGCGCCGAGAGCCTGGAAAGTACCGGCGAGCCTGATCGGGCGATCGCGGCCCTTCGCGAGGTGGCCGAGGGACCGGATCTCAAGGAGGACAATCCCGACCTCTGGGCTAGGATCGCCGAGATCCAGCTCGATCGAGGAGACTGGGAATCGGCCGCGACTTCCGCGCAGCGAGCCCTGAAGGCGAATGGCGATCACCTCCTGGGTCGGTGGGTCGAGGCCCGGCTCCTGGAGGCCCGGGGCGATCGCGAGAAGGCGATCGAGGCCTGCAAGTGGTTCGTCGATTATCAGGCCGCGAATAACGAGCGAGTTTCCCAGGATGCCCCGGCCCTGCTGATCATCGGCCAGGCCGCCGAGAAATACATCCGCGCCAGGTTCCGCGAAGAGGAACTGAGCGAGGAATTGAATAAGGTCATCAATAACGTCTACGAGGTCGCGCTCAAGGCCGACCCGAATTGCTGGCGGGCCCACTGGCTCGAAGGTCGGCTGTTCCTCTCGGGCTACCAGGAGGGGGACGCTCGCCGCGACCTGACCAAGGCCCTGAAGATCAACCCGGCCGCCGCCGAGGTGATCGTGACCCTGGGCGTGGCCGACCTCCAGGGATACAAGCTGGCCGCGGGCCGGAAGAAGGCCGAACGGGCCCTGGAGATCAATCCTCGACTGGTCTCGGCCCATGTCCTGCTGGCCGACCTGAACATCTCGGATGAGCGTTTCGACGACGCGCTAGGAAACGCCAAGAAGGCCGTCGCCGAAAATCCCCGAGACGAGGACGCCCTGGCCCGACTGGCCGCCGCCGCCCGGTTGCTGGTCGACCCCCTGGGGGCCCAGGCGGTCGAGTCGGTCGCGCTTTCCTACAACCCTCGGCCGGCCACTTTCTATGCCGCGCTGGCCGAGCGGCTGGCCGACCGACGGAAGTACCACTCGGCCGAGCGGGCGTTCCTGGCGTCGATCGTGGCCGATCCCGACCGCGCCGATACCCGGATCGGCCTGGGGATGCTCTACATGCAGATCGGCCGGGAGGCCGAGGCTCGCGACCTGTTCGAGGCCGCCTTCGCCTCCGACCCGTTCAACGTCCGGGCCAACAACATGCGGCTGATCCTCAAGCACATGGCCACTTACAAGCCCATCGATTCCGAGCACTATACCGTCCTGGTCGACCCGACCCAGGACAAGCTCCTGGGCAAGTACATCTCCCGATACCTGGAGTCAATCCATGGCGAGCTGGTCAAGAGTTTCGGCTATGAGCCGCCGGGACTGACCCAGATCGAGATCATGAAGGACCACTCGAAGTTCAGCGGCCGGACCGTCGCCCTGCCGTTCATCCCGACCGTGGGAGCCTGCACCGGCAAGGTCGTCGCGCTGGCCAGCACCCGGACCAGCCAGAAGCCGTTCAACTGGGCACGGGTGATGAAGCATGAACTGGTCCACGTGATCACGCTCCAGCAGACCGAGTTCAACATCCCCCACTGGTACACCGAGGCCCTGGCCGTCGAGTCCGAAGGCTTCCCCCGGCCCCAACCCTGGAACAAGATGCTGGTCGAGCGGGTGCCGAGTCGTCGGAAGCTCCTGAACCTCGACACGATCAATCTCGGCTTCATCCGCCCCGACGAGCCTGAGGACCGCCAGCTTGCTTACTGCCAGGCCCAGCTTTATGCCCAGTACATGCTGGAACGGTTCGGCCCCGACGCCCTCATCAAGATGCTGGCGGCTTACAAGCGGGGGCTCACGACCGATCGTGCGATCGACGCCTGCTTCCACGTCGAGAAGGCCGATTTCGAGGCTAAATACCTCGACTTCCTCGACCGGGTGGTCAAGACCATCCAGACGCGGGCCGGCGAGGAGAAGCCGGTCAAGTTCTCCGAGCTGGAGCGCCAGCTCAAGGAGAAGCCCGAGGACGCCGATCTGAACGCCCGGATGGCCTACGAGCATTACGCCCGACGCGACCTGAAGCTGGCCAAGCCCTTCGCCGACAAGGCCCTGAAGCTCCAGCCCAAGCACCCCATGGCCAGCTACGTCAAGGCCCGGATCTTCTCCTCGATCGGGTACGACGACGAGGCCCTGGCCCTCCTGGAGCCCGCCCTCGATCCCGAAAAGCCGGACGTCCGAGTCATGGACCTGCTGGCCGAACTCCAGTTGAAGGCCGGCAAGCTCGACGAGGCCGAGCGGCTCTACGAGATGGGACGGAAGGACGACCCCCAGAATTCCAAGTGGGTCGCCGGCCTGGCCCGCGTCCACCTCCGGAGCAAAGACCCCAAGCTGATCAACGAGCTGGTCGCCCTGGCGAACAACGACGCCGATGACCTCGCTCTCAGGAAAGAGCTGGTCAAACGGTTCACCGAGGCCAAGGACGCCCCCAACGCCGAGCACTGGGGCGAGGAATGCCTGTTCGTCGACGTTTACGACCCCGAATGCCATACCCTGATGGCCGATGCCCTGGTTCTGGGAGGCAAGCCCACCGAGGCCGTCGAGGAGCTGGACGACGCCCTATCGCTCAAGCCCAAGAAGCCCGACCCGATCCGGGTCAAGCGGGCCAAGGCGCTCGATCTCGCCGGTAAGAGGGTCGAGGCCCGGTCCGTGCTCGACGAGATCCTCGCTCGCGATCCCGAGAACCCGGAAGCCAAGGCGGCGCGAGCCGAGCTCGATTGACCCGACCCTCGGAACGACGATCATCGGGGGCGATCCGGGCGGAACCCGTTCGCTCCCGACCGAAGGTGGCCCCGCCTTCAGCATTCGGCGTAGAGGATCGACCACCTACCGTTTCGGTCCGGCGAGAGGAGGACGCTTTTTCTGGCGCCGATGCCCCGGGACGACTCATGGGAAACCCGGAGGATCCGCCCATCGAGGAGGGCCACGTCTCCGGCCGAGGGGGCGGACGTGGAACCTGCGGGTATCCCTCGATGGCCGGTCCGTCCGTAGACGGGGCCAGTGGGCTCGGGGCGTGTGACGACCCGGGCGGAAGCGGGCCAGGCCGGGATGGCGACCGCAGCCAGTCCGGTCGTGGAGGTCGCCAGGAAGGCGCGGCGGGTCACGGGAGCATGCATGATCGATGACTCCTGGGGGATGCATCCGACCCACGGCCGGACGGCGTATGCCCGTCTCGAAGCCGTCGGCCTTAAAGGGGAATCATCTGCAACTGACGGTCCGACTTACCGCCGATCCGGAAATTCCGGAAATCGCGTGGTCGGGCCGATCGTCCCGGCCCGGCCGATCAGCAGAAAGGCCGGATCGCCTTGCGGAGTTCGGTCGCCGTCTGGTATCGGTCGGCGGGGTCACGAGCCAGGCCCTTGGTGAGGACGTTCGCCAGTGCGGTGGGCACCTCGGGCCGGCGCTTCTGGATCGGGACCGGCGGCTCCTCGAGAAGCATCCGGATCAGGTCGCCCCCCTCGCCGACCTCGTCGTAGATGAACTGTCCACTGATGAGGTAGTAGAGCGTGGCGGCGGTCGAGTAGAGGTCGCCGATCGGCTGGACGGCCTTGAAGTCGAGCATCTGCTCGGGTGGCATGAACGGGATGGTCCCCCGCATCTCGCCGGAGAACGTCAGTCCGGAAAGGCCCAATCCCCGGAAGCTCTTGGCCAGGCCGAAGTCGGAAATCTTCGCCAGGAGGCCGGTGGGTGACTGTCCGATGAGGATGTTCTCCGGCTTGATGTCGCGGTGGACGAAGCCCAGGGCGTGCGCGTGTTCCAGGCCCTTGAGGACCTGGCTGGCCATCCGGCAAGCCTGACGGATCGGATATTCGCCGGGATCCTCATTGGCCAAGGCTTCCAGGTTGGTCCCGGCGACGTACTCCATCGTGAACCAGAACTGCCCGCGGGTCATCCCTTGCTCCAGCCACTCCACGATGTTGGGATGCTTGAGCTGGCTGATGACCGACATTTCGCGCAAGAATCGGTCGATCGCCGATCGAGTCGCGGCACTCTCGGGGACGATCAACTTCAGAGCGACCATCCGACCCGTCAAATTGTTCCGGGCCTGGAAGACCACGCCCATCCCGCCACGGCCCAGCTGGCGGATCGTGGTATAGGTCGGGACCGGCTGTGGCGAGGTCGCGACCTCCCCCCGGCAGAGGTCGCAGAGCCACTGGATCGAGTCGCCGATCGACGCATCGGCGTCATTGGCGATGTCGATTCCCGGAGGGGCCTTCACCCCGCAGGCGTCGCAGGTGAAAGCGGCCCCGCCCGGGCCGAGTGAGACGGTCCGGGTTTTCTGCTCGGCGTCCGATTTCGAGGATTCGATCCGGATCGCGAAGATGCTCTGCCCCGCCTCGATCTTGTCACCCTGGTTGAGCCGGATTCGACTATCGACTTTCCTGTCGTTTACGAATGTCCCATTTGTGCTCCCGAGATCGCGGAGATCGCACCGGGGAGGATTCACCTCGACCAGGAAGTGGTCCCGCGAGAGGGCCGAATCTTCGGGCATCGGGCAGTGGACGAACCGCGATCGCCCCACGATGAACGTATCGTGGCGATCGAAGACGAACGATTGGCCTTTCCTCGGGCCTTCGACTACATCCAAGATGACACGCATCGTCTAAGCGTCGGTCTCCGCGGATTTTGTGGCTCTCCTCGGATTATAATGAAGGTACGCTGTCAGTCGTCAAATCGGTTAGTGGATCGCGAAATTTCTCCGATCGGTTTCGTGCGAGGTTGCTGTCATGAACGCTGCCGACCTGATGGACCTCGCCCCCGAAGTCTCCGAGGCCTTGGCGGAGGGTCGGGGACTGGTGGCCCTGGAGTCGACGCTCATCGCGCAGGGGTTGCCCTGGCCCGAGAATCTCCAGACGGCCCTGCGCTCCGAGGCGGAGATCCGCGAGGCGGGGGCGGTCCCGGTGACGATCGCGGTCCTCGGCGGCCGGATCCGAGTCGGCCTGGGATCCGATGAGTTGGAACGGGTGGCTCGATCGGGCCGATTTCTCAAGGCGAGCCGCCGCGATCTCTCGGCCGCGGTCGCCGGCGGGCTCGATGCGGCCACAACGGTCTCCTCGACTCTCTGGATCGCCCGGGCCGCCGGCCTGGGGGTGATGGCGACCGGGGGGCTGGGCGGTGTCCATCGGGGGGCCTCGACCACCTTCGACATCTCGAATGACCTCGACGAACTCGCCCGCGCCGATGGCGTGGCCGTGGTCTGCTCGGGAGTCAAGTCGATCCTCGACATCGCGGCCACGCTCGATGCCCTGGAGACCCGCGGCGTGGCCGTGGTCGGTTACCGGACCGGAATTTTCCCGGCGTTCACCGAGGTCTCGAGCGGCCTGCCCGTGGAGACTCGGGTCGATTCGCCGGAACACGCCGCGCGACTGATCCGATCTCATCGGGTCCTGGGGTTGCCCGGAGCGGTGGTCCTGGCACGGCCGATCTCCGAGGTTGACGCTCTGGATGGAGACGTGATGGAGGACGCATTGGCGGGCGCCCTCGAACTCGCCCGATCGCGGGGGATCTCGGGCAAGGCGGTCACCCCGTTTTTACTGGAGCAACTCCGGGATGCGACCGGCGGGCGGAGCCTCCAGGCCAATCGCGCCTTGATTGTCGCCAACGCGCGGCTGGCCGGGGAGGTGTCGGCCTTCCTGGCCGGGAATCGATGAATCGAGTCGGCGCCGTCTCGATCGACGGCGCCGTCTCGAAGGTTCAGGAGAACTTCCGGGTCAGCACCGGGACGTTTCCGTTGGTGGAGGAGCCGTTCTTCAGCACCCCGGGCGAGGCCTTGACCATCGCGGCAACTTCGGAAGTGGCCTGGGCCACGCTCGTGAAGACCGACACGTAATCGGCGAACCGGCCGTTCGCTTCCGAGAGAGTGATCGGATCGCCGTGGATGTAGGAATCAACGAGCTGAGAGAGACCGCGATAGGCCTGGTTCAGCGAGCCTCCGCTGGCGTCGTGAATCTGCGCGATGGCGGACGGGCTGAGCGAGGGATTGGCCGCGACCACGGCATCCAGGACGCTGGAAAGGCCTCCCTTGAGCAGATTGGCGAAAGGAGTGCCCGAGGGCACCAGGCCCCCGAGGCCCGAGGCCGAAGCCGACGAGGCGGTGATCGGAATGGGGGCGGGGTCGGCCAGCGACGGGGCGCCGGTATGGGTGGCGGAAACCGACACGGGACCCGGCTGGGTTACCGTGAAGGGGAACGTGACGGAAACCTGACCCGCGAGGATCGTGATGGTCCCGGGGAGAGTGACGCCGGATCCGCTCGGCACGATGACGAGGTCCGAGCCAAGCGGCACGCCGCCGGTCAGGAAGGCAATCCCTTGAGAGGGAGTCCCCGCGACGATCGGGGGGAAGTACAGGCCATAGCCGCTGGCCTGGGTGGCCGGGACTGTGGATGCGGTGAGGGTGGCGATGGTGGGGTTGGTCAGGGACGAGCCATTGGTGGCCGATGGTGAGACGGTCCCGGCGGCGGTGGGCGACCAATAGGCGACCCCCGTCCCGGTGGTCTGATCGATCGTGAGTGAACCCGTCGAGGCCGGGGTCCCGCCCTGGGTGGCGGAGTACCTGAGGTTGGTCCCGGCCAGGTTGACCGTCACGTTGGCCGCGAGGTTGGTCCCGATCGGGAGCCGTGCGGTGACCTTGTAATACTGGCCGACGACCGGCGCGGCCGAGCCGAAGTCGAGGGCGTAGGTGGTGGCGGCCGGCGTGCCGGCGGGGGCGGCGGCGGTGACGGGCGAGAGGGTGGGGTTCGCCGAGACGCCGGTCCATCCCGAGTGGGTGACGGTGGGGGTGTAATTCCCGGCCGCGTTGAAGGTGACGGTGGTCGATCCGGAGACGGCCCCGGCGGCGATGGCGACGGGGCCTCCCCAGGTGATGCCGGTGGTCGAGCCGAAGGTGGCCGTCCCGTTGTCGGCGGCGGGGTTGTTGAGGATGACCGCGACGTTGTAGGTCGTCCCCACCACCGGTGCGGCCGGGATGCCCAGGATCGAGAAGCTGGTCGCGGTCGGGCCGGTTGCTTCGATCGCCTGGATGGCCTTCGCGGCCATCGCCCCGAGCTGGGCCTGGCGCTCGGCGTTGGGATGGTAATTATCATAGGACTGCTTGGTCGAGCCCGAGGCGGCCGATCCGGTCATGGCCAGCCCGGTCTGCGCGGTCGTCCCGAGGTCGATGACGTAGCAGAGCGTATCGCCGGAGGTTGCCTTGTAGGAATTGACCGCGGCGGTGATCTCGGCCCGCCAGTGGCCCCCGAAGGGGATCAATTGCCACATCTTCGCCCCGGCCGGGAGCAGGCTCCGCATGTTGGTCAGGGCGGCGATCACGTTCGAAGAAGGGTCGGTCGACTCGATGACGCCGTGCGCGAAGAAAACGTCGGTGATCCCGGTGAAGGATCGGGGTCGTCCCTGCGATATGAATCGATAAGTCGAGTTGGCGGGAGTGGCCGGATCGAAGAACTTCGGCACGCCGCCGGTTGCGGGACCTGGGTACGACTGGCCGGGCCAGGCGCAGTTCCCCACGTCCATGTTCAGCGCCTCGCCCACGACGGCCGCCCAGGTGTATCGGCCGTCGTTGGAGTCGATCAAGTACGAGCCGGGGGCGATGGTGATGGTCCCCGCCGTCATCGAGTTGCCGAAGAACAGGGCCCGTCGCGGCCTGGCTGCCAGGAAACTCGGGACGGCGGCCGAGGCGGCCCCGCTATCGACCGTCAGGCTCGTCAGATAGACGGCCGAGTCGGGGTTCACCCAGCGGTCGTAGATCGTGGTCAAGGCGGCGTCGCTCGAGGCCACGGCGTTCGCCAGGACGATCTGGAGCGAGTGGGTGCCGGCGGCCAGGCCGGTGGCCAGCGTGACCGAGGCGGCGGCCTGGGCGGTCTGCCAGGCGCCGTTGTCGATCGAATAGGCGATTTTCGGATATTGTGCGAGCGGGATATTCGCGGCGGTCAATCGCGCCAGGCTGAAATTGGCCACGCACGACGTGCCGGTGAACCCGATCGAGCGGCCCGCCCCCCAGTTCGCCATGACGGCCGAGGAGGACGATCGGACATCCACGTTGCCGGGGGTATCGACCCAGTTGGAATCATTGGCCGCGATCGTGACCGGGCCGGTGGCCGTGAAGCTGGCCGAGCCATCGCCCCCGGCGAACCCGCCCCCGGAGTGGCTGGCCGTGATCGAGTGCGTCCCGGGAGCTGAGGGCGTCACGCTCGCCGTCCCGGTGGTCGATCCGTTGTTGATGGTGATCGCGCCGCCGATCGTCGAGCCGAGCGAATCGGACAGGGTGATGACCAGTGGGGCCGAGAGCGTGCTCCCCCCGGTGATCGTCGCCGTGACCGTGACCGGCGATCCGACCGGGACCGAGGCGGGAGAGCAGGTCAGCGTGTAGCCCGTGGCGTTGCTCCCGGCGGTGACGGTGACGACGGCCGTCGCCGACTCCGAGGGATCGACCGAGCTGGTAAAGGTGATGTTGCAGGATCCCACCGAGACGCCCGTGACCACCCCGGTCGAGCTGTTGACGGTGGCGATCCCGGGATTGCTCGACGACCACGATCCGCCGGGGAAGTTGGTCGCGGTGAGGTTTGAGGTGCCGCCCGGGACGATCGACGGTGAGGAAGGCGAGACCGAGACCGCCGCGGAGCTGGCGAGTCGGACCTCGTCTACGAAGACCGAGGAGTTTGGCGTCCCGGTCTCCGACCCGATCCGCCAGCCCCAAAAGCCCGCCCCGGAGAGCAAGGTCCCGCCGATGCTGGTCGAGTCGGTTACGCTCACGCAGGCCACTCGCGAGGACTGCCAGGTGGCCCCGTCGGGCTTGAACCAGAGCCCGGCGTTTGCCCCGGTGAGGCACTGGATCTCGACCTTGAGGCTCGTCCCGCTGAGGGTGAAGATCGGCTGATAAGTCTCGCCGGCCAGGAAGGGATTGCCGACGAGGGTGAGGTTGGAGAGCGTGTATTGCGTCCCACCGTTGCGGCGGTAGATCCCGATGCCGCTCTGTGTGGTCCCGAGGGGGATCGCCACCCTGAGCGAGCTGGCGGTGGTCAGGAAGTTGGCCGGATTGGCGTCCGAACAGCGGCCAATGAGAGTGAAATTCGACCCGGCCCCGATCGGGTTCAGGACCTTGATCCGTGCCGAGAGGATGAGATTCCCGGTGAGCGGATCCTGGGTTGTGCTCAGGGAGTTCTTGGAGGCCCCCGAGTTGTTCACGAACGAGTTGGTGCTCCCCCCGAAGATCGCCGATCCGGCGTCGATCAACTGTCCGGTATCGGCGTTTAGCGTCGACGGGATCGAGCTAGAACTCTCGAAATTGTAGTAGGTCAAAACGGCCATCAGTCGTTACCCTCGCCTTACATTCGGGTTGGATGTCATGGGGATTTTCAGGTGTGTCGTCTTGACGCGGATGGTCTCGTGCGATTCGACCGGCAGCGTACTCGCGACCTATCGACGACCAGACCCGCAGGAGAGGCTGGGCTCGACCCGGCCGAGTGGGAACAGTCCCCCGGATTCTTCGAGTCGGCCTTCCCCGCCAGGCGGCAAATCCGAGTCAAGTCGGCGAGTTGTGTCCTGGAGGATTCGGGGTTGGCCCGATCGCGAGCCGGAGTTTGGGAACCCCGCTCGATCCATTCCTTCCCCGATCGAGGCACTCGGGCTCGAGTTCTAGCGACAATAAGCCGTCCCTCGGCTCGGCAACGACCGCGGTCTCAAGGACCCTTTGATGGTTCGGACTGACGTCGATCGCGGGTCGATTCAAGAGAGACCTCGTGCATTGCCAGGTCAGATCGCCGGGACAAGGGGCCACTCGCTCGCGAGGCCGGTCACCGGCCTCGAGGGTCGACGAGGGATCCGCCCGGTCGGGAAGCCACCCTCCCCGATCGATCGGGACGTGGCAAATCCACCGGGAGATCCAACTCCGACCGCGAAGGTCCATCGCCTGCCCCGAGCCCGTTTTGTCGGGGAGGGGGACTTGCGAGTTTCCCTCGCCGGTCGTTGGCGGGGGTCTTTCCACCCGAGCTAATCTTCGTGGAAACGAGGATCGGACTATCGGGTCATCTCGAAATCGGGGCCGATTATCGAGGCGATCGACCACCGATCGGGGGTCGAACCGCCTCGCGTGCGGGTTGCCCCGGACTTCTGAGTCCGCCGGGCGCATGGCCCTGGATCGGAGTGGAGAGGCTGGAGTGGGTCCTTCACGCCCGGCTCATCGAGGAGGGGTAGGTCCGATCTTGATCGTCTTGAGGATCTGCTCGACCTCGCCCTGGTAGGAAGCCACGGCGTCCCTGGACGTGGTCGCGATGGCGAGGATGCTGGCGGACTGTCCGAACTGGACCAGATATCCGCCGAAGTGGATCCGTGAGGGTCCCGGCCCGGCCGTCGCACCGGCCCCCGTCCCGGGCTCGGCAACCTTGACCGCGGCCTCGATCCGGTGGACCCTCATGCCGGGCCACTCGGCCTCGGGAAGCCATTCCTCCACCCCGGGGAGGACCTCGAGCTTCATCGCCTCCCACCTCGCGGCGAGCTTCTTCTTGAGGTCCTCGGGGGCGAGGGTCCGCCCGGCGTATTCGATCTGGAGCAAGTCGGTCCCGGTCCTCTGGACCCGGACCATGGTCACGGCGTTGGGTTCGAGCGGGGCGACGGGCCCTCGGTCGGGGGGGAGCAAGTCTTGCGGGTGCTTCATCGAGAACTGGCCGGAGGGCTCGAGATAGGTGAGCCAGGAGTTTGACTCGGATACCGCGGGAAGGGAGTCCGGGCTGGCAGGCCCGGCGGCATCGGGGGGGAGGCCTAGCTGTCGATGGACGATCACCTCGCGATTCGACCGGAACCGAAGCCGGCCGGGGCCGGGCAAGGTGGCCGTGGTCAGCCGTGCCAGCCTGAGCTCGGTGATTGCCCCGCGTGCGTCGATGACTCCCTTGGTGGGGCTGGGCGGGAAAGTTCGCTCATTCGGGGAATCCTCGGGGGGCGACTCCGGCCAGAACGTGAAGAGGGCCTCGGCGTTCACCACCACATCGCCCGAGGTTCCGGGAGCCTTGCCGGAGACGGTCAATCGCGCGACCATCCTGGGCCCATCGACCTCCTTGCGTAACTCGACGAACTTGCCCACCAGCGTGTCGCCCAGTATTTCGGCCTCGCCGAGCATCGCCTGGGCGGCCCTCCGGTGAATTGGCCAGGTGTCCTCCAATCGGAGCGCCCGGGGAGGCAGGATCAGGCCGAGATAGGGGACGAACGATTGGCGTGCGGTGACTTGATACTCGTAGTCGGTCAGGGATCGCCCCTCGGTGAGGCTCTGGACCTGGGGCAACTCGCCGGGTTGGGGGCGGATCAAGACCGTCAGTCCTTCCAGGGGCTTCGGGCCCATCATCCGAGCCGGGTCTTCGGGACGAGCCCGGTATCCCTCGAACTTGCGGATCGAGGACATCACTCCGCCGGTACCGTTCAACTCGGCCGGTCGCTCGATGAAGATCGACTGCCGGACGGACTCCATCTGGCGAGGGGCCCCCTGGGGCGTGTCGATGATATCGCGAGCCACCTCGATGACCCCGACTCGGTACGGACCGATCTTCGAGGGAGTGGCCTTGTCCTCCTCGCGGCCGTAATGCTCGCTGAACAGGAAGCGATGGGTCAGGTCGGCCAGCCTGGTCGTCTTCGACGGGGTCGAGGCCGACGGCATCTCACCCGATGGGGCCTGGCCCATCGAGGCCTGCGCCATCCACAACGCGATGAGGGCGGAGAGCGTGTTGCGAGCGGCGGTCGGCAAGGATCGGGACGATCTCATGATGGGCATCCTCTCGTCGGGCGAACCGCTGTCGAGCCGGCCTCCATACCCGGACTATTTCCACTCCAGCGAGCCGATCAACCTTAGGTCCTGGTCGGCGAACTGGGCCTGCTGGGCCAGCCCGAGCGTGAACGTGGCGATCAACTGATCCCCCTCGGGCCCGGCCACCAGATAATAATGCCAGAGGACGCCGGCGTCACCCTGCCGCCCCTGGACGGACACCTTGTAGCGGAACCCTCCGGCCGGATTGCCGTCGACCTCACCCTGGCCGACGAACTTCACGAAACGATCCCCGAGGGCCTTGCGGAGGTCCTCGCGGAACTGCCCGACATCCTGGTGCCGACCTTTGCCGGCGTTGGGGCCGTCGGACAGATTGCACTGCGCGACCAACTCGCCCCGGTCCAGCCGTTTGAGGATGGTCTGCCGCGTATCATCCCAGTAGAGGTGCCAATCCCGGTCGTGGAGGAGCGAATACTGCCCGTCGGGCGCGGTGAATTCGAGGAGGTCGAGGCCGGGTTGCGGTTCGATCACCCTGGCGAGGAAAGCGTCATCGTCCAGGGGCTTCGAGGGTGGGGTCGAGGTCCGGCCGACGGTCAAGGTGCTCCGGACGTCGAGGCCCGCCTCGATCGGCCCGGGCCTTCGGGTCTCGGCCCGTCGGAGGGTCAGGCGGTCGACCCGTTGAGCCTGACGGTCGAAGGTGAACGCCCCGTCACAGGCCATCGAGCCCTCGCCCCCCAGTGCGGCCCCTCGGATCGAGCCGAGGAGCTTGACGCGGGCCGATTTCTCGTCGAGCGCCTCCAGGGTCGCTTCCAGGGCGTTCGAGGCCAGCGCGTCGTATCCGCTCAGGTTCCTCGCGGCGAGGTCGCCCACGGTCCATCGGTCACCCACGGCCACCGGCCGGGTCGGCAAGAGAGAAGCGAGTGCCATCGGATCGCCTGGCCCCTGGAGCAATTCCAGCTCGGCCCGCGTCAGGGGGCCGCCGGCGCTGACGACCACGATCGAACCTTCGCGGCGGCTCGCAACCAAGGTCGATAGCTCGGGACGGAGTGCCGAGGACGAGGGGCGAACCTCGCCGTTGATCGTCGCGCCCGCCTGGAGTACCTGACGGACCGCGACACGGGCCTCCCCCGATCGATCGAAGGTGGCGACCCTCTCCTCGAATTCGAGCCGGGTCTCGACCTTGAGCGTCAGAGGCTTGGGCTCGGCCGTGCCCGGGCTCGAGGCGGGCTGGAATGTCCCCTCCGCCTTCATCTCGATCGTCGAGCGGGTTGCGTCCCCGGGCTTTCCCGACTCGCGCAAGACCACCTGGTCGGCCCCGGAGCTCGACGAACCCACGGCCAGGATGATCACACAGACGATGTTCCGGACCATCCGAGACTCCTTTACGATCCGCCCACGAGCCAATTGGCGACGCCCTGACCTCGACGCGCGCGAGACGCCCCAAAGATCCATTCGAACCCGGCCCGGCCCGTCCGACAGGCTCTCGGATCCTACCTGGCTCTCGGGCTCGGAGTGCTTTGGATCGGGTTTCCGACCAGAATCATGTTGCATTCATGATGCTTGGAAACCTCCTTTGGATCGAGATTCGGCCGATTCCTCCTCCTGATAGGTGAAAGAAATCCGCTCGCCGACGGTTCGAACCAGCGAGGTTGACCGTTTGATTCCTGGGGCGTCGCGGTAGGGATGCCCGGCCGAAGCCGGATGGAGTGGGGGGAAATCGGTAGGAGTGGGATTTCTCTCGAAAAGCGCTGATATAGGCTATCTTGAAAGAAGGGAGAAATGCGACGGCTAGGCGGAACGACCGAGTTGTTTCGGGCGTCTAATTGATGGGGATTGTCGGGCTCCGAAAATCCTTCCCGATCACTGATTCGAGCGAAGCTGTGTTCCACGGGGTGGCGCTGAACCTGGATCGGTCGACGGGAAGAAAACTGGGGTGATCTCGGCGAACTTTTCGGTGCGATCGCGAGTCTCGAAATCGTCTCGATGACCTGGAAGATGATCCGGCCGGCAACGAACAGCTTGATGTCGCGGAAGTGTGGTGCTCAACGCGGGCGAAACGATGAGAATCGGGTCGCGGTCCAGGGCGGGGGCGAAGGATGGGTGGAATTTATCGCCATCCGGCGTTGAAAGAGCTGAAGGAGCAGCAGTCGCGCTTCGCGCCCAGGGAGCGGCTCCTGGAGCAGATCGAGCGGGCGGAGACCTTGCTGGGCGAGATCGATCCGGAGAAACGCTACCCTTTTGAATATCTGTTCTTCCGGATCACGGGATTCCGGCCCGAGGTGACCACGGCACTGGTCCTGGAGGGTCTTGGCGTCCGGTCCGACCTCCGACTTTACGTCGAGGATCTCTCGGCGAGCCTGGGGCAGACGGTCGAGCAGTCGGCCGAGCCGGTCCTGACCGTCGAGGAGGTCAGCCGACGCTACAACGTTTCGACCCGGACCATCACCCGATGGCGGGGGCAGGGGTTGGTGGCCCGGAGGTTCCTCATCGATGGCCGGGCCAAGGTCGGATTCCTGGAGTCGAGCCTGACCCGGTTCGTCGAGGCGCACCGCGATCAGGTCGAGCGGGGTTCTCGTTTCCATAGACTCAGCGACGAGGAGCGGGAGGAGATCATCCGCCGAGCCCGTCGGATGGCGCCGATCGCCCAGGGGAGCCTGGTCGAGATCGCTCGGAGGATCGCAAGGAAGATGGAACGCTCCACCGAGACCGTCCGGATGACCCTGAAGACCTACGACCTGGAACACCCGGATCGGGCGATCTTCCCCCCCTCGACCGGCCCGCTGGATGAGCCGACCAAGGTCAAGATCTATCGGCTCTTCAATCATGGTCGGGGTGTCTCTGCCGAGAATCTCGCCGCCCAGTTCGGCCGGACCCGATCGAGCATCTACCGGGTCATCAACGAGCTGCGTGCCCTCCGGCTTCGCGAGACCAAGCTGGAACACATGCCGCATCCGAGCTTCGAGGACGACTCGGCCCGCGAGGAGATCCTCGGACCGGTCCCCGAACCGCTCGACGGCAAGTCCCCTCGGCGGACCAAGGCCCCGAAGGGCCTGCCGCCCTACCTGGCCAGCCTCTACGAGGTCCCGCTGCTCTCCCGGGAGCAGGAGGGGCACCTGTTCCGCAAGATGAACTACCTTCGCTTCCTGGCCTGCCGGCTCCGCGACTCGATCGACCCGACCCGCGCCCGGACCTCCGACCTCGACGAGGTCGAGCGGCTCCAGGACGAGGCCCTGGCGGTCAAGAATCAGATCATCAGCGCCAACTTGCGCCTGGTCGTCTCGATCGCCAAGAGGCACGTCGGCCCCTCCAACGACTTCTTCCACCTGGTCTCCGACGGCAACATGAGCCTGATCCGCGCCGTCGAGAAGTTCGACTACGCCCGGGGGAACAAGTTCAGCACCTATGCCAGCTGGGCGATCATGAAGAATTTCGCCCGGACGATCCCCGAGGAAAACTACCGACGGGACCGTTTCGTCACCGGCCACGAGGAAATGTTCGAGGCCGCCGCCGACAACCGGAGCGACGAGCGAGAGTACGAGACCACCCAGAAACGGATGCAGGAAGCCGTCAAGGGGATGCTCGGTAGGCTCGACGACCGCGAGCGACTGATCATCATCAGTCGCTACGGGATCAACGGGGCCAGCGAAGAGACCCTGGAGCAACTCGGCAAGAAGTTCGGGATCACCAAGGAACGGGTCCGGCAGATCGAGTCCCGCGCCCAGGAAAAACTCCGCAAGATCGCCGGCGAGGAGAAGCTCGACCTGCCGATGCTATGAGAGGCCTGTAGTAATGCGGTAGGCTGTGTCTGGTCCTCGAAAACCCACCATCGAGATTCTTGCGGTGCGTCATCAAGGACTCGACGCTCCCTACAGTTACTCATTATCGCCGCGCCAAGTTAGTCGCAGCCAGAGATCGCAGGCGCTCGCCTTCTGGTGTAACCGAGCGAGCCGAGAATCCCGCATCCGAGCAGCAATAGGCTGGCGGGCTCGGGGACGGTACTGAGGTGGACGGCCAGGCCTGTGCTGTCTGAGATAAAGTTTAGATTTGTACCGTAGCCGAGCACGAAGTCCAGGTGGTCTCCGGATGCCATCGCGATGTTCCCGGAGTAGCTGGCGCGCGAACCAAACCCGTTGATCAGCCCATCGAAAAGGGACATTCCGTTCAGGAAAACGTGCACGTCAGTCGTTGTTCCTACCCTGTCGATTCCATCGAATACCGACGCCAAGGAATATGTCGCCGCTGTCGGCGAGGTGAATCGGACGATCGAGTCCTCCCCATTCGGACCGGGATGAAATCCGAGCTGACCCGGCTGAAAGGTCGTGGTCCCGTTTATCTGGAGAGCATTCCCGGTTCCGTTGTAGATCACAGACGGATCGTGAAGCCCGATATTTTTCCCCCAGTAATCCAAACCCGTCAGGCTCTGATTCGGGTTTGGGAAGTTTCCATGTTCTGTATACAGGTTGAACGTTCCGCCCAAAGTCGTCGAGTATCCATAGCTCCAAATGCCGTTCGGATTCGACATCAGCGAGAAATCCGCAGCCGCGTCGAAATCTGCGTCGGCGACCGTGGGGAGATTAAGCCCCAGGGCGATCAAGTAAATAAATGCCATGGTCAGTTTGCGCATGGTGGCTGTTCCTGCTTTAGTTTGAGATGTCAACGCTTGTTTCTTGGATCGGAGGCCGCTGTCTTTCTTGCATAAGGGAGTGATTCGCTCGTTTTCGAATCGAACGTCTTGAACACCAGACTTCGATCGAGCTAAAGATAGACTTTCCGTCATGCTCGAAGATTCCGAGATGGACCCAGCGGACCTAACTCCTCACCATCGATAACCAAGCCACCTGTCTCGAATTTCCATATTTCCGGGACAAGGTTGAAAAGTGGAACAGCTCATTGAATTCTCGCCCACTCTGGTGTTGGGTGTGATATCGTGAGCGCCTTGACACTTCCGCGCATGCGAGCAAGCTAGCTGCGGCCGATGATTCGGCCCGGGGATCGACTCATTCTCGATGGAGAGGGGTTCGATGAAATTGCTGAAAGGTCGGGGGGTTACCAAGGTGGTGAGATCGTCGGAGCGGGTTGATCCCGGCGAGACGGCTCCGAGCCTGGTGGGTGCATTGATCGCGGGCGATCAGGCCCGATGGTCGCACTTTGTTGAGATCTATGGACCGTTTATCCGTTTCTGTGCCAGCCTTTGCCGCCTCGGGGCTCACGATGCCGATGATGTTGTGCAAGCCGTTTTGGTCAAGGTCGCGACCAGGGCGTCGACCTTTCATGGCGATGTGGAGGGGGCGACCTTTCGTGGTTGGGTCTGGACGATCGCGTATAACGAGTCGATCAAGTTTCTCCGTGACGCGGGGCGGCATCGCGCCCTTTCCGGCGATCTCGGCTGGGTGGCCGGCCGGGTCTCGGGTAGTCCCGACGATTCCTTCGCAGTCGCCCCCATCTCGGCCGAGCGAGAATTGATGGAACGAGTGGTCGAGCGAGCTCTGGCCGAATTCGCACCCGCTTCCCGCGAACGGCTGATGGCGACCCTGCGCGACGGGCGACTCCCCGCCGACGTCGCCGCCGATCATGGGGTTTCCGTCGGTTCGATCTGGACCCTTCGATCCCGATTCCGCGCGCGGGTCCTGGAACTCTGGAATGGAGTGCAGGTGACGGGATGAGCCACATCGACGATCGAGTCGATTCCTGCCCCGATCGGGCCGACTGGTCGGCCTGGACTCAAGGGGGTCTCGACCCCCAGACGATCGTTCGATTGGGCACCCATCTCGATCGTTGCCCCGAGTGCCTCGCCATCGTCGAGGAGGTTGCCTCGTCGACCGGAGGAGGCCACGATCGCGAATCGATCTCCGGCCTCCTACGCGAGGCGATTTCCGGAGTCGATCGGGGCGGGCCTGGACTTCCGTCCTTCGTCGTCGAAACGCACCGGGCCTCGCTCCCGCATCCCAACTCGGAAGTAACCGAGCGGATCGGGAAGTACGTGCTCCTGAAGCAGATCGGCTACGGCGGGTTCGGCGTGGTCTATCGGGCCTTCGACACCCAGTTGGGTCGGACGGTCGCCTTGAAGTTGGCGCTCCCCGGGGCGTTCGAGAATGAAGTCTCCCGGAACCGGTTACTGGACGAGGCAAAAGCCGCGGCGAAGCTCGATCATCCGGGGATCGTCACCACGCTGGAAGCGGGCGAGTTCAACGGCCGAGCATACATCGTTTCGAATTATTGTGCCGGTGGTTCGCTCGAAACCTGGCTCGCTCAGAATAGCCCGGTTCCGATCCGGCTGGCGGCCAGCATCGTGGCTTCGCTGGCCGATGCGGTCGAGCATGCTCATTGTCAAGGGATCCTGCACCTCGATGTCAAGGCCGCCAATGTCCTGATCGACACGAACGCGGATGACGGGAATCTGGATGGGTTCGGAGGTCGACCCCGCCTCACCGATTTCGGGCTCGCCCGCCAGATCGAGGCCACCATCAAGGCCACCAGCGTGGCGATCACCCAAGGTGGCCGGAACATCGGGGGGACCCTGACCTCGATGGCCCGCGAGCAGGTCCTGGGCAAGAAGTGCCTCCCATCGACCGACGTCTATGCGCTCGGGGCCTTGCTTTATCGGATGATCGGCAATCAGCATCCCCTAAAAGGGGCGAGCGACGCCGCGACGCTCCGGATGATCCTCGACGACGATCCGATACCGGTCCGAAGGCTCCGCCCCGAGACGCCGCCTGACCTCGAATCGATCGCGATGAAGTGCCTCTCCAAGGCCCCGGGCTCACGCTACCGAACCGCCGGAGCGCTCGCCAACGACCTCAGGCAGTTCCTCTCGGGAGGTCGGGTCACCGCCCGGCGTCCGGGGCCGATCTCCCAGGGATGGCGCTGGATCCGAAAACATCCCACCGTCTCCGCAACCTCGGCCTTGGCCGTGATCGGTTTGCTCGCGATTGTCATCGGTCTATTTCTATCGAATCGCCGATACGCGGCGATGAACCGCCGCCTCGAAAATCGCAATTACGCTTCGGAACTCAACCGGAGCTATCGGGCCTGGGAGGAGGGCGACCTCACACAGTCCCGGACGATCCTGGATGGCTTGATTCCCAAACAGCCGGGAGACTACGACCCGCGGGGGTTCGAATGGCGATTCCTCCGTCGCCTGGTTGCTCCCGATGTCGCCGATCGGACCATCAAGGCCCACACGAAAGCCGCGGTGGGAGTCGCATTTTCCCCCGATGATACGAAGATGATCACGTGCGGGCTCGATGGTCTGGTGAAGCTCTGGGATACGCGGGACTATCGGCTTCTCAAAGAGTTCTCGGGTCACGATGGTGACGTGAACAACGTGATTTTCCTGGGCAAGGACGGAAAGCGGGCCGTCTCGGTCGGAGATGATGAGACGGTTCGGATATGGGACCTGGAACATCTGACTCCGGAACAAGTCTTGAGGGGTGGGAAGGGTAGGCTCTATCACGTCGCGGCCTCGGAGGATGGAAACCTCCTGGTCGCGGCGGGGCCGAAGTCGGGAGTGGTGGCCTGGGACACTCGCACCGGGCAACGCGTGGCTCACCTCGCTCCGGACATATCGATAACCGGGCTCGCGGTTTCTCCGGATGGCAAGCACATCTTGGCGGCACTCGCAGTTGCTCAGACTGAGAAAATGATCGAGGGGGTACCGGTCGAATCCCCCCTCGTCAAACTCTGGGAGATCCCCGAGTTTATCGACGCTCCCTGGCAAAAATTGCCCGCCAAGTCGATCGAGATGGGCCATCTCTATGCTCACATCGATAGCCTGGCGATTAGCCACGATTACGTCATTGCCACGGGTGGCCCTGATCGTACGATTCGCATGATTCACGGCCAGGACGGATCGTCCTCCCTACCGCCCTGGTCTGGATTTCGCGACCTGCCGGGATGCCTGGCGTTTACCCCGGATGGGCGATTTCTGGCGGTCGGGACCCGGGACGGTGAAGTTCGACTCCGATCACTCGGGCCGGTCAAAGCTGAGGAATCGGGGAGCCCACACATCGATCTCGTCTTTCACAGCTCGCGCGGGAACATTTATCGATTTAGCTTCACGAGCGATGGTCGAAAGCTCGCCGTGGGCTCGGAAGACGGTACCATTCAGATCCTCGATCGGGAGGCCTTGATTCGTAGGACGGTGGCCGGACCGTTGGCTCGCGCGATCGAACCTATCCCGCAGATTCGCGGTAATCTGGAGATTCGTCCGGAGGGGAATCGGATGATCCTGGTCCCAGACGAGGCCGCGCAGATCGGTCTCGCAAACCGACCCTGGATGGATGTGGTGACGGCACCCTCGGGAGGTCCTTTTCGAGCGTTTTGCCTCGCTTACTCGACCAAGGGAAACATCCTCGCCGCTGGTGCGGTCAACGAAGAGGCCCATCTCTGGGATAGTCAACGAGAGGTCAGGCGTTGGGAGCCCGGTACCGCCTCATGCGCAGCCATTGGGTTCACTCCCGATCGCGAAATCTTGGTTACGGCGAGCCATACAGACGGCATCCAGCTCTGGTCGGTCCCTGATGGGCGGTTGATCGAGACACTCGTCGATGGCCATGGCTTGAACTGGATTGACATGGCCGTCTCTTCCGATGGGCGCTTCGCTGTCGCGATAGCATTTCACGGCGAAATCGCCGTCTTCGACCTCGCCACGCGCAAGCTCCGCGTCCAGGTGAAGGGTCATACCGGTGAATGCTCGGCGGTGACGATCGCACCGGATGGCTCGACCTTCGCCACCGCCGGGCATGATAAGACCGTAGTCATCCGCGATTCCGAGACTGCCGAACAGATCCACATGTTATCCGGTCATGGCGAGTGGGTCGAGACGCTGGCCTATTCCCCCGATGGGCGGACGCTCGTCTCGGGTGATGCCGGGGGAACCCTGATCTTCTGGCAGGTCGAGACCGGATATCCCCTGGCTCGATTCGAGCACCAGCATGGGGGGAATGGCCCGGCCATCGCCTTCACGCCCGATGGGAATATGCTCATTTCCCATGCCTTGCATGGATACTACGGTTATGCCAACGCCTGGGATGGCCGTGACTTGCCTTGATTTTGCAGGTCAATCAGGGCGAACCCTTCCGTTCGATCAACCTTTCCAGATCGGCGGGTTCAACCGGGATGTCCCTGGAGAGCTTCTCCAATCCGTCCTTGGTGACCCGGTAATCGTCCTCGATCCGGACCCCGAACCCTTCGGAGGGGAGGTAGATCCCGGGCTCGATGGTGAAGACCTCGCCGGGGCCGAGCGGTTCCCGGGTGTCGCCCACGTCGTGGACCTCCAGGCCGAGCTGGTGGCCCAGGCCGTGGATGAAGAAGTGGTCCATCGTTTGCTCCGTCCCTTCCTCATCTCTGGCCCGGAGCGGGCTGTCTTTCAAGACCCTGGTGGCGGCCTGGGTCAGGCTGGCAATCGTGCTGACGCCCGGCTGGAAGTCGTCGGCGGCGGCGGTCTGGGCTTCGAGGACAAGCCGATAGACCTCGAGCTGGCGAGGCGTGAACCGGCCGTTGGCGGGATAGGTCCGCGTGATGTCGGCGGTGTAGCCCCGGTACTCGCCCCCGATGTCGACCACCACGAGGTCGCCGTCCTGGAGCGTCCGGTCGTTCTTGTAGTAGTGGAGGGTGGTCGAGTTCGGGCCCGAGCCGACGATCGACGGGAAGCCGGCCCGCGGGCCGCCCCCGGCGACGAACGCCCCCAGGATCGCGCCTTCGAGTTGATACTCGGGGATGCCCGGCCGGATCAGGCGGATCACCTCGCGGTGGGCGTCGGCGGTGATGGCGATCGCCCGTCGGAGCAGGGCGGCCTCGGCCTCCGACTTGACCTTCCGCATCGCGTGGATCTTCGGCCCGACGTCGATCATCCGGCTCGACGGGGCACCTTCTCGGAGGAACTCGGCGAACCGGGCAGTTGGGGTCTCCGGGAGTTTCGCGTCGGGTTCCAGGAGATAGACGGTGGCGGATTGCGACCGCCCGCCCGTCCGGGAGTCGCCGATGGCCCGGAAGAGGTCGGAGAGGAAACTGGCCGTCGATTCGACCCGCGAGAACCCGGTGGCGGAGACGCCCTCGGGGCCTGGCCCGGGTCTCGGCCCTTCCCAACGCTCGGCCGAGGGGTTTCGAGGGGGAAGATACAGCGTCTCGTCCCCGGTCTCGGGCCATAAGATCATCGCGGCATGCGGCGATTCGACGCCCGTCAGGTAGGCAAAGTCATTGGACTGGCGGAACTTCTCGTCCTCGCCCGGCTCCCCGGCGCCGATCAGGACCACCACGACCCCGGCCGAGCCGGGGGCCGGTCCGGTTCGTTTGCCCGCCTCCTCCAGGGCCGCCCTCATCGCGATCGAGGGTGCCTCCTCTTCCTTGATCTTCTGCATGAGCGCGGCCCGGCGCTCCCGGTATTCGGACTTCGAGGGGCCTTCGAAGGCGACCTCGACCGGGGGCGAGGCCGGTTGCGGATCCTGGGATTCGGCCTCGGGAAGTCCAGCCGGCCCGAGGAGCCCGAGGAATAGGATTACCGTGAGCCAGGAGTGAGGAAGGGCCATCGCGATTCCTTGGGTGTCGGTTCGAGGGAGCGGTCGGAGCATTCCGGACCATCATCGCGGAGCGGGCCGCCAAGTGCCAATACCGAGGGCCGGCTTCGAGGATCGAGGTTCTTTCGCCTCGCGGAGACCTCGGGTCATATCCTTCGCTTTACAGCGTTCGCATTTCCTTGCTAAACTCGGACCCTTAATGGACCGAGGGCGGACGCACGTCGTCGCGCCCCCTGGACGGCTCGATTGCCGGCTTTTCGAAGCCCGGGCGATCTCCGATCCGACCCACCTCGCAGGAGGATGCCCTTCCGTGGCTCACGATCGTTACCTGTTCACCAGCGAGTCGGTCTCGATGGGCCATCCCGACAAGATGGCCGACCAGATCTCCGACGGCATCCTCGACGCCATCCTCGCCCAGGACCCGACGGCCCGGGTGGCTTGCGAAACTCTCCTGACCACGGGACTGGTCTGCCTGGCCGGCGAGATCACGACCACGGCACAGGTGGATTATCCGGCCATCGTCCGGCAGATCGTCCGCGAGATTGGCTATACCTCCAGTGACATGGGCTTCGACGGGACGACCTGCGGCGTTATGGTCGCCCTCGGCAAGCAGTCGCCCGACATCGCGATGGGCGTCAACGAGGATTCGGCCAAGGGCAAGGAGATCGGCGCCGGCGACCAGGGGCTGATGTTCGGCTACGCTTCGAACGAGACTCCGGAGCTGATGCCGCTGCCGATCGCGCTCTCGCATCGGATCATCAACCGCCTGACCGAGTTGAGGCAGGATGGCACCCTCCCGTGGCTCCGCCCCGACAGCAAGAGCCAGGTGACCATCGAGTACGAAGGCGGCACGCCGGTTCGGGTCGACACCGTGGTCGTCTCGACCCAGCACAGCCCGGATGTCACGCAGGCGCAGATTCGCGAGGCGATCATCAAGCAGGTGATCGAGCCGGTCCTGCCGGCCGATATCTCGCACGACAAGATCACCTATCACATCAACCCGACCGGCCAGTTCATCGTCGGAGGCCCGCACGGCGACGCCGGCCTGACCGGCCGGAAGATCATCGTGGATACCTACGGCGGTCGAGGTCGTCATGGCGGCGGGGCCTTCAGCGGCAAGGATCCCACGAAGGTCGACCGCTCGGCGGCCTACATGGCCCGCCACGTCGCCAAGAACATCGTCGCCGCCGGCCTGGCCGACCGTTGCGAGATCCAGCTGGCCTATGCCATCGGCGTCTCCGAGCCGGTCAGCATCCACGTCGACACCGAAGGGACCGGCCAGATCCCCGATCATCAGATCGCCGAGCTGGTCCGCAAGACGTTCCCGCTCACCCCGGCCGGGATCATCAAGCACCTCGACCTCCGCCGGCCGATCTACCGGAAGACCGCCAGCGGCGGCCATTTCGGCCGGTCCGAGCCCGACTTCACCTGGGAGAAGACCGAGCACGCCGACGCCCTCCGCAAGGCCGCGGGGTCGGCCGTCGTCGTCGCCTGATCGAATCGGGTTTTCGATCCCGTCCCGAACCATCTCGTTCTCGGTAGGTCGGTCCTCCCTTGCGGACCGGCCTACCGAGAGCTTGACTATCGGGGCTTCGGGAAGACTCTCACGCCGGGTCGCCCTGACTGGATTTCGCCCTTCCACCGGTGGCCGACCATGCCCGAGAATCCTGAAGAAATCGCCCATGCCGCCTTCGCCGAGGCGTTTGGAGCCGCTCCCTCGACCCTGGGCCGGGCACCGGGCCGGGTCGAATTGCTGGGCAATCACACCGATTACAATGGCGGCCTCGTGCTGGCCGCCGCGATCGACCGATCAACCGTCGTCGTCGGCCGGGCGGTCCCCGGTCGTGAGGCTCGGGTCTTCTCGGCAAATCTCGGCGACCTCGATCAATTCGCGATCGACGATCCCGATCGGGAAGGTCCGGAGTCCTGGGGCCGGTATGTCCGGGGCGTCACCTGGGCGATTGGGCAGGACCTGGGACGCCTCGGCTCGGGGTTCGAAGCGGCGCTGGCGGGCGACGTCCCGATCGGTGCGGGACTGTCCAGCTCGGCGAGTCTCCAGGCGGCCTTCGCGATGTTCCTGATCGGGGCCGGGTTGTCCGATGGCCTCGAACCGGGAGGGCTTTCCGATCCCGACCGGCTGGCCCTGGCGGTGACCCTCCGGAAGTCGGAGAACGAGTTCGTCGGTGTGGCCTCGGGGCTGCTCGACCAGTTCTCGGCCCTCTTCGGCCGGGCGAATCACGCGTTCGTCCTCGACTGCGACCGGATCACTCACGAACTCCTCCCGCTGGGCGACCCCTCGCCTTCGATCATCGTCTGCGACTCCAGGACCTCGAGGCGGCTGGCCGACGGGATGTACAATCGCCGACGATCCGAATGCGAGCGGGTGGTCGCCCATTTCCGGGAGAAGCCGGGTCGAGGCGGGGTCCGATGGTTGCGTGATATCGGGCTCGAAGAACTCCGGGATGCCTGGGACGAACTCGACCCGGTCGCCCGGCTCCGGGCCCGGCACGTCCTGACCGAGAATGACCGGGTGATCCGAGGGGCCGAGGCCCTCCGTAGCGGCGATGTCGAGGGCTTCGGGGCCTTGATGTCGGCCTCTCACGCTTCGAGTCGGGACGACTTCGGGAACAGCTCGCCGGCCCTGGATGCCTTGATCGAATCGGCCGAGGAGTCGCCCGGGTTCCTTGGGGGCAAGCTCTCCGGCGCGGGCTGGGCCGGTTGCACGGTCAATCTGGTTCGGCCCGAATACGCCCTCGCCTTCGCCGATTCGATCCGCGAGTCCTATTCCCGGCGGGCCGGCCTGAAGGCCGACGTCCACATCTGCCGGGCCGCCGACGGGGCCTCCACATGGCCGATCCCCCGAGCTTGAACCCCGATTGCCCGATCTTCTATCCCATGAAAGGTGTCTTGTCCGTCACGAGATCGTCCGCGATTCGCCGGTCCCGTCCTGGGCGTCTCGATCGCGTCGATACCAGCTCCAGAGCAGTCGGAGCGTCGCGTAATCGACCAGGGACTGGGAGCTGGCGAACTCGAAGTCGTCGGGATCTCCGCCATCGAGCAGGGCCTCGGTGGTCGGCGTGATGAAGGCGTCGGTGGCCAGTCTTCGGAGATCGCCCACGAACAGGGGGAAGTTCTCGGCGGCCGAGGGGCGGAGACGATCCCCGAGGTAGCTGTACTTCATCTGCGATTCGACGACCCGGAAGGCAAGCCGAGGATCTCGGCGGACGATCAGGACCTCGCCCACCGGATCGCGCGTGATTCGCATGGCCCGGGACTTCCGGGCGGTCCGGGGTGCCCGCCCGATTGCCGCCCGAAAGCCGGTGGAGAGGGCGTTGACCCAGCCGGGCGGGGTGACCTCGCGGAACTCGTCGTCGGTCGCGATCCGTCCGGTGGCGACCAATTCGATCTTGTCCCAGGGGACCCAGTGGGTCGGCTCCCCCCGGAGCCCGGTGACACGGAAGCCGCCCTCCAGGCAGGAGGCTTCGTGGATCGTCCGGGGGCGGCTGATGTCGGGGTAGGCGTCGGATCGCCAGGCCTCGGCGGCGATCTCCAATTCGTAAAGCCCGGCGAGTAGTCGCCGGGTCTGCTCCTCGGCGAGCATCTTCGGCCAGATTCCCGGGACCCGCGCGACCCATTGCATGGCGTCGGTCGGGTGGGCTCCGGTGACCTCGGCGAAGAGGTCGCGGACCTTGTGAGGGTCTTCCAGTTCGTCGAAGATCACCAGCCGATACTGGGCTTCGGACTTTGCCATTGGTATCCCTCGGGCCCGGCCGCGGTCGCTTGGGGACCGCCATGCGGATCATCGTAGCCCGTCCCGACCGCCCGGGCAAACCCCTCGGTCGGCCAATCGAGTCCGTCGCGTCCCGGACGCGGCTTGGATACAATCCCGGGCCGATCAGGCGGTCGGTTCCAGTCCCGGGAGTCCTTCGATGATCATCACGAGCGAGTCGGTCGAGATCCCCGTGGACGGCTCGCCTATGCGGACCTACGTGGCCAGCCCCAAGGCCGAGGGCCGGTATCCGGGCGTGGTCTTCTACTCCGACATCTTCCAGCTCACCGGGCCGATGCTCCGGATCACCCGTCGGCTGGCCGGCTTCGGATTTGTGGTGGCCGCACCCGAGATCTACCACCGGATCGAGCCCCCAGGGACCGTCCTGGATTTCGAGGCCGACCGCGCCCGAGCCCTCGACGACTCGACCAAAATCCCCGTGATCGAGTTCGACCGCGACATCCGGGCCGCCCTCAACTATCTGAGCGGACACCCCAAGGTCGCCCCGGGCCAACTGGCCGCCGCCGGGTTCTGCTTCGGGGGGCACCTGGCCTTCCGGGCCGGGTTCCAGCCCGACGTGAAGGCCACCACCTGCTTCTACGGGACCGGCATCCACAACGGCAAGCTCGGATCAGACGCCGACACCGGATCGCTCGGCCGGGCGAAGGAGATTGAGGGCAAGCTCCTGATGGTATTCGGGACCCTCGACCCCCACATCCCCGAGGAGGGCAGGGCGGTCATCGACGCGGGTCTGCGATCGGCCGGCGTCGATTATTCGATCAACCTCTACCCGGCCGAACACACCTTCATGCGAGACGAAGGGGCCAGGCACGACCCCGAAGCGACCGATCAGGCGTTCGGGTCGATGATCGCGTTGTTCCGCGAGGTCTTCAGGGCCCGTCAGGATTGAGTGGAGGAATCCGGCTCACCCTCCCGCCAGGCTCTCCAGCATCTCATCCGGGGCCGCGGCATATTCCAGGGGTTCCATCGAGTAACTGGCCCGGCCCTGACTGAGGCTCCGAACGGCGGTCGAGTAGCCGAACATCTTCTCCAGCGGGGCTCGGGCCTCGATCACCTTGAGCTTGCCTCGCTCGAACAACTTGTCGATCTGGGCCCGGCGTGAGAGGAGATCGGCCATCACGTCGCCGAGGTAGTCCTCGGGGGTGACGACTTCGAGCTTCATGATCGGTTCCAGGAGGACCGAACCGGCCTCGGCGACGGCTTTCCTCAAGGCGTCGGAGGCGGCGAAGCGGAAGGCGATCTCGTTGGAGTCGGTGTCGTGGGTGTCGCCGTCGGTGATGGTGACCTTGAGGTCGACCAGCGGGAAGCCGGTCCGGCCTCCCGACTTGGCCTCCTCGCGGAGACCGGCCTCGATCGGGGCGAGGAACTCGCCGGGGATCACGCCCCCCTTGAGCTTGTTGATGAAGACCAGGGTCGGCCCGCCTTTGGGCTGGACCTCGTGTTCGAGGTCGATCTTGATCTTGGCGAACAGGCCCGAACCGCCGGTCTGGCGGATGCAGGAGCCGACGATCCCCTTGACGTTCTTCTTGATCGTCTCGCGGTAGCTCACCCGAGGCCGGCCGACGTGGACCTTGAGCTTGTAGTCGCGGATCATCCGGTTCTTGAGGATCTCCATGTGAAGCTCCCCCATCCCCGAGATCAGGGTCTGGCCGGTCTCCTCGTTGACCTTGTAGGAGAAGGTCGGGTCCTCGCGGGCCAGGGCGGCCAGGGTGTCGGCCAGCTTCCCCTTGTCGGCCGAGCTGACCGGCTCGATCGACATGCTGATGACGGTCTCGGGGAACTCGATCTTCTCCAGGAGGATCGGGTGGGCGGCGTCGCAGAGGGTGTCGCCGGTGACCGAGTCCTTCAGGCCGACCACGCCGACGATGTCGCCGGCCAGGCCTTCCTCGATCTTGACCCGTTCGTCGGCCCGGATGTGATAGAGGCGTGAACAGATCTCCTTCTTATCCCGGCCGGGGTTGTAGGGGCGGCTGCCCGACTTGAGCGATCCCGAGTAGACCCGGACGAACGAGAGGTCGCCGTGGGCGTCGTTGGTGATCTTGAAGACCAGGCCGCAGAAGGGCTCGGCGGGGCTGGGCTTCCGGACGATCTCGGTCCCCTTCTTGGGGTGGATCCCCACGACCGGCGGCCGGTCCTGGGGGCTCGGCAGGTAGGCGGCCACGCCGTCGAGGAGCCGCTGGACCCCCACGAACTTGAACGACGACCCGCAGAAGACCGGCTGGGCCCGGCCGGTCAGGGTGGCCCGTCGGAGGCCCGCCACGATGTCGGCTTCGAGCAGCTCGGCCCCTTCGAGGTGGGCCATGAACGCCTCGGCGAATGGTTCGTCGAAGTCGGCCAGTGAGTTGAGCATCCGTTCTCGCCAGAGGTCGAGGTCGGGCCGGAGTTCCTCGGGGACCTCGGTCTCGGTGACGGTCGATCCGTAGTCCTCGGTCTGGTAGTAGAGGGCCTTCATCGAGACCAGGTCGATCAGCCCCTTGAACTCGCCCATCGTCCCTTCCGGCCCGGCCCCGATGGGGATCTGGACGGGGATCGGGTGGCTTTCCAGCCGGTCGGCGATCTCGTTGAAGACCCGGTCATACTCGGCGCCGATCCGGTCCATCTTGTTGATGAAGCAGATCCGGGGGACCGAGTACTTGGCCGCCTGCCGCCAGACCGTCTCGCTCTGGGCCTCGACCCCCTCGACCGCCGAGAAGATGACGATCGCCCCGTCGAGGACGCGGAGCGACCGCTCCACCTCGGCCGTGAAATCCACGTGCCCCGGGGTGTCGATGATGTTGATCGTCACGTCCTTCCACTTGCAGGTGATCGCGGCGGCGACGATCGTGATCCCTCGCTGGCGCTCCTCCTCCAGGTAGTCGGTGGTGGTGGTCCCCTTGTCGACGTCCCCCATCCGGTGGACCTCGCCCGTGTAATACAAGATCCGCTCGGTGGTGGTGGTCTTGCCGGCGTCGATGTGGGCGATGATGCCGATGTTGCGGATCTGATCTAGTGGCGGGTTGTCCATGGCTTGGCCGTCCAGCAGGGGGGCGAGGATTCGGGGCGTCGAACCGGTCCGGTCGATTTCAAGGCTCCCAGTGTACCGACACCGGCCGGGGCCGCACAGCGCGAGTCGCGACCGGGCCGGTCGGCTCAGGGGTCTCGATAGCGGAACCGATCCTTGAGGCCCAGGATCGGCCGCTCGATCAGGTGCCAGGAGGCGATCGCCACGATCAGGGTGACCCCGAGCTTCAACGCCTGGGTTGGCCAGCGCTGCCCCTCCTCGATCGCGATCCCCGTCCGGCACCCGTCGATGAACCAGTAGACGACGTAATGATACAGGTATATTCCATAGCTAATCTGTCCGAGGTAGGCCAGCCATCGGAGCCTCAGGGGCAACAGCCACCGGTTCCCGGCGTTCAGGGCGACCAGGCCGACGACCCCGGCATACAGGAGCCCGAAGGCGAAGATCGTCTCGGCGGGGTGCGAGGGCGTGGGCAGGCCGACGAAACCGATCGGCCCTTCGGCCCACATCCCCCAGGCGAAATAGAGCACGACCAGCCCGACCGTCGCCCCGAACGCCCGATTCCCCAGGTCCGGCCGGAGCCTGGCCCAGCCGCCTTCGTCCAGGAGCCAGGCCAGGATTCCCCCCAGCGCGAAGCCGTCGCAACGGGCGATCAGGAGCCGATCATGATATTTCGGGAGGAACCAGTTGTAGCCGTCGCGGCTGGCCAGGGCGATCGAGATCGCCAGCAGGCAGAGCGGGACGAGCCTCCTCCGCCCGGCCCACAGCACCAAAGCGGGCCAGATCAGATAAAATTGCTCCTCGACCGCCAGGGTCCAGAGATGATTGGTCGCCGGGTGGTTCGCGGGGGGATACTTCCCCCAGTAAAGCGATATGTTCTGGGTGAAGGTCAGGGCATACGGCAGGTCGTTCATCGGGACATCTTCGGACGAGAAGAAATTGGCGACGATCAGCACCAGTAGCGTCAGATAATAGATCGGCCAGATTCGGATCGATCTCCGAGCATAGAATCTGGGATAAAAACCACTCGTGCCGGCATTCTTGAGGATGATTGATGTGATCAAATATCCCGAGAGTACGAAGAACAGGTCGACGCCGCTCCAGCCCGGGAAGTAGCGGGGCGGGTCGAGGTGGAACAGCAGGACGACCACCGCCGCCAGTCCCCGGAGGGCATCGAGTTCGGGGACTCGCCGCATCGTTAGCTCCTCCCCTTGCCGGTCGAGGCGACCCGCTCGAAATAATCCTTCAACGGGGGGATGGATTGATCGACGGAATAGCGGGACTCGATCGTCGAGCGGGCCGCCCGTCCCAGGGGGGCATACTCCGATGGGTCGTCCAGCACCTTCAAGGCCGCCTCGGCCAGCCGATCCCGATCGAAGAGGGGCTCGACCAGGCCGTTGACCCCCGGCTCGATCACCTCGCGAACCGGCGGTACGTCCGAAGCCAGGACGACCAGGCCGGTCGACATCGCGTTCAGGAGCGACCACGAGAGCACGAACGGGGTCGTCAGGTATAAATGCAGGTCGCTGATCCGCAGGAGGTCGGCCAGCGCCTCGGGCCGGAGCTGACCGAGGAACGCGAATCGAGAGGGGTCGTAATCGCCTTGCTCGAACGCCCACTGCTTGAAGCTGTCGCGGCCGGTGTGCAGTTTGTCCCAGCCGTAATAAGTGTCCTCGTTCCCGACGACGAGGAACAATACATTTGACCGCTCGGCGAGGATCCGTCGGGCGACTTCCAGGAACAGATCGAAACCACGGACCGATTCCAGGCCCCGCGAGACAAAGGTCACGACCCGGGTCCCGGCCGGGATCGACCGACCGAGGATCTCCCGAGGCGCGGGGCCGGCTCGGTAGAGCTGATCGTCGATCCCGTCGAAGTGGACCTCGATCTTGTGATGGAACCGCGGGGGGAACGTCGAGCGCTGCCAGGCGGTCGCCGAGTACCCCGAGTCGCAGTCCGCCAGCGCCACCAGGACCGGGGCGTTGATGCATCGGGGGAAGTGCGGGGCCGGCTCGGCCGGCGGGAGGTCGATTCGGTATGAGATATCCCGATGGCTCGGGGCGAAATAATACTCGCAATAATTGACGATCGGGCAATCCAGGATGTCGCGGAGCAGGGGAGTCGGAGCCCCCCGGCCGCCGTGGGCGACGACCAGGTCGGGTTTCGGACCGGGGAGGTTCCGGACCCCCTCGAAGGCGGCCTCGCAAAGCTCCAGGTACTTCCCGTAAATCTGCGGCCAGGGGGTCGGCGGTCGCCTCCGATACTCGTCCGAGAGCGGGTAGCTCCGGACGTCCAGCTCGCGGAGCATCTCGGCGGAGGGGGCCGGGCAATTCGAGACCGACTCGACCAGAAACCGGCACTCCCAGCCGTACCGACGGGTCAGCTCGAGCGCGACATGGCCGAACTGGGCGGGGAACGCGTCATGGAGGAAAAGCACGCGCACGGGGTCAGCCTCCAGGTCCCGCCAGTTGGTTGAGTCGCTCCGCCAGGCGCGGAAGCGTCGTTTCTCGATCAAACCTTTCGAGGACCACCTCCCGGGCCGCTCGACCCAGCGGGGCATGAGCCCCCGGATCGTCGAGGACCTGATTTGCCAAACGAACCCAAGAATCGGGATCATCGGGAGTAATGAGCAATCCGTTGACGTTCGGTTGGATGACTTCTCGGTTGGGTAAATTGTCGCTCGCCAGAATGGCCCGGCCTGTCGCCATCGCCTGAAAGGTTGATCGGGA
The DNA here is from genome assembly GCF_051175385.1 of Tundrisphaera lichenicola. Taxonomy (GTDB): domain Bacteria; phylum Planctomycetota; class Planctomycetia; order Isosphaerales; family Isosphaeraceae; genus Tundrisphaera; species Tundrisphaera lichenicola. Next base: position 2,655,670 of record NZ_CP195106.1, on the reverse strand, counting down.
AAAGGGATAGGTCCGGCTCGGGTAGACGTGGAGATCGCTGCAAGCCAGGACCTCGGCCACCACGGGAGGGGGGACGGTTCCCAGGAGCCAGAGCCGGTCGGGGTCGGGTGGCGGGTTGGCCTGGATGAGTTGAGCCCGGTAATCTCGACCGTGATAGGCCACGTCGAGCGTCCTGTCCACGCCAAACGAACCCAAGGCGATCGCGACCACGTCCGAACGCTCGCGGCATAACGCGTTGGCCAGTCTCAGGAAACGATCGAAACCGCGGAGCCTGTCGAGGCTCCGGGCGATGAAGGTGATGACCTTCATCCCCTCGGGGATGGTCCGGCCGTTGACCAAACGAACCCGAGAATTCGGAGGGGCGAAGGTCCGGGCGTCGATCCCGTCGTGAAGGACCAGGAAGTCGTCGCGGTACTCTTGAGGATAAAGGTTGCGCTGCCAGGTGGTCGGGGTCCAGGGCGTGACCCCGTTCTCCAGGTCGAGGAGGTCGATCGCATTCGCCGCGCGTCGCCAGTGATAGTAGGCCGGGGGAGTCTCCGGGCCCGCCTCGTCGGCGAGGTCGTGCTCGCGGGCGTGGAAGTAGTAGTCGAAGAACTGGACGATCGGAGTCCTCGGCACATGGACGGGGGCGAACAAGGACGAACCCAACCCGTCCGATCGCCCGAGGACCGCGTCAACCGGCCGAGGACGACGCCCTTCCAGGACCTCCCAGGCTCCGAACGAGTAGCAGAGCGACCGCTCCAGCGACCGCTGCCAGGCGACCGAACTCTCGCGAGCCACTCCCCCTACGTTGAAGGCGACGACCTCCAGCCCCTTGCCGATCGACCTGGGCCAGAATTCTCTCGGAGCGGCCGAATGGCAGTAGAAGTGGCACCGATATCCCCGGTGGCGGACCAACCAGTCCGCCACCCCTCCCAGCCGACCCGGGAATCGCGGCTCGATGCAGAGGAGATGGAGAGGATCTTGAGGCATCGACTCTCGCCAAAACGAACCCAACCCCGATCGAAGTTCGAAGGAGGACCCACCCCGACGGCGAACTCCCCATCCGGGATAGTATCGCGTTCGGCGCGAGCTTCCATCACACGACCGATCGGATTCGGGGGAGTTGTCGCGATGGTTGGAGTGGGAAGGGACGAAGAGAAGGGGTCGAATCAGGACGAAATGAGTTCTTCGTAAACGACCTCACACCGATCATAAACCGGTGCGAGGTCGTCGTGAATCCGGAGAAGTCCGAGCTTACCAGGCGAAGTGGGCGAACGCCTTGTTGGCGTCGGCCATTCGGTGGATGTTCTCGCGGCGGCTGATGGCGGCCCCTTCCCGGTTGAAGGCGGCGATCAGCTCGTCGGCGAGCTTGACGGCCATCGGGCGGCCTTTCTTCTCGCGGGCGGACATCAAGATCCAGCGGACCGAGAGGGTCTGCTGGCGGACCTTGTTGACCTGCATCGGCACCTGATAGGTGGCACCGCCGACGCGCTTCGAGCGGACCTCGATGATCGGCTTGACGTTCTCGACCGCTCGGGTGAAGACGTCGATCGGGTTCTCGTTGGGCAGTCGTCGTTCGATCAGCTCCAGGGCGTCGTAGAAGACACGCTGGGCGGTGGACTTCTTGCCGTCGTACATCAGGCAGTTGATGAACTTGCTGGCCAGCTTCGAGCCGAACCGGGGGTCGGGCCTGAGCTGCTCCTTGCTGGCGGTGAACTTGCGGGCCATGCGCTTGCGTCCTGGTTTCGGGAGGCGGAGTTCGCGATCAATCCGGGTCGATTTCGACGGTTGTACTCGTTTACTTCTTCTTGCCCTTGACCGGCGCGGCGCTCTTGGCCGGGGCACCGTACTTGGAGCGGGCCTGCTTCCGGTCGGACACGCCGAGGCTGTCGAGGACGCCCCGGACGATGTGGTAGCGGACACCCGGGAGGTCGCGGACCCGGCCGCCACGGACCAGGACGATCGAGTGCTCCTGGAGGTTGTGGCCTTCGCCGCCGATGTAGGCGGTCACTTCCTTGCCGTTGGAGAGCCGGACCCTGGCGACCTTACGAAGCGCCGAGTTCGGCTTCTTCGGGGTCATCGTCTTGACCTGGAGGCAGACGCCGCGCTTGAACGGGCACTGCTCGAGGACCGGCGACTTGGTCTTGTACAGGACCGGGCGGCGTGGCTTGCGGACGAGCTGATTAATCGTGGGCATGAGCGAGAATCGGTCCCTGCGCCCTGGTCTTTCCGGGAAGAGATCCGGCGCGGATCACGACGGGCAGCTGCCCATCCCCGGACCATCTACGGCCATCGACGCGATCTCCAAGATCGAGAAGGCCGGAAGACGCGAAACAAGTAGTGTAACGCGTCCTCCCGGCCCGTCAAGGCCGACTCATCGATCCCTAGAGATTGGGTGTAACCAAGTTCTCTGGTGGTGAATCGTCCGTCCTGGCAAATTGGGTGGACTTCTTGAACCCGACACCCGGAGTTCCGCCATGACACGGAAGGTGATCACCCTGGAAATCGAGGCCGAGGACGAGGATCTGATTCGCGGCTACGCCAGCTTCGTCGGCGAGATGAAGGAACTTGCCACCACGACCCCCGATGGTTCGGTCCTCGACGTCTGCGAAGAGGCCGTCATCGAACAGGGTCGCGAGCACCAGCGTCGGCTCCTCGAACGCGCGGTCCGGGCTCGGCTTGAGCACGCTGAGAAAAAAGGGCTCCCCTGAGAATCTGCTCGTGTGGACAGGTTCGCGAGAATCGCGGCACCGCCACTCGTGGGGCCTTCACCTGCCTGGGGACGATCACCTTGAGGCGGCACTGGTGGGGCTCGCGATGCCCTTGCGTGCCGGGAGGCTATCACGCCGATACCGTCCTCGGGCTCGACGGCGGCCTCAGCCCTCGATTGCAACGCAAGGCCTGCCGTAGTGCCGCCGACCTGTCCTTCGAGCGGACCCGCGAGAACCTGCTCGAGCTGCTCGGCGTCTCGCCAGCGGCCGAGACCCTGCGGGTCTATTGCGAACGTCAGGCCGGCCGGATCGCGCGTTGGCAGGGCACCGAGACCGCCTCGGCCGAGGGCTTCGGAAAGGCCGAAGGTGGCTGGGAGTTCACCGTCGACGCCGGCAAGGTCAACACCCGTGAGAAGGGCTGGCGCGACCTGAAGATCGCCGTAGCCCAGAAGCGACCGACGGCCAAACCGGCGACCCCCCAGCAGTGGGAGTCGCGCGTCTTGCCCAAGGCTACCGCCCGAGTGATGTGGGCCGACATCTCGGCATCCCGGCGATTCCGCCGGTCCTGGCACGCGCGGCTGAAGCGGCTGGGCCTGCCGGCGATGGCCCGGCTGCACGTGCTGGGGGACGGGGCGTCATGGATCTGGAAGGCGGCCGGCCGGGCCCTGACCGGGTGCCGCCAGACCCTGGATATCTACCACGCCAGCCAGCACATCGCCCTCGCCGGCAAGCGGCTCTTTGGCGAAGGGACAGCCGAGGCGACCACGTTCCACGAGCACGGCCGTGAGTTACTGCTGAGGGAAGGTTGGACGGGAGTTTGCCGGCTGATCGGCGAGGAACTGGAACGCGAGGACACACCGAAGAGGCGGGGGGCCCTGGAGCGACTGCTGAACTACTTCCTGGGCCACCTGACGCGGCTCGACTACGCGGGCCGCCTGGCGTCCGGCGATGCGATCGGAAGCGGGGTGGTGGAGGGTGCGGCGAAGACCCTGGGTCTGAGGCTGAAAGCTCGCGGGGCCCGCTGGCGGCACAAGAACGCCCGAGCCATGGCCGCCCTGATCTGCTGCCGTCAGACCGATCAGTGGGACCTATTCTGGAAGCGGGCGGCGTGAAACCCAAGAATCCCTGGTCACACCCTAGAGATTCGAAAAGTTGAAATCAAGCGGTCCGGGTCCGACCCTTGCCCCGACGGGCCCCGTACCAGCCGAGGCCCGCCAGGCCGGTCCCCAGCAGGAAGAGGCTCGAAGGTTCGGGGACGACACCGAGTCGGATGAAGCGGTTCGAGGACTGGGCGACCACGACCCCGTTGAACAGGACGTCCAAAACGTCGGGCCCCGAGTTCTTCAGGATCGTGCCGGCCAAGGGGGGCAGTCCGTCCAGGCTGGCGGAGAATTCGAACGGCGTGGCCGAGTCGGTGTAGAGGCTGGGACCTCCCAGGAACTGGAAGCCGAAGCTGGCCCCCCCGAACTTGAAGTTCCCCGACTGGAAGCTGGAGGCCTGACCGGTCGCGAAGCCGGGGTCGTTGGTGTCCTGGATCACGTCCTCGATCACCCCGCTGAAATCGGCCCCGGTCAGGGGCGGGATGTTGCCGAAGACGTATTTCCCCAGATCCTTGTTCGAGCCGTGGAAGAGGCCGCCAGAGAGCGTGTTGATCGTGATCGTGTTCCCGGACTGCTCATCACGGTTGATCGTGATCGTGCCGTATCCCGAGACCCCCTTGAGGATGATGTCGTCCGACGACGGGTTGAAGATCGTGTTGGCCAGCAGCCTCAGGTCCATGATCGCCGTCCCGGTCAGGTCCGTGGTGCCGGCGATGATGGGGGCCGCCTTCGCGGCAGGCGCGACGATGAGGAGGCCGAGGAGGAGCCCGAGAGTCATTCGGCTGGATCGAAACATGACGGATTTGCCTCGTGATCTGCGATGGGGGGGAAAGCCCGGGCTCCCGAAGGGCAGATCAGCCTCCGAGCGGGCATCGACGAGTGGACGGGTTGATCAAATCCTCGATCAACGAATCCGGGCCGACTGATGATCTGCCGGTGGCAAGGCGCTCGCAACGAAATTCCTGGAACCGGCCTTAATCGCGAAACAAAGGACCCTGGTAGCCTTTATCCGCACCGGATTCGGTTCCCCGGTTGACATTCTTCGTGGGACTGACCTACGCTTGCGACTCGACCGGCTCGGGAGGCGGCCATGATTCATCTCGACGAAGAAGACGACTACGACGAGCCCGAGCACGGGTGGGATGACGATGACGAGACCGTTCCCTGCCCTCATTGCCGGGAACCGGTCTATGAAGACGCTGAGCGTTGTCCTCATTGCGGCCGATACCTGTCGCGGGAAGACGCCCCCTATCGAAAACCCTGGTGGGTGGTCGCCGGGGTCCTGGCCTGCCTGGCGATGGTGTTCTGGTGGATCTTGAATCCCTGAAGTCCAGCAAAGGGGCGTCGAGCTTGCGGGTCGCCTGGGTCTACGACATGAATGCCTGCCTCAGCCCGACCGGTGTGACCCGGCATGCGCTCGGGCAGCTGGACCGACTGGCCGAGCGCCCCGACGTCGACTTGACGGTGATCAGCGGGCGGATCTCCGAGCCCGACGGCCTGGCCGCCTGGGAGCGGCTCGACGGCTTGAATCGTCGCGAACTACCCCTCTCGACCCGGAACGCCCTCCGTTTCTGGCGAGTGGCCGGTCGTCCCCCGCTGGAGTGGTGGTCGGGGGCCGTCGACTGGGCCTATTGCCCGGCCGAGCTGTTCGTGCCGACCCGGAAGGCCCGGCGGGCCGTCACCAGCCATGACGTCCTCCAGGATGTCCGGTTCGGCGGCCCGAGGCGTCAGGCGGTCCTCGATCGAGCCTTCGGCGGGGCCGACCTGGTCCTCTCGGTCTCGAAGTTCAACACGGAAAAGCTCCTGGCGATGTTTCCCGACTGTCGGGGGAAGGTGGCCCTCGTCCCGAACGCGGCCGAGGAGATCTTCTTCGGCGAGTCCACCCCTCGCGAACGGTCGAGCATCCGGGTCGACCTGAAGCTCCCGCCGGGGTTGCCTTATTTGCTCTCGGTCGCCAGCTTCCAGGCCCGGAAGAACCTGGTCCGGCTGGTCCGGGCGGCGGGTCGGATCCGCGAGGTTGTCCAGGGTGAGTTGGGCCTGGTCCTGCTCGGGGCCGGGGCGGAGTCGGAGGCCCGGCCGATCCGCGAGGCGGTCGCCGAGATCGGGCCGAAGGCGGTGATCCGGATGCCCGGCTATCGACAGGGCCGCCCCCTGCTGGCCGCCTACGCCGAGGCCTCGGCCCTGGTCTTCCCCTCGACCTGCGAGAGCTTCGGGATCCCCGCCGTCGAGGCGATGGCCCAGGGGGTTCCGGTCGCGCTGGCCGACTCGACCGCACTGCCCGAGATCGGCGGCGAGGCCGGCTGGTACTTCGACCCGCTGAACGAAGAAGCCATCGCCGGAGCCCTCCGCGGGCTCCTAGACCGGGGCGAGGAGCGAGCCCGGAAGGTCGAGATCGGCCGATCGATCGTCGAGAACTACCGATGGCGAGCCGCCAATGATCGACTGATCGCCGCCTTCCAGGGCCATCGGGACGGCTGAAGACCCGGCGTCGTCGGATCAACGGGTCGTCCCCCCGAGGAGAATTTGGCCGGGGTCCGAACCACGACGGGCTTCGGAACCTCCTTACGTCAAGCGAGGCGGTGGGAAAATTCGGTTCTGGAGAGGAAGGACGGGCGATGAGTCGCGGAACGATCGAGGAATTCGCGGGTGTGGATCGGCCCTCTCCCCGACCGGGACCGGACGATCCGGAGCCGGTCAAGCCGGGGGCGGGCGGGTCTCGGGAACTCCTGGCGCTCGCCTTGCCGCTGGTCCTCAGCCAGAGTTTCATGACCGTCCAGGTCTTCGTCGACACGATCCTGCTGTCCTGGCATGACTCTCGGGAGATGGCCGCTTCGTTCCCGGCGGTCATGTGGTTCTGGCTCCCGTTCGGCTTGCTCCAGGTGGCCGCCGGCTACGTGTCGACCTTCGTCGCCCAGTACACCGGGGCGGGCCGCCCGAAGCGGGTGGGGCCGGCGATCTGGCAGGGGATTCATTTCGCCTGGATCGCCGGGCTTCTCTTCCTCCTGATGATCCCGGCGGGGCCGAGCCTGATCGCCCTAGGTGGGCACTCCGAGGCCCTCCAGGGCCTGGAGGCGATCTACCTTCGATGTCTCTGCTTCGCGGCCCTCCCGATGCTGGTGATGGCGGCGACGAACGGGTTTTTCTCGGGCCGGGGCCAGACCTGGGTGGTCCTGGGGGTGGAGGTGGCGGGCACGGCGGTGAATGTCGCCCTGGACTTGGTCCTGATCTCCGGCCGGCTGGGGGCTCCCGAGATGGGGATCGCGGGGGCGGGCTGGGCGACGGTGGCGGGCTCGTGGGTCTCGGCCCTGATCGGCCTGGGGCTGTTCCTCAGGTCGCGTTATGCCGAGGAGTTCGAGACCCGTCGCGGCTGGCGGATCGACCCCCAGCTCTTCGGACGACTCCTGAAATATGGCCTCCCGGCCGGGGCGCAGGTCTTCTCAGACGTCCTGGTCTTCCATGTATTCGTGCAACTCGTCGGCAGGCTGGGCGAGGCGCAGGCCGGGGCGACGGCCCTGACGGTCCGCCTGAACATGGTGGCCTTCCTGCCGATGCAAGGGATGGCCCAGGCGGTCTCGATCCTGGTGGGTCAGCGGCTCGGCGCCGATCGTCCGGATCTGGCCGAGCGGTCGACCTATACCGGGGTCCGGTGGACCTTCGGCTACATGTGCCTGGTGGCCTCGGCCTACCTGTTCATCCCCGGGGTCCTCGTCTCGATGTTCGAGGGGGATCGCGACCCGCAGAGCTTCGCGGAACTGGCGTCGCTGGTGCCGACCCTGCTGGCCTGCGCGGCGATTTACTCGCTGGCCGACGCCCTGAACATCACGATCGCGTTCGCGCTCCGGGGGGCGGGCGACACCCGGTTCGTCTCGATCCTGACGTTCGTCCTGGCCTGGCCCTTGATGGTGATCCCGACCTACTTCCTGGTCCGGGCCGATGGCCCGCTCCACTGGGCCTGGATCTTCGCGACGGTCTACATCCTGGCGATGGCCGTCTGCTTCCTCCTTCGGTTCCGCTCCGGCCGATGGAAGAGCATGCGAGTGATCGAGGCGGCGCCCGCCGTCGACGTCCCGTAAGTCTCAGCCCACCACGACCCGGCCGCCCGGCCCCTCGTCCGCTTCCTCGATCCGGATCGGGCGGTCGAGGAAGGCCCGGATGGTCCGGGCGTTGGTCCGGAGATGGTCGGTGACTTGGGTGACGGTGTAGACGCTCCGCCCCTCGGCGAAGGCCAACGGCAGGAGGATCTGGTCGGCGGAATGGGCGTCCACCGCTCCCGACAAGGCATCGAGATCCTCCAACAACTGATCCACCGCCTCGTCGGCGACATCTTCGGCCGGTTTGCCCCGCTTGCCGAGACCGACGAAGGTGGCGGGCGGGGCGTCGGCGAACTCGGCCGTCAGGGCGATCGAGGCCCCCGGGCTGGGGGCCGGCGAGTGACGCAGCTCGATCTCGGAGGGAAGTCCCCGCTCGTCCAGCCGAGCGATCGCGCGGTTGACCATGCGCTCACCAATCCGGCCGTCCAGATGGCTCGTGTCGGCGATCCCTCGGATCCCTACCAGATCGCCCCGATTTTCGAGGACCAGGGGGCGAGGCGTGGCCGGCTCGATCCAGGCCTCGACCCGTCCGCCTCCTTCGGGGAAGTAGCCCGCTGCGGTCATCTGGAGCGAGATCGGCATCCCGATCCGGGCCAGGTAGTCCCGCCAGGTCGTGTCCAGGAAGGGGAACGACGGGGCGGCGAGGTTGAAGGTCCCCCCGGTCAGGACCAGTCGAGTCCCGGCTTCGGATCGGAGGGAAATCGGCAAGTGGAGGGTCTGGAGGACCAGGGCGGTGGCCCCAGCGGTCCCGATCCCGATTTCGAGGTCGCGTGGCCGGATCGGACCGGGTCGGAACGTGAGATCCCGCGAGCCGACGGATCCCCCCGTCACCTCGGCGGAGCAGAGCAGGGCGGCGGCCTCGACCGCCATGGCGTGCTGGGGCCGGAGCCCCGGCTTGTCGCGGTTGGCCCGGATCTTGACGATCCGGAACGGGCGGCCGGTCAGCATCGACAGGGTGAGCGCGGTCCGGAGGATCTGGCCCCCGCCCTCGCCGCTCGACCCGTCCAGCGTGATCAATCCCGATCCCGGCTCGGTCGCCACCTCGAATCCCCCCGTCGGCTCTCCGCCTGAAGGTCGCCCGACCGCCCAGTGCGGGGCCGATCCCTCGTGCCGGGCGTGAGTCACCCAACGCTTGGTCGACGCCGACGAGCTGTTCCGGGTTCGCCCTCGAGATCCCAGTTGCCAATCCATCGGCGTGGTCCTTGCGAGATTTCAGCGGGCATCGGGCATCAGGGTCGACCTCGAATCATTCGAGGGCATCGGCCAGGGCTTGACGGCGAGGTCGGGCATCTCGGCCGGCTCGCCCAGGAACTCGGAAGGTGTCTCGCCGACCTTGTTCCGGGTCGCCTGGATCAGCAGGACGCTCTGGAGCATCCGGTCGCTGTTGGGCTCGGGCTGGGTGAACATAAAGGTGCCCAGGCTCCGGGGTTGGCCGGGCCGGCACCCGATCACGACGGTCTGCCCCGGCTGGATGTCGATCGAGGTGGTCAACTCGCGGAGGATGTCCTCCTGCTGGCCGTCCTTGATGGAAAACTCGTGGGGGGCGAAAGGGCCGGGATTCTGGATCGGGGCGATGGTCCGTCGCGAGACCCCGTGGTGGATCTGCGGGACCAATCGCACCAGGACCCCCTTGGGCCCGTGGTGGTTGGGCGTCAGGATCAGCCGGGCGCCGGCGTCCTGGTAGTCGCGACCGTCGACCTTCCCGTTGTGGTTCAGCAAGAGCGTGACCGACTCGGTCTGGATTCCCATGTCGATCGGGCTGTGCTGCCCTTCGGGGACGGCAAAATTAACCCAACGCGTCTCGTTCTTCCCGGGACCCTGCTTGAAGCATTCGAGGACGTCGACCGGCAGGCTCCCGGTGATCACGCCCACCCGGAGGCCGTTCGACTCCAACGCCTGGCGGAGATCGATCGGGATGTCCTGGACGTTGGCGATGTCCCAGAGCGAGGACTCGACGACCTTGTCCCCCATCGGCCGGGAGAGGATCGCGGTGTCGACCCGGCAGTAATTCGGCTGGAGGACTTGCCCGGGGCGCGACTCGTTGGAGTTGAAGACGGTGGGAGTGACCCCAGCGTCACTGGGCCGCTGGTCGGACCGGTTCAGGTTGCATCCGGCCAGGGCCATCATGGCCAGGGCGGACGCGGCGGACTTGCGGTTCATGGGGCGGAATCCTTTCCGCGACCGTGATCGACCGACGAGGCATCTCGCCAGCCCGGGGACGGACCTCGGGGGCGAAGTCTAGGGCCGATCGCCCGGAGCGTCAACCGCAATCGCTCCCGGATCTTCGGGATCGGCGGGCCCGGGGTTGCCGGGGGCAAGTCTGGAAACCGGGGTGATCCGGCGACCCTGGTCGGCCAGGGTCGCCGGGGATCGGTTCAGGACCGCTTGCCGGGCTTGTCCGTCGCGGCGGTCGCGGGCGTCGGCGCGGCGGCCTTCGTCTTCTCGACGTGACCGTTGGCGACGGCCTCGGGGTTCTCGACCATCTTGCCGAAGTACTCGGGCATCTTGACCCCGCCGATGTTCTCCATGATCTGGAGGACGGGGGGGAGGGTCTTGGCCATGTTCTGGAGGAAGCCGGCGGTGGCCCCGTTGCCGTTGGCCCCGCCGTTCTCCCAGACGATGACCTTGTCGAACTTGATGTTGGAGATCGCCTGGGCGGCGGTCTTCGAGAGCGTCTCGATATGTTCGAGCATCAGGAGCTGGAAGGCATCCTGGGCCCCTCCGCAGGCGGAGACGATCTCGCGGAGCCCCTCGGCCTTCTTGGCGAGGATCTCGTAATTGCCCCGAGCTTCGGCCTCGAGCTTGGCATAGATGGCCTTGGCGTTACCCTCGGCCTCGATCCGGGTCCGCTCCGAGAGGGCCTCGGCCTCGACGATCACCTGGGCCTTCTTGGCCTTGGCGACGGCCTCGAGCTGGGCTCGTTGCTCGGCCTCGATCTTCTCGGCCTGGGCGAGCGCGGCCTTGGTCTGGGCTCGGAAGGCGGCTTCCTCGACGCCGGCCTGGGCCTCTCGCTTCTTGGTCTCGCCGATCTGGAAGGCCTCGGCCTGCTTGACGGCGAGGTCGGCGTTCGAGGCGGCGATCTTCGCCTTGGATTCGTTCTCTCCGCCGATCGCCTGGGCGTCGGCCTCGGCCAGCTTGATCCGCATCTCGCGCTCGGCGAGCTTCACGCTGGCCTGCTGTTCGTAGGTCGCCGTCTCCACCCCGATCTTCTCTTCCTTCAACAGTTCGGCGACCCGGACCGCCCGCTCGCGCTCGGCGGTCTTGATCCCGATCTCGCGGAGCTTCTCGGCGTCGGCGACCTCGATGGCCTGGAGCTGCTTGGCCTTGGCGACCCCGATCGAGCCGTACTTCTGCTGCTCGGAGACGTCGATCTCGGCCTGGTTGATCGCGGTGCTGGCGGCCTTCCGGCCGATCGCCTCGATGTAGCCGGAGTCGTCGGTCAGGTCGGTGATGTTGACGTTGATCAGGACCAGGCCGATCTTCCGGAGTTCCATCTCCAGCGAGTTCTGGATGTTCTCCAGGAACTTCTCGCGATCGCGGTTGATGTCGTCGATCGCCATCGACGCGATCACCTGCCGGAGCTGGCCGAAGATCAGGTCGGACGCCTGGGCGCTGACCTGGTCGCGGGTCAGGTTGAGCAGTCGGATCGCGGCGTTCTGCATCACCTCGGGCTCCGTCCCGATGGCGACGGTGAAGACGCTCGGCACGTTCACGCGGATGTTCTCGAATGAGAGTGCCCCACGCAGGGGGATCTCGATCTGGATCGGTTCCAGGGAGAGATACCCGTAATCCTGGAAGACCGGGAAGACGATGGCCCCCCCGCCGTGGACGCAAGTGGCCGACTTCGAGCCGGTACCCACGCCCCATTTCACCAGGACTTTGTTCGACGGACACCGCTTGTAGCACCGGAGGGCCGTGAGCAAGACCCCGAAGACCGCCACGGCGAAGAGCACCGCGCCGACGATCGGCCAGAACGACTCGACCTGAGGCGTGGCGCCCTGGGCCAGGAACAGGGGGATGGAAAGGGACATGAGGATCGAACTCCCGGATGTTTCCTCGAAGAGGACCGGCTCACTCGGCGAATGAGGCCGGCTTGACCAGATGGGCCGGAGGCGTGACGACCTCGACAATCTTCTCGTCGATGACCCGACTGACGACGACCGTCTCGCCGGTCCGCAGTCCCGGGCCGGGCGTCCTTGCCAGGATCTCGATGGTCCGGCCCTGGATCGGCAGCGTGATCTTCCCCTCGCCCGCTCCGTCGGCGGGGATCCGGAGATAGACCTTCCCCTCCAGCCCGACCGCTCCCGAGATCCGGACCGTGCCGTCGGTGTTCAGCTTCCGGAGCGCCCGGAGGATGTACCCGAGCAAGGTGACGGCGACGAACCCGGTCGCCGAGCCGATGAGGACGGCGACCGTCGCGTGCTGCTTCGACTCCAGGGCCGCCAGGCCGCCGATCCCGAAGAAGGCGAGGAAGGAGACGATCGCCTGGAAGGTGAAGATCCGCCCGAGATCGGTGTGATGCCCCGACCCGGGGCCTGCTGGATCGGCCGAGGCATCATCGCCGAAGCCCGCGTCGGCATCGGCGTCGCCGAAGTCCCCCAAGGAGCCGTCCAGGCTGTCGAATCCGAGGCCCAGCAGCGAGAGCCCGAGTCGCAGGATGAGGATCGTGCCCCCGATTGTCGCGCAGATCAGGAAGAATTGGTGCATGATACCTCCTCCGCCAAACTCGGGACCTCGACCGATCGAGTGTTTGTCCAGGTCTATTCTCGCTCGACCGGGGAATATTGTCAGATTCAGATCGCTCCTCTTTATGAAAAGAGAGTGCGTCAATGACGATTATCCGGCTTGTTGGCGATCAATGATGTAGCGAAGTGAGCATTCGCTCTCGATTTGGAAGCGCGCCGTGATCCCAACCGGAGACGATCCTCGTCGAGCAAATCCTGGCGATTGCCCGCGGGCTGGAATCCGCCAGTGACGCCGCCCCCGAAGTCCAGCTCGTGGCCGTCGGCGAACGGTCCGGGGGCTGACCGGCCCTCTCTGGTGGCGGCTCTCCGGCGGAGGGCCGGGTCGTCCGAAAATCGAGGCTCCCGGCCGCGCCTGCCCCGTTTCGGCCGGTGACACTTCAGTGTCAAAGTGTCGACGACGAAACACCCTGGTCTTTCGCCCGGCCCTCTGCCGATATCCCGCGGCATGAAGGCTTCGAAGCCCCCGACCTGCGGCGGTTGGGGTGAGACGGATCAGACCTCACCGCATGATCTCCGGCATCGAGTGCAGCACCCGAAGGGAGGGTCACGCATGAATTCGGAGGCGGTTCCGGCAGCAAGCTGGGGAGTAATCGCTTTCTCAGCGACAACCGCTCGAGAGCGTGTTTGTTTCGAGACTTAATGAATTTTTAGGCGATAAATGAGGGGGGCAAATTTTAAATTTAAATACTTGAAAAAAATAATATCAAGCAGGTAGGGATAAAAGATTGCATGTGGTGAAGTCGCTCGTTAAGTATGAACTTGCTCTGGGAGGTTCGTGAGATTGTGCGACCACCCCGCTGGAGCATTCACCTAATGAGGGACCGACGCCATGACGCTCCTGAACACTCGCTCCCCGAAGCGTAAATTCCTTCCGGCGGTCGACGCGATGGAGAATCGCGCCCTGATGTCATTCGGGGGAGGGAACATCAACCTCATGATCCCTCGGCTGGACCTGCCCCGCGGCAATCTCAACCTCACGTCCAATACCTGGCACGACGTAAACGGCCGGATATCCGATACCGCCCAGCACATCGTCAATAATCCGAACCCCACGGCCGTCCAGAACCAGATCAACAAACTCGTCAGTCGCCTGCCTAATGGCACGAGCCAGCTGACGCCGATCCTCCTGGCCGACCTCCAGACGTTCCAGACTGGCACCGGCTCGGTCACCACCCAGCAAGCCGATGCCATCGTGGAAAATCTATTCCAGACGCTGCTGGACCGGCCGGTCAACTCCCAGTCTTTCACCAATAGCGCGGTCAAAGGGCTCCAGGACGGTTCTCTCACGGTCGCCGCCCTGACGACGACCATCGTGACCAGCCCCGAATACATCGGCCTGAACATCACCGATGGGGCCAGCGGGGTCGACAATCAGACTCAACTGGTCTCGGCCCTATATGACGAGGTCCTCGGGCACCCGGCCGACGCCTTCGCCATCAACTTCTGGGTCAACCAGTTCGCCATCGGCAAGACCCCGCAGGAGGTCGCCTCCGCCATCGCCAACTCGGCCGAGGCGGCGACGTCGTCGACCAGCATCATCGTCGAAAATGCCCTACCCTTCACCCCGCCGGTCTATTACTTCGGGGCGCCGGCTCCCAACGGTCAGATTTACGGGAACTTCGGCAACTCTGGCAATGTCAGTCAAGTGAATCAGGTCAGGAACCTGATCCAGAATGACATGCTGACCTACTTTGCCAATGGCATCGGCGTCCACTTCAACATCCTGAAGTCACGGTTGAATTTCGCGAGCGATCGCCTGCTCACCTACAACGGCCGGGTCTGATCTTTCGCGGCGGAGGCCAGAAAGCCTCCGCCGGTCGTCTGGTTTCGTCCCGACTCGATTCGGGACGAGACTCCGAATGAGTTCCCGGTATAATGACACTGTCCCGAGGGCTGGACCTGTCTTCGGGGGAGTGCCAGGGATCGAACCCTCAGGGAATTCTTCACCATGTCGCACCGGCTGGACCGTCGCCGTTTCCTCGTCGCCAGCGGCGGGGCTTTCGCTTTTGCGATCTCCCCTTCGATGGCACGGGCCGAGCTCGCCAACTCCGACGAGCTGAAGACCAAGGCAGTCTCCTTCCTGCGCTCTCGCCAGAAGGCCGACGGCAGCTGGTCGAGCGAGCGAGGCCCGGGAATCTCCGCACTGGCCGTCACGGCCTTGCTCCGATCTGGCCGGTCCACGGCAGCCGAACCGACCGTCGTCAAGGGGCTAGCCTACCTGGAAGGGTTCATCTCGCCCAAGGGCGGACTCGCCGAAGGTCCCCAGTCGAACTACGTGACCTCGGTCGCCCTGATGGCGTTCCACGAGGCCAACACGAAGGGGCAATACGACGCCCAGATCAAGGCGGGTCAGGATTATCTGAAAGGCCTCCAGTGGGACGAAGGCGAGGGCAAGGGGCCGGACGATCCCTACTTCGGAGGCGCCGGGTATGGTGGCCGGAGCCGTCCCGACCTATCCAACACCTCGTTCTTCATGGACGCCCTCCGCGATACCGGCCTGCCGGCCGATGACCCCAGCCTCCGCAAGGCCCTGACCTTCGTCTCGCGGTGCCAGAACCTCAAGAGCGAGTTCAACGACCAGCCCTGGGCCGAAAAGGTCAACGATGGCGGCTTCATCTACTCGGCCGCGTCCGGAGGGGTGAGCATGGCCGTCCCGCCGACCGACGCCAACGGCGGCCTCCGCTCGTATGCCAGCATGACCTACGCCGGTCTCAAGAGCATGATCCACGCCGGACTGAAGCCCGACGACCCCCGCGTGAAGGCCGCAACAGACTACATCGCCAGGCATTACTCGGTCGACGAGAATCCGGGGCTCGGTCAGTCCGGCCTGTACTACTACTACCAGACCTTCGCCAAGGCCCTGAGCCTGCTCGGGAAGGCAAACCTGGTAGACGCAGAAGGCCAGGCGCACGATTGGAAGTCCGACCTGGTTGCCGCCCTCGCCAAGCGTCAGGCGGACGACGGAAGCTGGGTCAACCCCGCCGACCGATTCATGGAAGGCGACCCCAACCTGGTCACCTCGTATGCCTTGCTGGCCCTGGCCTACGCGAAATGAGAATCAGGCTCGTGGCGGGATGGCGACTCCGACGCAACGGAGGAGCTATCCCACCTCGGGCTTCGTCCGGCGGTCGGGACCGAGTCGGCCGAGACCGATCTAGCGCAGGGATGACTTGATCCGGCCCTGCATCTCTGCAAGCTCGCCATCCGAGTACGTCTCGTGAGGCCAGGGCCAGTGGACCGGGTCGCCGACGAACCGAGGGATCAGGTGCCAGTGGCCATGGTGGATGGTCTGCCCGGCCACCTCGCCATTATTGACGATGACGTTCAGCCCATCCGCCCCCGTGGTCCCGATGATCGCCCGGCAGAGGCGTGGGAGAAGCGTCGCAGTAGCTGCGGCGAGATCGTCCGGGAGTTCCGAAAGAGTTGCGTGATGGGACTTCGGGACCAGCAGGACGTGTCCCTTGTTGACCGGATGAATGTCGAGGAACGCGATCGCTTGATCGGTTTCCAGGACCTTGGCCGAAGGGATCTCGCCACGCGCGATCTTGCAGAAGAGGCAGTCCGGATCGTGCTGGTTCACGCATGCCTCCCAGACAAAAAAAGATCTGAAATTTGAGGGCTCAAATTCCAGATCTTCGGAGTTTTCGAGAGTGCGGACGGATCAGTTCGCGGAAGGCGCAACCGAGGGCCGGGTCGGGGTCTTGATCTGCTCGTCGGCGCCGAGCAGGGCGATGATACCCATCGGAGCGGCGTCGCCCTGGCGGACCTTGGCGAGCTTATAGATCCGGGTATAACCGCCCGGACGCCCCTTGAAGCGGGGGCCGATGTCGTGGAACAGGTTGAAGGTGACCTTTTTGCTGGTCAGGACGGCCAGGACCCGGCGGAACTTGTTGAGGTCCCACCCGTCTCGGGCCAGCGAGATGATCTTCTCCACGTACGGCTGGAGTTCCTTGGCCTTGGCCAGGGTGGTCTCGATCCGCCCGTGCTCGATCAGGGAGGTCGCCAGGTTGCGGAGCATCATCCGTCGGTGCGACGGGGACCGCTTGAATTTGCGGCCGGCATTTCGGTGACGCATGATAGGTTCAGGGGCTCGGGATTGTGGAAGTAGCCAGTATTCGGCAGCCAGTATTCAGTAGCAACGGGGTGGGATCTCGACTCGCTTCACCCTTGCGGTAGCCGGCTACTGAAGACTGGCGACTCGCTTCGATCAATGGGCGACGACATCCATCCCCAGGTCGAGGCCGATCTCGTGGAGCTTGGCCTTGACCTCTTTGAGGGTGGTCTCGCCGAAGTTCCGGACCGTCAGAAGTTGATCTTCGTTCCGAGAGACCAGGTCGCGGACCGTCGTGATCCCCTCGCTCTCCAGGCAATTGGTGGCGCGGACCGAAAGCTCGAGCTCGGCCAGGCTCATGCCCAGCTTTCGCTCCAGCTCGGCGTCCAGGGGCAGATCGCGGAACCCATCGTGACCACCCGGCTCGGCGGGGAGGCCGGGGCCAGGCTCGTAGTACTGGACGAACGGGTTGAGGTGCTTCCGCATGATCTTGGCCGCTTCCACCAGCGCCATCTCAGGGCCGAGGGTCCCGGTCGTCCAGAGCTTCAAGACCAGCTTGTCGTAGTTGGTCCGCTGTCCGACGCGAGTATTCTCGACCTTGTACTCGACCCGGATCACCGGGCTAAAGATGGCGTCGATCGGGATCGCGCCGACTTCGAGGTCATCGGTGTGACCCTCTGCCGCCGGCCGATAGCCCCGACCATTCTCGACGGTCATTTCGAGGACGAACGGGACGTCGTCGGTGAGGGTGCAGAGGATGTGGTCCGGATTGATGATCTCGATCGACTCGTCGTGGAGGATATCGGCGGCGGTGACGACGCCCCTCCGATCGCGGTCGATCCGAATCGTCCGGTTCTGCTCCGAATGGTTCT
The DNA here is from genome assembly GCF_051175385.1 of Tundrisphaera lichenicola. Lineage (GTDB taxonomy): Bacteria > Planctomycetota > Planctomycetia > Isosphaerales > Isosphaeraceae > Tundrisphaera > Tundrisphaera lichenicola. The sequence goes on along the minus strand of NZ_CP195106.1, from coordinate 2,638,118 downwards.
TGACAACCAGGCCCTTGAGATTCAGGACCAGGTCGGTGATGTCCTCGACCATTCCGGGGATTGACGAGAATTCGTGCTGAACCCCCTGAATTTTGATCTTGGTGACGGCACTCCCCTCGAGGCTCGACAGGAGGATCCGCCGCAGGCTATTGCCGACGGTGTGGCCGAAACCGCGTTCGAAGGGCTCGACGTGGAACTCGCCATAGATGTCGGACAGCTTATCGCGGGCGCAGACGACCCGGCTGGGAAGTTCGAGGCCACGCCAACGGATGCGCATCGCGCGAGTTCTCCGGGGAAGGAGCTTTCAGCAATCGGCTTGCAGCGATCCACCAGGAAGGGTTCCGAGGGAGATCGCCCCATTGTGGGGCGACCGTTCCGCATTGAAAGCTTCCGGGTCGAGAGCTGACCACGAATTGCCGGTTGCTCAGAGGATCAGCGGCTCAGGAGTTCGACGATCAACTGCGGGGTCACCGGGAGCGAGATATCCTGCGTGGCGGGGAGTCGCGAGACACGACCCTCGGGGGGCTCGGTCGCGGTCCGGTCGAGCCAGTCGGGAACCGGCGGCATGCCGTCGGTGGCCAGGCTGATAGCGGCCAGCTTGCGCGAGTGTTCGCGGTCCTTCACCTGGATCTGGTCACCGGGGCGGACCAGGTAGCTCGGGATGTCGAGCTTCCGACCGTTCACAGTGATGTGACCATGTGTGATCATCTGACGGGCTTGGGGACGACTGGTCGCGAAACCGAGTCGGGTCACCACGTTATCAAGCCGACGTTCGAGGAGCGACATCAGGGCGTCGCCGGTATTGCCGGGGCGGCGGCTAGCCAGCTCGAAATACTTGCGGAACTGTCGTTCGAAGATCCCGTAATACCGCTTGACCTTCTGCTTCTCGCGGAGCCGGATCGAGTATTCGCTCGCCTTGCTCCGGCGGAACTGGTGCATGCCGGGCACGCCCTCGCGGCGATCGACCGCGCACTTCGGGGTGTCGCAGCGTGTCCCTTTCAAGAACAGCTTCAGGCCTTCGCGGCGGCAGAGCCGGCAGACCGGTCCGATATGGCGTCCCATGGTGTCTCGGGCGTTCCTGTGGATTGGAGCTGTCAGCCTTCAACTGTCAGCCTTCAGCCGGATAAAATCAATCGATTCTCAAACGATTCGCGTCGTCGAAAGGCCGCCTCTCGAAGGGGTTGGCTGACGGCTGATCGCTGACTGCTCTCTGACTCGATATCTCAGACTCGCCGCTTCTTGGGAGGGCGGCAGCCGTTGTGGGGGAGCGGGGTGACGTCTTCGATCGCCTTGATCGAGAGGCCGGAAGCTTGCAAGGCGGTGATGGCGCTCTCGCGACCAGAGCCGGGGCCCTTCACCTTGACTTCGACTTCCTTGACGCCGTATTTGGTGGCCGTTTGGGCGGCGGTCTCGGCCGCCCGTTGCGCGGCGAACGGCGTGCTCTTTCGGCTTCCCTTGAACCCGACGGTCCCGGAGGAGGCCCAGCACAGCGCGTCGCCGTTCGGGTCGGTGATCGTCACCGTGGTATTATTAAAAGTCGCTTTGATATGCACGACCGCCCGGCTGACGTTTCGTCGCGCTTTTCGCTTCTTGGCCTTGGCCACGGGTCCGATGCTCCAGGTTCAGGGTCTCGTCGATCGGTCGGATTCGGGTCGATAATCGGGGGCGGGCGAGAGAACGCGACCCGCCCACCTCGAAGCGACCCCTGCCTTCGCGGGCATCGGGCTCCTCGGGCGGACGGGACACTGCGATTCGGGGGGCCATCCGGCCGGCCTTAACGCATCTCCTTGACGCCCTTCTTGCCGGCGACCGTCTTCCGGGGGCCCTTACGGGTCCGGGCGTTGGTCCGGGTCCGCTGGCCATGAACCGGCAAACCCTTGCGGTGCCGGAGGCCGCGATAACAGCCGATATCTCGGAGCCGGGCGATGTTCTGCTGGACCTGACGGCGAAGCTGCCCTTCGACGACGTACTCGTTATCGAGTAGGGTCGCGAGCTTGGCAAGCTCGTCCTCGGTCAGCTCGCGGGCACGCTTGTCAGGATCGACCGAAGCTCGCTCGCAGAGCTGGGTCGCGAGGAACGGGCCGATCCCGTAGATGTACCGAAGCGAGATGATGGTTCGCTTGTCGTTCGGGATGTCGACACCGAGAATACGAGGCATCCGTCCTATCTCCGTGGGGCAGTTGCCGGGGGCGTTCAGCCTTGCCGCTGCTTGTGGCGGGGGTTCTCGCAGATCACGTACACCTTGCCCCGGCGGCGGACGATCTTGCAGGTCTCGCAGATGCGTTTCACGCTGGATCGAATCTTCATCGGCCTACTCGCTCGCTTTCGCGTCGACGTCCTCGGGCGATGAGACGTACACTCGACCCGAACCTCCGGGCCGAAACGTCTCTCGACCGTATTCACTTCCACTCTCGCCTGTCCACGTCCGGGGGTCGACCGGTCCGGGGCCGAATTGGGCCAATATACTCTCTACGGGTTCGTTCCACAAGGGGCTTACAGGGGATTTTTCCGGATCAAACCTTCTTCTGGATCTTCCAGATAGGTCAAGATCCGGGGGCCTTCCGGTGTCATCGCCACCGTGTGCTCGAAATGGGCGCTCGCTCGACGATCCTTGGTCACGACAGTCCAGTGGTCATTCAGAGTATCCACGTTCTTGGTACCAAGGGCCACCATGGGCTCGATGGCCAGGACGATCCCCGGCTCGAGTCGGATATCGTTCTTGCGGAGCGCCTTGCTGACGAAGTTGGGGACCTGCGGATCCTCGTGCATATCCTTGCCGATGCCGTGACCGACGAACTTCTCGACCACAAACATCCCCTGGCTCTTGACATATCGTTCCATCAGACCGGCCACTTCGGACCACGTGGAGCAGCGAGCCATCGCGCGGATCGAGAGGTCGAGTGTCTGCGAGGTCACGTCCAGGAGCTTGCGGATTTCAGGCCTGACTTCTCCGATAGCCAGAGTGACCGCGGCATCCCCACACCATCCGTTAATCTTGCAACCGGTGTCGATCGAGACCACATCACCTTCGCGAAGCGGTTTGCGGGTCGGTATACCGTGGACGACTGCCTCGTTCACACTAGCGCAAATGACCGCAGGAAAGGGTGGTTTTCCCTTCGAGGAGTTCGGATACCCGCGGAACAAGGGTAGAGCGTCGTGTTCGCGGAAGATTTCCGAAACGGCTTCATCCATCTCCGCGGTACTGACCCCGGGGGTCGCCATGCGGCGAACCTGGTCCAGGGCCTTGGCCACGACCTTCCCAGCCTCGCGCATCAGACCAATTTCGCGAGGACTCTTCAGCTTGATCACGAAACCGGTCCCGGCAAGGAATCACGTTGAACGAGGAAGGACGATCTACAGGGCCGGCGAACATCCTCGGAGGAACCGGGGGACATTCGCCGGCCGTAACAATCAACGCTTGCTGACCAGGCCGGTGTAATTCCGCATGATCAGATGGCTATCGATTTTCTGAACGAGGTCGAGGCAGACGCTGATGATGATCAGCAACCCGGTGCCGCCCACGAACGAGGCGACCGTGTAATTGACACCCAGGCCGGTCGAGACGAGCGACGGGATGACCGCCACCAGACTCAAGAAGGCCGCTCCGACGTAAGTGATCCGAAGCATCACCTTTTCGAGATAATCGGCCGTTCGCCGCCCTGGCCGATATCCAGGGATGAAGCTGCCGTAATCCTTCAGGTTCTCGGCCATGTCCTTCGGGTTGAAGGTGATGGCCGTCCAAAAGTAGCAGAAGAAGTAGATCAAGACGATGTAGAACAGGGTATAGACATACCCGTGGCTCTGGAACGCGGCCGCGCCGGCGTCGAACAGCGAGCCGAAGGCATACTTGATGTTATCCACCAGCGTCATCGGCTGGACGACATCGTTGACCTTGTTGGGAATCGTCCAGGTCTTCGTCGCTTCCCGGAGGCTATTCAGGATGAAGTAGGGGAACATCAGCAGGCTGGATGCGAAGATAATCGGCATGACGCCGGCCTGATTCACCTTCAGCGGGAGATACTGCTTGGTCCCGCCATAGACCCGACGCCCCCGGACGTGCTTGGCCGATTGTGTCGGGATGCGTCGCTGACTCTCGGTGATCGCGATCACGCCGACGACCACTGCCAGGAAGACGATGGCCAGAAGAACCAGGGTGATGATACCGTGCTTGCCCGATTCGGCGGAGAGTTTGGTGGTCGAATTCTGGAAGAGTTCCAGGAGCGCGGCAGGCATCCGGGCGAGGATGCCGGCCATGATCAGGAGACTGATTCCATTACCGATCCCGTACTCGTCGATCTGCTCGCCGATCCACATCAAGAAGATCGTGCCTGCCGTCATCGTGAGGACGCAGACGATGACGTTCATCGAACCCCGAAGATCGGGATGTACGATGTCGAGTGTATTCATCATGTACTGGACCCAGAGGGTACTCTGGATCAAGCAAAGGACGACCGTGGCGTACCTGGTGTATTCGTTGATCTTTTTCCGCCCGCTCTCGCCCTCCTTCATCATCGCTTCGAGCGATGGGACGACGCTGCCAAGGAGCTGGAAAATGATCGAGGCCGAGATATACGGCATGATCCCCAGACCGAAGATCGTGCTCATCCCGATCTGTGCGCCGCCGAACATGGCCACGGTGCTGAGCACCTTGCCGAGCCCGCTCTGGGCCTGGTTGGCCTGCCAGGCTTCGAGTTGTGCCTGATCGACGACATGGAGCGGGATGAAGTAGCCAATCCGGTAGATGGCCAGGAACATGGCCGTCATCAGGATCTTGCGCTGAAGTTCCGGGACCTTGAACAAGATCGTGAAGAGCTTATCCACGACTCCTCCTGGAGATGATTCCGAACAATCGGCGGTCGGCCGGGGAAGAGCGCAAGCAGGCGGTCAGTCCGGCGATAAACAAAGGACAGCCGGCTGACCGCGAATCGCCGAATAAGTGATCAATTCAGACGAGGATGGCCGAACCGCCAGCGGCGGTAATCTTGGAGACGGCCGACTCGCTGAACTTTTGAGCGTGGATGGTGAGGGCAAAGGTGACTTCGCCATCGCCGAGGATCTTCACCCCATCGTCATGTCGGCCCTTGACCAGGCCTTTGGCCCGGAGGGCGGCCTCGTCGATCACCGCGCCCGCCTCGAAGGCGAGCACGATTTTCTCGAGATTGACGATTGCGAAATCCTTCTTGAACGCGCCATTGACGAATCCCCGCTTGGGAACGCGTCGAGCCAACGGCATCTGTCCACCCTCGAACAGTGGGTTCTGCTTGAACCCCTGTCGGGAGGAGTGCCCCTTGGCTCCCTTGCTGGCTGTCTTGCCGTGGCCCGAACCGGTGCCTCGGCCGACACGCTTGCGCTTCTTGTACTTATTGATCCCTTGGTCGACGTCGTGCAGCTGCATCAGAGGGTCACTCCCCGGAGCCGCGCGACTTCTTCCTTGGTCCGCAGCTGATTCAAGGCGTTGATCGCCGCCTTGACGATGTTCAGTTTATTGGTGGAGCCGTAGCTCTTGGTCAGGATATCCGTGATCCCCGCCGCCTGGACAACAGCCCGGACCGCACCGCCGGCGATGACGCCAGTACCGGGGCTGGCCGGGAGCATCACGACGCGGGCCGCCCCGAACTTGCCGATCACCCGGTGAGGGATCGTGCTGCCCTTGAGGTTCACCCGATTCATCTGCTTGTGGGCGTCCTTGACGCCTTTCTCGACCGACGGGGGGACTTCATTGGCCTTGCCGTAGCCCCAGGCCACCTGGCCTCGGCCGTTGCCCACGACCACCAAGGCGTTGAAGCTGAAACGACGACCGCCCTTGACTACTGCGGCGCAGCGGCGAATGGTCACCACGCTCTCCGACCATTCCCCGCGATCTCGATCCCGATTGTCGCTCGACACAGTCATACCCTCGAATAGTGGTTAGTGATCAGGGGCTAGTGGCCATCAAGGCACGACCACCGAGACGCCGACCACTGTCCCGATCTCGATAAAGGATCAATCCTCTGGCTGATAACTAGCCACTAACCACTAGCCACTCCGAATGTTCAGAACGAAAGGCCCGCTTCTCGCGCGGCGTCGGCCAGGGTCTGGATCCGGCCATGATACTTGTAGCTTCGACGGTCGAAGCAAACCTTGTCAATACCGGCTTGCTTGGCTCGCTCCGCGACAACCCGTCCGACGACCGCAGCGGCGGATTTGTTCCCACCATAAGGGGTGGTCCCGCGGATTTCGGGATCGAGGGTGCTGGCCGAAGCCAAGGTGGTGCCGGTGTCGTCGTTGATGATCTGGACGTAGATATGCTTGGAACTCCGGAAGACGGCCAATCGAGGCCGTTCGGTGGTCCCATGAAGCCGCTTGCGGACGTGGCGCTGGCGGCGGAGGCGCCGGACGTTGACGAGTTCGCGCTGTTTCACCGGACGGTCCTTATCGACACGAGGGGGGTTCCGGGGCGGCCGATTCCGACCGGACGCCCAGCCCCAGCTTGAGAGAGATTCTGAGGGCGAAGCACCTTCAGGATGAGTTTACTTGGCACCGAAGGCCTTGCCGGCCTTGCGGCGGACGACCTCGCCCTCGTAACGGATCCCCTTGCCCTTGTACGGCTCGGGCGGGCGGACCTTCCGGACCACGGCGGCAAACTGGCCAACGGCCTGTTTATCGGAGCCGCTGATCACGACGTGGGTGGGGTCGGGGACGACCACGGTCACCCCGGGGGGGGCTTCCAGCACGACCTGATTGGCGAAACCGACCTGAAGAGCGACCGTGTTGGCTTTCTTCAACTGGGCCTGGTAACCAACCCCGACGATCTCGAGCTTCTTGGTATAGCCGTTGGTGACGCCCTCGACCATGTTGGCGATCAGGCTCCGGGTCAGGCCATGAAGTGCGCGATTTTCTCGCTCGTCATCGCCCCGAGTCACGAGCACCTGCTTGCCGGCCTCGTCGTATTGAACGCCGATCGACTCGCGGTGGGTGAACGAGAGCTTGCCCTTGGGCCCCTCGACCTGGATCGTCGAGTCGGCGATCGAAACCTTCACGTTGGCCGGAACGACGACCGGCTTACGTCCGATACGGGACATGGGTGCCTCAATCTTCTCGGTTCGGGATTCGCAGCCCGAAACAACAAGCCAGGAAGGGGAGGGCGGTCCGGATCAACGATCGGCAACGCTTGCCGGCGGACCGTGGGTGAGCCCTCACCCGAGTCGGGGATTTCGGATCAATGGATCAGGGCCAGCAATTCGCCACCGACCTTCTCGGCCTTGGCCCTTCGGTCGCTGATCACGCCCTTGGGAGTGCTCAGGATCTGGATACCCATGCCGCCGAGGACCGGCTTGAGATCCTTGTAGCCGGTATATTTCCGGCAACCCGGCTTGCTGACCCGGTCGATCTTGGTGATCAGACGCTCGCCATTCGGGCCGTACTTCATCTGGAGCCGGAGCGTCCGCGACGGGACGGTCTCGATCTCCTCGAAGTCCCAGATATATCCTTCATCCTTGAGGACCTGGGCGATGGCCTTGCGAAGTTTCGAGCTGGGCATGTCGACCAGCGGCTTCTCGATCCGCGTGGCATTGCGGATCCTCGTCAACATGTCGGCGACAGGATCGGTCATCATGGCAGGTCGGTCTCAACTCCGCCGCGGGTAACGTCCAGTTCTCGAAACGTTCGAGGGAACGAAGGACGTCGGCGCGACGGGCAAACTCGGGTCGAGGACGAAGCTCACCAGCTCGCCTTCTTGACACCCGGGATCAGGCCGCGGGCGGCCAGGTTCCGGAAGCAGATCCGGCAGACGCCGAACTTGCGATAGACAGCGCGGGGCCGACCGCAGAGCTTGCAGCGGTTCCGGTGCTGGACCGCGAACTTGCGAGGGGTTTGCGATCGGATCATCTGGGCTTTGGTCGACATGTCTCACCAGGGTCCGGTGCGGCGGTTCATTCGATGGCGGGGTCGGATCACTTCGGGTCGCCCTTGGTCTTCGGGGCCCGGAACGGCATCCCGAAGGCGCGAAGGAGCTCGCGAGCCTGATCATCGGTCTTGCCCGAGGTCACGATCGTGATATCCATGCCCTGGGTGTGCTGGAGCCGGTCGGCGTCGATCTCGGGGAAGACGACCTGCTCGGCCAGGCCAAGCGTGTAGTTGCCGTGCCCATCGAAGCTGTTCGGATTCACTCCGCGGAAGTCGCGGATACGAGGCAAGGCGATCGAGACGAGGCGGTCAAGGAACTCGTACATCCGCTTGCCGCGGAGAGTCACCTTGCAGCCGATTTCGTTGCCTTCGCGGAGCCGGAAGCCGGCCACGGAGGTCTTGGCCTTGGTGACCATCGGCTTCTGGCCGGAGATCTTGGTCAGGCTATCAACGGCCGCATCGATCAACGCCTTATCCTGGGTGGCGCGGCCGACGCCCATGTTGATGACGATCTTTTCGAGCTTCGGGATCGCCATCTTGTTGGTGACGCCGAACTTGGTCGCCAGTTCGGTCGCGACCGTCGTATTGTAGTGATCCATCAAGCGAGCCATGGGACGTCACCTTCTCCGTCGCGACCGAGCGCGGGGCCAACCGAACGGCGATCAATAATTCTAAGTGTAACAGACTTCCGGTCCCAAGGTGATCCGACGATCAAGCCTTGCCGGCGGCCCGTGAGGTCTTGGCCGGGCCGACATCGCCGAGCGAGGTCGAGCACGACTTGCAATAGCGTTGCTTCCGCCCCTCATCGGTGAACCGATGCCCAACGCGGACACCTCGGTTGCACGAGGGGCAGAGCAGCATGACGTTGGAGGCGTCGATCGGCATCTCCTTGGAGAGCCGGCCACCCTGCTGATTTTTGGCACCGGGCTTCAGGTGCTTGTAAACCCGGTTGACCCCCTCGACGAGGATCTTGTTCTTCTCGGGGAGGACGCGGAGCACCTTGGCGATCTTCCGGGCGGAAGGGGAACCCTTGTCGTCGCCGGTGATCACTTCGACCTGATCGTCTTTTCGGATAAGCATAACAAGGCTCGTTGCTTGGTGCGGGGGAAGGGCCAGGCTGGCTCAGACCACCTCGGAGGCCAGGCTGATGATCTTCATGAATTGCCGGTCGCGGAGTTCGCGGGCGATTGCCCCGAAGATCCGAGTCCCGCGAGGGTTCTTGTCGTTGTCGATCAGGACGACGGCGTTGCGGTCGAACTTGATGTACGAGCCGTCGACGCGCCGGGTCGAGCTGCGGACCCGGACCACGACGCAACGGACCACGTCGCCGGCCTTGACATCGCCGCCGGGGCTGGCCTTCTTGACGCTGGCGATGATCACATCGCCGAGTCCGGCCACACGCCTCTTGTAGTGCGAGGCGCTGCCGCCGAGCACCTTGAAGCACATGACTTCCTTGGCCCCGGTGTTGTCGGCCACGTCGAGCCGCGTTTGCATCTGGATCATGGGACACCCGAAGGAGTGGTCAGCGGTCAGTGAGAGGAAGGGTAGGGCCGCATCGGAGGCTGATCAGACTGGCCACTAACCACTCAACTCTAGTCAGGAAAAGTTCAGGACTCGACGACCGATTTGGCGGCCTCGCCTTCGCCGGCCAGGGCCTGCTGGGCACCCGGTCGGACGATCCGGACAATCCGCCAGCGCTTCAGCTTGGAAAGCGGCCGGGTCTCCATGATCTCCACGAGGTCGCCGATGTGGGTTTCATTGGCCTCGTCGTGGGCGTGGCAGACGGTCCGACGCTTGAGGAACTTGCCGTACTTGGGGTGCGGGACGAGGCGGTCGACCTCGACCCGACGGGTCTTGTTCATCTTATCAGACGTCACGGTTCCGATTTCCGTCTTCCGACGGCTTCGGACCTCGGTCTCGGGAGTGGGGGTCGACTGGCTCATCGCGTGGCACCGGGGAGAAGTTTAAGAGGTCGGGGCGAGGACGGCCGCCCGTTCCCGATCGATTTCGCGGAGGCGGAGGATCGTCTTGATCCGGGCGATCTCGCGCTTGGCCTTGATGATCTCGCTGGGGGCTTCCAGGCGTTCGGTCTCGCTCTGCAGCCGGAGGCGGAACATGTTCGTCTGGGTCTCGCGGAGCAGCAGATCAAGTTGCTCGTCGCTCTGCTCGCGGAGTTCGGCGGGCTTGCTCATGACATCTTCCTTCGGGACGGCCATCGGTCGCATCCGGGCCGCGTCAAACGGTCGGCCGACGTGTCACAAAACGGCAGCGGACGGGCAACTTGTAGGCGACGCGGGCGAAGGTGGCCCGGGCCACTTCCTCGCTCACCCCGCCGAGTTCGAACAGCACGGTGCCGGGCTTGACCACGGCCGCCCAGTACTCAACCTCGCCTTTGCCTTTGCCCATTCGGGTTTCGGCCGGGATCGAGGTCACGCTCTTGTGCGGGAAGATCCGGATGTAGAGCTTGCCGCCGCCCTTGACGGACTGGCTGCCCACAATTCGGCCCGCCTCGATGGTTTGGGCGCTGATCTTGCCAGGCTCGAGCGTCTGGAGGCCGAACTCCCCGAAGGCAACGTAGTTGCCGCGGGTCGCATTACCTCTTACGCGGCCTTTTTGGCTTTTTCGGTACTTGACCCGCTTGGGCATCAGTGGCATCGGTCGTCCCCTCCACCTTCAAGTGATCGCCTTGGTTGACCCACACCTTGATGCCGATGTGGCCTTGCGCGGTCTTGGCTTCCGAAAACCCGTAGTCGATCTTCGCCCGGAGCGTGCTCAGGGGGATCGACCCGAGATTGGCCACCTCGGTCCGCGACATTTCCGAGCCGCCCAGTCGGCCCGACAATTGAATCTTGACGCCCCGGGCCCCGCCGTCCATGGTCTGCTCGAGAGCACGCTTCATGGTACGTCGGAAGCTCGAACGCTTCTTGAGCTGTTCCGCGATATCCTCGCTGATCAGCTGGGCCTCGATCTCGGGCCGGGTCACTTCCTGGATCTTGATCTCGATCCGGCGACCGGTGAGCGTCTGGAGCTCTTCCTGGAGCTTCTCGACCTCGGCCCCCTTGCGGCCGATGATCACGCCCGGGCGGGCGGTGAAGAGCAGGACGGTCACGGCATCGCGGGTTCGCTCGATCTCGATCCGCGGGATCCCGGCGTAGCTGTACTTACCTTTGATGAATTTTCGAATCTTGAAGTCTTCGACCAAGAGGTCGGAGAACTCGTGCTTCGAAGCGTACCAGCGGCTCCGCCAGTCTTCCATGATGCCGACGCGGAAGCCGGTCGGATTGATCTTCTGGCCCATCGTGTGGTCCTTGGTTTAATCCCGATCCGCTTCCGCGGCCACCGCCGTCGCGCCGCGCGACAGGTAGGTTTCCAGGTCGGAGAGAGCGATGATGATGTGAGCGCTTCTGCGGCGAATCATGTACGCCATGCCGCGGGCACGAGGCATGAGACGCTTGAACATCGGCCCGCCGTCGCCTCGGGCGTCCGAGATGATCAGGTCGCCGACATTTCGGACGCCCTTGTCTTCGGCGTTGGCCATGGCACTTTTCAAGGCCTGTTCGATCATCCGGGCCCCTCGGTGGGGCATGTACCGGAGGATATCGACCGCATCGTCGGCGTATTTGCCACGGATGAGGTCGAGGATAGGCCGGAGCTTCCTCACCGAGATCCGGGCGAAGCGGTGGGTGGCTGTATAGGACGGCATGTGACGCTCTTAAGGACTCGCGAATCGTGACTCAAGCTCGTGGGGGACGAAGCCCCGTTGACCGTGCGTCCCGACCCTCCCGTCCTCCCCTTTGGTGGCTATGGCTTCCGTATCCCCGAACCCCGACTGGTAATTCTCGGCCGACTTAACGCTTCCCGCCCTTGCCCGCCTTGCCGCCGTGACCCCGGAAGGTCCGGGTCGGGGCGAACTCGCCGAGCTTGTGGCCGACCATATCTTCGGTCACATACAGCTTGATGAAGTTCCGCCCGTTATGGATGGCAAAGTTCTTGCCGATGAACTCGGGCACGATCGTGCAGGCGCGGGCCCAGGTCTTGATGGGCTCGCGATTACCGGTATTCTCGGTCTTGTACACCTTCTCGAGCAACCGCTCGACGACGTACGGACCTTTCTTCAACGAGCGTCCCATGGATCTCCGGTCCCCGACCCCTCGGGGTCAATAACCCCGCAATGCGGGGCGATGATAACCTGCTGACTCGTAATCGAATAAAACGACAATCACTAGGGCGTTCCGGCGCGGGCCGGTCGGCTTGGATTAGACCTTGAGTTGGCCGTATCGGACGCTCCGGCGACGACGGATGATCGCCGAGTTCGACGGCTTCCGACGACGGCGGGTCTTGCCGCCCTTGGCGAGCTTGCCGGTGGGCGAGCACGGGTTTCGTCCGCCCGAGGTTCGGCCTTCGCCGCCACCCATCGGGTGGTCGACGGGGTTCATCGCAACGCCTCGGGTGTGGGGCCGGCGACCGAGCCAACGCTTCCGGCCCGCCTTCCCCAGGGTGATGTTCATGTGGTCGGAGTTGCCGACCATCCCGATCGTGGCCCGACAAGCGGCCGGGATCCGGCGGACCTCGCCCGAAGGAAGGGTGATCTGGGCCCAGGTGCCTTCTCGAGCCGTCAGGGTCGCTCCCACGCCGGCCGATCGACAGAGCTTGGCACCGCCACCGGGCTGCATCTCCAGGTTATGGATCGACAGGCCGGTCGGGATCTTGGAGAGCGGGAGGCAGTTGCCCACCTTCGGCTCGGCGGTCGGTCCGCTGGTGACGGTCATGCCCGCTTTCAGCCCCTCGGGAGCGATGATGTATCGCTTGACCCCATCGGGGAAGACCAGCAAGGCGATCCGCGCCGAGCGGTTCGGGTCGTACTCGATGTGAGTGACCTGGGCCGGGATCCCGTCGTGGTCGTTCCGCTTGAAGTCGATGATCCGGTACATCCGCTTGTGGCCGCCACCGCGATGTCGAGCGGTGATGAACCCCTGGTTGTTCCGGCCGCCGGTCTTTCGGAGCGGTTCGGTCAGGCTTTTTTCGGGCTTCTTGTTCTTGTCGGTCAATTCCGAGAAGTCGCTGACCGACGCATTACGCCGTCCGGGACTGGTCGGTTTGTAGTAGCGGATACCCATCGCGGTCGCGTCCTTCTGCTCTGCTCAACGCCCGAAGGCGTTTTCGTCTTCGGCTCGTGGGCGGTTCAGCGTGATGGCTGGTTGATCAATAGAAGTCGATCCGGTAATCGTCGTGGAGGGCGACGATCGCCTTCTTCCAGTTCCGCATCCGGCCGACCTTGAGCCGGTATCGGCGGAGTTTGCCGCGGCGGTTCTGGGTCCGGACGTCGGCCACCTTGACGTTGAAGAGGACCTCGACGGCCTCCTTGATCTCGGTCTTGTTGGCGTTGACGTTGACCTCGAACGTGTAGGCGTTGTGACGTTCCGAGAGATGCGTCGCCTTCTCGGTGATCAGTGGCCTCAGGACGACCTGATAAGGTTCGAGTGCCGGGCCCTTGCGGACATAAACAGGCGGACGGTAGAGCGTGACCATGACTTCAAGCCTCCGAGGCGGCCGAGGCCGTCGTCGAGTCCGGCCGGCGGGCCGGCTTCTGCTTCACCCGTTCTTTGAGGACGGCCAGCGCCTCTCGGGTCAGCACCAGATAGCGTTGCTTGAGGATATCGTAGGTGTTGAACTCGGCCACCGGGGCGACCTGGACACCTTCGATGTTCCGGGCACTCCGGTATAGGACCGGGTCCAGTCCGGGGAGGCCGATCAGGATGGTCCGCCCTTCGAGCGTCCGGCGGAGAGCCTGATTCTTGGTCTCCCCCTCGGCCACCACCGCCTCGGATTCCTTGAGGTCGGGCCGGCGGATCGAGCGGAGGGCCTGGACCACCATCTTGGTCTTGGGCTTCTCGCCGGGGGCCAGCCCATCGATCACGATGGCCTGCCCGTCCTGGAACTTCGAGAGCAGGGCCATCCGGATCGCTGCTCGCACGGCCTTCTTCGGCATGCTGTAGCGGTAGTCGCGGTTCCTCCGGGCGAAGGCCACGCCGCCGCCAACCCGCTTGTTGGTCCGCTTCGAGCCCGCACGGGCGTTGCCGGTCCCCTTCTGGCGGAACAGCTTCTTGCCCGAGCCGGCCACGTCGGCCCGGCCTCGAGTATTGACCGTACCCACGCGGCGGGCGGCCAGGTGCATCAGCACCACGTCATGGAGGAGTTGCTTGTTGACCGAACCACCGAAGTCGGCCGGATCGATCGACTCCTCGGCCAATTTCTCACCGGCCGGATTATAGACAGGAATGCTCAACATGATTTCATCCACTCCCCGATCGCCCCTGGGGCCCGGGCCGGTCGCCGGCCGGGACATCGGTTTGTTCAGACCTTGTTGGTTTGCCGGATGGTGAGATAGCCGCCGTTGGGCCCGGGGACCGCCCCGCGGATCAATAGCAAGTTGTTGGTCGGGTCGACCTGGACGACCTTGAGATTCTTCACGGTGATCCGGGCGTTTCCGTACTGCCCCGGCTTCTTGATTCCCTTGCGGGTGTGGGCCGGGTCGGCGCTCGGACCCGAGGAGCCAGGGTGGCGGTGCATCCGCTTGACGCCGTGGGTCGCCCGGAGGCCCTTGAACCCGTGACGTTTGATGACGCCCGAGAAACCTCGTCCCTTGCTCGTCCCGATCACGTCGACGTTCTTGATCTCGTTGAAGACCTCGACCGTCAAGGTCTGCCCTTCGACGACACCCTCGGCGGCCGATTCTTGGCGGATCTCGCGAACATAACGCTTCGGTTCGGAGTCCACCTTCCGGGCGTGACCACGCTCGGCCTGGGTCGCGCTCTTTCGCTTCTTGTCATCGAAGCCGAGCTGCAAGGCATGGTAGCCATCGCGTTCGGCGGTGCGGACCTGGAGAACCGTGCATGGGCCGCATTCGAGCACCGTGACCGGTACCGCCGTCCCATCCGTCTCGTAAATCTGAGTCATGCCGACTTTGCGGCCAAGCAGTCCCACGAGCATGATCGCCTCTCAAACCCAACCCTCCCCGACCGGAGGCCGGGGGTCCTTCGGGGACGGCCGAAGCCGACACCCTGAGGTGTTCATCCACGGAGGCCGAATACGGCCTCGACGTCCGATAAAAAACAGAGGTCGGCGGGGCCGGACCAGGATGGCCCGAGTCACCGACGACGTGAGGGCCGGCGACCGGGATCGAAATCCCGACAACCGGACCAGGTTGGGCCGCAAACGACGCGATCAGGAGGCCGAAGGGCCTGCTTTGATCTTGATGTCGACGCCGGCCGGAAGGCTCAGCTTGTTCAAGGCATCGATGGTCTTGTTGGTCGGCTGGACGATGTCAATCAGCCGCTTGTGAGTCCGGATCTCGAATTGTTCCCGCGACTTCTTGTCGATGTGCGGGCTTCGAAGCACGGTGTATCGTTCGATCCGAGTCGGCAGGGGGATCGGGCCGTGGACGATGGCCTCGGTCCGCTTGGCGGTGTCGACGATGTCCTTGGCCGACTGGTCCAGGATGGTGTGATCGTACGCTTCCATCCGGATGCGTATCCGTTCGTTGCTGATACCCGCCACGCTTAGGATCCCTTCATCGATCGCCGGACCGAGTTTGTCATGTTTCTCGCCCCGCTCTCGACGACTCTCGCGGGGAAAGTAAGAGTGTAACGGGGTGACCTGGTCGAGTCAATCGGGCTTCTTCCGGTTTTTCCGGTGGGGTGAGAATCCGTTTTCGACTCGCTCTCGATGGAGGTGACGACTTCTTCCGGCTTCAGATCGTTCCAGGTTGGGTTCCGGAAGGGATAACCACCTCGACGGCATTTGGGACGACTTCTACCCGGATGGGTGTGTCGCCGACGATCTCTCCGTCAGCCTGGACCGGGAGAGGGTGCTTGGTGGTAATCTCGACCGATTTCGAAGCGGTCCGATAGCGGACGTTGGGGCTTTCTCGGTGTCTTCCCTGGACGACGAGCCAGAAAATCCCGGCGTAGTCGAGGAAAGTTCGGGCTCGAACGATGCAGACGTTGAGCCGGCCATCATCAGCCCGAATGTCGGGTCCCCATCGGAACGGGGGTTGGCCCATCATTCCAGTGTTGGCGATGACGACTTCGGACGCCTTCGCGATGATCTCCTCGCCGTCGATGACGATCGAGAATTTCCGAGGTTGGAAACCGACCAGTCGGGTCGCCGCGGTCCAGAGGTATGCGAGCCGTCCGAACCGCTTCTTTTGCTCGGTGGCGGTATCACGGATCATAAGGGCATCGATTCCCACGCCTATCTGGGTGAAGTAGTGGCGATTTCCCACCTTCATCGCATCGAGCCGGAAGACTTCATGCTCGGGACCGGTCAGGCTCCCAAGCTTCACGCGATGGGCACCCAACCGGCAGGCACCTTCGAGTTCGACCGGAATGCCCAGTTCACGAGCCAGGACATTGGCGGTGCCCAGCGGGAGGATGACCAGGTGAGCCTGCTTGCCCACCATGACGTTGGCGATCGAGGAAACCGTCCCGTCTCCGCCGGCCGCGACGATTGGGTCGCAGCCTCGTTCGATCGCCGATAGGACGATATGCTGAATATCGTCCCCCTCGGAGATCTCGTGGACCTCCACCTCCAGGTCGCCGAGATGGTCCCGGATCGCCCGCCGGACGGCCGGGGCGGTACATGAGCCAGACCGGGGATTCAGGACCACGAAGGCCCTTGCTTTCCGGCCGGTCCGGCTCTCTTCGGTCGCCAGGTTCGATTCAAGGGTCATCGGGTTGCGTTGCCTCCAGCGATTACTGCCCTGATATCCTGGGCCACGATCTCGGGTGTCAGGGACTCGAGGTTATAGATTTCCCGACGATGCCCCGAGGGGTCGAGGAGGAAAATCCTGGAAGGGTGGTCGATCACGCCGGACGGTCCGAGCTTGGCCCACATATCCCAGTCCGAGATCACCTTGGCGACTCGGTCGGGCGGCCCCGTCAGGAAATGCCAGGAATTGGGGTCGGCCCGATAGGCCCTGGCGTAGCGTTCGAGGACCTCGGGGGTGTCCCGATCCGGGTCGAGCGTGATCGAGACGAACTCGACCGACCGACCCCAGAGACCTTCTTCTCGGAGTCGCCGACGGACCTTATCGAGCTTAGCGGTCGTCAGCGGACAAGTCCCGGTACAGGTGGTGTAGACGAAGCTGACCACGACCGCCTTACCTCGGAGCGACCCAAGAGAGAAAAAGTGTCTTTGCGTGTCAACCAGCTCGACATCCGGGGCAGGGCCGATGTCCGCAAGGAACGAATCCTGATCGCTGGCGACCGTCAGGGCGGTGCAGATGAGTAGGGCGTACATCCTGAATCGCTCCCGATCCTCTAATTGATGAGTAGATCGTGTCCGCGAACTGAGCCACCAGGACGTTGGTTGAGATCGACATTGAAGAAGGGATCAATTTTCATGCCGTCAACCCCGACATGGATCAAACGGATCCAGAATCTCCCGGAATGATCGAGCGTCGATAGCAGCGAATTGGAGACGTACATCCGCTTTCCGTCCCCCGTTACGTGCATCATGTTGGGTTGGACGCCGGGCGAGACGCTGCTGAAGAGCTTGGGACGCTCGATATCGCTCACGTCCCACTGTTGGATCTCGTTCGCGCCGAAGCAGCTGACGAACAGATAACGATCGTCGGGGCTCTGGCGAAGGTCGGCCGGGAATGCGCCGGTGTCGGCCACTTTCTTGAAATCGTATTCGTTCGATCCGTCGCCCTTGCCCCGGAAAAGCCAGATCGAATTGTCGAGGGCGCAATTGGTGAAGCCATGATCGGCGTCCGGCTTGAGAGACCAGCGGACTTCCAGCGGCGCCGTGCCGGTTTTCGCGACCTGGATCGGCTTTCGCTCCTTGAAATCCCAGACGATCATCTCCGATCCGAAATCCTTGAGATCCATCTCCGCGAAGGGCTTCAGGTAATTTCGAGGTGGCGAGAAACTGCTGGTCACCATCCGGTTTCGCTCGGGCTTCACCGCCAGGTCGTAACCGTAGGGGGCCCCGCTCGGGTTAGGGATTGTCCGGATGAGCTGGCCATCGTTGGTGAACTCGGCCAGTCCCGCCGGGAGGCCTCCATCGGCCGATCCCAGGAAGCTCAAAAGCATCCGCCCGGGCAAGGCGTAATAGGTGTGGGGACCGGAAAGCCCAGTCGACCGAGGGATGTCCTCGATCACTCGCTCGATCCTCGGCCGGGCCGGGTCGGTCGCCACATCGAGGATCCAGATCCGGCTCGACCGGAGCCCTCCGGCCCAGATCCTGGATCGATCGTCGGTGTACCCCCAGTGATGGGTCTCGTTCCCCCGACTGCCCAGCCCGAGCGTGAACGTGACTTGCCCATAGGTCGCGCTGTCGGGATCGACGTCGATCATCACGACGGAATCATCGTCCTTCTCGTCAGCATCCACGCACAGGACGTAGAGGTATTTTTCCGGTCGATCCAGCCGCTTGACGAAGGGAGAGAGGCAAGTCTCCGCCAGGGTCGGTCGAATCGTCAGAGGCACCAAAGCCAGCGTCAGGGCAAGGGAGACCCTTGAAGTCCAATCGCTCATGGCCAGGTCACTCCAAAGTGTCGAAAAGTTCGCTTGAACATCAAAAAGAAGGTTGCCGGAATCCGATCCAATCTATCCAAGATCTTCGACCTGGCGAAAGGATGTGTAGCCGCGGGATCAAGAAATATCGATTCTCCGGCATCTTGGGAACTCAGCGAGATGACTACCAACAGGCCGGAGATTACTGAAAAGCCACGAATTTCGCCGGTCACCTCTTGCAAGGCATGGCCAGTACCGGCTACGATCTCGTTGGCCTTTGATGCCCCCGTTCAATATCGACCGCGCCCGATTGGCCCGATGGCCGTCGCCGCGGTCGATTTTGTCGGATCGGAACACCCAGGCCTCGACGATTCCGGATAGACGATCGAAAAGTCGCTTGCATTTGCGGTTTCGCTCGGTATATTTGGGGTTTTCCCGGTCGGGCAGTGGCTGGCGTAGCTCAATCGGCAGAGCACCGGTTTTGTAAACCGACGGTTGTGAGTTCGACTCTCACCGCCAGCTCTGAAGAACGGTTTGAGTCTCGGCGTCCGGTTCTACTGAGCCACGGGGCAATCAACGGTATCGCGAATTGCTGTCAGTAACCGGGTGGATACCCAAGTGGCTAAAGGGGCCAGACTGTAAATCTGGTGGTTATACCTTCGCAGGTTCGAATCCTGCTCCACCCATTGCCCCGCCGACCCGGCGTGCATCTATTTTTGAGGAGTCTAACCAGCAGCGAACGGACACAAGACTTTCCGGCCCTCGCCAAGCCTCGGACCCGTCACCCGTCGATTACGACCCACTTTAAATGTGGGGGCTTTCACGCGGGTGTAACTCAATGGTAGAGTATCTGCCTTCCAAGCAGACTACGTGGGTTCGATTCCCATCACCCGCTCTCGGGCGGAGTGACGGACGACGAGAGGTGGCGACCCTGGACTCAATCCAGTGGGGCCGGCAAGCTCGAAACACCGGATCGTTTGCCCCCAGCCCAAACTCTCAAATAACGCAACTATGCTGCCGTGGCTCAGTTGGTAGAGCGCGTCCTTGGTAAGGACGAGGTCCTGGGTTCAAATCCCAGCGGCAGCTTTCGGGTCCGCGTCCCTTTCGCCCTGGCGAAGCGGGTGCGTCCCGTGGCTTGAAAGCCAATCACCCACCGCCCGGTGGCCCATCTGATCGTGGGTTTTGATTCGGGGCGGCCCGGCGGACACGCCACTACGCCCACGGTTTCCAGGAGACGACGGGAGCAACGATGGCCAAGGAAACTTTCGCGAGGACTAAACCGCACGTCAACGTGGGCACGATCGGGCACATCGACCACGGCAAGACGACCCTGACGGCCGCCCTGCTGGCCGTCCTGGCCGCTCACGGCCAGGCCAAGGCGAAAGCGTATTCGGAAATCGCCAAGGGCGGTACCGTCCGCGACGCCAACAAGACGGTCACCATCGCCGTCTCCCACGTCGAGTATGAGAGCGAGACCCGGCACTACGCCCACATCGACTGCCCGGGGCACGCCGACTATATCAAGAACATGATCACCGGTGCCGCCCAGATGGACGGGGCGATCCTGGTGGTCTCCGCCGCCGACGGCCCGATGCCGCAGACTCGCGAGCACATCCTCCTGGCTCGCCAGGTCGGTGTTCCCGCGTTGGTCGTCTTCCTCAACAAGATCGACCTGGTCGATGACGAGGAGCTCCTGGAACTGGTCGAGCTCGAACTTCGCGAGCTGCTGACCCACTACAAGTTCCCCGGCGACGAAATCCCGATCACCCGGGGATGCAGCCGTCCGGCCCTCGAAAACCCGAGCGATCCGGTGGCTTCCAAGCCGATCCTCGACCTCGTCAAGACCATGGACGACTACATCCCCGAGCCGCAGCGGGAGGTCGACAAGCCCTTCCTGATGCCGATCGAGGACGTGTTCTCCATCAAGGGTCGAGGTACGGTCGGCACCGGCCGAATCGAACGCGGTATCATCAAGGTTGGTGATCCGGTCGAGATCGTCGGATTCGACAAGAACAAGAATTCGACGGTCACCGGCGTCGAGATGTTCCAGAAGACGCTCGACCAGGGTCAGGCCGGCGACAACGTCGGGATCCTGCTCCGAGGTGTTGAGAAGACCGACCTGGAGCGTGGGCAGGTCGTCTGCAAGCCGGGATCGATCACCCCGCACACCAAGTTCGAGGCCGAGGTTTACGTCCTCAGCAAAGACGAAGGTGGGCGGCATACCCCGTTCTTCAAGGGGTATCGTCCTCAGTTCTACTTCCGGACGACCGACGTCACTGGCTCGGTGCTGAACCTCCTCGCGGAGGACAACAGCGAGGCCGAGATGTGCATGCCGGGTGACAACATCAAGATGACGGTCGAGTTGCACACCCCGGTCGCCATGGAAGCGAACCTCCGTTTCGCGATCCGCGAAGGTGGCAAGACGGTGGGTGCCGGCGTGGTGACCAAGATCCTCCAGTGAAACTTGCCCCCGCTGGGGCTCGACGTCGTTGACGGTGGATCGGGCGGATTGTTGGGCCCTCGCCTTCCCGCCCGCCCCATCGTCCTTCGTCATTTTGGCGGGTTCGTTGCAGGAGCGGGGCGATGCGCGAATATGTCTGGCTGGAATGCACCACCTGCGGTGACCGGAATTACCGGACGCAGAAAGAGACTCGGGGTGCCGAGCGGCTTGAACTGAAGAAGTATTGCCGGCGCGAGCGTAAGCACACGCCGCACAAGGAATCGCGGAAGAAGTGACCGATCGGGGCCTCTGGCGGCGAGACCTGGCCGTCGGTTCGTCCTTATTCCCTGGACGAAGGCCCCTCCGATCGCTACGAGCGTAGCTCAATTGGTAGAGCACCGGTCTCCAAAACCGGCGGTTGGGGGTTCGATTCCCTCCGCTCGTGTTCGATGGGTCTCGGAGTAACCCCGTCGGATCAGTCCCCCGAATAAGAGATAGGCTCATGGGTAAAGTCAAAGATGGATCGCCGGCCTCGAAACCGGCCAAGGTCACCAAGGGGGGATCGTCCGGGGACTCGAAGGGTCGGTTCGCCCCGTTCCTGGCGAACCTGGTGCATACCAATCTCTACAAGCCCCTCCAGGGTAAGCAGGCTCGCCTCTGGACAGCGGTCGGGCTCGGCCTGACCATCCTGTTCGGCCTCCGGGAACTCTGGCTGACGTTGGATGCCCAGTCGAGCGTCTCGACTTCTTATGGGATCCCGGCCCTGCTTGGTGTCGTCCTCGGGTGGATCACGTTCCGGCTTCTCCAGTATCCGCCGTTCGTCGAATTCTTGATCGCGACCGAAGCGGAAATGAACAAGGTCTCCTGGACGAGTCGAGAGGACCTGAAGCGGGCAACAACCGTCGTTCTGGTGACGGTGGCCTTGATGGCGGTCTTCCTTTTCGGGGTCGACTGGGTCTGGTCCAATCTCCTCCAGTTGATCGGCGTTCTTCGTTTCCGCGATACCAGTGCCCTCGGCTCTAACGCCTGATCCCTCAATTCAATCGACAACCTCGGTTCTTCTGTCTTGTTCCGACGGACCTAACCTTCATCCGCGACGGCTCCGAATGAACCACGCGACCGACGAGTTTCCCGAACCGGAATCGGCCGATTGGCCCGACGACACCGCCCCGGTCGAGCCTCCTTCGGCATCCCCGGAGGAAGAGCCCACGCCTGAGGCTGGTCTGGTCAGCGACCCCGAGGTTCCGCCCTCGAAACCTCAGTCGCCCCCGGCTGTTTCCGATCCCGATGAAGAACCGCCGCCCGAATTGGTCTGGTATGTCTTGAAGGTCCAGAGTAGTCGCGAAGATACGATTCGTGATGCTCTGGAACGAAGGGTCAAAATTCAAGGTCTCCAGCGATATTTCGGCCGGATTGTTGTTCCGACCGAGAAGATCACCGAGATTCGGAATAACAAGAAGCGGACGGTGGAGCGTAAAACCTATCCCGGCTATATCATGGTCGAGATGGAGTTGAACGAGAAGACCTGGTTCACGGTCCGAGAGACTCCGGGCGTTGGCGACTTCGTGGGGGCTCATGGGACCCCCACGAAGATGACTTCGGTCGAAGTCAATCAGATGCTCAACGAGCAAGAGCAAGGCACTTCGGCCGAATTGCCCAAGGTCAAGATTGATGTCGAGCGTGGTGACCGGGTGAAGATCAAGGACGGACCCTTCGAGAACTTCGAGGGGACCGTCGAAGAGGTCATCGAGACTCGTGGATTGGTCAAGGTCATGCTGATCATTTTCAATCGGCCGACTCCGGTTGACCTCGAATACTGGCAGGTGGAACGGCTCTGATCCTTTCACGAGACTCGTGTTTCTGGAGGACCGGGTGAACTTCCTCGGCCTCGGACTCGGGTCGTTTTTTGCGAGAGCGAGCGGACGATGGCGAAGGTGATGACGGCCAAGGTCAAACTCCAGTGCCCGGGTGGTCAGGCGACCCCCGCGCCGCCGGTCGGCCCCGCGCTCGGCCAGCATGGGGTCAACATCGGCCAGTTCGTGATGCAGTTCAACGACCGTACGAAGGATATGAAGGGGACGACCATCCCGGTCGAGATCACCATCTATTCCGACCGGTCGTTCGAGTTCATCACCAAGAGCCCGCCCGCCGCCGTGCTGCTGAAGCAGACCGCCGGGATCGCATCGGGTTCGGCCGAGCCCCACAAGACCAAGGTGGGGACGGTCACACCCGACCAAGTCAAGAAGATTGCCGAGACGAAGTTCAACGACCTCAATGCTCGAGATATGGAACACGCCTGCCGGATCATCGCGGGCACGGCTCGGAGCATGGGGATCGAAATTAAAGGTTGATCTCACGGTTCCGACCGTGATCGAAGTTCGCTAGAATCCCCGTCGGGTCGCTCGACCTGGGGCCGGCGCGACCGCCCGCCGAGACCCCTCGACCCAGACGGTTTGCTTCCCCGGGCGGCAGCCCTCCCTCTGGAGTGCGTGAATTGAAGGTTCAGTCCAAGAGATATCGAGCTTTGCGGGACAAGGTAAAATCCCTTGATCCGATCCCGCTGGCCGACGCGATCAAGCAATTGAAGACGTTCGGCACCACGAAGTTCAACCAGACCGTCGAGGTCTCGACCAACCTGGGGATCGACCCCCGGCAGAGCGATCAGAACGTCCGAGGATCGGTCGCACTCCCGCACGGGATTGGTAAGGCTGTTCGCGTCGCGGTCTTTGCTCAGGGCGAAAACGCCGAGAAGGCGACCGCCGCCGGTGCCGACATCGTCGGCGGGGATGACCTGGCCCAGCGGATCAAGGGCGGGTTCATGGATTTCGACGTCGCGCTGGCGACTCCCGACATGATGGGTGTGGTCGGTCCCCTTGGGCGAGTGCTCGGCCCTCGAGGCCTGATGCCTTCGCCTCGCTCGGGCACCGTCACCACGGATATCGCCTCGGGCGTTCGCGAGTTCAAGGCGGGCAAGATTGAGTTCCGGAGCGATAAGGGCGGAAACGTCGCCGCACCCGTGGGGAAGATCAACTTCTCCGACGAGCAACTCGTCGACAACATCAACACGTTCCTGAACCACCTCCGGTCGGTCAAGCCGGCGGCCGCCAAGGGGACGTTCATCCGGACGATCACGATCTCGGCGACCATGAGCCCGGGCATCAAGGTCCTGGCCTGACCCGGAACCTTCAGGGAGCGGTGGCCGAGCGGGGCGGATTCGCCCTTCGCGTCGCACCGGACGAATCGACTGAGATGAGCAAGTACGTCAAAGAACTGATGATGGATCAGCTCAAGACCGAGCTCGATGGCGACCGGTCGGTCCTGATCCTGGACCTGAAGGGACTGGACGCGATCACGGAGTTCCAGTTCCGCCGCGACCTTCGCAAGAAGTCGATCAAGATGCGCGTCCTGCGGAATACGCTGGCCCGCCGCGTCTTCGAGGATATGGGCATCGGCGGCCTCTCGCAGTACCTCGAAGGCCCCAGTGTGGCCGTCTGGGGTGGCGATGGCGTTGCCGAGCTGGCCAAGGAAATCTCGGATCAAGTCAAGAAGCTGAAGAAGCCCGAGATCAAGGGTGGGTCGGTTGACGGAACGGTGATCGGTCCCGATCAGGTCGAGGATATCACCAAGCTCCCCAGCCGCGAGGCTTTGATCGGTCGAGTCGTCAGCCTGGCCCTGGCCCCGGTCTCCCGGGTCATCAGCCTGGCGAATGCCCCGGCCAGCGGCCTGCTGGGACAGCTCAAGACCCTCTCCGAGGGAGCCCCGGCCGACGAGGCCACGCCCGAAGCCGAGGCTACTCCGGCGGAAGGGGCCTGATTGGCCCCGGACGTCCATTGCACTTATTTGGAAATGTTGGTCGTCGTCGGAATCGATCGGGTGTCTGTCAAGCACCCCTCACCCATACGAATCTCGCGCGAAGCTCGTGCGGATCTCCCGAAAGGATCGGATTGAGCCATGGCCACCGCCGAAACCGCCTCGTACGCTGATCACATCAAGTCCCTGGGCGACTCGATCGTCAAGCTGACCGTCCTCGAAGCCAAGTCGCTCGGCGACTACCTCGAAGACGTCCACGGGATCAAGGCCGCCGCCGTCGCCGCCGGCCCGGCCATGGCTGCCGCCCCGGCCGCCGCCGCCGCCCCGGTCGAGGCTCAGACCGAGTTCGATGTCGTCCTGGAGGCCTTCGACGCTGCCAAGAAGATCGGCATCATCAAGGTCGTCCGCGCCGCGACCGGACTCGGCCTGAAGGAGGCCAAGGACGCCGTCGAGGCCGCTCCCAAGGCGATCAAGACCGGCATCTCGAAGGACGACGCCGACAAGCTCAAGAAAGAGCTGGAAGAGGCCGGCGCCACGGTCAAGATCAAGTGACCAGTGGCCCGGAGGCTTTCCGGGTCGACTGTGCGATGTTATTTTTGGACTTTGGCGACCCTGTCCGCATAGGATGGGGTATGCCACCCGCCTTTTTGACTCTTCCGCCCCGGCTTCGACCTTCCGAGTCGTCGTCGGGGTGTTTCGACGCGCGGTGTCGGGCTTTGCTCGTTCCCCCGTCCACTCGGTTTTAAACGCAACACCCCGCACCCGCACTTACCGGCCCCGGATCCAGCGAACGCGTCCTGATCGATCCCGACCGGTTGTCCGCGCCTACCCATCTCCCTTGAGGAGCGTCCTTTCATGGCCACTGCTAGCACCGTGCGGCGCATCACCCCCGAACGGCGGCGGAACTTCGGCAAGATCTACGACATCCACCCGGTTCCCGACCTGACAGAGATCCAGACCCGCAGCTACGAGCGGTTCCTCCAGGCCGATCTCCCGGCCGAAGAACGTGCCGACGCCGGGCTGGAAGGGGTGTTCCGCGAGATCTTCCCGATCGAGAGCTATGACAAGACCCTCAAACTCGAATACATCAAGTTCGACCTGGGCAAGCCCCGCTACGAGCCCGACGAGTGCCGCCAGCTTCGCTTGAGCTACGGTCGACCGCTCCACGTTTGGCTCCGCCTCAACAAGGGCGAGACCGCCCTGGAGGAGTCGGTCTACCTCGGTGATATGCCGATCATGATCGGTGGCGGGGAGTTCATCATCAACGGTGCCGAGCGCGTGGTCGTCAGCCAGCTCCACCGGAGCCCGGGCGTCGACTTCGTCGTGGATATCGAGGCCGGCGACAAGAAGCTGCACGCCTGCCGGGTCATTCCCGAACGCGGGAGCTGGATCGAACTTCAGGTCACGAAGAAAGACACGCTCGGCGTCCGGATCGACCAGTCAGGCAAGTTCTCGTCGATGACGCTGCTCCGGGCGATGAGCCCGATGTATTCCTCCGACGACGCGATCCTCCAGGCTTTCTACGACTCCGAGGAGATCGACACCGGCGAGACCGACGCCGCGACTCGGATCGAAGGCCGGATCGCCTGCGGTGACATCGTCGACCCGAATACGGGCGAGGTCTTGATCGACAGCGGGTCCACCATCTCGAAGGTCTCGGCTCAGGTCCTCGCCGACGCCAAAATTGGGGTCATCAGTGTCCTGAAGGACGTCAAAGATCAACTGATCCTCCAGTCGCTCCAGGAAGACCAGACCACCGACCACGAGAGCGCCCTGCTCCGGATCTACCAGCGGCTCCGGCCGGGTAATCCGCCCCAGCTCGAGAAGGCCAAGGAACTGTTCCACGAGAAGTTCTTCGATACCAATCGGTATCGGCTGGGCAAAGTCGGCCGATTCCGGATCAACCGGAAGTTCAGCCAGACGGTCGCCGACGACCAGATGATCCTGGATCCGCTCGACTACGTCAACGCGATTCGCTACATCCTCAATCTCCGCAAGGGGAAGGGGCATGTGGACGATATCGACCACTTGGGCAACCGACGACTCCGGACCATCGATGAACTGGCTGCCGACGAACTTCGAAAGGGGTTCCTCAAGCTCCGCCGGACCGTCCAGGAGCGGATGAGCCTGAAGGATGCCGAGGACATCACCCCTCGGAGCCTGATCAATCCCAAGAGCATCAGCGCGGCGATCGAATATTTCTTCGGCCGAGGCGAGCTTTCGCAGGTCGTCGACCAGACCAACCCCCTCGCCCAGCTCACCCACGAGCGGCGGCTTTCGGCCCTCGGGCCGGGCGGCCTGAACCGGAAGCGGGCCGGCTTCGAGGTCCGCGACGTCCACATCTCCCACTATGGCCGGATCTGCCCGATCGAGACGCCCGAAGGGACGAACATCGGCCTGATCAGCTCGCTCGGGATCTATGGGGGTGTCGACGAGTACGGCTTCCTCGTGACCCCTTACCGAGAGATCAAGGACGGGCACCGGACCGATCATGTGGTCTGGATGCGTGCCGACGAGGAGAGCGAGGCTTATCTGGCCCCGGCCGATGCCCCGACCGATGAGGACGGGAAGCTCAAGGGACCCCACGTCATCGCCCGGTATCAGACCGACTTCCACACGATCCCGACCGAACAGGTCCAGTTCCAGGATATCTCGCCCAAGCAGATGGTGGGCGTCTCGGCCGGCTTGATCCCCTTCCTGGAGCACGACGACGCCAATCGGGCCCTGATGGGCTCGAACATGCAGCGTCAGGCGGTCCCCTTGCTCGTGGCCGAGCCGCCGATCGTGGCGACCGGGCTGGAGCGTGAGGTCGCGATGAACTCGGGGATGATCATCAAGGCTCCGCACGACGCGACGGTCACGTACGTCGACGCCACTCGGATCATCCTCGACCACAACATCATCTACAAGCTTCGAAAGTATGTCGGGCTGAACGAGCGGACCTGCCTGAACCAGAAGCCGGTGGTCTCTCCCGGCCAGGAGGTCAAGAAGGGCGAGATCCTGGCCGACGGAGCCGCGACCTACAAGGGAGAGCTGGCCCTGGGCCGGAACGTCCTGGTCGGGTTCATGGCCTGGGACGGCTACAACTTCGAGGATGCGATCATCCTCTCCGAGCGAATCGTGAAGGAGGACGTCTACACGTCCATCCACATCGAGGAGTTCGAGATCGAGATTCGCGAGACCAAGCTCGGCCGCGAGGAGTTCACCCGCGACATCCCCAACGTCTCGGAGAAGGCCCTCCGAAACCTCGACGAAAACGGGATCGTCCGGATCGGGACCTACGTCAAGCCCGGCGACATCCTGGTGGGCAAGGTCGCTCCGAAGTCCAAGAGCGAGCTGACTCCCGAGGAAAAACTGCTCCACGCGATCTTCGGGCGGGCCGGCGAGGACGTCAAGAACGACAGCCTCGAAGTCCCCTCGGGTGTCGAAGGCATCGTGATCAATACCCAGCGGTTCAGCCGCCGGATGAGCCTCAACGAAGAAGAGCGCAAGAACTTCGAGAAGGAGCTGAAGGACACCGAGGCGGCCGAGAGCGTCAAGATCGCCGATGAATACAAGCAGATGATCAAGGCGCTCGAGGAAGTCCTCGGCGGACCGGTCACCGACCCGACCACGGGCAAGCCGTTCGGCCGCGACAAGGATCCCAAGAACCTGGCCGACGAGTCCGAACGGTTCAAGCTCGAGGCGCTCGACCTCCGGAGCCCCGAGATGGCCGTCGAGGCCCGCAAGGTGGTCCGGCAGTACTCGCCGAGGATCGAGTCGCTCCGCGACGAGAAGGACCGCCGGCTCAACAGCCTGAAGCGGGGCGACGAGCTTCCTTCGGGCGTCTTGCAGATGGTCAAGATCTACATCGCGACCAAGCGGGTGATCTCGGTCGGCGACAAGATGGCGGGTCGTCACGGGAACAAGGGGGTCATCGCCAAGATCCTCCCCGAGGAGGATATGCCCTTCCTCGCCGACGGCACCGCCGTCGAGATCCTGCTCAACCCGCTGGGCGTGCCGAGCCGCATGAACGTGGGTCAGATCCTGGAGACCCACCTGGGCTGGGCCGCGGCCAAGCTCGGATTCCAGGCCCTCTGCCCGGTGTTCGACGGGGCGACCGAGGAGACGATCCGCCAGTGCCTGGTGGACGCCGGCCTGCCCGAGAACGGCAAGGCGGTCCTCTACGACGGCCGGACGGGCGAGAAGTTCGACCAGCGCGTGACGGTGGGCTACATCTACATGCTGAAGCTCCACCACCTGGTCGACGACAAGATCCACGCTCGGGCCACCGGCCCCTACTCGCTGATCACGCAGCAGCCCCTGGGCGGCAAGGCCCGGTTCGGCGGCCAGCGATTCGGCGAGATGGAAGTCTGGGCGCTCGAGGCCTACGGGGCCGCCTACATCCTCCAGGAGTTGCTCACCGTCAAGAGCGATGACGTCGAGGGGCGGACCAAGATCTACGAGTCCATGGTCAAGGGGGAGAACACCCTCGAAGCCGGCACCCCCGCCAGTTTCGACGTCTTGACCAACGAGATCCGCGGCCTCGGGCTCAACATGCAGCTCGAGAAGAAGCGGATCTGACCCACCGAAGCAACCGGCACGCCGAGGATCGATGGTCCTCGGCGTGCCGTCTTCAACTCCGATGATGCACTCATTCGGGGTCGAAGCCGATTCCTCGATCTACCCTACCAGGGATCCTCGTTTCGCAGCCTTCCCGCTTGCGGTTGGGTGCTCTAGCGACGATGGTCCGAAGAGGCGTTTCGAACAAAATCTTGATGTCAAGAGAATTATGCTTGGAATCGACGACGGGATCGATTATTCTCGACAAGAAGCGACTCCGGCGGCAGTCCGATCCAGGGACCAATGGGCCGGATTCTGGCCGCGCCTTCGAGGTTTCGACTTGGAACTTGGGGTCATTCATGTCCGGCCAGGGAGGCTGCCGGTGGCATTTGACGCGGGCAGGATGGCCGCTTGAACCGCGACAACCTTCTCCGGGCTGAGAGGGTGGGATCGCGGGCTTTCGACTTTCGAAATCGATGAATTTGAACTTGGAAGTGCCTTGCCTATCCGACCGTTGAATTGACTTTCCCCTGAACTACCCCACTTCCGCATCGCCGGACGGCATGCAGAGGAGCGTGTCTCGTGAGCATGGGCGAAAGTGCCTACGATCGTATCAACGATTATGGCGCCGTCAAGATCGGGCTGGCCAGCCCTTACGACATCCGTAGCTGGTCGTTCGGCGAGGTCAAGAAGCCGGAGACGATCAATTATCGGACCTATCGTCCCGAGAAGGACGGCCTGTTCTGCGAGCGGATCTTCGGCCCCGAGAAGGACTGGGAGTGCGCCTGCGGCAAGTACCGCGGGATGAAGTACAAGGGGATGATCTGCGACCGATGCGGCGTCAAGGTGACGCACTCGCGCGTCCGCCGGAAGCGGATGGGGCACATCGAGCTGGCCGCTCCGGTGGTCCACATCTGGTTCTTCAAGGCGATGCCCAGCCGCCTCGGCACCCTGCTGGACATGAAGACCAGCAGCCTCGAGCGGATCATCTACTTCCAGGATTACGTGGTCGTCGACCCCGGCGATGCCCCCCTCAAGGAGCGCCAGCTCCTGACCGAGGAGGACTTCCGGAAGGCCCGCGAGCAGTTCGGCGACACCTTCCAGGCCGATATGGGGGCCGACGCGGTCCGAAAGCTCCTGGCCCGTCTCGATCTGGTCGGCCTCTCGAAGCAGCTTCGACAGGAGCTGACCGAGACCTCCAGCAAGCAGAAGCTGAAGGACCTGACCAAGCGGCTCAAGGTCGTCGAGAGCCTCCGCGACTCCGACAACCGGCCCGAGTGGATGGTCCTGGAAGCGATCCCGGTCATCCCTCCCGACCTCCGGCCTCTGGTCTTGCTGGATAGCGGGAACTTCGCGACCAGCGACCTCAACGACCTCTACCGCCGGATCATCAACCGGAACAACCGACTCAAGAAGCTGGTCGACCTTAACGCGCCCGAGGTCATCATCCGCAACGAAAAGCGGATGCTCCAGCAGGCCGTCGACGCCCTCTTCGACAACAACCGGTGCAAGCGGCCGGTCCTGGGGTCGAGCAACCGCCCGCTCAAGTCGTTGACCGACATGATCAAGGGCAAGCAGGGGCGGTTCCGCGAGAACCTCCTGGGCAAGCGCGTCGACTACTCGGCCCGGTCGGTGATCGTGGTCGGCCCCGACCTCCGGCTCCACCAGTGCGGGCTCCCGAAGAAGATCGCTCTGGAACTCTTCCAGCCGTTCATCATCCGACGCCTCCGCGAGCTGGGCCACGCCGACACCATCAAGTCGGCCAAGAAGATGCTCGAACGGAAGGTCGAGGAGGTGTGGGATATCCTGGAGGAGGTGATCAAGAATCACCCGGTCCTCCTGAATCGCGCCCCGACCTTGCACCGAATGGGCATCCAGGCCTTCGAACCGGTCCTGGTCGAAGGCAACGCCATTCGAATCCACCCGCTGGTCTGCAAGGGCTTCAACGCCGACTTCGACGGCGACCAGATGGCCGTCCACCTGCCGCTCTCGATCGAGGCGCAGGTCGAGGCGATGACCCTGATGATGTCGACCAACAACATCTTCAGCCCCGCCAACGGCAACCCGATCATCAGCCCGACCCAGGACATCGTCATGGGTTCGTACTATGTGACGGTCCAGCGCCCCGGGGAGCCCGGCGAATACAAGAACGAGAACGGGATCGAGACCGGCGTCTACTCCACGCCCAACGAACTCTTCCTGGCCTTCAGCCAGAAGAAGGTCGGGGTCCACGCCCGGATCAAGATGCGGCTCCCCGCGCACAAGCGGCTCAAGGGAGAGGGCGAGAAGGAGTACACCCCGGGCATGGTCGTCACCACGACCACCGGCCGGGTGATCTTCAACGACATCCTCCACGCCAAGATGCCGTTCTACAACATGGCACTGGGGCAGAAGCAGCTCCAGATGATCATCGCGGACTGCTACCAGATCCTGGGCCGGGCCGAGACCATCGCCCTGCTCGACAACATGAAGGACCTGGGCTTCCGCGAGTCGACCCGCTCGGGCCTCTCGTTCGCCACCGACGACCTGAAGACCCCGACGACCAAGGACACGATCCTGGCCGAGACCGAGAAGGACGTCGCCAAGACGGCCAAGCTCTACCAGCGCGGGATCATCACCGAGCAGGAGCGCTATAACAAGGTCCTCGACGCCTGGACCCACGCCCGCGAGCGGATCACCACCGAGATGATGGAGCAGCTCCGGAACGACGTCCGGAACGGAGAAGTCTACCTCAACCCGATCTTCCTGATGGCCGACTCGGGTGCCCGAGGCGGTGTCGAGCAGATCCGCCAGCTCGCCGGCATGCGAGGCCTGATGGCCAAGCCGTCCGGCAAGATCATCGAGACGCCGATCAAGGCCAACTTCCGCGAAGGGCTCTCGGTGCTGGAGTACTTCTCCTCCACCCACGGGGCCCGGAAAGGGTTGGCCGACACCGCGCTCAAGACGGCCGACTCGGGCTACCTGACCCGTAAGCTGGCCGACGTCGCCCAGAATGTCGTGATCACGCAGGAAGACTGCGGGACCTCGCAGGGGATCACCAAGGGCGTCGTCTACAAGGGCGAGAAGATCGAGGTCAGCCTCCAGCAGTCGATCCGCGGGCGGGTCAGCCGGGTCAATATCGTCAACCCGATCACCGATGAGGTGGTGGTCAAGGAAAACGAGATGATCACGGTGGCCTCGGCTCGGAAGCTCGAGGATATGAACATCGAGAAGATCCAGGTCAGGAGCCCGATGACCTGCGAGGCTTCGCTGGGGATCTGCCGGCGATGCTACGGGATGGACCTGTCCACCGGCCAGCTCGTCGAGCCCGGCATGGCGGTCGGGATCATCGCTGCCCAGTCGATCGGCGAGCCGGGCACCCAGCTGACGATGCGGACCTTCCACATCGGCGGCGTGGCGACCCGAGGCGTCGAGGAGAAGGACCACAAGGCCAAGCGAGAGGGCAAGGCCAAGTACGTCGGGATCAACCTGGTCGTCAACGACGAGGGCCAGAAGATCGCCCTCTCGCGGAACGGCGAGATCCAGATCCTCGACCCCAAGGGTCGCGAGCTGGAGAAGTACGACGTCCCCGACGGTGCCGAGATGAAGGTCGAGGATGGTGCCCACGTCACCCGAGGCTCGGTCCTCTGCGAGTGGGACCCCCACAACATCCCGATCCTGGCCGAGGTCGGCGGCAAGGTCCGTTTCGAGGACATCATCGAGAACGAGACCGTGAAGATGGAGAGTGACGCCTCCGGTCACGTCCGTCGGACCATCATGGAGCACAAGGGCGAGCTCCACCCGCAGATCCTCATCGAGGACAATGAAGGCCGGATCCTGGCCTACAACTACATCCCCGAAGGGGCGGGCATCGAGATCAACGAGGGGACGATGATCACGGCCGGCACCCTGCTGGCCAAGACCCCTCGAGAGGTCGGCGGTACCCAGGACATCACCGGCGGTCTCCCGCGGGTGACGGAATTGTTCGAGGCCCGTCGTCCCAAGGAGCCCGCCGTCATCGCCGAGATCGACGGCCGGGTCGAGCTCCTCGACGAGAAACGCCGGGGCAAGCGGACGATCATCGTCAAGAACGAGAGCGGGATCGAGCGTGAGCACCTGGTCCCGCACGGGAAGTACCTCCGGGTCCACGGCGGGGCCCGAGTTCGGGCCGGCGACGCCCTGGTCGAGGGGCCGCTGGTCCCCCACGACATCCTCCGGATCTCCGGCGAGGAGGCGGTCCAGCGCTACCTCCAGCGCGAGATCCAGAACGTCTACCGGTCCCAGCGCGTCGAGATCGACGACAAGCACCTGGAGATCATCATCGCTCAGATGCTCCGGAAGGTCCGCGTGGACTCCGTCGGCGACACCGGGCTCTTGCCCGGCTCGGTCATCGACAAGTTCGAGTTCCGCGGGACCAACATGGAACTGATGGGCTGCGTGAAGATCAAGGATCCCGGCGATACCGACTTCCGCCAGGGGGATATCGTCCCTCGCGACCACTTCGACCAGGAAAACATGCGGGTCGAACAGGCCGGATCGAAGAAGGCCGAATGGATCCGCCCCAAGCCCGCTTCGGCGAGCACCCAGCTCCTGGGGATTACCAAGGCGGCCGTGCAGTCCGAAAGCTTCATCTCGGCGGCGAGCTTCCAGGAGACCACCAAGGTCCTCACCGAGGCCGCGCTGGCGGGCAAGGTCGACTACCTGGTCGGGCTCAAGGAGAATGTCATCCTGGGTCACCTGGTCCCGGCCGGGACCGGGTTCAAGAGCCACCAGGAGGCCGAGGTTCGGATTCGTCCCGAGGCCCTCGAAGCCCTGGCCGAGAAGGGTCCCGGCTTCAGCCGATACCCCCGAGACGAAGCCCCCGCACCGGCCGGCAAGGCCGAGTGATCGTGCCCATCTCGACGTCCCGATGACCAACCCAGGCCCGTCCTCCCCGCTTCCAAGCGGGGACGGCGGGCCTTCTTCGTTGGCCGAAAGAGGTCGTCCTCATGGAATCGATCGCAACTCGGATCGGACTTCGAGCCGGGATAGTGTGATGAACCGGCCCGAGGGGTCCTGGAAGTGACCCAGCTCCCGAACGAACGGCACGGTCAGGTGGTCTGCGAAGAGCGAGACGACCATCGCTGGGAAGCCTTCCGGAATTCGGGCTGGGATCTCCCGGAAAGCCTGCTATTCCCGGCATTTTCCAGCGATGTAATCCGGGGCGATCTCGACTGCTGATGCCAGCGGGGGCTCACTGGGTGTCGAAGACTCGATGAGAGCCCCTGAGTTCGAGCCTGGGTTCGTTTCGTTCGGGACTGCGCCCGACTTCCCGCAGGGTGCTTGGGTTCGTTTCGCCGGGCTCATATCGCCAAAGGATCTGGCGATGGAGGTCTTTTTTTGGTCGGGGTTTGCGTCGAATTGGGTTCGTTTTTCCTAGGGCTCTCAGAGGCGTTTTACGACCACGGCGGTCACGTCATCGGGCTGCACGGACCCGGCGGTGTGGGTGAGGAGGTCCTGGTAGATTGCGTTAATCAGTTGATTCGCGGGAAGTTCTCGGTGGCGGGCAAGGGCGGCTCCCACTCGGTTCTCGCCGAACTGGACGTTATCCGGGTTGGCCCACTCGGTGAAGCCGTCGGTGAAGACGGCCAGGATATCGCCAGGGGCGAGGGGGACGTCGGTCGATTCGGCACGGGTCAGTTCGGGGGCCACGCCGAGGGGGCATCCATGCGGGGGTAACTCTTCAACGATCCCGGTCGAAGCTCGATAGACGAGGTTCGGGCCGTGACCGGCCGAGGTGTAGCGGACCCGGCCGTCGAGGGGATGAAGGAGGCCGAAGAAGAGGGTGATGAACCGGTCCTCGGGGAGGTCTTCGGAGAGGAGTAGGTCGACGCGTTCGACGAGCCGGGCGGGGTCCTGGAGCTGGGTGACGGTCGCCCGAATGAAGGCCCGGCACTCGGCCACGAGCAGGGCGGGGCCGATCCCGTGCCCAGCGACGTCGGCCACGGTCAGGGCGACCGGGCCATCGTCGAGGGCCTGGAGGTCGAAGAAGTCGCCTCCGGTCTCATCGGCCGGTAGATTCCAGCCGGCCAGGTCGTAGCCGGCGACCTTGGGGGGGCGCCGGGGCATCAGGCCCTGCTGGATTCGCTTGGCCACGTCCAGGTCACGCTCGAACCTCCGACGCTCCTCGGCCTGGTCGAAGAGGAGCTGGCGTTGGATCGCCACCCCAACCTGGACGGCCAGGGCGGTGGCCAGGGCCTCGTCGCGAGCGTCGAACGGTCCGCTCCGACTATTCAGGGCATTGAGGACCCCGATGGGACGCTCGTCCCAGCCACGGATCGGGACGGTCAGGAGCGACCGGGTCCGATAGCCGGTCTTCCGGTCGACCTCGGGATTGAACCTCGGGTCCACATGGGCGTCGGCCAGTCGGATCGGATGTCCATCCCGGAACACGGCCCCGGCGATCCCGCGATCGGCCGGGAACCGCAGGCCGGGCTCGCCGGTGACGGCCCTTCCGACCAACTCGTTGGTCTTCTCGTCGTGGACGAAGACCCCGGCTCGATCACAGTCGAGGACGCGGAGGGCCGCGGCCTCGACTTGCTCCAGGAGCGGCTGCAACTCGGGCGAGGCGGCCAGCCCTCGTGCGACATCCAGGACGGCCATCAGATCGGCCGCGCTCGGGCTGGCCGACGAGTCCTGGGTCTGATCGTCCTCGGCAGCGCTCATCGCGTGGCTCCCAATCGACTCGTCTCGGAGGATCCCGAGTATGTCAGGACTGTGGAGGACGTTCAACGTCGCACCGCCATCCCGGGGCCGCTGGAAGTCCGGGGTGGTGATGGCGGTGAACCCCGGGTTAGGGCGGTGTCCCGGTCGCTCGCACAAGTCCAGGGTACTCCGACGGTGACGAAGTGGATCGTTCTCGGTTCGCCCCGGCGGAGGCCAGGCCGATGGCGTGGACGTCTTTGGGAGCCCGGGAAGGGCGGGTGCATGCCCGGGGCGGTAGTGGCTGATCATGCCCCTGTTACGATCGGAACAATGGCTTCGAACGCCTCGTCCTCCATTTTCGACCCATCAACTATGTCCGATGCTAGTGCAGTCCGGCCTCCTAGGTTGGACGAGGGGACGAACGTTCGGTCATGTGACCGGGCTCCGAAGCGGATGCCGGCGGGCGTTGGCCGAGCACTTCCTGAGAGGTACATAGATTGCGGTGAAGGCGCGAGCGATCGGAGAGACCACCCGCGTTCGCGCGCCCCGATCGCTTGCGGTCCGGGGCCGATTCCTCGGCTGACCCCGAGACAATCCTGCCGATTCAGGTAAACTCAAGGGAGACTTCGATCGTCGATAACGCGGCTCTTTGATTGGGGACCACCTGTCCTCACCGCGCCCGAACCGGGAGGGCGAACCGGGAAAGTTGTCGCCGATTCTGGGCGTCGGAGTCGAATGCATCTCGATCGGAAGGGGTAGGATCATGTCGCCAGATCTGGGCCGAATCGAGATACCTCCCCTCTTCCAGTTCGGGATCGCCGCCGCCACGATCATGACGGTCTTGATGGGCATCCTCGTGCTCCGACTCAATCGGAGTCACGCCCGGCTTCGTGCCCGGCTCGAGGAGCAACTTGCCGCGACTCGTGCCAAGGAGCGGGCACTCCGCGAGTCCGAGGTCTTCTATCATTCCCTGGTCGAGAGCCTCCCTCAGAGCATCCTCCGGAAAGATCGGGAGGGCCGCTTCACCTTCTGCAACCGCAACTTCAGCCGCGAGATGAACCTGACCCCCGAGCAGGTCCAGGGCAAGAACGATTTCGATTTCTACCCTCGAGAGCTGGCGGTGAAGTATCGCGAGGACGATGCCCGGGTGATCGAGGCCGGCCAACCCTTCGAGGCCGTCGAGGAACACATCACCCCTAGCGGGCATGTCATCTACGTTCATGTGACAAAAACGCCGCTGTATGACAGCTCCGGGAGGGTCATCGGGATCCAGGGGATTTTCGGCGACGTCACGGAGCGGAAGCGGGCCGAGGAACTCCTGCAAACCCAGAATCAACTCCTCCAGGAGATGGCGGAATCGGAACGCCAGGCCCACGAGGACCTCAAGAAATTCCAGAGCCATCTGGTCCAGTCGGAGAAACTGGCCGGGCTCGGCCAGATGGTTGCCGGGGTCGCCCACGAGATCAATAACCCCCTCTCCTTCGTCGGCAACAACGTGGCGGTCCTCCAGCGAGACCTCGGCGAGATGGTGGCCGTGCTGGCCCTCTATCGCGAGGGGGAAGAAGCCTTGGAGGGCGTCCTGCCGGATCTGGTCGGGAGGATCCGCGAGATCCGAGATCGGGTCGACCTCGATTACTCGCTGGAGAACCTCCCCAGGCTCCTCAGCCGGACCCGAGACGGGCTGGCCCGGATCCAGCAGATCGTCAAGGATCTCCGGATCTTCGCCCGGCTCGACGAGGGGTCGCTCAACGAGGTCGACCTCAACGAGGGGATCCTCTCGACCATCGGCATCATCCAGGGTCACGCCAAGAAGAAGCGAGTGCAGGTGGAGACCGACCTCCACAATCTCCCCGCGGTGACCTGCTTCGCCGCCAAGATCAATCAGGTCATCATGAACCTGGTGATGAATGCCATCGACGCCTGCGACGAGGGGGGGGCGGTGACCATCCGCTCGCTCCCGGAGAATGACAACGAGGGCGTCCGGATCGACGTCATCGACCACGGATGCGGGATCGACCCTATCATCTGCGAGCGGATCTTCGACCCCTTCTTCACGACCAAGCCGGTGGGGGTGGGGACCGGCCTGGGCCTCTCGATCAGTTATGGGATCATCCAGGATCACGGCGGCTCGATCGAAGTCGAGTCGATCCCGGGCCAGGGTTCGCGGTTCACGATCCACCTGGCGACCCGGATGGCTGTCCCTTCGAGACAGCCTGCCAGGCCCGAGATCGATCGGGGAGAGGCAGCGGAATCGCCTCCCTTGATCGCACCCTGATGGACTGGATATGCTGAAATGTAAGGGCGAGGCCTCGAGACACCTCCGCTCATCTTCGACCCGAATCCGTCGGGTCGTCCCCTCCACAGGCGCCCTGCTCATGAACGCGACGCTCCTGGCCTGGCTCGTTCTATCTCTGCCGGTCTCGAATGGCGCGGTCGGCGAAGATCCGCCTTCCTCGCCGGCCCAGGCACCCGAACAGGTCCCTTCCGATGTGGATAAGGAGATCCGGGCCACGCTCGCCTCGTTCGTCGAATCCTTCGACCAGGGGAATGCCCAGTCGATTGCCGATCTGTTCACCGAGGGGGGCGAGGCGATCGATCACGAGGGCGTCGCCATTCGCGGCCGCGAAGCCATCAAGGACCATTACGCCGGACGCTTCGCCGACATGCCCGGAGATAAGATCGAAGGAATCGTCGAGTCGATCCACCTGCTGGCCCCTGGCCTGGCCCGGGTGGACGGCCGGGCCAAGCTCGTCCCGGCCGACGGATCGGAGCAATCCTGGTCGAGCCACTCATTGACGCTCGCGAAAGGGGAAGCGGGCTGGAAAATCGCCTCGATCGGCGAAGTTCTCCATGAGGAGATGAGTCGCCACGATCGGCTCGAAGAACTCGCCTGGCTCGTCGGAGAATGGGTCGAGGAGAGCGGCCAGGCCGTGATCAAGACCTCGCTCGATTGGTCGGAGGACGGGAACTATCTCCTCAGGAGCTTCGAGGTCCGCACCGAGGGTCATCCGATCCTCAAGGGAAATCAGCGAATCGGCTGGGACCCGCTCACTCGCCAGATCAAGTCATGGACCTTCGACTCCGAGGGTGGCTATCGCGTCGGCCACTGGGTCCGGAGTCAAGATCAATGGATCATCAAGTCGACGGGTGTTCGCCCCGATGGCCTGACCACCAGCGCCACCCAGTCCATGACCAGGGCTGGTAACGATCGCATTGTCTGGAAGTCGACTGATCGGACCATCGGTGGCGTGCCGATCGAGGACTTCGACGAGATCGTGATGGTCCGCAAGCCGCCAGAGCCCAAATAAACTGTCCAGAACCAAGAATCACCACCATCGAGGCCGACCATCATGAACCCAGCAATGCGAGTGGCTATCGCCTCGATTGTGACTCTCCTGGTCATCGCCGGGGAAACCACCGCCCAGGGTCGCCGAGGCGGCGGGGGGGGAGGGATGGTCGGGGGGCGAGGCCGGCCGAACGTCAGTCGACCGAACATCCCGAGCAACCCCGGTGCGAACGTCAGCCGCCCGAACATCAGCCGACCGAGCAACCCAGGTGCGAACACCAGTCGTCCGAACGTCAGCCGACCGAACAATCCAGGTGCGAACATCAGCCGCCCGAACAACCCCGGTACGAACGTTAACCGTCCGAGCACTCTCCCGAACATCAACCGGCCCGATGGGAATCGCCCGAATATCAACCGGCCCGATGGGAATCGCCCGAATATCAACCGGCCCGATGGGAATCGCCCGAACATCAACCGGCCCGATGGGAATCGCCCGAATATCAACCGGCCCGATGGGAATCGCCCGAATATCAACCGGCCCGAGGTCAATCAGCCGATCGTCAATCGGCCGAATATCAACAATAATCGCCCCAACTTGAACGTCCAGAATTCCAACAGGCAGAACATCAACAACAATAATGTTTTTAATAATCGCCAGAATACCAATAATAACTTCAATAACTTCAATCGAAACAATACAAACATAAACGTCGGTGGAGTGAACAACGTCGGCGGGAGAAATTATTTCCCCGGCTATGGAGGAGGGTTCGGAGGGCATGGAGGATATCCGGGGCCTGGCGGATATCGCCCCGGATATTCCAACTGGGGTGGGTACGGCGGATACCACGGGAGCCCCTATTACGGCTATCACCGGAACTGGGTTAACGGCTCCTGGAACGGGCATTATGGGCCGGGCTGGGGCTACTATAATGTGGGCAACAGCGCCCTGGGTGTGGGTGCGGCGGTCGGCCTCGCGGCCTGGGGGGTCGGGTCGCTGGTCAATAGCTGGGGTTATTCCCGCTATAGCAACCCGTATTACGGCACCTCGACTGTGGTCGTGCAGCAGCCCGTGGCGGCTGTGGCCTACGACTATTCGAGGCCGCTTGACGTGATGTCGTCTCCGCCTCCCGAAGAGGTGATCCAGACGGCGGACGAGAGTTTCGCTTCGGCTCGCCAGGCGTTCTACGCGGGGGATTACGTCCAGGCTCTCTCGCTGGCCGACAAGGCCCTCACCCAGACGCCGAACGACCCGATCCTTCACGAATTTCGGGCCATTTGCCTCTTCGCCCAGCGGAGGTATGACGAGGCTGCCGTGCCGCTTTACACGGTCCTCTCGGCCGGCCCCGGCTTCGACTGGACGACGCTGATCGGGCTCTATCCCGACGTCTCGACCTATACCGAGCAGCTCCGAGCCCTCGAGGCGTATTGCAACGCCTCGCCGAAAGCGGCCTCGGCCCGGTTCGTCCTGGCCGCCCTTTATCTCACCCAGAATAGCGCCGACGCGGCCGCCGTCCGGCTTCGTGAAGTCGTCGCGCTCCAACCCCAGGACCGGCTCTCGGCCCAGCTTCTCTCGGCCATCGAAGAGAGCCAGCAGCCCGCCGCAGCCGCGCCAGCTCAAGCAGAGGCCGTGCCGGCCGATCCGACACCTGCTGGCTCGAATGAGGCACCTCCCTTGCCTTCCGGCCCGCTCACGCCCAAATTACTCGGCACCTGGATCGCCAAGCCTGTGCCCGATGTCGCCATCACTCTGACACTCGGGCCGGAGAAGGCTTTCCTCTGGAAGGTCGATGAGAAGGGTCAGGCTCGCGAGATCAAGGGCGAAGCGGGACTCGACGACGATACCCTCGCGATGGTCCCGTCCGACATGCCTCCCATGGTCGGCAAGGTTACCTGGAAGGACGACGGCCACTTCCACTTCAAGGCGCTGGGCACTCCGGCGGATGACCCGGGACTCGATTTCGGTCGATGACCCGGGGCCGAATTGATGGAAATCCACCAGCTCCGCTACTTCGTCAAGGTCGCCGAGCTGGGTAGTTTCACCAGGGCTGCCGAGGCTTGCTTCGGCTCCCAGCCCTCGCTCAGCCAGCAGATCATCAAGCTGGAGGGCGAACTCGGCCGCCCCTTGTTTGAACTTCTCGGGCGGCGGGTCCTCCTGACCGAGGCCGGTCGCCGGCTCGGGCCGATGGGCGATCAGGTCCTCCGGCTGGTGGACGATGCGAAGTCTCTGGTTGAGGAAGATCCCGAAGCGGGCCGACTGGTGGTCGGCGCACCACCGACGGTGGTCCCCTACTTCCTGACCCAGGTCGTGGGGACCTTCGCGAGTCGATTCCCGAGAGCCCAGGTGGAACTGGTCGAGGAGGTGACCTCCTCGATCGTCAAGAAACTCGTCGACTGCGAAATCGACCTGGCGGTCCTACCCCTGCCGATCGAAGGCCACGACTTCGATGTCGAGCCACTTTTCGAGGAAGAGTTGCTGGTCCTCCTCCCCGACGATCATCGGCTGGTGGCCGCCGAGGTGGTGACCCTGGCCGACCTCCAGGCCGAGCCGTTCATCCTCCTGAACGACGCCCACTGCCTGGCCGGTAATGCGCTGGGGTTCTGCCAGCAGAAGCGATTCCGGCCGATCGTGACCGGTCGGGTCAACCAACTCGCCACGATTCAGGAGCTGGTCAGCGTGGGCCAGGGCGTCTCGCTGGTCCCCAAGATGGCCCGGAAGGCCGACAGGGATCCGAGACGCGTCTACCGACACCTTGCCGGCGACCGGCCGAGAAGGACCATCGGCCTGGTCCTCCTCCCGGACCGTCGTCAGGGTCCGCTGACGAGTCGATTCTCCGCCGTAATTCGGGACGCGGGGATTTCGGCCGGCGAGGCGAGATGTTTCGGGACGTCGTCCTCGACCAAGGCTAGGGCTCCCCGAGCCAATCGAATAAGGGTCCGGTATCGGGTCTGGGAACCCGGGGCCTGCTCCTGGAGCCGTGAGGCTTCGAGTCGACCAATGCTGGCCTCGACTTTCTTCGGAAAGTGTGTCCACGAAGCCATCGATCGACGGATTCTCTAATCGGGTGTCATGAGAGATTGTTTTTCGTTGGTGTCTCCCTTGCGTCCCCTCTATGATCGCCTTGGCCTAATCGAGCAAGGGTCGCGAGAGGCTTAGCCGTCATGGTCGATCAGGGTGATTCGCACGATGAGTAAGCGAAAAAATAAGCCAAACTCCCGAGGTCGGCGCGACCAATCCCCGTCCCCGGGCGAGCCGTTTATACCCGATGTCGTTTCGGAAGCGACCTCGCCCGGAGTCGCCCCGGAGCATTCTCCGATTACGACCTCGGATGGCTTGCCATCGACGGATAACGCCTCGATCTCCCTTTCCACGGTGCCGTTTTCCGAGGTCCTTCGCGATGAGTTGAAGCTGATCGCGGCGCGTCGCGAGGTCGTTTCGGGTCTCTTCGACGCGCAGAGCGCCTCTCTCGGGAGACCACTGCCCGATATCGATGATCGAACATTGGAGAGCCACGGATTGAGGGTGGCGGACATCGGCCCGGAAGGCCGGACCGATGAGGATTCCCTGGCCAAGCAGGCCCGACTGACAGCGCTTCGCGGGCACGTCACCGGCCTCTCGTTCAGCGGGGGCGGGATCCGGAGCGGGACATTTGCCGTGGGATTCTTGCAGGGCTTGGCTGCGCTCGGCCTGCTCCGGCGGATCGACTATCTCTCGACCGTCTCGGGCGGGGGTTACGCCGGAGCCTGGCTCGCGGCTTGGCTGAAGCGCGAGGGTGGCGACCCGGTCAACGTCGAGCGCCAACTCTCCCCCAGCCGGGTCACCCAGGCCCAGGCCTACCGAGAGCACCTGGTCCGAGATGAGGTCGTCGATGAGGAGCCCCAACCGCTCCGACACCTCCGTTCCTACAGCAGCTTCATGTTCCCTCGGCCGGGCATCCTCTCGGCCGACACCTGGACCGTGATCATGATCTGGGTCCGGAATGTGAGTATCAACCTGCTGATGCTCTTGCCGATGGCGATGCTCCTGGTCGTCGCGGCCCGGATGACCGTTCACGCCTTCGTCCGCTTCAATCCGGTCGGCTATGATCCGGGCTTCTTCGGGGGCTGGGATTGGTGGATCTCGCTCGTGGGTCTCGTCGTCGGGGCAGCGTTGATGTTCCGCGCCCTCACGGTAAACGCCCGCGAGTTGAGGGAGGTCCGCTTGCGCTATGTCCGGCCGGACGACACGATCGGAGCGGTGCCGCCGGTCGAACGCGAGGTGGTGATGAAGCGTGTTCGGGACGGGGTGATCATCCCCGGGTC
This sequence comes from Tundrisphaera lichenicola, assembly GCF_051175385.1. Lineage (GTDB taxonomy): Bacteria > Planctomycetota > Planctomycetia > Isosphaerales > Isosphaeraceae > Tundrisphaera > Tundrisphaera lichenicola. The sequence continues at coordinate 2,594,674 of NZ_CP195106.1, read as the reverse complement.
GATCGCGGCGCTCCTCCTCACGATCAACCTTCGACCCCTCGTCTGGGGGATCGGCGAGCGTGTCGAGATGATCCGGTCGACGTCGGACGTCTCGGCGGCTTCAACCTTCGGGAGTGTGATCCTGGGAGCCCTCCAGGCAAACCTGGGCGTACTCGGGATGACCAACTTCGTGCTGACGGCCTTGGTCCTGGGTGGAGTCCTTGGCCTGGGGGCCGCGGGGAATGCGACTCGAATTGCCACTTCCCGAGTTCGAACGATCTCCACCCTGGCGTTGATGGCGACCTGGCTGGCCTTCTTCCTGATGGTCGGCCACTTGTTGATCCGGTTCTTCGGGAGTGGAGAGATCCCAGTCCTTGGATGGTTGGGAGGCTTGCCGGATGGCCTGCCCCTCGCACTGTTTGCGGTCGCTCTGGTCATCGAGTTGGTTGCGCTGGGCCGGCGAGGGCGTCGCTATGTGCTGGCGGCCTCGGTGGCCGGTGCCACCGGGGGTGTGCTCCTTGTCCTCCTGGAGGCGTTCCTCAAGGATCTCGCGGGGTCCGGCCGCCCCGGGATGATGGCGACGTTCGGGCCTCCCCTGACGCTCTTGATCGCGGTGGCGGCGTTGATCGTGCAGGCGGCCTTGCTCGGGCGAGTCGTGGGCGAGGCCGAACGCGAATGGTGGGCACGGATCAGCGCCCGGTTGACCCTGGTGGCGCTATTCTGGATCGTCGGGATGGCCACCGTGATCTATCTGCCGGGGGTGTTCCTGGCCTCGGGGACGATCACCCGCTCGCTGATCGCCTCGGGCTGGATCGTCACGGCCGCCGCCGGTGTCTTCTCCGGGCAACTCAAGCCCGCGAGGCAACAGGGAGACCCGGCCCTCCGGCTGACTCAGATCGCCTCACTGGCCGCGCAGGTCTTTTTGATCGGCTTGCTGGGCGTGGTCGCCCTGGTGGGTTCGATGATCGTGAACCGGCCGGGCCTCTTCACTCTCCGAGGGGACAACCTGGGGCCATTCGAATCCTACCTCGAAGGGGTGAAGGGGACCGCCCCGCTCTCGCTGGTCCTGCTGGGACTGGGTTCGCTGGTGCTCTACCTGCTGGCCAGGGAGCTGATCGACGTCAATCTCTTCTCGCTCAATGCGATGTACACCAATCGTTTGGCCCGATGCTATCTCGGGGCGTCGCGGCCGATGTCTTCCTGGGCCCGCCGGTGGGGCGGGAAGCACGATCCTCGAGTCCCTGCCGGGGCGCCATCGCTCAGTCGACCCTCCGAAAATCTCCCGATCCGCGCCGATAACCCGATCACGGGCTTCGACCCGTCGGATGACCTCGACCTGGGGCACCTCCGGATCGGCCGGGCGGAAGGGCAGGGGGGCGTCTATTACGGCCCGCACTTGCTGATCAATACGACGCTCAACCTGGTCGGCAGCGACGACATGGCGACCCGCGACCGCAAGGGAGAGTCCTTCACACTGTCTCCCTTATACTGCGGATCGAAAGGGGTCGGATTCGCCCGGTACGAGGGCGAGGTCACGAGGAGCGACGACTTCCAGCATCCCAACCTCACGCTGGGCCGGGCGATCTCGATTTCGGGAGCGGCGGTCGACCCGAACATGAGCTTCTACCAGTCGGCCCCGTTGACCGCCCTCCTGACTCTCTTCAACGCGAGGCTGGGCTACTGGATCGAGAAGCCCCGTCGCGACGGCTGGGGGGCCACCAGTCCCCGGTTCTCCGACCTCTGGCTGGACGAGTTCTTCGGACGGACCGACGGCAAGGGGAAATATTTGCATCTCTCCGACGGGGGCCACTTCGAGAATCTAGGGGCCTATGAGCTGATTCGCCGACGATGCCGATACGTCATCGTCGTCGATGCTGCCGAGGATGGCGATGCTTCCGATGACAATCTCGCCTCCCTGATCCGGCTCTGTCGGATCGACTTCGGCATCCGGATCAAGATCGACACCGCCCCGCTGAAGTCCGAGGGGCCGGAACGGCTCTCGCGTTCGCACGTCGTCATCGGCCAGATTCACTACGACGACGTCGACCGGGGCGAGCTTCCCGGCGTGCTCGTCTACGTCAAATCGTCGATGACCGGCGATGAGCCTCCCGACCTCCAGAAGTATGCCCGTCGAGACGATCGGTTCCCCCACCAACCGACCGACCTCAGGCAATCCTTCAACGAAGAACAATTCGAATGCTACCGATGCCTGGGCGACCACATCGCCCGGAAAATCTTCGAGGACCCGACTAACCGCGTCGTCGAAGATCTGAGGGTCGAGGCGCGAGAGAACGGGATCGATGAGACCGAGATCCTGAAGCTCGGCCATCGGAAGTATGTACCCCGGCTCTTCTCGGCGATCCAGGATCGCTGGTCCGAGCCGCCCGACGACCGGTCGGGGCAACTCGCCGAGGTCTCGGCCGCCTGGCTCTCGATCCAGCGCGATCTGTCCAGGCAGCCCGAGCTGGCCGATCTCAGCCGCGATCTCTATCCGATACTCCCCGAGATCATCGCAAGTTCTCCGGCGGACCGGGCCGCGCGAGCACACGCCGAAATCCATACGGTCAGCCGGATCCTTCAGGTCATGGAACTCACCTGGAGATCTCTCTCGCTCCAGCAAAATTCGTCGCTTTCGATCAACCGCGGTTGGATGAATACCTTCCGTCGATGTACCGGGACCGCCAGCTTCCGACGGCTCTGGCCGGTCCTCCGCCCCGAGTTCAGCTCCGAATTCGTTCGCTTCTGCGAACAGCAACTGAATCTGACCACCGCGATTCCCCAGGCCGTTCGCCTGGAGGTCGCCTCCACCGGCAATCCACCGATCGCGTCCGACTTCGGCGAGCATGGTGAAGCCCTCAGGCTCCTGGATCTCGAGTTCGAGCGAGAGTGGCCGGCCGACCATCGGGCCGGTCGTGGTCTCCTGGACCTGATTTCCCGGGCGAAGGACCTGAAACTCCGAAACTTGCCGATCTGGGTGATCTACCAGGGACCCTCCGGGACGGCGATGGCCGGAGATTCGCCCCAACGCTTTCCTTGCGGGATCATCCTCGCGGCACCGTTCCTGGATCATCCTCAACCGTCGCCCGACGATGAGGGGGTTCCGGTCGAACTCCTGGTCTGGGTCCGACGACCTTACCGATCCATTGGCCTGGCCTCGCATTGCCTCACTCGGAAGCTCGTCAATGGGCTCCGCGACGAGATCCAGGAAGCGCTGGGGCTGGATGGACCCTCGGCCCTCTGGGCTCGCTACCCCCTGCCCAATCCGGTCGACAACGATCTCGAACACGCGAGCTGGCTGGTCTTCCTCGCTCGGTACGATTTCAAGCCGAAGTACTGGAAGTCGTCGGAAGGGGCCGAACCCTGGTCCTGTTCGCTCCTGCACCTGGATTGATCCACCGGTCCCGACGATCCCCATCGAGAGGTTCATCTCATGCGCCGCCCGATCCTGCGTATCTGGGCCGAGACCGGCCTGTTCTGGAAGTTTGTCTTGCTGGTGATCCTGGCCATCCCCACCTACCTGGTCGCGGCCCCCCTCTTCGAGATCGGCGGCGTGGCCGGGCTGGAGAGCCCCCCGGTCAAACTGGCTCGACTCGACCAGGAGTGGGAGGAGTTTTCGGACCTCCACCACCATACCAGTCAGGGGACCAAGATCCTCCCGCTCTCGTGGTTCCTGGCGCTGGAGCAGCCGGTGGCCACGCCGCTGCCGGTGGGCCGCTATGCTTCGCGGGACTATCTGGCTCGTTTCGGGTTCCTCTATCCCGATCCATTGAAATCGGGAGCGGATCAGGATCTGAGAAATCCCGACCTGCCGGTCGGCTTCGCCATCGAGCGCGACTTCCGGGCGCCCTATGCTCATCCCCCGATCCCGGATCCGATCCGGGTCGTCGGCCTGACCTGTGCCGGTTGCCACACCGGGAGGATCGACCTGAAGCTTGGGGATGGCAAATATCAACCATTCCTGATCGACGGCGGGTCGGCGATGATCAACCTCTCGGCGTATCAGAAAGCCACCGCTATGGCCCTGTTCTACACCCAGTTCTTCCCGATGCGATTCGATCGTTTCGCCCGGGAGGTCGACCGCCTGGAGCGGATGATCCCTCGGAGCACCCCACCTCCGCCTCCCGACGAGACGAAGATCCGGATCAAGAAAGAGCTGGAGACTTACATCTCGCTGGGCCTCGCCGGGCAGGAATATGCCAAGGAGCACAAGCTGATCCCGATCGACGCCGGGTTTTCGAGGACCGACGCGCTGGGTCTGATCGGGAATCGGGTCTTCGGGGTCCTGAACGTCGAAAATCAGACCGTCACCGATGCGCCGGTGAACTTCCCGCACCTCTGGGACACACCCTGGTTCGACTGGGTCCAGTACAACGCCTCGATCCGGACCCCGATGGCCCGGAACATCGGCGAGGCGCTCGGGGTCGGGGCCCTGGTCAACCTGACAGATCCCGGATCGCCCGCCTACGAATCGACGGTGAACGTCGAGAACCTCCACGCGATGGAGAGCTGGATCTCGGGCAATGTGCCTTTCTCGGGACTCCAGCCGCCCCGATGGGACGATCTGCTCGCGAAAGCCTTCCCCGACGACCCGACCCGACGAGCGGAACTGGCCCCGAAGTCGGAGATGGTCGAGAATGGTAGCCTCCTCTACAAGGAGCACTGCGAGCGCTGCCATCTGCCATCCAGGGATGAGCTGGAGAAGGACCTCGCCGGCGATCATCCTCGGTATTTCACCGAGAAGGACCCGTCGAGCGGCAGGCGGTTCCTCAGGCTCAACGTGGTCGACCTCAGCGTGATCGGCACCGACCTGAACCAGGCCCTGAACTTCTACCGGCGGGTCGCCGTGGCGTCCGAGCCCGAGATCAGAGCGAATCCCGGAGGAGGTTATCAATACGAGTCGAACCGGATCAAACAGGTTGCAGACGGAGGAACCCGCTCGGCGACGATCTCGGCCGAGGAGGGGTTGTTCCGGGTCACGTCGATGGTCCGCGAGCGAAATTATCGGTCGAAGGCCATGGACTTGCTCGCCCCGCCAGAAGTCACCGATCCGGCTCGCATCGCGGCCTATAACAATGACCCGGACCGCAAGGCGAAGCGTCAGAAATTCGATGGCTTTCGCGGGGTGCCGCAGGCCCTGGACTTCGGCCAGGTCGAGGCCATCATCGAAGGCCGGGGTATGGACTGGGTGATCGAGAAGAATCTGGGGTATAAGGCCCGCCCGCTCGACGGGATCTGGGCGACCCCTCCCTACCTCCATAATGGGTCAGTACCCAACCTCTACCAGATCCTGGTCCCGGTCGCCGATCGGTTCCGGACCTTCTACCTGGGCTCGACCCGCTTCGATCCCCGGGACGTCGGCTACGAGACCCATCAGGTCGCCGGATCCTTCCTGATGGACACCAGCCTCTCCGGTAACCGCAATGAAGGGCATGAATTCCGGAACCTCACGCTGGAGGAACTCGAGGCCGTCGCGTGGGATGGGAAGTCGACCCTGGATCAGCGATGGGCGCTGGCCCTGGGACTGAACCTCGATGACTATTCAAAGAAGTCGCCCGTCGAGCGATGGGAACTGGTCCGCAAGGCCACCAGCCAGGCGCTCCGGAAGCCCAGTGCCCGGGTGATCCGAGGCGTGCTCGGCCCGGAATTCCGCGAGGAGGAGCGTCGTCAGCTCGTCGAGTATCTGAAGACCCTCTGAGCGAATCCGGAGTCACGGGGGCCGAATAATTCGAAGGTCGCGATCGTCTGTGCTGCCATCGGCCGTCGCGATCGCGGCGGATCATTCGACACCCGAGGACTCGATCATGTCAGGAATTTGTCGGATGTCGTTCTTGCTCGTTGCATTCCTGGGTCTGGTGTCGTCCGGGAGCGCACAAGGCCAGTTTTTGAAGTCCCGATCGACGGCCCCCGCTCCGGAATTCCGAGGTGTCACGGAATGGATCAACTCCGAACCCTTGACGATGGCCAAGCTCAGGGGCAAGGTGGTGATCGTCCACTTCTGGACCAATGGATGTTATAACTGCGTCAATAATTACGGCCATTACAAGGCCTGGCAGGATCGATACGCCGGCAAGGATGTGGTGATCGTCGGGATCCACACTCCCGAGACGACCGGCGAGCGTGACCTCGATCGGATCAGGAAGCAGGCCGAGAAGAATGGCCTGAAATTCGCCATCGCCGTGGATAACGACGGGGCGAACTGGAAGGCCTGGAACAACCGGCTCTGGCCGACGGTCTACGTCGTCGATCGTCGCGGCGTGGTCCGTTACGGATGGGAGGGCGAGCTGAGCTACAAGGGTGCCGACGGCGAGGAGAAGGTTCGAAAGGTCGTCGACGCGGCGCTCCTCGAACGACGCTGAGCCAGATCTCGATTCATCGAACCCGCCCAACCGCGACCCGGTCGGGATGGGCGGGCTGAGTGGCTTTCGGTTATTTGATGGCCTTGGACGCCTCGATGAGGGCGTCGGTCGTGTGCCGATCCCGGTATCCATCGAGGAAGAGTTTGGCCCGGATCACGCCGTCCCGATCGAGGAGGAAGGTCCCGGGATGAGGGACGCCGTCGGCCTTGCCCTTCGCCGCCTCGTTGCGGATGTGGTAGGCCTCGATCGTCCGACTCTCGGGGTCCGACAGCAGGGGGAAGCCGATCTTCGCCTTGTCGGAGAATTTCTTGAGCGTCGCGGGCGAGTCGTAACTGATGCCGACGACCTGGATGCCCGCAGCTTCGATCGACTTGAGGTCACGTTGCAGCTGGACCAGCTGCGTCCGGCAGAATGGTCACCAGTCGGCGGATCGATAGAAGATCAGGGCCACCTTGTCCTTGCCGAGCATCTCGCCGAGCGAGCGATCCTTCCCCTCTTGATCCTTCAGGGTGAAGTCTGGCGCCTTCGAGCCGACCTTCAGACCGGTCGCCTCCTGGGCCAGGGCACCTGACGTGGCCAGGATGACCGAGGCCATCATGGTCAGTTGAGAGATTCGGAGTGACATGCATACTCCTTAATTGAGGAACCTTTGAACACGCGGACCCGGCTGACGCTTGTCGATCGGGCTCGCTCATCTCATGAAATCCAGGACTACAGGCCAGAGTAAGTCCGGAACGTCTCCTCGGCCGGATTCTTTCGTTTCAATCGAACAGGGCGACCATCAACATAAGGACGACCCAGAGCTTGAAGGTCGCCCGGACGCAGGCGATCGATCGATCGATCAGGCGGAACTTCAACACGCTGAGGGTCGCCAGGCTGTAGTTGTAGTGGAGCATGGCGGAGACGGCCGAGGACTGGTCGAGCGACTTGACCCGATCCAGATAACCGCCCAGCGGCTGGGCCGCGATGTGCGGGTAGAACGCCAGCGAGTTCGGCATCGGCGGGATTGTCCGGGTCAGCGCCAGGAAGGCATACCAGGCTCCGATCAGGATCAGGACCGCCAGAGGGGCCAGGATTCCCAGGAGCAGGACCGCCGCCCAACGATTCTCCCCGCTCACGATGGATCCGATGTCTTGAGAGAAGGTCAGGAGGACCGTGACCATCAGCCCGTAGGCGGTCAGCAGGGCGCTGGCCTTGCGGTCCCCCAGGGGGGGATATTCGCGGACCGGTGTGAAGTAGGCCAGCCTCGCGGCTCCCGAGGGCGACCCGGCGGGATCACTCATCAGAACAAGATCCTCAGGTTGACCAGGACCATCAACAGGAGCCAGCAGGCGAATGCCCACCGGAAGAACCGGACGCCCTTTCCGAGGTGCCGGAACTTCTCGACGCAGATCGTTGCCAGCGTGTGGTTGTAGATCAGGATTTGTTCCAGGGCATCCTCGTGCGAGATCGAGCCGACCTTCTCGACATACTGCTCGCGCGAGAGACGAGCGATGTCGCCGAAGAAGGCCAGGCTTGGCGGGGCCGCCGGGAATCGCGGGGAGATCGTCCGGAACGCCTGGATGATCGCCGCCAGGCCCGGGGCGGCGAATCCCAGGAGCAAGGCCACCAGCAGGAACTTCTCGAAACCTCGACCGGTGAGCATCGCCGTCAGGTGGATCCCGTAGCGGGCCAGGAGGGTCAGCATGATCCCCAGGGCGGTCAGGATGGCCGCCGCCTTGGTGTCGGCCGCCGGGGGATGTTCCTGGAGCGGGGTCCGGAAGGCCAGGGCGGCCGCCGGGTCGAGATGCCGCAACGTCGCGACCTGATCCGGGAGCGTCGGCGGGGCGAAGGACGCTCCGGAAGAAGAAGCCGCGGAGTCGATCATCGGGTCATCACTCCGTCGGAGACTCGAAAGCCATTCCATTTTCCGAACGGCCACCAAGCATAGAAAACCCGGACCCATCCGGCAACCGTAGGACGTCTGGCCTCAGTCCTTCCTGGGGGTTGCTGGGTCGTCCGGAAAAAATCAGCACCTACTGTAATACTGGGAGGCTCTGCGTGTTTTCATCAGTAGAGGATGGAGGAGGCGGGGCTCGGAGCCGGCCTCGACTCGATCCGGGATCGTAGGGAGGGGCCGTCTTGGCCGATCACGGCGAGGTGTCGCCCGACGCGTTCGATGACCTGGATGACTGGGTGGCCTCGACGCTCCCTCGGGCGGTCGCCTATGCCTCCTCGTTGCTGAGAGATCGGATCCTCGCCGATGACGTGGTCCACGACTGCTACTGTCGATTGCTTCGGAAGGCTGGGGAGTATGACCTCCTGCTCGACGGCTCGAAGCTCCTCTTCCGGTCGATTACCAATGCGTGCCTCAACCATAACCGCCGCGATCGGCCCCATCTCAGCCTCGACGATCGAGGGCCGGACGGGAGTCGAGCCCCCGGCGTCGAGGACCGGCGGATGATCGAGCCGATCCAACCGCTCCTCGATCGAGAGCTGGAATCCGCCATCGCCGAGGGGCTGGCCCGGTTGCCGATGGCCCAGCGTGCCGCCCTGGAGTTGAAAAGCCTGGGGCACACGCTCCGGGAGATCGCCGAGGTCCTGGGGACCACCCCCGGAAACGCGAGCGTCCTCATCCATCGGGCCCGCCAGCTCATGGTCGGTCAACTGGCTTGCTACCTGGAGGAGCCGTCGCAATGAGCGAACCTAGCCCGAGCCCGGAGGAATCGGTCGACGCCCTGGTCCGAGCTTATCTGGATCGCCAGGCCTCGCAAGTCGATGTCGGGCCGGCGCTCGATCGTATCCGCGAGGCCATGGGGCGACCTCGTCCGAAAGTCGCGCCGAGACGCAAGATTTCCCGACGGTGGGCCCTGGGGGCGGTCGCCGCGTCGATCCTGCTCGGGTCGCTCGGGGTCTTGTACCTCCAACCGAAGCAGGCCAATGCCGAGACGATCATCCGCCAATCGATGGACGTCCACTCCCAGCCGATGGACCGCTGCTACCGGGTCGAGATCCAGGCCGTCGCCGAATTCCCCGATGATGGGTTTCCGCGCCTGGCTCGCCCCCGGAGGACCCGTCTCTGGACTCGCGGAGATCGGTTCTGGATCGAGTCCGACGTCGGCCTCCTTCATCTGAACTGGGGTCGCGACCCGGAGGGAACCCTCTGGCTGGCCCTCTCGCCCCGCCGGGGGATCCGCTTCGATCCCGATGAGGTCCCCCCGGTCGTGGCCTTTCGGTGCGACGTCCTGAGCGTCCGGCTGGAGACGCTGCTCGGCGAACTCCCCCGGAACTTCGAGCTTCGGAGCGAGCCCGGTCCCGGCTTCGGCTCTCAGGCCAGCACGATCATCCGGACCGTACCGCGTCCGGGACGTTGGCCGATCCTCCGCGAGGCCGAGTTGGAGATCGACTCGGAGACCAAGGTCATCCGTCGGATGGTCCTGACTCGCGTCCTCAACGGTCAGGCCATCACCACCACCTTCACCCTGGAAGAAACCGCGACCCTGGAGAATTCGAGTTACCAGCTCGAAGGCCACCTGGAATCTCCCTACCTGATCTTCCGACGCGACTTCGAACCCCAGCGCCGTCGACAGCTCTTGCTCCGCCTCTTCGGGGTCCGCCCCGGGGAGATCTCGAAGGACCGAGGGAGCCCGATCGACCCGCCTCCGATGGCACCCGACGACCCCTGACCCGAACCGTGATACCCGGAGATCGATTCATGCCGACCCGAACCTGGCCCCTGATCGCCCTGGCCTTGCTGGTGGATGTGGGCGTTGCCGGGGCCGACGCCCCGACCTTCAACAAGGATGTCGCGCCGATCCTCTGGAAGAACTGCGCCGGTTGTCATCGGCCGGGCGAGGTCGGGCCGTTCTCGCTCCTGAGCTTCAAGGATGCCGCCAAGCGGGCCAACTTCCTCCGGGAGATCACCGAGACTCGCCGGATGCCCCCCTGGAAGGCCGAGCCAGGGTTCGGCGAGTTCCACGACGAACGGAAGCTGACAGAGGCCGAGATCCGGACCATCGCCGATTGGACCGAGGCGGGAGCCCCCGAAGGTGACCCGAAGGACCTTCCCGAGCCGCCCAGGTTCTCCGACGGCTGGCAACTCGGCGAGCCCAATCTCGTCGTCAAGGCCTCCGAACCGTTCGAAGTCCCCGCCAGCGGAGATGACATCTACCGGTGCTTCGTGATCCCGATCCCGACCGAGACCGACCGAACGGTCGCCGCGTTCGAGTTCCGACCCGGAAACCGGAAGGTAGTCCACCACGCGATCCTCTTCCTCGACAACACCGGGGCGGCTCGTCGGAAAGACGAGGCCCAACCCGGCCCGGGTTACGCCTCGTTCGGCGGCCCCGGCATCCTGCCGACCGGCGCCCTGGGAGGTTGGGCTCCCGGCGCGATGCCCCGATTCCTCCCCGAGGGGATGGGGAAATATCTCCGGAAGGGGAGCGATCTGGTCCTCCAGGTCCACTACCATCCGGACGGCAAGGCCGAGCTCGACCAGTCGGTCGTCGGGATCTACTTCACCAAGACCCCGGCCCGGAAGATCGTCGGCGGGATCGCCGTCCGGACTCGAAACCTCAACATCCCGGCGGGCGAGAAGCGGCACCACGTCACCGCGCAGAGTGCCCCCTTGCCGGTGGACGCCCAGGCGATCGGGATCACCCCCCACATGCATAACGTCGGCCGGGAGATGAAGGTCGTCGCCGAGTCGCCCGACGGCACGACGATCCCCCTGATCTGGATCAAGGATTGGGACTTCAACTGGCAAGGCCAGTACCAGTACCGATCGCCGGTCAAGCTAACCAAGGGCACGGTCATCAAACTCGACGCCTACTACGACAACTCGTCGGAGAATCCTCGGAACCCGAATACGCCGCCAAAACGCGTGACCTGGGGCGAGCAGACAACCGATGAGATGTGCCTGGTCGGCGTCCAGGTCGTCACCGAGAAGCCGGGCGACCTCCTGAAGATCGTGGCCATGCGGGGCAACGGCCTCGGCTCGGCCCTGGTCGGCGGCCTCGGGCGGGGCCAGGCCGGGAAGGGGGGAGTCGGGTCCCCGGCCGGAGGGTTCGCGATCCCCGAGCGGTTCCAGGATCGGCTCGGGCGATTCGACACGAATGGCGATGGGCGGATCTCCTCGGAGGAAGTGGACGCCATGCCCGAACCCTTTCGAGACCGACTGAAGGAGGCCATCCGGGTCCGGCTGGGTGGCGACGAGGCCCAGGAGCAGCCTTGACCGGATCCGCTGTCGATTCCCTTCTGACAGGAACGGCTTGCGACGGACCCCGGGTCCATCGCAAGCCGTTCCGCGTTAGATCGATGTAGTTTCGATTTCTTGAATGGAGGCCGGCTGTAATATCGGAAGTCCCCTGAACTCACCCAAGCAAGAAATCGTGACTTTTAATAAATTCGCTTGCACATTGGGTGTTGGATCACTACAAGTGGTTTACCCCCGGCGAGGGCAGCCTCAACGGGTCCGCTAGCATTCCCTCGGCGGTGATGATGACCACCTTCTGGAACGTTCGATTCCGGTCATCCTGCAAGACGCTCGATCCGTCAACGGGCGACAGTCTCCCCGAAGAGGTGACCGAATCGTGACTCGTCCAGTCTCGGTAACACTTCTCTTCCTTACCATTCTTTTCCGCTCGATCGCCCAGGGCCAGGCCCCGGACGACGATAAGGCGGATCAGGTCTCCAACGACAATCCCTCCCGCCCCTTCCAGATGCCGCCGGCTTCCGCCGAGGTGAAGGAGGCGCTCGACGACTTCGAGCGGTTCGGGCGGCGAGGGGCCTGGGAACGAGCCCTGAAGTCGCTCTACACGATCCCCGAAGCACAGGCCTCCCGGTTCCTGGATGGCGAGGGGGGCTTCATCATCCCGGTCTCGAAGAAGCGCCACTCCGTCCTGGCCGGTCTCCCCGTCGAGGGGCAGGCCGCCTATCGGGTCTTCTACGACTCCGAGGCGAAGAAGCTGCTCGATGAAGCCGATGGGCCGACCCTGTTGAGTTCCCTGGAACGGGTCTACTCGGCCTACTTTACCACCTCGATCGGCGATAATGCGGCCGACCGGCTGGGCGATCTCTATTACGAACTCGGGCGGTTCGATCGGGCGGCCGATTGCTGGCTGGCCATCCTCCGGGAACGCCCCGACACGGATCTCGCGCCTGGCCTGATCTCGCTGAAGGCGGCGCTGGCCCTCCATCGGTCAGGGCGGCGATCGGAATTCGATCAGGTCCGGTCGGAGCTGGCGGATCGCCACGATGACGAGAAGGTGACCATCGGCGGCTCGACGGGCAGGCCGACCGAACTCCTCAAGAGCCTGATCGGCGAGGATCCTCCGGCCTCGAAGGCGAAAGGCCCGGCGGCCGGCCCCGCCGAGGCGGGCCTGGACCTGGCGGAGACGGTGGAGTCGGCCTGGCAGGTCCGGTTCGCCGAGTCGATCGAGGCCGGGATGACTCCTCCGGAGTTGACCCAGTGGGAGTCCAACGCCCTGAGCGCGGTCGTCCCGGCGGTGGCGGATGGCGGGTCGTCGATCTTCGTCAACTTCCTCGGCTACGTCTTCGCCCTGGATGCCAAGAGCGGCAAGATGCTCTGGCGGTCCGGATCCTTCCATCACCTGGACATCCTCGCGATGCAGGGCCAGGCCCAGATGATCGACCCGGCGCGATTCGCGGTGGTCGCCTCGGACGACCTGGTCTGGACCGTGGGCCGAGATCTCAAAGACCAGAACATGTTCGCCCCGTTCCGCTTGACCTGCCTGAGGGCCGAGGGGGGAGAGGTCGTCTGGCGGTCGGAAGACCTGGCCGACTACGCCCAGGTCGACCTTTACGGGGTCCCGCTCCTGGCCGACGGAAAGCTCTTCGTCGTGGGCAAGAGCCTGCCAAACCCCCAGCAGCAGGAACTCCCCAAGCAGTTCGTCCTGGCGATCGAGCCCCGCGACGGCAAGGTCCTCTGGAAGACCGAGGCCGGGACCTTCCGCCAGGGTCCGAACATGTATTACTACTATTACTCCCGCGACACGACCCCGCAGCCGACCCTGATCCTCGACGCCGGGGCGATCTACCTCGACACCCACGCCGGAGTGATGGCCCGGCTGGATGCCGATTCGGGGACTCTCGACTGGGGCTTCGGCTACAAGACCGAGGCTTCGGAGGGGCAGAGCCGCTTCTTCTACTACAACATGCCCTCCGAGCCGAGCACGGCCAGCGGCCCGCCCGGGCGGTTCGGCGATGCCCTGCTGGTCAAGGGGGCGAAGTCGGATCAACTGGTCGCGGTCGATCCCGACCGGATGAAGGTCGTCTGGGATCGGCCGATCTCGACGTCCTCTCGGTTGCTGGGGACGGTCGGCGATCTCGCGATCCTCGGCGGACCGGAGATCAGCGCCCTGGACCTGAAGAGCCGCCAGCTCCTCTGGGCGACCCGGATCCCGGGCGGGAGCCTGGAAGCTCGCGTCATCGTCCGCCCCGATGGGATCTGGCAACTGACCCCTCGTGGCATCTTCGAGATCGACCCGGGCTCGGGACAGGTCCGGCGGATCTTCCGGGGCGGCGACCTGGGGTCGGCCGGCGGCGACCTCCTCCTGACCAATTCGTGGCTGATCTCGGCCTCCAACCGTACGATCTCGGCCTATCCCCGGCGAGCATCGGGGGCCGATCGGGCCGCCCTCGAGGATGCCGGGGCCTCGAGAAAGAGGGCTTCGAATGAATAAGTCGATGGCCGGGGCGATCGTCCTCGGGCTGGCAACCCTGGTCGCTCCGGGGGTATCCCGGGCGCAATTCTTCGGCCAGATGGGGGCGCCAAGCTCCGGGGAGAACATCCAGGGCTTCACCGTCGCGGGCAAGGGGGCGGTTGCGGCCCGCCCGAACTCGGTGGAGTTCGACCTGGAAGTCTCCGCCTCCTCGGAGTTGACCGCCGACGCGATCGTCAAGTATCGGGATGCCCGGAAGAAGCTCCAGGACGCCTTCGCCGGGCTCAAGCTCGCCAACGTCCACCTCGATGAACGGGGCCTGCTGGTCGACCAGAAGGGGGCGGTGCAGAATCCCTATTTCTTCGGCGGGATGCAGCCCAACTCGCGGGCCAAGACCGAGGTCCAACTCTCCCGTAAGCTCGTGGCCCGGGCCACCGATATCCGCGAGATGGACGAGGAGAAGGTCCTCCAGCAGGTCTCCCGGCTCCTCGACGTGGCTCAGGATGCCGGGGCCAGGATCGGGACCCAGCAAGACCCCTACTTTTATTATCGAAACGGCTATCCCCAGAACACCGGGGGCCTGGTCCGCTTCGTCCTCGACGACTTCGACAAGTTGGAGCAGGAGGCTTACGAGAAGGCGATCGCCGACGCCCGGGCCCGCGCCGAACGCCTGGCCCGGCTGAGCCGGGTGGAACTCGGGCCGGTCGTGGCGATCCGAGAGATCGTGGTCCCCGGTGAGAGGGGGGCGAATGCCGACGGCGAACTCCCCCGGAAGCGGCTGGAGGCGGCCAAGTTCCAGGAAATCCCGATCCAGGTCGAACTCCTCGTGCGGTTCGAGGTCCATCCCCGGCCCGAAGGGAAAGGGCAGGCCGGCCAATGAATATCGGCGAGCGTCATCGACCCTGGCCCCGGCCCGAGACCCGTCGCGGCTTCCTGGGGCGTTGCGGCCTGGGCGCGGCCTCGATCGCCGGCGCGGGCTGGCTCCCGGTCGGCCGGGCGGCCGACACGGCGGTCCTCCCCAAGCACCTGACCCAGGACGCGATCGCGTCGGTCACCAAGGGGCTGGATTACCTCGCCTCGATCCAGACCGACGACGGCTCGTGGATCACCGGCGGGGGGCAGGCCTACCCCGTGGCGATGACCGGCCTGGCGGGCACCGCCATGCTGGCCCACGGGAACTCGCCGAGCCGGGGCAAGTACTCGCGGAACGTCCAGGGGGCCGTCGAGTATCTGGTCCGCTGCTCGACCCCCTCGGGCCTGATCACCGGCCCCTCGCAGGATAGCGGGATGCCGATGCACGGGCACGGCTTCGCGTTGATGTTCCTGGCCTGCGTCTACGGGATGATCACCAAGGAGTCGCTCCGCCAGAAGGTCAAGGTGGCGATCCGGAAGGCGGTCACGCTCACAAGCCAGGGGCAGAGCGGCGACGGCGGGTGGACCTACGTCCCGGGGACCGGGGACGAGGGTTCGGTCACCGTCACCCAGGTCCAGGCGCTCCGGGCCTGCCACAATGCGGGGTTCCTGGTCCCCCGATCGGTGATCGAGGAGGCCGTGAAGTACCTGGACAAGTGCAAGACCCCCGAGGGCGGGATCCAGTACTCGCTCAGCTCCCCGACCGGCCCCAGGATCGCGATCTCGGCGGCGGCCGTGGCCACCCTTTACAACGCAGGACAGTTCGACGGGCCGATCGCGACCGACTGCCTCAAGTACGTCTGGGATCAGTTCCGCGCCAACGAGGGGTTCAGCAAGGGGGGCGGGCACGACTTCTACACCCACCTCTATGCCGCCCAGGGATTCTACATGGCCGGCGACGAGTACTGGGACAAGTATTTCCCGGCCGTCCGGGACCAGCTCCTCACCATGCAGCAGCCCGACGGGTCCTGGAACGGCGACGGGATCGGCCAGGTCTACGGGACCTCGATCGCCGTGATCATCCTCCAGCTCCCGTTCAAATATCTCCCGGTTTTCCAACGATGACGGAGGTCTGAGCCCTTGAGCCACACGACCGAAGAGCCCGACCTGGCCGAACTCGAAGGCCTCCGGGACGCCCACAAGCAGATCCGCGAGCAGATCTCCCGCCAGATCATCGGGCAGGACGAGGTCGTCGACCAACTCCTGATCGCCGTCTTCGCCCGGGGGCACTGCATCCTCGAAGGCGTTCCCGGCCTGGCCAAGACCCTGATGGTGAACTCGCTGGCGAGGTCGCTCTCGCTCGAGTTCAACCGGATCCAGTTCACCCCCGACCTGATGCCCTCGGACATCACCGGGACCGAGGTCCTCTACGAGGATCGGAGCACCGGGGCCCGCGAGCTGAAGTTCGTCCCCGGGCCGATCTTCGCCAACCTCGTCCTGGCCGACGAGATCAACCGGACCCCCCCAAAGACCCAGGCCGCGCTCCTGGAAGCCATGCAGGAACGCCAGGTCACCGCCGGCGGCCACCGCCACCCGATGCCCGACCCGTTCTTCGTGCTGGCCACCCAGAACCCGATCGAGCAGGAAGGGACCTATCCCCTCCCCGAGGCCCAGCTCGACCGCTTCCTGTTCAAGATCTACATCTCCTATCCCAAGCCGGAAGAGGAGCGGAGGATCTACCGTCTGACCACCGGTGCCGAGGAGCCCGAGATCACCCCGCTCCTGACCGGCGAGCGGATCGCCGCGCTCCAGCGGGTCGTCCGACGGGTCCCCGTGACCGATCTCTGCATCGACTACGCGATGGACCTGGTCCGGGCCACCCGAGGGCCGGCCCACGGCGGCCCGAGCTATATCGGCGAGTGGGTCTCCTGGGGCGCGGGGCCGAGGGCCGGGCAGGCCCTGATCATCGCGGCCAAGGCCAAGGCCGCGCTCGCGGGGCGGCCCAGCGTCACGATCGACGACATCCAGGCCGTCGCCCGGCCGGTCCTCCGGCACCGGATCGTGATCAATTACAACGCGCAGGCGTCCGGAGAGTCGAGCGACTCGATCATCACGAGGCTCCTCAACGACATCCCGGTCCGGAAGGGAGCCGCCGATGCCGCCGTCGCGGAAATATTCCGATCCTGACGCGATCGCGCGGGTGTCCGAATTGACGCTCCGCTCGCGGAGGCTCGTCGAGGGGGCCATCAACGGCCAGCACCGGAGCCCCTTCCACGGGTTCAACATCGAGTTCGCCCAGTATCGCGACTACACCCCGGGCGACGATCTTCGTCGCCTCGACTGGCGGGTCTTCGCGCGATCCGACCGGCATTACATCAAGCAGTATGAGGAAGAGAGCAACGTCAAGGTGACCTTCGTCGTCGATGCGAGCGCATCGATGAACTACAAGGGCTCGGCCCCGCTCTCGAAGTTCGACTACGCCGCGACCCTGGTGATCTCGCTGGCGATGCTCCTGACCCGCCAGCAGGACCCGGTCGGCCTGGTCCTCTTCGACGAATCAATCGGGACGATCCTTCCCCCCGACGCCAAGCCCTCGCAGGTCCTGGTGATGTCCGAGATCCTGGGACGATGCCTCCCCCAGCGGCAGACCGACCTGGGTGGCCAGCTCCGGACCATCACCAACCAGGGACGTCGGCGCGGCCTGATGGTCATCGTCTCGGATCTCCTGACCGATCTCGATGCCGTCTACGACGGACTGAATCGGCTCCGCTTCCTCGGGCACGAGGTGCTCGTCTTGCAGGTCCTCGACCGCGACGAGATGGAACTCCCCTTCGACGGACCGACGATCTTCACCGATATCGAGGGCGAGGAAGAAGTTTTCGCCGAACCCTGGGCATTTCGACGCTCTTATCAAGAGGCGATGGAAGAATTCCTCGGCGGAGTCCGGAAGGAATGCCGGGCCCGGGGCTATGACCATGTCCGGTTCCTGACCGACGAGCCGCTCGCCGAGTCGCTGAGCGCGTTCCTCCACTCTCGGGACGAAGTGGGCCGGGGTGCCCGACCATCATGATGAGCTTCCTGAGCCCACTCCTGGCATGGGGTGCCCTCCTGGGCGCGATCCCCATCATCATCCACCTGCTGAACCGTCGGAAGTTCCGCCGGGTGGACTGGGCCCCGATGCGCTACCTGAAGCTCACGGTCCAGCGGAATCGCCGGAGGATCCAGATCGAGCAACTCTTGCTCCTGCTGCTCCGGGTCGCCGCGATGGTCCTGCTGTTCTTCTACCTGGCCCGGCCGGTGGTCAACCCGACCGGCCTGGAAGGGTGGCTGGGGAGCGGGGGCCGATCGAGCCAGGTGGTCCTGATCGACGACTCGCTGAGCATGGGCTTCGGGACCGCCTCCGCCCCCGCCTTCGGCCAGGCCAAGGAGGCGGCCGCCGCCCTGGTGGCCTCGGCCCGGCCGGAAGATCGATTCACGATCCTGGCGACCTCGGCGCCCCGGGCTCCGGTGATCCATGAAGTGGAGGGCTCGCGCCGGGAGGATCTCGCCGGGGCGGTCGCGTCGGTCGCCCCGAGCGCCGTCCACGCCTCCTGGCCCCTGGTTTTGGAAGGGGTCGACGAGGTCCTTCGCTCCTGCACCTATCCGACCCGCCAGCTCACGATCTTGACCGACCTCCGACGTTCGGGGTGGGACGCCGGGGTGGCCCCCGTCGCCGCCCGATGGGCCGAGCAGGGGGTCCAGGTCCGGATCATCGACGTGGGGATCGACGATTCGGCCAATGTGGCGCTCCGGTCGATGACTTCGCTCGACCGGACGATCCTGGCCGGGGCCGAGAGCCGTTGGGAGGCCGAGATTCGCAACGATTCCCCCCGGCTCCTGAGCGGGGTCAAGGCGGTCCTCCGGGTCGACGACAAGCCGACCGAGGTGAGGCTCCCCGAGATCGCCCCCGGCCAGACCGCGCGCATTCCGTTGACGGTCCAGTTCCCGGGGGCCGGCCCCCATGACCTCTCGCTCGAGCTTCCCGAGGACGGGCTGCCGGGGGACAACCGGCGATGGGCGGCGGTTCCGGTGAAGGACTCGCTCCTGGTTCGCCTGGTGGACGGCGACCCCTCGACCGAGCCCTTCGGGTCGGAGGTCGACTACCTGGCCGCGCCCATGTCCATCGGTGTCGGCTCGGCCGAGGCCTGGCGGGTCGAGGTCGCGAACGAGGTCGATTTCCTCAACCCCAGGCTCGACACCCCGGATGTGCTGGTCCTGGCCAACGTCGCCGCGCCCACCCCGGAGCAGGCCGACCGCATCCTCAAGCTGGTCAAGGCGGGGATGGGCTTGATGATCTACACCGGGTCGAAGCTCGACGCCGGGCTCTATAACGAGCTGCTCTATCGAGGGAAAGACCCGGTCCTCCCGGTCCGGCTCAAGGGGCCGGTTGACGGCGATATCCGGGGCGTGATCATCGAGGCGCTCCGCCCTTCGCCGATCGAGAAGCTCCTGGAGTTGAAGACCACCGCCCTGGAGCGGGTGGCGGTCCGGCAGATCATGGCCGTCGATGAGCCGGTGGCCGAGGACGGGCAGGTCCGCGTGCTGGCCCGCTGGAACGACCCCGGGCGCTCGCCTGCGGTGATCGAGCGGGTCGTGGGCGAGGGGCGCGTCCTCCTCTGGACGACCACCGCCGACCGCGCCGGGAATGATTGGCCGATCGAGCCGAGCTTCGTCCTGGCGGTCCGCGAGGCCGTCCGGGGGACCGCACGCCCGACCCGACTGGAGAACAACGTCACGGCCGGCGACCCGATCCGCGAGGTCGTCCGATCGGATCAGCAGGTGGCCAACGCTCGGCTGATCCCCCCCGGCGGGGGCGAGCCCCGCGACCTGACCGCCTCGCCGATGGGCGGGCCGACCGACGAGCGAGGCCCGGCCGTCGCGATCGACGTGCCCGATACGCGTCAGGCCGGCCTGTACCGACTCACCTGGGACGAAGGCCCTCTGGGGACCCAGCAGGATGCCTACGCCGCCAATCCCGACGCTCGCGAGAGCGACCTCGGGCGGATCGCCGAGCCCGACCTCAAGGCGATGCTCAAGCCCCTGGAGGTCGAGATCGCCTCGGCCGGGAAGGACGGGGCCGACCTGTTCTCCCCGACCGGTCGTGAGATCTGGCACGAGCTGGCCTGGGGCCTCTTCGGCCTCCTGATCGTCGAGTCGATCTTCGCGACCTGGGTGGGTCGTTCCCGCTAACGCCTCGAGAATCGAAGCCCATGAACCGTCTCTGGCAAATCCTCCTGGGAATCGACCGCTCGCCCGGCTCCGTGGTCGGGGACGGCACGAGGCTGGAGTTCGCCGCCTTGCCCAAGGGGCTGGCGGCCGTCGGCCTGATCGTGGCGGTCCCCGCGCTGGTCGCGCTCCTCTGGTGGCTCTATCGCCGGGAAGCCCGCGAACTCCGCCGAGGGCGTCGCGTCGCGATGGTGGCCCTCCGGGGGGTCGTCCTGCTGGCCCTCGTGGCGATGCTGGTCGAACCGGTCCTGATCACGTCGAGGACCGAGACCGTTCGGTCGAGGCTGGCGATGGTCTTCGATGACTCGGAGAGCATGAAGTTCTCCGACCCCTACACCGACGAGTCGAAGGCGGCGGGCCTGGTCGCGAGCCTGAAGATCCCCTCGGAGGGCGGGAAACCGGCGGTCGATCGGCTCCGCGAGACGCCCCGGCTCGACCTGGTCAAGTCGGCCCTAACCCCGAACCTGGAGGCCCTCGGCCAGGGTCGGGACCTTTACACTTATGACCTCGAATCCGCCTCTCGAGCCGCCCCCGACCTCTCGGCGAAGTCGCGGAAGCTGGAGAGTCTCAAGGCCAACCGCTCGGTCTCTCCGGTCGGCGACGCGATCGCGGGAGTCCTGTCAACCCACCGGGGGCAGCCGGTCGCCGGCCTGATCCTGGCGACCGACGGTCGGTCCAACGCGGGAGAAGACCCGCTCCGCGCCGCCGAGGCGGCGGTCCGGCAGGGGATCCCGATCTTCGCCATCGCCGCCGGGGCCGACGAGGGGCCGAGGAATCTCCGCCTGGCCGAGATCGAGGCCAGCCCGGTCGTCTTCGTCCGCGACCCGATGACCCTGGGCGTGGTGGTCGAGGCCCGAGGCCTCAAGGATGCCGAGGCGACCGTCGTCCTCGAACAGCGCGTCAATGACAAGGACTGGACCCCCGTGGGGACCCAGAGGGTCGTCCTGGGCGAGGACGGCATCCTCAAGCGTTCGACCTTCCGGATCACCCCCAAGGAGGTTGGCCAGCACGAGTTCCGCGCGAGGGTCGAGGACGCCGGCCCCGAACTGACCCTGGAAGACAACACCGCGACCGCCCAGGTCAAGGTCGTCCGCCAGCAGATCCGGCTCCTGATGATCGCGGGCGAGCCCTCGCCCGAGGTCCAGTTCCTCCGGAACGCCCTGATGCGGGACCAGCACGTCGACTTCGCCGCCTGGCTCCAGGATTCCGATCCCGGCTATCGTCAGGCGGGCGATCGCCCGATCACGCGACTCCCCAACAATCAGGAAGAGCTGAACAAGTACGACGCCCTCCTGCTGGTCGACCCCGACATGGTCGCGCTCGGACCTCAGTGGCCCGAGATGATCACGAAGTTCGTCGGCCAGGAGGGCGGCGGCCTGATCTTCGTCGCCGGGGAACTCCACTCGCAGCAGCTCTTCGAGGCCGCCGACGCCAAGTCGGCCGCGGGCGACTGGACCCGGATCTTGCCGGTGGTCCGCGAGCCCGGCCTGTTCCGGACCGAGGCCGAGGCCCGGCTCAGCTCCCTGAACACCTACACGCTCGAATTGACCCCCGAAGGGAAGGGGGACCCGATCTTCGAGTTCGCGGGCGACCCGATCCGGAACCGGGTCGTCCTGGGGAGCCTCCCGGGGATGTACTGGAGCTTCCCCGTCACCCGGGCCCGACCGGGAGCGACGGTCCTGGCCCGCCACGGCGACCCCCGGATGCAGAACCAGCATGGTCGGCATGTCCTGCTGGCCTCGCAACTCTACGGGCCGGGCCGGACCGCCTTCATCGGATTCGACAGCACTTACCGCTGGCGTTATCTCTCCGAGGATAACTTCGACGGATTCTGGGCCAGGCTGGTCGATCGGGTCGGCCGGAACAAGGCGCTGGGGGGGCGATTCCCGTTCGATGTCCACCTGGGCAAGAGCGTTTACCGGGTGGGCGACCAGGTGACCATCGGCGTTCGCTATGGGGAGGCCGCGGCCATCGCCGAGGCGGCGGGGCTGGCCGCCGAGTTGGAGATCGCCGGACAGCCGCCCGAGCCGCTCCGATTCGATCGGTCCGCCGAGGACCCCGCGCTCCTGACCGCGACCTTCCCGGCCGAGCAGGCGGGGGCCTACACCTTGAGGATCGTCTCGGCGACCTCGGCCGACGCCGGGGCGGCCGTGAAGCCCTCGGTCACTACCTTCCGCGTCGAGCCTCCCCGGAGGGAGATCGACGAGCCCGCCCTGAACCGGCCGCTCCTGACCGACCTGGCCCGACTCACCGGGGGCCGGGTCCTGGAGCTGGGAGACCTCAAGCAACTCGATGAAGCGATCTCGATGCGTGAAGTCACCCGGACCCTGGAGAACCGCGATGAACTCTGGGATTCGCCGATCCTGTTCTCGATCATCGTCCTGGGGCTGACCGGCGAATGGATTTTGCGGAAACTTTCGAGGATGGTCTGATCCGAACATCGAGCGGATTGCGGATGACCCGAATCCCTCCGATCTCCATGTTTCGCCCGTTGTCACTTTGAGTTGAGCCGACCTTCGACCCTTGGGGCCTGTACCGTGACGATCGCGACCGACTCGCCGAACTCGGCCTCGATCCTCGACGAGCAACGTGCTCTCCGGGATCAGCTTGCGCGCCTTCGACGACGGCTCCGGTTGCAACTGGCCCTGGAACTGGCGGTCGACTCGGCGACGATCCTGGTGGCGACCGCCGCTCTCCTGATCCTCCTGGACTGGTGGCTCCGCCTCGGGCTCCCGTCACGATTGGCCCTGGTCACCATCAGCCTGGGGGCGGCCCTGGCCTTCGTCATCGCCCGGGCGATCCGGAAGTGGCGAGCGGCTCGTCTCGACGACCTTTCGATGGCCATGATCCTCGACCGGCACCGGCCCGGGACCGGTCAGCGGATCGCCGACGTCCTCCAGCTTCCCGACCTGCTCGACCAGTCCTCGGCGGCGGCCTCGCCCGCGATGGTCCGCCTGGCCGTCCGCCAGGCGTCCGAGGCGCTGGCCGCTTCGGACTGGCGGTCGCTCTGGAACCGGAAGCGGACCGCGACCCAGGCGGCGATCCTCGGGGTTGGCCTCCTGATCCCGATCCTCTTCGCGACAATTAGCCCCCAGGCCGCTCGGCTGAGCTTCGCCCGATGGCTCCTGGGTTCGAACGAGCGCTGGCCGCAGCAGACTTATCTGACCGTGATGGGCCTCGATTCCGAAGGGCATCTCCTGGTCCCCCGCGACGAGCGGTTCGCGCTCGAAGTCCGGTCGGACCTACCGATCGTCCGGGAGGAGGGGGGTATGTGGTCGCTCGGCGGTCGGGGCGAGTCGCTCACCCTGGGCCGAAAGCCCGAGGGGCCGAAGCCCCCGTCGACGGTCACGATCCGCGAGCGGACGGCCGAGGGGAAGGTCCGCGATGCGGTGATGGTCTCGACCGGCCCGGGTCGGTTCCGCCACGATCTCCCCCCCTCGTCCACGTCCTCGACGTTCGAGCTGGTCGGGGGGGATGACTGGCTCGGGCCGATCCCGGTCGACCGGGTTGATCGCCCCTCGCTCGCCGGGGTCAAGCTGCGGGTCAAGGAGCCGGGCTCGGCCGAGCAGGGATTCCGCGAGATCGCCGATCCTCGCCAGCACCTCCTCTTCTTCCCCGACACCGAGGTCGAGATGACCCTGGTGGGGACCGAGCCCCTGACCGAGACGAAGCTGAACGTCCACCCCGGCAAGACTCCGGACCTCGACCGGCTCGACGATCGGACCTTCGCCGCGAAATGGACGCTCCGCGAGGCCACGACCCTGGAGGTCCTCCTGACCTCGGGAAAGACCGGCCTGGGATCGAAGCCCGCGTTCTTCTCGATCGGCCTGCTCAAGGACCGAGAGCCCCGGGTGACCTTGCGGGCCGCCGGGGTCGGGGCCCGAGTGACCCCGGTCGCGACGATCCCGCTGACCCTCGGCGCGACCGACGACATCGGCCTGGCCGCACTCCGGCTCAAGATCGATCGGACGGCCAACGTCGGGACCGACGACAAGCCCGAGTCGAAAACCAGGTCCGAGGTCGTTAACTTCCCGTTCACTTATGACAAGGCCCGGCCGGAACTCGACCACGTGACCCGGCACGACGTGGTCCTGCAGGTGGATCAGCCCAGCGTCGGGACCATCCTCCGGCTCGTGGGCGAGGCCGACGACCACAACCCTCGAGGCGTCCAGACCGGGCGATCGGGCGTGATCCAGCTCCAGGTCGTCTCACCCGACGAACTCTTTTACGAGCTGCTGATCCGCCAGCGGGCCGAGCGTGCCAAATTCGTGGCCGCCCTGGAATCGGCCGAGAAGCAGACCCCGATCCTGGCCAGCCAGGCGTCGAGCGAGGACATCAACCGCGTGATGAGGGCCGAGCAGGCGGTGGCCCGGCAGCTCGACCAGATCGCCGGCCGGATCGGCGACACCCTCCAGGAAATGAAGCTAAACCAGATCGGCACGGCCAAGTCGCACCGGCTCCTCCAGGATGGCGTGATCGACCCGATCAAGGCGCTGACGGCCGGCCCGATGAACCAGCTGCGGTCGGCCTTGCAGACGCTCGGGGCGACGGCCTCGGCCTCCGAGGAGAGTCGCGAGGCCGCCCGGAAGCTCCACGGCGAGGTCGTCGCCCAGATGAAACAGATCCTCGACCAGATGTCCCAGTGGGAAAGCTTCGTCGACGTGGTGAACCAGGTCGCCGAGGTCATCAAGATGCAGCAGAAAGTCCTCAAGGCCACGGAAGGTGCGCGAGAATCGCGCGCCCGGGAGGTTTTCGATGAGAAGCCCTGACCGGCATCCCTCGCGGTGGCTCCGATCTTGCGTCCCGACCGGGCTCGGGAGCCTCGTCCTCTTCCTGGCTCTCGTCGGCCCCTCGGCAACCCGCGAGGCCCTGGCCCAGGACAAGCCGGCCGAGAAGGCCGCCGATCTCTTCGACGAGGAACCCAAGGCGGAAGAGAAAAAGGCGGATGAAAAGAAGCCGACCGAGAAGGCCGCCGACGTGTTCGACGAAGCACCGAAGTCGGGCGAGAAGAAGCCGGTCGAGCCCGGCAAGCCGGCCGATCCCGCCCAACCTCCGGCCGGAGGGGCGGTCGATCGCGACTCGATCGGCTTCACGCAGGAGAACGCCGCCGCCCAGATGACCGAGCTGGAAGAGCGGATGTTCCGGCTCTCCGAGGCACTCCGGAGCCTGGAGCCGGAGAACGCCTCGCGATTGGGCCTGGCGCTCAAGTTCTCGCGCGAGGAGCTGATCCTCAACCAGATGAAGCAGACGCATACCCTGCTGAAGGATGCGCAGCTCGCCAAGGCCGAGACCGAGGTCCGCGAGCTCCTGGCCAAGCTCGGCCACCTCCGGAATCTCCTCCTGGCCGAGGATCTCGACTTCCAGATGAAGCTCGCACGGCTCCGCCAGATGCGCGAGGCCATCGCGCAGATCGACCGGATCATCAAGGAAGAAAAGCGAGAGTTGGCCTGGTCCCGGAACGCCGACCAGAATCAGGCCGACCTGGAGAAGTTCCGGGAGAGCCTGCCCGCGCTGGAGAAGCTGGTCCAGTCCCAGGGAGACCTGATCCGTGAGACCAAAGAGGTCGCCCAGGCGGATGGGGACGAGGCGAAGAAGGCCGCGAGGCAGGCGGGGCACGATCGCGAGGCCGAGATCCAGGCGACCGCGGCCGGGTTGGCCGAATCCCCCGCCTTCGCCGGGCTGGATCCGCCCCACCTGAAGCGGGCCGACCCCCACCTGGCCGATGCGGTCACCCACTTGGGGACGGCCGACTCCGACGCCGCCATCGAGCCCGAAGGGGAGGCCCTCGACCTCTTTCGTAAGGAGCTGGATCGGCTCAAGGAGCGGACCGCCGAGGCCGAGAAGGCCATCGCCGACGAGGAATTCCGCCGGTTCGAGCAGGATCAGGCCAGGAATCGGCAGGCGACCGACAAGCTCGCCGAGGTCTCGGCACGGCTGGGGGATACCGGGATCGCCCTCCAGAAAGACCTGATCCGGGCGAGTGCGCCGATGGAATCGGCCGTGGGGGACCTGGCCAAGACCAAGGCCAAGCCCGCCGCCGAGGACCAGCTGGCCGCGCTCAAGCATCTGGAGAAGGCCCGGGGCGACCTCGGGAAGTCGCTGGAAGGGCTCCTCGTCGAGCTTCGATCCGAGCTCGCGACCCGGATCATCGCCGACCTGACCGAGATGCACGAGACCCAGACCACGATCCGCGAAACCACCGAGGGGCAGGCTCCCCGGATCGCCCAGAAATCCCGAGCGGCGTTCATCCTCGTGGCGGGCCAGTCTCCGATGGAAGCCGAGCTGGCCGATCGGGCCGACGAACTGGTGGCACTGACCGAGGAGACCGAATTCGGGATCGCCCTGCCGACCGCCCTTCGCGTCATCTCGCGACAGATGCGGTCCATCCAGGGCTGGCTCAAGGAAGGGGACGCCTCGCCCCGGACGATCGACCAGGAGAAACGAGTGGAGCAGGACCTCCTGGGGCTCCTGGAGGCCATGAGACGACTACCGCCCACCACCCCGCCGGCCCCCGGGACTCCGCTCCCCTCCGAGCTGGGAGCCCGCGAACGCGAGCTGAATCGGCTGATCGCCGAACTCAAGATGATCCGACTCCTCCAGGTCCGGCTCGACGACGACACCGTACAGCTCGACCAGAACCGACCCGACGCCACGGTCCTCCCCCCGGCCCTCCGTCGAGAGATCGAGACGCTGAAGTCGGGCCAGGATGAGATCCACGACTCCCTCTCGAAGATCGCCGAGAAACTGGAGCCCCCCCAGGATCTCGAAGCCGTCCCCGACCCGTTCCGGCTCGATCCCTGAGCCGTGGCGCGGCAGAATGTGGTATCATCGACAACTGTCCTTTAACCGATCGGAGATGCCCATGACCAGGAACCTGCGCGGATTCGTCGCGACGGCCTCGCTGTCGTGCCTGCTCGGAGCTTCGGCCGCGGCCCAGTCGCCGGCGCCGATGACCACGATCACCTCGAAGATGACCAACGTGGCCGGAGACCTCTCCAAGGCCGAGACCGGCAAGCCGGTCCAGGAACAACAGGAGACGATCGTTCGCGATCTCGACGAGTGGATCGCGTTGCTGGAGAAGGAATGCCAGGGCTGTAAGAACGGCCGGAAGAAGAACAACCCCAGTCGCCCGGCCCAGGCCTCGAATATCTCCAGCGGGACCGGCGGGATCGGGACCCTGGACAACCCCGGCGAGAGCGCCAAGGACTGGGCCAAGCTGTCCGAGCGCGAACGCGACCGGATCCTCCAGTCGATGTCCGAAGGCTTCCCGCCCGAATATCGGACCGTCCTGGAGCGCTACTATCGCCGACTGGCCGAGGAGAAGACGGTCCCGATCGGCGGCGAGAACGCCAAGGTTCCGGTCGAGACGCCCGCGGCCGAGAAGCCCTGACCGACGATCGAACCCGAGGCCCGGACCCCCAGGATCGGTCCGGGCCTCGACCTCCGATGGCCCGTCAACGAGTCGGTCGAGGAATAGCGATGCAATTGATGGCCCT
Source organism: Tundrisphaera lichenicola (assembly GCF_051175385.1). GTDB lineage: Bacteria > Planctomycetota > Planctomycetia > Isosphaerales > Isosphaeraceae > Tundrisphaera > Tundrisphaera lichenicola. The sequence continues at coordinate 2,567,065 of NZ_CP195106.1, read as the reverse complement.
CCTGATCTCCGGCCTCCTCGGCACCTTCGTCGAGGACTACTCGCGCCCGCTCGACGCCGCGCACCTCGACCAACCGACGCTCGATGCCGAGAGCTACGGAGACAAGAAGGCGCTCAAGCGGGAAGACGGCGGCCTCCGGATTTCCCTGGCCGCTGGGCAGGAGGAATCGGGCTGGAAGACGCCCCAGGCGCTCCGGATCGGCGGCAACTTCACGATCACGGCCGAATTCTCGATCGGCAAGCTTCCCAAGCCCGCCCAGGAAGACGGGGCGGCGATCGGCCTGTCGATCGCCTTCCAGGATCTCAACCAGCCCGATCTGACCCTCCTCCGGGTCCGAGAGACCAACGGCCAGGAGGTCTATCGGCCCGTCGACAAGGGGCTGGTCGACCCGACCCAGCCCCAGATGCAGCAGATGCAGATGCAGATGATGGTCATGGCCAATGGGCAGCCGGGCCAGCCTCCCAAGCCACCCCGGCGGACGTTCCCGGCCTCGGGCGATGCGGTCCGGATGGTGCTCCAGCGGGAGGGCAACAACGTCCGGCTCCGGTCGGTCGACGTAGACTCGGGGCGGACCCGCTACCTCGGCCAGGTCTACATCGGGCCGAACGACATCGCCGGGGTGAAACTATTCGCCTCGAACCGCAACGGGGCCGAGCCCGTCGACGTCGTGCTTCGGAACCTCACCGTCCGCGCCGACAGGTTGACCGGTTTGGGGACCGCAATCCGGACGGTCCGAGATGCCGTCGTCTACGGCGAGCCGACCGCGATCGAGGATGATAACCTGCTCGTGGGCGGCCCATCCGCGACCGCGCCCAACGCTTCCCCGGACAATCCTACGGCAGCCGCTTCGCAAACGGTCGCAGTCCCGGCCAATGGGGTGGTCGGAGCGATCGCTGTGGCCCGGGCCGGAGGTGCGAACGTCGTCGTGATGCAGCGATTGGTCCCGGCAGTCCCGGCCGTTCCGGCCAACGTCGCCGTCGCGGAACCGCCGCCGAACGCCCCGGCCGTCATGCCCGCCCAGCCGTCGAGCCCGACTCCGGCCGAGGCCACACCGACCCCGGCGACGCCAGCGGCACCCAAGGCCAAGATCCCGCTCGATGAAATCGAGAGCATCCGGTTCGAGCGGACGCCCGCGATGACCGCCCGATTCGAGGGCCAGTCGGACTACGACTACACCACACTACACCCCTCCTCGAAGAAAGACGAACCCAAGAAGGACGAAGCCGCTCCCAAGGCCGAGGGGAGCAAGGAAGAGCCCAAGAAGGTCGAAGCCGCTCCCAAGGCCGAGGTCAAGAAGGAAGCGACGGCGACCAAGGTCGAGGTCAAGCCGGACGCTCCGGCCGGGAAGGCCGAGGTCAAGGCCGCCCAGGTCGTCGGGAAGGTCCAGGCCAAGGCCGCCGTGGTCATCGAGAAGGCCGAGGTGAAGGCGGATGAGACCAAGAAGCCCGGCGCGGTCGACGGGCCAGCGGCCCCGCCACCGGGCACGGCGGCCGTCGTGGCGGTGGCCCCCAAGGTCGAGCCCAAGCCGAACGGTGTCCGAGACCTGCAACTCTCCCTTTCCGGACTCCGAAATTCGCCGATCCAGCAGGTCACGGTGAACTGCCAGACCGACAAGGGGGCGACGACCTGGCAAATCGATACCACGGGTTCGCAAGCCTGGCCGCTGGTCGTCCGCAGGTCGGGGACCGAGGGCTGGGCCACCCTTTTCCTCGAACCGCCCAACGGCGATGTCTTCGAAAAAGATTTTACCGTGGCCGTCGTTTACCAGGACGGCCAGTCGGCCAACGCCACGGTCAAGTCCGACAAGCACACCGACCCCCATCTGGCGGTCGACCCCAAGGCCCCGAAAAACCCGAACCCCGATGTCTGGGTCTATGTCGCGGGGGACGAGAAACTTTTCGGCAAGCTGGCGGGCCTGACCGAGGATGCGATTGAAATCGCAACCCCCTGGGGTGGAAAGCTCAACGTGCCCCTCGTTCGGGTCGTCGGTTTCCGCCTGGCCCAGGTCGAACCCAAGGAAACGCCGGAGTCGTTCGGTCGGAGGCTGAAGTCCCGAGGAACGGAGGACCTCCTCCTGGCGCGGACCAAAGATGGCGAGGTCGTCGCCATCGCCGGGGTCCTGGAAGGGATGGAAGGGGATCGATTTCTGTTCCGTTATCAAGGCAAGACCCGGAAACTTCCGATCGAACTGGCCGAGGGGCTGGTGATGGCCGACCGGCCCGAGCCCGACCAACCCGACGAGCTGAGGTCGACATTCACCCTGCCCGGCGGGGTCGCCGTGTCCGGGCGCTGGAAGGGCCTCGACGCGACTTCCTGGAAGGTTGAGACCCCCTGGGGGCAGGAGGTCAGCTTGCCGGCCGCGGAGATCCAGGGGGTTCGCTCGCGAGGTGGGCGGGTCACCTATCTCTCGGACCTCGCCCCGGCCAAGGTCGAGGAGGTTCCCTTCTTCGGCCGGACCTACTCCTGGAGACGCGACATCGGCCTGCTGGGCGATCCGCTCCGGATGGACGGTCGGACATTCGATCGGGGTGTGTCGGTCCACTCGCGATCGAGCCTGACCTACGACCTCGATGGTAAGTATGACACCTTCGAGGCACTGGTCGGTTTCGACGAGGCGTCGCGGGGGAAAGGCCGGGTCGAGTGCCGGGTCTTCGCCGATGGCAAGGAGATCTACGCCAATCCCGACCTCCGGGCCGACGCCCCGCCGGTGCCCCTCAAGCTCCCACTGGCGGGAGCCCAGCAGCTGCGACTCCTGGTCGACTTCGGCCAGGGGCAGGATACCGGCGATCGCGTGATCTGGGCCAATGCCCGGCTTTATCGAAAGTGAACGAGTCTCGACCCCGGCGGGGAGCCACCCGACGCATGCGCATCAGTAAAGTCCTTCCATCCTGGCTGTCGATCCCGATCCTCCTTTGCGGGGCCGTCGCCCGGTCCGAGGCCGACGACAAGGCCCAGACGCCGGTCGAGGTCCACGAGTGGTCGGTCTGGGTCGGCAATCCGGCCCAGCCGACCTTCAACGCCTCGCGAGTCTACCGGAACGCGATGCCGGGGAGTGTCGGCACGAGCCGTCCCAAGTTCGATGGGAAGGAGTTGGAAGGCAAGTTCCCGATCGCCCCAATCTCGCTGGTCCAGTTCTTCGGCCAGCCCGGCAAGGACATCGACGTGGAGGTCCGCGTGAAGAAGGGGGCATTCATGGCCCACTGGCCCCCGAGCGTCGAGCGGGGCGGGCGGCTCCAGTGGTTCAAGTCCGACCTGCTCGACGCCCCTCCGGCCGACATCTCGCCGAGCTACCTGACGGAGACTCACTGGCTCTCGGGCCTCCGAGACCGGAAGCCCGCGCTGGTCCTCAAGCACGAGTCGCAGTTCGAGCGGTTCATCGCCTACGACACCGAACTGGCGATGCCGATCCCGGTCAAGCTCCGGGGTGGGCCCGACGAGTATACGATCCAGAACCTGACATCCCGCAGGCTCCTCGACGTGGCCGTGATCGCCCCGACCGACGATGGCTTCCGGGTTGGCTGGCTCGACGAGCTTCCCGCCGCCGCGCCCGAGAAGGAGAAGGAACCCGAGAAGCCGAAGGCGACCGACGCGGAGAAGGCCGAGGCCGTCTTCCAGGAGCCCGATCCGAAGAAGGACGACGAGCCCGCCCCGATCCCCCCCGAGGGAGATGCGAACGTCAAGGCCCAGGTCGACCAGCAGCTCAACCGCCCGATCACCGTCACGGTCACCCAGGCACCTCGGAAGGAAATCCTCGACTTCATCACCGGCCAGGTGCGGGTCGGCTACGACCTGGACGACAAGACGATCGCCAAGGCCGATATCAACCTGACCCAGCCCTCGAACATGAACGCGAACAACATCGCGGCCCGCGACGCGCTGGCGGAACTCCTGGGCGGGGTTGGGTTGAGTTATCGCGTCACGGATTCGGGCAAGCTCTTCATCACCACCGCCGCCCGGCTTGCCGAGGACGCCGGGAAGTCGGGAAAGGTGATCGAAGGGCCTCCCGTGAAGCTCCTGATGGCCCCGGCCCGGAAGGGGGATGACCCCTCATACCGCGAGGCCACTTGGGATTCTCTGACCCGACGGCTGAAAGGGCAGGGGCTCCGGGACGAGGCGGCACGGGCCCTCCTCGATGAATATGCAGGTGCTCTCTTCGAGCCGGGCGAACTCGTGGTCCTGGCACACTTTACGCGGGAGGCGATCGACGACGTGACCCTGCTCGACGTCTTCCCGCCGCCCGAGAAGATGGTCCGCTCGGCCCTCCTGGTGGTCCACGGCATCGACCCGCGACTCCAGGACCGGGCCAAGATTCTCGTCAAGCAGCTCGGGGACGATTCCTACAAGATCCGCGAGTCCGCCGAGGCCCGGCTCCTCGAACTGGGGCCGGTGTCGGTCCCCTCGCTCGAAGATGCCCTGAAAGATCAGGATGTCGAGATCGCATTCCGCGCCGAGCGGCTCCTCCTCAAGCTCAATCGGCCGGTCCCCTGAGCATGGAAATCGGGGGATGGACGGGGCCGAGCCTCTGACCGCAACCCTCTCAGGCACCTCGACCTGGGGCGGGACGCTCGCAAGGCCAAGCCCCGCGCAGGCTTCGCCAAGTCGCCCCTCATTTCTTGGCTCGACCCAATCCCATCATCGAATGGGCGACATGATCCGTGGCTTGATGGATTGCGGCCAACGTCCTTCAAAGAGCCAGGAATCTGGCTTCTTCTGATCACGTTATGGGTTCTCAAGTTCTATATTAAAAAAGAGATGGTCGGCGGGAAGTCGGCGAGTCTCGGGCCAATCGCCCGAATCGACCTCGACTGATTCGCGAGATGCAGGATTGCCCCGATCGCGTCCGGATTGGGCCGATGAGTTCGCGTCGATATTGATATCGACATGATTTGGTTTCAAGGAAGGCCCGATCACGAAGCGGTGAGTCGGGCGCAACCGGAACGATCGGTGTTCCTCAATGGCCGAAGGATCCCCACTATCATGATGTTTCTCCACCGGGTTTCGGTTGGGAGACGGGTCGGGCTACTCGTGGTCATCGCCTGGTCGGCGACGGCTGCCGCGGGTTTTTTCGCGATCGAAGCCTACGAGTTCACTCCGGGCGTCATGGGCCGGGCGTCCTCGGACTGGCCCGAAGGGGCGACCCTGGGCTTCGTCTCGGATCGTCCCAATGTGGTCATGGCCGTCCATCCGAGGTGCCCTTGCACGCAGGTCAGTCTCGACCAGCTCGCGGAGCTTGTCCGGAGATTCCCGGATCGAGCTTCGCTGAGACTATTGGTGTTCCGCCCGGAGGGATCCGTCGAGGGCTGGGGAGGAAGTGCGATCCCTGGATCGGCGGACGGGCTGGCGGGGGTGATTCGAGTCGATGATCCGGGGGGACGTGAGGCGGGACGGTTCGGGCTGACAACCTCGGGGGCGGTGGCAGCATACGATGAGCTGGGCAACCTCCGGTTTTTCGGAGGCTTGACTGCGGGGAGGGGTCACGGAGGTCCCTCGGAAGGGGCGGAGGCTCTGGCCGCCGTTTTGACCGGTAGCGATCCGACGCGAGGCAAGTCCGCCGTTTTCGGTTGCGTCATCAACCGGCCGTCGCGTGGGGGGGAGCGGCGATGAACGAACGGGAGCAGGATATCGAATTCGGGGAAAGGACCCGCGAGCTATTCACTGCCCAGGTTCAACGAATCAACAAGTGGACCGATCGATTTTTTGCCGGGCTCCTTTTCGCCCAGTGGTTGATGGCTGTAGGCGTGGCCTTGTGGGTCTCTCCGCTCACCTGGGAAGGGTCCGAGAGCCGTGTCCACGCCCACGTCTGGACGGCCCTATTCCTCGGCGGGCTCATCGTATTTCCGGTGATCCTGATCCTCCTGAGGGGCGTCCATGGCTCGGCCTGCTATCTCGTGGCGGCCGCCCAGATGCTGATCGGGTCGCTGCTGATCCACCTGACGGGCGGGAGGATCGAGACGCATTTTCACGTCTTCGGATCGCTGGCCCTCCTGGCATTCTATCGGGACTGGAAGGTCCTGATCGTGGCCTCTGCCGTCACGGGGCTCGATCATTTCCTGAGGGGCTCATACTGGCCCCGCTCCGTCTTCGGCGTCTCGTTGGTCAGTCCTTGGCGATGGGTCGAGCACTTGGGCTGGGTCGTGTTCGAAGACGTCTTCCTGATCTGGTCGTGCTTCCGCTCCGTCGCCGAGATGCAGGAGGTGGCGAGGAATCGGGCCGAACTGGAGGCGACGCGGGAGCGGGTGGAGGCCACGGTCCTGAAGCGGACCGGGGAGCTCCGGCGGGGTGAGCTGCGATATCGGACCTTGATCGAGGCCACCAGCGCCATCGTCTGGAATACCCCGACCTCGGGCGAGTTCGAATTCGATCAACCGGGATGGAGCGGCTTTACCGGGCAGACCTTCGAGCAGCTCAAGGGCTGGGGCTGGCTCGACGCCGTCCATCCCGACGACCGGGCCAGGACGGCATGCGCCTGGTCGGAGGCCGTTGCTAATCGGTGTCTTTACCAGGTGGAACATCGGGTCCGTCGTCACGACGGCGAATATCGTCACATGCAGGGTCGGGGAGTGCCGATCGCCGACGATTCCGGGGCGGTGGCCGAGTGGTTCGGTATCCATGGAGACGTCGACGCCCAGACCCGAGCGATGGAGGCGATGACGCTCGCCCGCGAGGCCGCCGAGGCCGCCAGCCGGGCCAAGGGGGAATTCCTGGCCAACATGAGCCACGAGATCCGGACACCGATGAATGGCATCATCGGCATGACCGAGTTGGCCCTGGATACCCAGCTGTCTGCCCAGCAGCGTGACTATCTTCTCGTGGTCAAGGACTCGTCCGAGGCGCTGCTTTGCCTGATCAATGACATCCTCGACTTTTCCAAGATCGAGGCCGGCAAGCTCGATCTCGATCCCGTGCCGTTTCGACTCCGCGATTGCGTGGAGGAGACATTGAGGGTCCTGGCGCTCCGGGCCCACGTCAAGGGGCTGGATCTGTCCGGGAGGGTGGCGCCGGAGGTCCCCGACTTCGTGATCGGCGACGCCGGGAGACTCCGGCAGGTGCTGGTCAACCTGGTCGGCAATGCGATCAAGTTCACCGAACGGGGAGAGGTGGCCGTCTCCGTCGATCGGGCGGGGGTGGCCGATGTGGAGGGCGAGTTGACGATCCGCCTGTCCGTGCGCGACAGCGGGATCGGAATCTCTCCCGAGAAGCTGCGGGCCATCTTCGAGCCGTTCGAGCAGGCCGACGGCTCGACCACCCGGAAGTACGGCGGTACGGGACTGGGCCTGACGATCTCGCAGAAGCTCGTGGAACTGATGGGAGGCAAGTTCTCGGTCGAGAGTCGGCCGGGCCGGGGCAGCACGTTCACCTTCGAAGCCCGGCTCAAACTCCAGCCCGAGTCGCCCGGCCAAGATCGGCGTGACCCGAAGCTCCTGCACGGGGTCCCGATCCTGGTCGTCGACGACAATCAGACCAACCGCCAGATCCTCAAGGAAATCCTGGAGAATTGGGGCGCATTGCCCACCACGGTCGATGGCGGTCGAGCGGCACTGGAGATGTTCAGGGCCGCCCGCGCCGAGGGCCGACCCTTCCGGATCGTCCTGCTCGACGGGATGATGCCCGAGATGGACGGCTATGAGGTGGTCCGGGAGATGGCCGGCGACCAGGGCCTGGTCGGGCCGGTCGTCGTCATGATCACCTCCAATGATGAGGTGGTGAGCCCGACGGAGTGTCAGTCGCGAGGGATCACCGCCCGGCTGATCAAGCCAATCCGGCAGTCCGAGCTTTTCGAGGTCATCTCGAACATCCTCGAGCCGCGGGAGTCGAAGGCGATCAGCGAACCGGACTCCCTGGAGTACGGTCGTACCGCGCCCTCGCATACGTACTCGATCTTGCTGGCCGAGGATAATCGCATCAACCAGCAGGTCGTGACGAACATGCTGATCAAGCGTGGGCATCGCGTCACCGTGACCTCCGACGGTCGACAGGCCCTGGAGGCCCGAAATCGAGAACAGTTCGACCTCGTTCTGATGGACATCCAGATGCCCGAGATGGATGGGTTCGAGACGGTCGCCGCGATCCGCAAGGATGAGGAGTCCGGGGTGGAGCACGTGCCGATCATCGCCCTGACGGCCCACGCCATGAAAGGCGATAGCGACCGATGCCTGGCCTCGGGCTTCGACGCTTACGTCTCCAAGCCCGTCCGATCCGAGTTGCTCTTCGAGGCGATCGACGGGCTGCTGGGCCGGGCTCCGGTGAGCGAGCCATCCTCGAAGGACTTGCCGGAGTTCCGGACGTCGAATGCCTTCGACCTGGCCTCCGCGCTGGAATCCATGGGGGGCGACGAGGAACTCTTCCGCGAGATCCTCCATCTTTTCCTCGAGGAATGCCCCAAGCTCCTGGACAAGATCGAGTCGGCGATCGAGGCCGATAACCCTTCGGCCTTGCGGCAGGCGGCCCATATGCTGAGGGGGACAGCCGGGCATTTCGCCGCAAATGGGATCGTCGCCGCTGCGCGACGACTCGAGGAAGCAGGCAAAACCACATCGTGCCGCTCCGCAGGACCCGAGGTCTCTGCTTTGGTCCGGGCCCTGGATCAGTTCTTCGAGGCCCTGGGCGACCTGGCTCCCGCGATTCCTCCCTGGCGACTCTCAATCGTGAACTCACGCCGAGGGGCGATCCATGCCGAAGCTTGACAACCTTCCCGATTCCCTGGCGGATGCGGGCATTATCCCGATATCGACCACGATCCCGACCCCGGCCGGGCCGAAGATCCTGATCGTGGATGACTCCCCGGTCGATCGACGACTCGCCTCCTCAATCGTCGCCAGGCGTGGAGGCCTCCGCGTCATCACGGCCAGCGACGGCCACGAGGCCCTGATTCTGATCGCGAAGGAACGGCCGGACGTGATCATCACCGACCTCCAGATGCCCGGCATGAGCGGCCTGGAACTGGTCGAGGAGGTCCACCGGATCTCCCCCGGCACCCCCGTGATCCTGATGACGGCGTTCGGCAGCGAAGAGATCGCGGTCCAGGCACTCCGAGCCGGGGCGACCAACTACGTCCCGAAGAAAGCCCTGGCCGGCGAGCTCCTGGCGACCCTCGACTCGGTCTTGTCGATGGCGGCGGTGGACCATCACCGTCAGAAGCTCTTGGCTTCCCTCGAATCTCGTCGGTCCTCGTTCCGCCTGGAGAATGACGCGGAATTGATCGCCCCCTTGATCGCGATGCTCCAGGAAGATCTGTATGGACTGCTCGACGCCAACGAGCGGACCCGGATGGGCGTGGCACTCCAGGAGGCGATGGCCAATGCGATCTATCACGGCAACCTCGAGGTCAGCTCCGACCTCCGGCAGGAAGACGAGAAGCGCTTCTACGCCGAGGCCTTGATTCGGAGGGGGCGCGAACCCTACAGCGATCGTCGGATCGAGATTTCTAGCGATCTCGGCCCCGACTTCGTGGCTTATACCATCAAGGACGAGGGCCCCGGATTCGACACCTCGAAGTTGGACGAGCCGTTCGACCCCGAGAGCGTGATGCGAATCGGGGGACGCGGGATGTTGCTGATCCGCACGTTCATGGACGAGGTCTGGCATAACGAGATCGGAAACCAGATCACAATGGTCAAGCGTCGAAAGCCGCTTTGAGTCGGACGACCGAGCCCGGGATGGGTCCTCGCCACGCCCGTCGGGTCATTGCAGCGCCCGGTCGGGTTGGATACCTTGAACGGACTGAGGCTCGAATTCGTTGACTGAATCGAGGGACGAAGGCCGCCGATCGGCCGAGTCCCTCGTCGTGCCAACCGGGAGCGATCGTCCGATGCGAGGTGATGCGGAGACCCCGCTCGGGAGCATCCATCCGGGTGCCGGACGAAGACGCGCGGTGTCGCACCCGAAGGGACGACAGCTGGACCCCTCGGCGCTGGCCGAGATCCGCGAGCTTCTCGGCGACCGACCAAGGCGTCGCGACCTGCTCATCGAGCATCTCCACCTGATCCAGGATCGCTTCCACGCCCTGAGCCCGGCGCATCTCGCGGCCCTGGCCGAGGAGATGCTCCTGCCGATGGCCGTGGTCTACGAGGTCGCCACGTTTTACGCCCACTTCGACGTGTTGGACGATGGTCAGTCCCCGCCGCCGCCCTTGACCGTCCGGGCCTGCGACGGAATCGCCTGCATGCTGAGGGATGCCGGACGGCTCCGCGAAGGACTGGCCGCGAGGCTCGAACCCTCCACTCGAGTGGTCCATGCCCCTTGCATGGGTCGATGCGAACACGCCCCGGCGGTCCTCGTGGGCCGCAAGCCGGTCGACCACGCGACGGTCGATTCGGTCGTCCGTGTGGTCGAGCAGGGGGACTTCGAGCCCGATTGGCCGGACTCGAAGTCGCTGGAAGACTACCTCGCGGGGGGAGGTTACCAGGCCCTCCGCGACTGCCGAGTCGGCCTCCGGACTCCCGAGGAGGTGATCGACATCCTCGATGCCTCGGGACTTCGAGGGCTGGGGGGTGCCGGCTTCGTTTCGGCGCGGAAGTGGGAGATGGTCCGGCAAGCTCCGAAGCCTCGACTGATGGCCATTAACGCCGACGAGGGGGAGCCGGGGACCTTCAAGGATCGCGTCTACCTGGAGGCCGATCCCCACCGATTCCTGGAAGGGATGCTCATCGCCGCATGGGCGGTCGAGGCCGACGAAATCTATATCTACCTCCGCGATGAGTATCCCCAGGTTCGCCGCCTCCTGGATCGCGAACTGGCCCGCCTGAAGGAGCAGGGGCTTTCCGATCCACCCGTGATTCACCTGAGACGAGGAGCTGGGGCGTACATCTGCGGCGAGGAAACCGCGATGCTGGAGAGCATCGAAGGCAAGCGCGGCTATCCCCGGCACAAGCCGCCCTATCCGACTCAGGTCGGGCTCTTCGGGCGACCGACACTGATCCACAATGTCGAGACCGTCTACTGGATCCGCGAGATCCTGGAGCGTCCCCGGGGCTGGCCCGCCTCCGAGGGCCGCAACGGGCGGCATGGCCTCCGGAGTTTCTCCGTCTCCGGGCGGGTCAAGGATCCGGGCGTGAAGCTCGCCCCGGCCGGGATCACCGTTCGCGAGCTGATCGACGAGTATTGCGGCGGGATGGAGGAGGGGCACACCTTCAAGGCCTACCTGCCCGGGGGCGCCTCGGGCGGGATCTTCCCGGCCCGGATGGGCGATGTCCCGCTCGACTTCGGCACGCTGGAGCCCCTCGGCGGATTCATCGGCTCGGCGGCGGTCGTCGTCTTCTCCGAGGCCGACAACATGCGTGATGTCGCGCTGAACCTGATGCGGTTCTTCGAGGACGAGAGCTGCGGCCAGTGTACCCCCTGCCGGTGCGGGACCGAGAAGGCGGTCGCCCTGATGGAACAGCCCAACTGGGATCAGTCGCTCCTGGCCGAACTCGGCGGGGTGATGCGGGATGCGTCGATCTGCGGGCTCGGTCAGGCGGCCCCGAATCCGATGCTGGCGGTCCTCCGGTACTTCCCGGAGGATCTGGGATGAGCGACCCCAGCCGTCCCTCCGTCGCCTTCTCGATGGATGGTCGAGAGGTTGTCGCCCAGGCGGGTGAGACGATCTGGGAGGTCGCTCGCCGCGAAGGGGTCGCGATCCCGCATCTCTGCCACTCGGCCGAGCCCGGCTATCGACCCGACGGGAATTGCCGGGCCTGCATGGTCGAGGTGGCCGGCGAACGAGCCCTGGCCGCCTCCTGCATCCGTCGACCGATGCCCGGCATGAAAGTGGACACGGGATCGAAGCGGGCCGTCGCGGCCCGGTCGATGGTCATGGAACTCCTCCTGGCCGACCAGCCATCGCGCGAGACCGCCCACGACCCGGATTCGAAGTTCTGGCGTTGGGCCGACCGGATGGGTGCCACAACCAGCCGATTTCCGAGCCGACCCGCCCCGGCCCCCGACCGGAGCCATCCGGCGATCGGAGTCCAGCTCGACGCCTGCATCCAGTGCGGGCTCTGCGTCCGGGCCTGCCGCGAGGTCCAGGCCAACGACGTGATCGGGATGGCCGATCGGGGCCACGGAGCCCGGGTGGTCTTCGACTTCGGCGACCCGATGGGCCAGAGCACCTGCGTCGCCTGCGGCGAGTGCGTGCAGGCCTGCCCGACCGGAGCCCTGATGCCCGCCTCGGTCCTGGACGATCGAGGGAGGAAATCGGTCAAGGCCGGTCGACAGGTAGAAAGCCTCTGCCCCTACTGCGGCGTCGGCTGCCAGCTCACATTCCACATCGGCGTGAACAAGATCCTCCAGGTCGAGGGCCGGGATGGCCCGGCCAATCACAATCGGCTCTGCGTCAAGGGTCGCTACGGGTTCGATTACGTCGGCCATCGCCAGCGGCTCACGACTCCCCTGATCCGCAAGCCGGGCGTTCCCAAACGCTGGGACGACCAGGTGGACCCGGACAACCCCTGGACCCACTTCCGGCCGGCGACCTGGGAGGAGGCACTGGAGGTTGCCGCTTCGGGACTTCGGGAGATCCGCGACCGCGACGGTGGCCGGGCCCTGGCCGGTTTCGGTTCGGCCAAGGGCTCCAACGAGGAGGCTTACCTCTTCCAGAAGCTGGTCCGGGCCGGGTTCGGGGCCAATAACGTCGACCACTGCACCCGGCTCTGCCACGCCTCGTCGGTCGCCGCCCTGATCGAGACGATCGGCTCGGGCGCGGTGACGGCACCGTTCTCCGAGTGTGCCAATTCCGACGTGATCATCGTCATCGGGGCCAACCCGACGGTCAATCATCCGGTCGCCGCCACGTTCATCAAGAACGCCGCCCGTCGAGGCGCGAACCTGATCGTCGCCGACCCTCGGGGGCAGGCCCTCCGTCGACATGCCTCGCGGATGCTGGCCTTCCGACCCGGAACTGACGTGGCGCTCCTGAACGCCCTGATCCACGTCATCATCGAGGAAGGGCTTTACGATCGGGATTACGTCGAGCGTCAGACCAGCGGGATCGAGGCACTTCGGGCCCACATCCGGCCATTCACGCCCGAGTTGATGGGGCCGATCTGCGGGATCGAGCCGACGGTCCTCCGCGAGGTGGCCCGGACCTATGCCGGGGCCCGGGCGGCCCTGATCTTCTGGGGGATGGGGATCTCGCAGCATGTCCACGGGACCGACAACGCCCGATGCCTGATTGCCCTGGCGCTGCTCTGCGGTCACGTCGGGAGGCCCGGGGCCGGGCTTCACCCGCTCCGGGGTCAGAACAACGTCCAGGGAGCCTCCGACGTCGGCCTGATCCCGATGGTCTACCCCGACTATCACCCCGTCACCGATCCGTTGACCCGGGCGAGATTCGAAAAACTCTGGGGCGTCTCGCTCGACCCCGAACCGGGCCTGACCGTCGTCGAGATCATGCACGCGGCGCGGGCGGGGACGATCAAGGGGATGTACATCATGGGCGAGAACCCCGCGATGTCCGACCCCGATCTCCGCCACGCCCGGGAGGCCCTGGCCTCGCTGGATCACCTGGTCGTCCAGGAGATCTTCCTGACCGAGACCGCCACCTTTGCCGACGTCATCCTGCCCGCGACCGCCTTCGCCGAGAAGGACGGGACCTTTACCAACACCGATCGCCGGGTCCAGCTCGGTCGGAAGGCGCTCGACCCGCCCGGCGACTCCCGGCAGGACTGGTGGATCATCCAGGAACTGGCCCGTCGCCTCGGCCTCGACTGGAACTACGAGCACCCCCGCAATATCTTCGCCGAGGTCCGGTCCTGCATGCCCACCCTCCGGGGGATCAGCTGGGAGCGCCTGGAGCGGGAAGGGGCCGTGACCTACCCCTGCGACTCAGAAGATGAGGCGGGCCACGAGATTCTCTTCGGCGACCATTTCCCGACCCCCGATGGAAGAGGCAAGCTCGTGCCCGCGACCGTGCTCCCGCCGGACGAGATGCCCGACGACCGCTATCCGATGATCCTGACCACCGGGCGCCTCCTGGAGCACTGGCACACCGGGTCGATGACCCGACGAGCCACCATGCTCGACGCCCTGGAGCCCGAGGCGATCGCCCAGCTGTCGCCCCAGGACCTCCGGGCTCTGGGCGTGACTCCCGGCGAACTGCTCCGGGTCGAGACCCGTCGGGGGTCGATCGAGCTGATCGCGCGGTCCGATCGCGACGTCCCGCCCGGCCTGATCTTCGTGCCATTTTGCTTTGCCGAGGCGGCGGCCAACCTGCTGACCAACCCCGCGCTCGACCCGTTCGGCAAGATCCCCGAGTTCAAGTTCTGCGCCGCCAGGATCGAACGAGTTTCGGAAGTGCCGGCGGGCTGACCCCCGGCGGTGGCCCCTCAATGTCCATCACCCAGGAGGCCGAGATGACGCCGAAGATGCCACGTCGTACCTTCCTCGGAGATTGCTCGAAGGCCGTCGCCGGGGCGGCCGGGATCGTGAGCCTCGCCGCGTCCTCGGCAAGCTCCGCCCCCGCGAACCGCATCCAGCTCGCCGTCATGGGCTTGCGGGGCCGGGGCAAGGGCCTGGCCCTCGGCTTCGCCGCCATGCCCGACGCGCGAGTCTCCCACCTCGTCGATGTCGACGAGAACCTGCTCGGCCCGCTCGCCCGCGAGGTGGCCGAGCGGCAGTCCTCGGAGCCGAAGGCCGCGACCGACATCCGGAGGGTCCTGGAAGATCCGTCCGTCGACGCCCTGGTGATCGCCACGCCGGACCACTGGCACGCGTTGGCGACGGTCTGGGCCTGTCAGCACGGCAAGCATGTTTACGTCGAGAAGCCGGCCTCGCAGACCTTGTGGGAAGGCCGGAAGATGGTGGAGGCGGCCCGGAAGTACGACCGGGTCGTGCAGGTCGGGACCCAGAGCCGGAGCGCCCCGCACTACCAGGAGATGATTGAATACGTCCGATCCGGCAAGCTGGGCGAGGTCCACATGGCCAAAGCCTGGAACAGCCAGCTCCGGTCCAATATCGGTCACACGGCCGACTCGGAAGTCCCGAAAGGGGTCGATTACGACCTCTGGCAAGGCCCCGCGCAGCGTCGAGCGTTCAACCCCAACCGGTTCCATTCGACCTGGCACTGGAACTGGGACTACGGGACCGGCGACATCGGCAACGACGGGATTCACGACCTCGACATCGCCCGATGGGGGCTGGGCGTGACTGCCCCCGCCTCGGTCTCCTGCGTCGGCGGCAAGTGGGCCCACGACGACGACCAGCAGGTGCCCGACACCCAGGTCGTCAGCTTCACCTTCCCCGAGTCGAAGGCGATCCTGATCTACGAGCAGCGGCTCTGGTCTCCCTACGTCCAGGAGGGCTACGAGAACGGAGTCGCCTTCTACGGGACCAAGGGGTATATCCTCGTCGGCCGGTCGGGCTGGCAGATCATCGGGGCCGGCAACAAGCCGATCCCGACCGCCTCCCGCCCCTTCGCCGACGAGCCGCACCGGCGCGACTTCCTCGACCGGATCCGGTCGGGAGGTCGGCCCAACGCCGACATCGAGGAAGGGCACCACTCCGCCGTCCTGGCCCACCTGGGGAACATCGCCTATCGGGTCGGTCGGCCGTTGAGCTACGACGCGAAGGCCGAGACGATCCTCCACGACGCCGAGGCCGTCGCCCTCCTCCGGCGCGATTATCACAAGGGCTTCGAGATCCCCGATCAGGTCTGAATCCGTTGATATCCCCGTAGGGCAGGGCTCGCCCTGCCGAGTCCCCTGACAAGGCAAGGCGAGCCTTGCCCTACGGATTAGGGTCTATTTCAGGGTCTCCAGGGGGTGCCGGTCGCGATCCCCGAGGGGAAAGGTGACCGGCCCGCCCCGGGCTTGCGAGGCGTAGCAGGCCAGGATCATCTCGATGGCGGCCCGGCCGTCGTAGACGCTGGCCCGGGGCTGGGTGTCGGCCTCGACCGCGTGGATCAGGTCGTCGACGATCTTCCGGTTCCCGTCGATCAGGTCGTTCTTCGCAATCGACTCGGGCTTCCCGACCCCGTCGCTGGTGATCTGGACCCAGGCGGTCCCCGAGGCCCCGCTCCAGGAGGGGTCGGCCAGGAGGTGGGCCTCGGGGAGCCAGCCCGTCCCCAGGTCGATTCGCCCCTTCGAGCCCAAAATCTGGATCCCGAATCGACGGCCCGGCTCCTTCGGTCGGGACGTGGCGAAGTAGGCGACGGCCGGGCTGTCGACGAAGCCATACATCGCATCGACCCGGTCGCCGGACAGCGGGCCGATCCCCTCGGCACCCTGCCGGACATCGCCCCGGGTGATTGGTCGCCCGCCCTCGGTGACGCGGGCGAAACACCACCGGACCTCGCCCAGGAGACCCCTCACCAGGTCCATAATGTGCGTGCCGAGGACCATCAGGTCCTCGCCACCCCCTCGCCGATCTTCCTTGCCCCGCCCCCGGATTTCGAGGACTTCCCCGATGGCTCCGTCGGCGATCAGGGCTCGGACTTGCGCATATCGCGGGCTGTAGCGGGTCTGGAATGCGATGGCCAGCTTGGCATGCGACCGTTCGCAGGCCTCAACGATCGCGTCGCAATCGGCCAGACTCGGGGCCAGCGGCTTCTCGGAGAAGACGTGGATGCCACGCTCGGCGCAGTCGACGATCATCTCCCGATGGCAGTCGAGCCATCGAGGGGCCACTGCGACGAATTGCGGCTTCTCGCGGTCGAGCATCGCCCGGTAGTCGGCATAATCCCGGCTCACGCCCAGCCGCTTCGCCGCCTTGGCCCGCCCCGCCGGGTCCTCGTCGGCAACGGCAATGACCTCCATCTTGGGGTGATCCCGCAAGGCCACGTCGAGACCGTGGCCATAGTCGCCCCGGCCCGTCCGGCCAATTACCGCTGCTCGATAAGGTGGGCTGAACATGAGTGGGTTGTTACCTCGGATTGATACGGACTGAATCGCTACAGTTCAGACACCGATATTCGTCCGGACGTCGAAGCAACGGTCAACCGCCGTTCATACTTCAGCCGTGTCACCGAAATCATGCCGGTCTGCTTCAATAAGCCCCTTGAGTTGACTCGGTTTCATCCCCAACCATACCTGTCTTCTACGGATTTCCGTGTGTCCGAGCACCACGGCCTCGACCGTCGAGCCGATCGGCGGGTAGAGTTCGGGCGTCATGCCTCCCCGGTCCACGAAGTCGACGATCTGGACCAGCCCCAGAGCTACCGGGTCTGCCAGGTCCACGAAGATACCAAACGGCCGATGCTCGACAACGACGCCAGTGACCAGCATCCCCGTCGGGAATCGCTGCTTGGCCTCCTCCCACGCTCGGCCGGCCTGGTCGTCCATGAAGTTTCACCTATAGTTCAGCGAGTTCAACGAAGTCATCTCCGTGACGGATGGGACGTGGCCTCGGTCAGCGACCATCGAATCGATTGGCGGCGTTAGCACTGCGATAGATCGTCGCGACTCGATCTTTCAAACTCGCCTGGCCCCGGATCAGGATCGGCCGAGGGGCCAGCATTCCCAGAGCCTCGGGGATGTCCAGGGTTCGCAGGACGTTCAGCAACGCGGGGGCCTCGGGGTCCATGTGCGACCCGGGAGGGTTAGACAGGATGACCTCGCCGATCTCCGGTTCGAGCAAGGCCGCATA
The DNA here is from genome assembly GCF_051175385.1 of Tundrisphaera lichenicola. Classification (GTDB taxonomy): domain Bacteria; phylum Planctomycetota; class Planctomycetia; order Isosphaerales; family Isosphaeraceae; genus Tundrisphaera; species Tundrisphaera lichenicola. Next base: position 2,549,506 of record NZ_CP195106.1, on the reverse strand, counting down.
GGCGGCGATCACTCCCGCCGAGCCCTCTCCGGCCACGACGATGGGAAGCTTCCCGCCATGAAGGGCATGGAGGTATCGGGCCACGGCCGCAACGTCCTGGACCCGGCCGCCGTCCACCGTCCGGCCCAGCAAGGCGTGGGCCCTTCGGACGTAGTTGGGAGGGTTCTGATCGCTCCAGCGAGTGGCGCCGATTCCGCGAGGCTGGAGGAGTTCGATCGCGTCCCCTTCCCGCCGGAATTCCCGGAACCAGCCCGCGTCCCCCTCGTCGCTGCCGGAGACGACCAGGATGATCCGTCGAACCTCGTCGGTCTTTTCGGCCTTGGCCACGCTTTGGAGAGGAAGAACGATCCCGCCCTCGGTCTCCAGCGAGACTCGATCCTTCGACCCGCCCTCGATGGGGCGAGCGGGCGGAATCCGATCGGGAAAGCTGTGGAAGGTCAAGCGGCGGAGGTCGCCGAGGAGCCGATCCTTCCACGCGTCGTACTCCCCGACGGTCGGAAGCTCTACCTGGGCCATCGGGACGAAGTCGCGGTCGATGGTGCCATTCCGCCGATCGGTCGGGAGGTCGGCGTCGGTTGGGAAGACGCGGAGCTTCGCCGGGTCGATTGGGATGCCCTTGCGATTCCGCAGATCCTTGATGAGGTCGACCTCGCTGTCCATCACCGGTTTGGGGTCGGCTTTCAGATAAGAGTTGAGGAATCGATAGGCCGATTGTCGGATGTCCTTTCGATAGTCGTGCCCTCCCACGCTGACCACGGCGTCGACCCGGTCTCCGGCCCCGAAGAGGGAGTAGAGTTGCTCCAGCCGGGCGATCACCCGCTCATTCGCGTCCATCGGGAAGATGGCGTCGTCGTCGCTGTTCACGAACAGCATGGGCCTCGGGGCGATCAGCCCGGCAATCCTGGTCCAGGGCCATTGGAACGAGTTGTACAGGAACATGCAGTCGCAATGGCCGTCGACGACCTTGTTGGCCACGTAAGATTGCAGGTCGGCCATGCCGCTCACCGGCACGGCGACCTTGATCCGATCGTCGGCGGCGGCGATCCAGTAGGTGGCCGCTCCCCCGCCGCTGATCCCGGTCACGGCCAGGCGATCGGGGTCTACGTCGGGGCGACCGGTGAGGTAGTCGAGCCCCCGGATTCCGTTCCAGCACTCGACCCCCGCCGGGGTATAGCCTCGCGAGTGCCACCACCATCGGCCTTCGCGGTAGGTCCCGTGGTGAATCCCGGGGATTTCCCCGAGCTGGAGCGTGTCAACGACCAGACAGATATAGCCGTGGCGTGCGAACCAGATCCCGTGGGACTGGAATGCCGCCTTCACCCCGTCGCGGCCCATCCCCGAGTGTCCGCAGACATAGAGGACGGCCGGGAGCCTGGCCCCCGGCTCGACCTTCGACGGCCGGTAGAGATTGGCCGTGACATAGAGCCCGGGCATGCTCTGGTAGTGGAGCAACTCGACCGTGAAACCGTCCCCCTCGACCGTGCCCGTGACGGTCGCATGCAGGGGCGTTCGCGGGGGGATCGGCGAGAGGCCGAGCATCGAGAGATACTCGTCCCGCGATCGGGCCTGGACCGCTTCCCAAGCCTCGGCATCCTCGACGCCTTCGAGGAAATGCGAGTCGAGTTCGTTCGCCTCGCTCGCGAGATAGGCCCGGATCATCCGGTCGCCGGGCCGTTCGGCCTCGTCGTCCGCGATCCCGCAGGCGACCGCCACCAGGAGCACCACTCCACCCATCAGGATCATGGCTTCCCCTCCCAATTCAGCCGCCTCGGGGTCCCGGGAATCTTTCAACGAGAGGCGTCGCCGCCGGCCGCCGCGATCACGCTGTCCAGGGTCACGGGGGTCCCGCCTCGTCGCTTGCTCTCGTCGGCCGCCTCCATGAAGGCGAAGATCTCGATGGTCTCCGAGGCCGAGACGGGAGCCTGGCCGGTCCGGAAGAACTGGCAGACCTCGACAAGGAGCGGCTCGTACCCGCCGGCCCCCCGGGCGAAGACCACGTCTTTCGATCCGAAGGCCAGCGCGGTGTACTCCGCCTTCCCCTTTCGGATCCCCCGGAACGTCCCGATCCGGCCCCCTTCCCAGATCCCGGCGACGAGGTCGGTCCCGTCGGTGCTGACGCGCGTGACCGAGAGGCAGCCGGTCCCCATCACGGTGAAGAGCGTCTCGACCCCGTGGATCCCGTACCAGAAGAGGTCGGGATGATGCTCCTCGGTCGGGCTGGGGCCGGACGTGGCACAACCTTCGACCTCGCCGAACTTCGGATCCCCCCGGAGTGCCTGGATTGAAGGGGTGTAACGCAGCGACGAGCTGGAGAAGCAGGGGGTCTTGTACTGCTCGGCGAGCTTGAAGATCTTGATCGCGTCGGCCAGCGACCCGGCGACCGGCTTGTCGACGAAGACCGGCTTGCGGGCCTTCAGGACCGGCTCGACCTGCTTCAGGTGGGGACGACCGTCGACGCTCTCCAGGAGGACGACGTCCACCTTTTCCAGGAGCGCCTCGATCGAATCCACGATCTCGACATGAAACTCATCCCGAAGCTGGCGGGTGAATCCCTCGATCCGGGTCCGGCTGGACTCCACGTCGGGGCTCCCCCCTGGGTAGGCCGCGACCACCCGGACGCCTTCGAGGCCGGGCTTGGGGCTCTCGGCGTTGAGCGCCTTGGTGAACGCGACGACGTGCGAGGTGTCCAGGCCGATGATCCCGGCGCGGAGCGGCTTCGGGGCCTCCGCCTGGCCGAAGGCGACGGTCGAGGAGAGGGCGAGGATCAGCGGTGCGATGAGTGGACGAAACACGGTGGGACGACTCCGGGCAAGGGTTGGGGGATTCGGCGACAATCAGGCCAGGAGGCCCCGGATCACGACTTCGAGGTACTCGCGAGCTCGACGGGCCAGGGCGTCGACACCCTCCGGGTCGTCGGGCGCGGGCAGGATGGGGGCGGAGATATTCTCGCAGCAGAGGGGGATCGCCCGCCCGGTGAAGGCCACCGGTTGGAGCAGTCGGTAATGGTCGATGACCCCGAATCCGGGCCCGCAATCCTGGTCCCTGGGGAAGTTCCGGTGGTCCTTGATGCAGAAGCTCCGGACCACGTCGGCACACGATTGGATGTCGGGGATCGGGTCGACATCGAGGTAGTCCATCACATTCCCCGCGTCGTAGTTGACCATCACCCCCTCGTCGCCGACCTCGCGAATGATCGAGGCACAGGCCGCCCCGGTGCCGGTCTCGCCGCCGTGCTGCTTCACGACGATCGTCACCCCGTGGTCGCGGGCGATCGGGCCAAGCTCGCGGAACCGCTCGATCCAGAGCTTGCGGTTGCCCCCCTTGGTGTGGCCGAAGGTGAGGACCTGAGGGATTCCCGCGGCCGATGCCTGGCGGATCCGGGATTTCAGGACGATGGGGGCCTCGGGGGCCTCGGGATAGATGCCCGAGAACATCAATACGGGGTCCAGGCCCAGGTCTCGACACTTCCGGCCGAGTTCCCTCGCGCGATCGGGAGGGGCGTCGGGAGCGATGACCGGCACTTGCGATGCCCCCTCCTGGTGGCTCGTGCCCCAGGCGACATGGCGAAACCCGGCCGACCGGATGCCCGAGAGGGCACGATCGAGCGGGAATCGCGAATAGGGCAGGGTCATGCAGGCGATCTGGAACCGGGTTGCCGTCGAGGGCTCGGCCGCCCTCGCGTGGTTCGAGGCGGCCAGGGTCGCGATCCCGGAGGCCGCGGCCCTGAGCCAGGTCCTTCGATCGAGGTTGTCGATCCGGGTCGGGTGCATCCGAACTCCTCCCTTCGCAACCTCATTGGAATGTGGACTGGCCGGGGATGGCCACCGAGGAAGGCGGGGGCGCGGCGTCCCAATCGTACCGGGACGGGCGGAGGTCCTCCACCGAGTTCAGGGCCATCTCCCAGGTGATTTCCTGCCCCGTATAGGCGGCCATCCGCCCCATGATCGCCAGGAGGGTGCTCTTGGCCATGTATTCCCCGTTGTTGACCGGTTGGCCCGCGCGGATGCCGGCGAACATCTCGTCGTGCTCGGTCTGGTACATCTCGTTCTTGGGGCCGTCGTAGATCCACTCGCCGCCCGGGGTCTTGATCCAGAGCCCATTCTTGCGTTCCGAGAGGTTGACCCGACCCTTCGATCCGAGTGCCTGGATGCTCATGTCGTTCTTGCAGCCCGGTTGCTGTCGGCACTCGCTGACCAGCCGGGCTCCGTCGGGGTATTCGTATGTGACCGAGAAATGGTCGTAGATCTGGCCATACTCCGGCTCGGTCAACACCTGGCGGCCGCCCATCCCGATGGCCCGGATGGGGTAACGGTCCTTCATCAGCCAGGCGCAGGCGTCGAGGTGGTGGACATGCTGCTCGACGTTGAAGTCGCCCGAGAGCCAGGTGAAGTTGTACCAGTTGCGCATCTGATAGGTCATCTCGGACCAGTCGGGCTGGCGGGGCTTGGCCCATCGACCGCTCCGGTAGTCGTTGGCGAAGAGCGTGACGATCTCGCCGATAGCCCCGTCGTGAACTCGTCGGACGGTCTCGCGGAATCCGCTGTCGGACCTGAGGCAGAGCCCCGAGACCACCGAGAGCTTCCTGGCTTTCGCCAGGGCGCAGCTCTCCAGGACCGAGCGGACCCCTGGGGCGTCGACCGCGACCGGCTTCTCGGCGAAGACGTGCTTGCCCGCCTCGATCGCCGCCCGGAGGTGCATGGGTCGGAAGTGGGGCGGGGTGCAGAGCAGGACGACGTCGACCCCCGAGGCGATCAGCCTCTCGAACGCGTCGAAACCGACGAACTTGCCGTCGGGGCGGACGTCGACCTTGGGGCCGGCCTTCTCGTCGGATCTCAGGAAGGAGAGGCTTTCTTCGAGGCGGTCCTCGAAGGCGTCGGCCATCGCGACGAGCCGGGCCGCCGGGTCGGCGGCGAGGGCCTGAGTGGCCGCGCCGGTCCCCCGGCCTCCGCAGCCGATGAGGCCAACCCGGATCTCCTCGCCTCCCGAGGCGTGGACGCTGGGCAGTAGGGCCAGGGTCCCGGCGGCGGCGGTGGTGCCCAGAAATCCCCGACGGGTGGTCGATGGTCGCATGGGAGCCCCTCTCAATGGTTCAATGGGGACAGCTCGAATTTGCGGACGAAGAGTTCGAAACCTTCGGTTTGCAGGAGGATCTCGCCCGCCCTTGGGGAGACCTCGTAAGCCTTGTTGACCGTCACTCCGTTGACCCGGATCTCGATCCGATCCCCTTCGCAGAGGCATTCCACCCGGGTCCATTCCCCTTTCGGGCTCTCCACGTCGTCCCGGCCTCTGGTGTCGAGGAACTCTTGAAAATCCGGGTCATGCTTCGACCACCAGAGTTGCCGGTCGCCATGGAAGACCCGAGGGGTGCCCCCTTCCTTCCATCGGGGTCGGTTGTCGGGTCCGAGCACGACATCGCTGGTAAGCTTGACCCGGCCTGGCTCCTCGCCGGGGATCACGATCAGGTCGCCGACGCAACCCTGGGCGAGCTGGCACTCGACCGAGGCTTTCCAGGTCCCTTCGGGGCCTCCTTCGGGGCCGGTGGCGTGTAGGAGGATGCCCGAGTTCCGGACGAACTTCCCGCCATCGGTCCGCTCACCCCATCGGTATTCGACGACGAGGCGATAATCGCGGTACGACCGGTCGGTGGCGAGGTAGCCGAACCCATCTCCCGAGATGTGGAGCAGGCCATCCTCGACCCGGAAGACCCGTCGAGGGTCGTCCTTGCCGGTGTCCTTGAGCCAGGATCGAAGTCCCGTCAGATCCTTGCCGTTGAAGAGGCGGATCACCCCGCCGGGTCGGATCGCGGCCGGTCCCGGTTCATCCCCCATCGACCGGTCGAGGATCGACCCCAGTCCAATCACCAGGCACGCCGCTTTAATTGTCATCCGGGACATCGACCCACTCCTTCTTTGCGAATGGAGAGCTTGCCGTCGACGACGCGGGCAGGAACGGGAAGAGCTTCGACCGGGCTTCGAGGTCCAGGGGGGCCCCATACTCCGAGACCTCGAAGGCCTCGATGTAGCGGACCCTGGCGCCGGCCTCGGGGCCGTAGGTCCGGAGGAGCAGGTCTCGATGCCGATCGGCGAGCGGGGCGATCCGGGAACGGATCCGCCCGGCCAACCATGCCTTGCGGGCGTCGTCCCCCTCGGGGACCTCGCCCATGTTGCCGGCGTTGAAGGGGAGCCACTCGTAGAACTGGGATTGGTGGCAGTGGAGCATCCCCACCAGATCTTCGAGGGTGTCTTCGATGTCCACGACCACGTGCGGCTCGAAGCGGCACGGCTTCTTGAAGGCGTCGGAAAAGTAGAGGATCACCGGACTCCTGGCCAGGTAGGGAGTCTCCGGGCAGACGGCGGGTACGGTCAACAGATAAGAGGCGTCCTGGACCAGGAGCCCGGCGAACCGGTGGTCGGGGTGGTAGTCGTTCGATCGGTGGGTGATGATCAGGTCGGGGCGGAACTCGCGGATCAGCCGGATCACCCGATGCCGGTTCTCCAGCCGGTCGTCGAGCTCTCCGTCGGGGACGGGGCCGACGTCGTAGGTCGCCCCGATGACGGCGGCGGCCTCGCGGGCCTCCTCCTTCCGACGCTGGGCTATCTTGTCCCCGTAGTCGGTCTGGTGCCCGCCCCGGCCGTCGGTCAGGCTAACCAGCCGGACGACATGGCCCAGGGAGGACCACTTTGCCGCGGTTCCCCCGGCCTTGATGTCAGGGTCGTCGGGGTGAGCCCCCACGATCAGGATTCGCGACGGCTCGTCCGTCATGGGTCGATGGTCCTCGGAGGGCGGGGGGGGAATACGGCGAGTCGAGGTTCAAGGGGTGTTTTCGGCGACACGCCCCGGTGGTCGAACTCCCGAGCCGGTCCGCTTCTCGATCGAGTCGCCGAGGTCGTCGCGGGCCTTCTCGGCGATGTCCAGCAGCTTCTCGACGACTTCGGGGTGTTCCTTGGCCACGTCGGTCGACTCTCCCAGATCGGCCTGAAGGTCGTACAACTCGGGCTGTTCGATCTTGCGCTGTTCATATCTGGCGGGCACGCCGTCCTTGCCGCCGGGCCGACCCCCCAGGGTCCGGTATCCGTGGGGGAGCTGGAGCTTCCAGTGCCCGTCGCCGCTGACCACGGCCTGGAGTTGGTTCTGCTCGTAATAATAGAGATAAGCCTCGTGAGGGTTCGTGGCGCCCGGTTCCCCGGCCAGGATCGGCCAGACATCCAGGCCGTCGATCGCGTGATCGGGCAGGCTGGCCCCGACCAGATGGGCGATCGTGGGGAAGAGGTCGATGGTCATCAGCATCGCGTCGGATTCGGTCCCGGCGGGGATCCGGCCCGGCCACCTCATCAGGCAGGGGACCCGGACTCCACCTTCCCAGCAAGTCCCCTTGCCCTCGCGGAGCGGCCCCGCGCTGCCGGCGTGGTTGCCGTAGCTCAACCAGGGGCCGTTGTCGCTGGTGAAGATGACCAGCGTGTTCTCTTCCAGGTCATTCGCCTTCAAGGCATCGAGGACCTGGCCGACCGACCAGTCGATCTCGGCGATCACGTCGCCGTACATCCCCCGGCCATCGACGCGCGGGACCCCGTCGCCCACGGCCAGGGGCACGTGCGGCATGGAATGGGCCAGGTAGAAGAAGAACGGGACATCCTTGTGACGCTCGATGAACGAGACCGCCCGTTTGGTGTAGGTCGCCGTCAGCAGTTTCTGATCGTCCGGGGTCACATCGGGGTCGATCGCCACTTCCCCTTCGATCAGGGGGAGGGTGGGATAGCTCCCCTTCTTGGCCTCGGGATGATGGGGCCACATGTCGTTGGAGTAGGGAAGGCCCAGATACTCATCGAAACCGTGGCGGGTCGGGAGGAACTGCGGGAGGTGCCCCAGGTGCCACTTGCCCGACATCCCGGTGGCGTATCCCCGGGATTTCACGATTTCCGCGAGGGTCGTTTCGCCTTCGGAGATCCCGTGCCTGGCCTTGGGACCGAGCGCCCCGTGGATGCCCAATCGATTCGGGTAGCATCCGGTCAGGAGGGCCGTTCGCGAGGCCGAGCAGACCGGCTGGGCGACGTGGAAGTTGGTGAACTTCCGCCCCTCTCGGGCCAGTCGATCCAGGTTGGGCGTGGCGTAATCCTTGGCCCCGAAGCATCCGACATCGGCGTATCCCTGGTCGTCGGTGAAGATGATGACGACGTTGGGCGGTCGATCGTCGGCGAGGAGGGTGCAGACATCCAGGAAGAAGCAAGTCAGGGCGACGGATAAGGTCAGACGGGTCATTCTCGGTTTCCTCTCGGCCTGCCCCCGATCCGCATCGTCTCGCCTCTCAGATTGCGACAGACCGGGAGGCCGGTCAAGGGCCCAACCCCTCCTTGATCGCGGTGAGAGGGGACCGGAAGTACATCGGGAATGCCACGCCTTCGGGGGTTTCTCTCCAGGGAACGGTTCGACGATCCGATCAATCTGTTATTCGGGTCAAGAATCCTTCGAGGATCGGCGTCCGCCATCCTTCGGAGGTCGATCGATCAAGGAGGATCGCCATGCCCAGGATCAAGCCCCGGTCTCGCCCGGTCGTGGATACCCTCGAAGAGCGGGTAGTCCTGAGCACCTTGAGGACCTTGACCCCCACCGCGACCCCATCGGCCGTCATGGCCACGACCCGGACACTCCCGAAGATCCCGGTCGAGACGACCGCACCGGAGTCTTCCTCGGCGACCCCGACGACCACGACCCGTTCCCTGCAGAAAGTCCAGGCCCTGGCGACCGCTTCCTCGACGGTTTCGCTCCCCAGGGCGACCACCATCCGGTCACTCCCTACCCTCTCGACCAACCGGGCGAATGCGGTCCAGGTGGGATCGACCAGGACGGTCAAATTGTCGAAGACGATGGCGTTAGCCTCCCAGGTCCAGGCCTATCGGTCGAACCTGTCCGCCGCGACCACTCGCGTCCTCGGCTCGAACGGGGCAGGTCGGCAGGCCACCTCCTTCAAGGTGGGCCTCAACGCGAGTACATTCAAGCCGGCAATCACCGTCAGCTCCACGGCTCGGATCCCGGTGGCGACCAACGTCGCCCGACTGGGGAAATGAGCCCGTTCGGGACAGGAACCGGGGCGGGACCAATCCGCCCCGGAGATCCTTGATGAATCAGAGCCGGGGGGCGGCGGGCTTGATGGGGGCCTCGAACGCGTTGGCCCCGCGGACCTTCATCTTGCGCCGGAAGACCTTGTCTCCAGCGGTGACGTAGAGGATGTCGAAGTCCTTGCCGCCGAAGCAGAGGTTTGATGCTTTGCCATTGGGCGTGGGCAGGATCACGTTGACCCGCCCGGCCTGGTCGCAGACCTGGACACCCATCCGGGTGGCGACGTAAAGCCGACCGTCGCGGTCGGTCCGGATCCCATCGGCCCCGCTGTCCTCGGCCGTGTCGGGGACGTGGAGCCGGTAGAACTTCTGCTTGTCGGCGAGCGAACCATCGGGCTGGATCTGGTAGCTGTAGACCCAGTGGCTCCGCGCGTCGGCCACGTACAGGAGCGACTGGTCGGGCGAGACCGCCACCCCGTTGGAATACCTCAGGCCGGTATCGACTACTTTCTTCTCGCCGCCCGGGCTGATGTAGATGACCTGGCTCGAATCCGGCCCGACCCCCCCGGGGAAGGTGACGTAGAGGCTTCCATCGTGGCGGACCGTCAGGTCGTTGCCGCGAATCCCCTCGGCGATCACCTTCGGGTTCAACTGGGCGTCGTAGGCGATCACTTGCTGGGGGCCGGTCGCGACCACGAAGAGGCGGCCGTCGGGGCCGAACATCTGGCCGTTGGCCCGTTTCGAGTCGCTCAGGAACGGCGTGACTACGCCGTCGAGGCCGACCTTCCAGGTCTTGCTCTCGGGGATGTCATTGAAGAAGACCTCGCCCTTGGCGTTCACGGCCGGCCCTTCGGTGAATTTGTACCCCTCGCCGACGAGTTGCCACCCTTCGCCGGGGATGACGATCTCGCGGAGTTGCTGCGAGCCCGAGCCCGCCTTCACCGGCGCGGGGTAGTCTTTCCAGAGCCACTTGATCGCCGAGGGGAAGACTTTCGTGGCATGGCTCTGTGGTCCGGCGTTGTGCCCTTCGTCGCCCCAGGCGTGGTCGACTTCATAGCCGGCGAAGGTCAGGGCCCGCTCCATCTCCTGGTTGGCCATCCACCAGTCGCCCCCGTAGATGTTCAGGTCCTTCGAACCATCCTGGAGGAAGACCCGGATCGGCTTGGGCTCGACCTTGCGGATCAGGGTCGGGTATTCGTTGCCGCCCCGGAGCCCGACATAGGTCCCGATCGTGCTGAAGACCCGGCTGAAGGCATCCGGCCGCTCCCAGGCGGCTGTGAAGGCGGCGATGGCCCCGCTGCTGGCCCCGGCGATCGCTCGATCATTCCCCTCCTTCGAGAGCTTGATCGCCCGACCGTCGGAGGTCGACTTCGTCTCGACATCAGGCAGCAATTCTTCCAGGACGAACCGGGCGTAGGCGTCGCCGAGCCCGTCGTACTCGAAGCTCCGATTGAACCGATCGAGGGCGTTCTCGGAGATCGCCTTGACCCGACCCGGCTGGACGAAGACGCCGATCAGGACGGGGATTTCCTTCTTCTCGATCAACTCATCGAACACCTCGGGCGCCTTGTACTGGATCCCGTCCTGGTTCACGTAGACGCACGCCGGCCTGGCGGGGTCGTATTGCTTCGGGACGTAAACCCAGTAGTCGCGGGTCGTCCCCGGGAAGATCTTGCTATCGGCGAAGGTATATTTGGTGACCTCGCCCTGAGGAGGCTTGGCCTCCTGGGCGATCAGGCTCGACGGAATGAGCCAGAGCAGAGTCGAGGCGAGGAGAGCCGGGGAGGGCTTCATGGATGAAAGTCCGATAATTTGTTTGTGGTGGGCGTGTATTATTGTCTCCCCCTCCCCCCCGGGAGAAGGGCCGGGGGGGAGGGACATCGCCCTCGGTCGACGGTTGCTGAAGGCAGGCGGAGTCTCGACGGTTCGACAGGCGACGGATTTCTCGGCTGTTCACTCGGGCGCCTTGATCTCGCGGACCCAGATGTTCCGGTATTTCACCGGGTTCCCGTGATCCTGGAACGCGAGCGGACCCTTGGGGCCGTGCGGCGAGTACTTGGCCAGGGCCCGGAAAGTCATCGGACCCAGGAGCTCGACGTGGTTCTGGACCAGGACCCCGTTATGAAGGGCCGTGATGTAGGCGGGGGTCTCGACCGACCCGTCTTCCTTGAACTTCGGCGCGGTGAAGAAGATGTCGTAAGTCTGCCACTGGCCGGGGGGTAGCGAGGCGTTGACCTGGGGAGGATGCTGTCCGTAGACGGCCGAGGCCCCGCCGTCGGCGTAGGTGATGTTCTCGAAGCTGTCGAGGACCTGGACCTCGTAGCGGCCCATGATCAGGACCCCGCTATTGCCCCGGCCCTGGTCGGTGCCCTTGGGCGGGTCCGGGGTGGCGAACTCCACGTGGATCTGGGCGTCGCCGAACTCGTCCTTCGAGGTGATCGTCCCGCCGTTGGGGGTCCCGCCGGGTGGGACGATCATCGCGCCATCTTCGACCTTCCAGCCGGGCTCCTTGCCGTTGATCTGCCACTTCGAGAGATCCTTGCCGTCGAAGAGGACGACCGCGTCGGAGGGGGCCTTGCCCGGGGCTTCCTGGGTGCTGGGGGTCCCCGGGGTCACGATCGGGGGCTGGGGCCGGTCGCCGTCGTGGACGTGCCACTTGCCGCCGGGGAGCATCGGCGTGTCCTTGTAGCCGATCTTGGGCTTCTCCCTGGTCTGGGCGAGGGCGCCAAGGGTCAGTCCGGCCAGCGCGAGCGCGGTCGCGGGGAAGACGATCATTCGTCTCATGGTCATCATCTTCGGTCCGGGAGAGGTCAAGGCCCACGTCCCCGGCCGCGAGGCCCGTCGCCCCGAGGCCCGGACGGGACTCGAAGCGCGATTCTAACGGAGCCGGGGACGGGAGGTCAGGCCCGACCGCCTATTCTTCGGACGGGGTCGGATTCCGGAGGGACGGCCAGATCCGGGTCGTCGAGGAATCAGGCATCCTCGTGATCGGCGAAGAACTCCCGCATCGCGACCTTCTTCGCGGCGGCGATCGAGTCGGACAGGACCCGACGATCCTCGACGCTCATGGGGCGGAATTGCCGAGCGATCCGGGCGTTCTGCTCGATGAATTCGGGCCTGGGCATCCCGCAACTGGCCAGGCTGACCGGCAGCGAGAGCGAATATGTCAGGAGCTTCTCGATCGGCGCGGCGTCGACGATCTGACCCTGTCCGAACACCTTCATGGCGATCACCCCCATCCGCTTGCGGACGGCCACGGGCAAGGCCAGCTCCTCGAAATTCCCCCGGGGCATCAGGGTGGCTTTCATCCCACCCGGGGCGTCGTCCATCCGGGCGAATCCGGCATTGAGTGCCATCTGGGTGGCGTCGAAGTCGTGACGTTCCAGGGCCAGGGCGAGAGCCGAGGGGTCGGCGTGGCAGGTGATCCCGATGAATCGAGCCAGCTTCTGGTCGCGTGCCTCGTAGAGGACCTTCAGGACGCCGTCCGGGGCCTCGATCGCGGCGAGGTCGGCCGGACTCTTGAGGTCATGGATATGGAGCACGTCGAGCTGGTCGACCTGCAACCGCTCGAGGCTCAATTCGATCTGTCGACGCGCGTCATCGGCCTTCCGGGCGTTGATTTTGGTGGCCAGGGTCACCTGCTTCCGCCGGTCGGGCATCAGCCGGCCGATCCGTTCCTCGCTCTTGCCGTTTCCGTAGGCGTGTGCCGTGTCGATGTAGGTGATCCCCAGGTCGATCGCCCGGGATAGGGCTTCGAGGGCCTGGTCCTCCCGCTCGTACATCAGGAACCGACTCCCCGAGCCGAAGCCGAGCGACGAGACGGTCAGGCCCGTCTTGCCGAAGGAGCGGAGCGGGATCGACGGGTCGTCCGCGGCGCCGATCGAACTGGCGACCGCCATCCCGGCGGCGGCGGCGCTCCCAAGGAACTCGCGACGGTTCAGGTTCATCGATCGGACTCCGGGATGGTCGAGAAGGATCGGCCGATCTTAATCGAATCGGGCGTGCTCGTCGCGAGGGAAGCGGCACGCCTCGGCGAGTTCGACCGCGCGTCGGCCCTCCGAACTGGAAGGCCGGCCCGCGATGACAGGGGACCGATCTTCGGTCTCTTCGCAGGTTCTTTGGGTGGGAGTCGGCCCGAAGAGGGGTCACAGCATCGTGTTTCCCGGGACACAGCATCGTGTCCCAGGAAGCCCTCTCCGAGGCCGAATATCCGATGAGCGGCGGTCCAGTCCGAAATTCGTGATAAGGAATATTTTCGTTTGTTATTGTGAAATTGTGAAATTAAATGGGTTGTTCAGCCGTAAGCAGGATGGGACAAACCGGACGATTGACAACCATGGGAAAACGATCCGCTCGTTCCTGAAAGCTAGGATGTACCCGGTGGCCTGTCACTCAGGATAAACCTGACGGTGTTCTCGGGGCTTTGCAGGTTGTCACGATTATGGGTGGGCTGATGTTCCCTGTTGTAGGGTCAACGGGTTGAAGAGGGTTGGCTCTCCAGTAGGGTTCCACCGGGGAAGGAAGCGATGATCTCAGTACCGGCGGCGGCTTCGGAGCGGATCGAGAGTTGCCCGCCCGCCAACGCGGCCCGCTCACGCATCCCCAGGATACCCAGGCTAGAGCCTTCTTCCGCCCGGCTCGTCGCCTCGGTCACGTCGAATCCGACTCCGTCGTCCGTGACGATCAACTTCAGGTGATGATCCTCGAGCGCAAGCTCGAGCTTGACCGAGGTCGCCCGGGCGTGCTTCGAGCTATTGTTCAGGGCCTCCTGCGCGATCCTATAGCAGGCGGTTTCGATCTCGGGGTCGCATCGGTCGATCGATGGATCGGCGAGGAACCGGGCCGGGATCCCGGCCCGGTTCACGAGCGATCGGAGGGCCGGGACCAGCCCGAAGTCATCCAGGAGCGAGGGGCGGAGTTCATGAGCCAGGGTACGGACCTGCCCGATCGCGCGATCGATCAGCGACCTCGCCACATCCAGCCGATCAGGGACGACCGGATCCCCTGGCGGACCGGATGCCGGACGGAGGTTGAGCTTGATCGCCATGAGGATCTGGCCGGTCTCGTCGTGAAGCTCTCGGGAGATCCGCCTACGCTCGACCTCCTCGGCGGCGATGAGTCGAAGTGAGAGCGATTTGAGCCTCGACTTGAATTCCCGAGCTTCCTCGACAAGCGCGGCTTGCCTGAGCCCGATGGCGATCAGGCTGGCAAACTCGCGGGCCATCGCCAGCTGTCCGGCCGAGAAGCCCTCGCGACGATCCGAGTCGAGCTCGAGCAGGCCGATCCGCCCGATACGATCGCGGAGCTGGAACTCGACGAAGGGGCGCCGGTCCTCCGATCGGAACCCCTGGCGGTTCGGGACGAGTTCGCCCCCAGGATCGGCCGCGAGCGAGAAATCGAATCCGTCGTCGAGATTCTCCGAGGGAGGCATTCCGGACCTCCCGCCCGTGCTCCTCTCGTCGAACAGGGCGAGAGTCCTGGCCTGCCGGGCATCGAGGTCGAACAGGGCCACGCGACCTCGAGAGATCGGAATTTGTTGGGCCAGGAGGCGAAGTGCGGTCTCGGCGATCTCCCGGGGCGACTTTGATTCCAGGATGGCCCGGTCGAGTTTGTCCCGGTTCCGCAGTCGATCGGCGATTGATATTTCTTTCTCTCGATTGGTGTCGTCGTGCCAGGCGACCACGATCCCATCGTCAATCCTCGCGACCCGGGTGGCGAAGGTCCGGGATGGGTCGCCTCCGAGGGGATGACCACCCAGGATCAATTCGCGAATTTCGCCCGGTTTTCCCGCGTCGAAGGCGAGGCAACACAGATCGAAGATTCCCGAATCACGATGAAACGGGAAGGAGTCCAGGAGCATCCTCCCCATCAGCTCTTCGCGAGCCCGCAAGGCATGTCGGCAACACGACTCGTTGATGTCACCAATCCGGAAGTCGATGATGCATTCGCGCTCGTCCCGGACCGGGTCGAGAATCATGAGGCATTCGCGAAGGGCGTCGACAGAAGCACGGAATCGCGCGGGATCTCCCCGAGGTGGGCGGCCCGGGGATCGATCATCGACGGGGTTATTCACCGGAAGTCTCCCTTCGAGGGTGCGAAGCCGGTCTGGTTCGCGAACCGATCCAGGGGGTACTCTCTCGGGCTCTCGCGGTTTTCGGCCGTGTGACGGCTCAAGGGGCCGGGTTGGGTCGCCGCTCTCCACTCTTCAAACTATCACCGATCCGACCCGTTACGTAGGGCGCAGGGAGAGAAACCGATCCGACCTGGCCCGGTTCGGATTCGCGGTAGATCGTCTCCCCCGTCCCGACCTGCTAGACTGACCGGGGCCTGGATGCCGTCCTCGCTTTCGATCGTCGAAGGCCTCGCGAGAATTTCCGATGAATCCGATCGTCTTCGCCCTCCGGAGGCCACTCACCGTCATGGTTGCGGTGGTTGCGGTCGTCCTGGGGAGCGGGCTGGCGCTCCTCCGGATGCCGGTGGACATCTTCCCGAACCTGAACCTTCCCGTCATCTACGTGGCCCAGCCTTACGGTGGTATGGACCCCGCGCAGATGGAAGGGCTGTTGACCAACTATTACGAATACCACTTCCTCTACATCAACGGGATCCATCACGTCGAGAGCCGGAATATCCAGGGGATGGCCCTGATGAAGCTGGTCTTCCACCCGGGGACCAACATGGCCCAGGCGATGGCCGAGACCATCGGGTACGTCACCCGATCGCGGGCCTTCATGCCCCCGGGGACGGTCTCTCCCTTCATCACCCGGTTCGACGCCGGGAGCGTGCCGGTGGGATATCTCGTCCTTTCGAGCGAGACCAAGTCGATCGGCGAGATCCAGGATCAGGCCCTCTTCAAGGTCCGACCGATGTTCGCCAGCCTCCCGGGGGTCTCGGCCCCTCCCCCGTTCGGCGGGAGCCAGCGGACGGTCGTCGTGAGGGTCGACCCCGACCGGCTCCGCTCCTACAAGATGTCGCCCGACGAGGTCATCTCCGCCCTGAGCGAGGGTAACGTGATCAGCCCTTCGGGAGTCGTCCGGATCGGCGACATGATGCCGATCGTCCCGGTCAACTCGCTGGTCCGCCAGGCCAAGGATCTGGAGTCGATCCCGCTCCGGGTCGGCCAGGATCCGGGGGTCTATCTCCGCGACGTGGCCCGGGTCGAGGACGCTTCCGATATCCCGACCGGCTACGCGCTGGTGAACGGCAGGAGGGCGGTCTATATCCTGGTGACCAAGCGAGCCGAGTCCTCGACGCTCTCAGTCGTCGGGAACGTCCGCGAGGCCCTCCCGAAGATGCAGGCGGTCTTGCCCGACGACATCAAGGTGGCCTTCGAGTTCGACCAGTCTCCCACCGTCACCAAGGCCGTGAACAGCCTGGCCATCGAGGGGGCCCTGGGAGCGATCCTGACTGGCCTGATGGTCTGGGTCTTCCTCCGGGACTGGCGAAGCGTGATCGTGGTGGTCCTGAACATCCCGATCGCGCTGGCCGGGGCGGTCGTGGCGCTCTGGCTCTCGGGGCAGACGATCAACCTGATGACCCTGGGTGGCCTGGCCCTGGCGGTCGGAATCCTGGTGGACGAGGCGACCGTCGAGATCGAGAACATCCACCACAAGATGAATGCGACGCCCTCGGTCGCGCTGGCGGTCCGCCGGGGGAACCTGGATACCGCGGTCCCCCGGCTCCTGGCGATGCTCTGCATCCTGGCTGTCTTCATCCCGTCGTTCTTCATGCAAGGCGCGGCCCAGGCCCTCTTCGTCCCGCTCTCGCTGGCCGTCGGCTTCGCGATGGTCAGTTCTTATCTCCTGTCCAGCACGTTCGTCCCGGTGATGTCGGCCTGGCTCCTCCGCCGAGGAAGCCAGAGCGACCAGGACCGGCGATCGGGCCTCGATCGCCTTCGAGATACCTTCGGCCGAGCGATGGCCCTGGTCGTCCGGTGGCGGTGGGGGATCGTCCCAATTTACCTGGCGGCGGCCGGATTCGTGATCTTTGGAGTCGGCTCCCGGCTCGGCCTGGAGATCTTCCCGAAGGTCGATGCCGGCCGTTTCCAGCTCCGGATCAAGGCCCCGGCCGGGACTCGGATCGAGGAGACCGAGAAGATCGCCATCGCCGCACTCGGCGCGATCGGCGAGGAGGTCGGTCGCGACCGAATCGCGATCTCGGTCGGCTACGTCGGCCTGATCCCTTCGAGCTATCCGATCAACGCCATCTATCAGTGGACCAGCGGTCCCGAGGAAGTGATCCTCCGGGTGGCCCTGAAGCCGGGCCCTGCGATCCCGATCGAGGCACTCGAAGCGAGGCTCCGCGAGACCCTGAACGCCCGGATGCCCGGCGTCCGATTCTCGTTCGAGCCGGCCGACATCGTGAGCGAGGTGATGAGCTTCGGTTCGCCGACGCCGGTCGAGATCGCCGTGACCGGTTCGAGCCTGGCCGATATCCGAACCCACGCCGAGAAGATCCGACGCGAGCTGGCCGGGGTCGCCTCGCTCCGCGATTTGCAGTATGTCCAGGCGTTGGAGTATCCCACCTTGAACGTCGAGATCGACCGTGAGAGGGCGGGGATCGGCGGGGTGAGCGTGGCGGAGATCTCCCGATCGGTGGTCGCGGCCACGTCGTCGAGCCGATTCGTCGTCCCCAACTACTGGCCCGACCCCAAATCGGGCATCGGCTATCAGGTCCAGGTCGAGATTCCTTACCAGCAGATGGATTCGATCGGGCGGGTCGAGACGATCCCGATCCAGCGGGCCGGGGGCGAGCCCCTGCTGCTTCGCGACGTGGCGAGGGTCGCACCAGGGTCGATGCCCGGGGAGTACGATCGCTACAACATGAAACGGACCGTCAGTCTCACGGCCAACATTGAGGGGGAAGACCTCGGCCGGGTCGCCGGCCACGTGGACCGGGCCATCCGCTCGGCGGGAGAGCCGCCCAAGGGCGTCACCGTCGATGTTCGGGGCCAGATCGTGCCGATGAATGAGATGCTCCGAGGCCTGGCGATCGGCCTCGGCCTGGCGGTCCTGACGATCCTCCTTCTGCTGACGGCCAACTTCCAGTCGGTCCGGCTCGCCCTGGTCGTGGTCTCGACGGCCCCCGCGGTGGTGGCGGGGGTGGTCCTGGCGCTCTGGCTGACCCGGACGACGGTCAACCTCCAGTCCTTCATGGGGGCGATCATGGCCGTTGGGGTGGCGGTGGCCAACGCGATCCTCCTGGTGACCTTCGCCGAGCAGCATCGACGCGAAGGACGGTCCGACGCCGCTCAGGCCGCCGTCGAGGGGGCCTCCGGTCGACTCCGACCGATCCTGATGACCAGCTGCGCCATGGTCGCCGGGATGACCCCGTTGGCGCTCGGGTGGGGTGAGGGGGGCGAGCAATCCGCCTCGCTCGGCCGGGCGGTCATCGGCGGCCTGGTCGCCGCGACTTTGGCCACCCTGGTCGTGCTCCCCACGGTCTTCGCGATCGTCCAGGGTCCGGCGGCCCGGCGCTCGGCCTCGCTCGACCCCTTCGACCCCGAGAGCGACCGCTACGTCCGTCCACCCGGCGAGCCCCACGCCAACGGTTCCGGTGGGTCCTCCGCGTGCGATTCGGGGGACTTCGACGACCGGCGGGCCTCGGACCTGGGCGACCGGATCGGGCTCGGCTCCTGATCCCACCCCCCGGGATTTCGAGCGGACGAATCGGCGTAAATCGACGGGCCATGCCGGGGAGCCGTCCGTCGGCTTGCCGTTAAGGGAAATTCATTGGATTTGACCCTCGGGTGCCGTTATATGTGGTGTTGAATCCACGGTTAAACGCATTCTTAAACAGTTGGGATTTGTTGTTATGAATTTCGACCCGACGGGCCGGACGAGATTGCACCTCCGTGCCGAGATCGAAATCGAAGGGGCCGATGAGGCTTCCGATTTAGCGATAGCGGATGAATCCGATGCCGTGAGCCTCAGCGGAAGGGTGACCCAGGCCCGATCGGGGGCCGCCCTGCCGGGCCTCCGGGTCGTCGCGCTCGCGAATGTCGAGAGGGGGCATGCCCTGACGCTCGGCAGCTCGACCTCGCGTGCCGGGGGCCGCTTCCGGATCCAGTTCGGCGACAAGGCCGAGGTTCGCGAGCGGTTGCTGGCCCTCCGACGCCTGCCGGGCATCGGCCTGACGCTCCGCGTCGAGGACGCCGGCGGCCACGTTCTCCTGGCCAAAGGCCAGATCATGCTGGACCGGGCGGACGTCTCGGTCAGCCTGGAAGTGCCGATCAGTCGCGAGCCGGTGCCGGGTAACCTCTGGGCCGAGCTCGGCAGGGAACTCCAGCAGGATCGGGTGGGAACTCTCAGCGGCGTGGTCCGGCTGCTTAGGGCCGAAGGGCCGCTCGACGGCTCGGCCGGGATTCCGATGCTCACTCGTCAGGCGATGCTCTACCAGCTCGAGCAGGCATTCCTCGACCCGACCGGAATCCTTAGGAAGGTGGCCGGGGATTTGCCCTCGTTCCAGGATCTGCACGATCCCGAGGAGGCAGGGGCCTTCGCCGATCGCCTGCGGTCGCATCGCGGCGACGCCGCCCTCCGGTCGGCCTACTCGGAGTTGATGGGCAAGGCCGCGAGCTTCGCGGGGCTCGACGAGGTGGATTGGGCCATCGACCCCTCCCTCTTCGACAGGGGAGACATCGGAGCGGCCCTCGATAAGTATAAAAAAGAGTATGTTTTAGGCGACGGGGCGAGGCTGCCTCGCGCCGAGAGCACCCTGTCCAACTACCGCGACTACCTGCTCGCGATCTGGACGAAGTTCGCGTCCAAGATCGTCTACGTGGCCCCAAATCTGTTGACCGAGAAGCAGGCGATCCAGCAGCTCGAGGCGAGGTTTCACCAGAAGTTCACGACTTATGACTTCGGCGAGCGGAACGCCAACTCGATCCTGATTCCGCTGGTGTCGAAGATCCTCGTCGCGCCGAAGGGGAAGGGCTTCGGATTCGGCATCCCGGCGGGATCGATCGCGGCCCAGGGCACGCTCGGGCCTCGCGCCTACCTCGACTACCTGATCGGCCTGTCGCACGTCTCGGCCGAGGAGCTCGGCCTCCGCTATCGGCTCGACTTGACTCGCGCCGACACGGCGCTCTCCAGCCCCGTGATGGAGAATATCTCCACGCTCCAGGGCTTCTTCCGCGACAGCTTCCAGTGCGATCTAGACCCCGCCCACGTCGACCCGGACGTTCACAATCAGCCGATCATCCCGGACGTCTGGCTGGGCAACGCCCCGTTCTTCCTCTACTACGACGAGTGGCTCAGGCAGCAGGCCCCCTTCTACCCTGAGAATCACCTGGACATCCGCCGCGTCCTGCCCGTCGACATCGTGCAACCGGCCCGCGACCAGCTGGCGAACATGGTCGCTGGCAAGGTCGCCTCGCAGAAGCCCAACATCCCCACCTGGAAGTTCTGCCAGGACGTGATCGCCGTCTGGGACGCCCTCCAGGCGGGCCACGCCCACTTCTACGCCGGCGAGTTCGGGCTGGCGCTGGTCGACTACCGGTCGGCGAAGTCCCTCGCGTTCCGGGCCATGCAGGACAACGTCCTGCAGAAACTGGCGATGGGCCCGTTCTACACGCAGCGCAAGAATAGACCGCTCGGCGGGATGAAGGACCTGGCGCAATTCATGGACCCGCGGCCGGACCTCGCGGTCGGCGGCCTGGGTTATGGAGACTCCCCCGCCTGGGCCCGCGACCGCCTGGCACTGCGGCTCGCCTACTACTCACTCTTCACGATTCCCATCTGCTTGGGCGACGCCGAGCTCGCGATGGGCGACTACGAGCAGGCGATCTACCACTACGGACAGGCGACGCGATTCGAAGTGGGCATCGCACGAGAGAGCGACGGGCCCGGCTACCGGCCCTGGTACCTCGATTCCTTCCAGATGTACTGGCGTGGCGACAAGCCTTACACCGCGAGGCTGAACGGCTCGACAGCCCCCGACGACGCCCGATACCCGGCTGAAGAGGATGACAGGGAGTATGACGATTTCTACGACACGACGACTCTCGACCTGATCGAGGACTACGCGAAGAAATGGAGCCGACGGATCCCGCACCTCGCCGAGACTCGCTACTGCCGGCTCAGGCAGGCCAATGCGATGCTCGAATGGGCCGACACGCTCTACAGGACCGATGAGCCGACCGGCGAGGCCCGGGCCCGCGAGCTGTACAAGGCAGCCCTTTGGCTGCACGGCAAGATTCCGCCGATCTGCCCGACCTGGCCCGCTCGCCTCCTGGAGGGGGGCGGGGTCAGCCTGCCAGGAGGCTTCGCCTCGACCTTCCTGCACCAGACGGAGAATCCGGCGCTGGTCTCCCAGACGGCCCGGGCCTACCGCGGCATCTTCCAGATCGACCACGGGCTGAACTACTACGGCGAGCGCGACGACATCGTGCCGATCCTGCGCTATCGCCCGCTCAAGGACACCGCGGACCGCACCTCGGCCATGGCCCGGGCCGCCCAGCTGGATTTCCTCCTGTACACCGAGCGGGTCGAGGCGGCCATCACGGGCCGGCTCCAACTCGCCAACTTCCTCCAGAAGGCCAAGCTCCAGTCGTCCATAGCCGACGAGCAGCAGGCCATCGCCCAGCATGACGTGGCCGTCGCCCAGGATCAGGTCGCCGCGGTCAAGGCCGCGATCAAGGCGAAGGAAGACGAGATCGCCCAGCACGACAGCCTGTTCGGGCAGATCGGCGACGCCATCAAGGGCGTCAAATCGATCTTCGAAGGCGTCCCCGACGACACCAAGTCGGCCGTGGGAGCCGGGATCAAGTCCGAGGCGACCGGGGAGGCGATGGTCGGCGAGGGGATGCTCGGCCTGGGGGCGGGGGCCTCGGTGATGACCGGATTCGGGATCTTCGCCGTGGTGGGGTACGTCACGCTGAGCGGCATGGCCGACGCGGACAACCAGAGGTCGGCCGACCTCAAGACCCTGATGGACAAGGGGCTCCCGGCCGCCGAGGCCGCGGTCGTGGCCCGTCAGCACGGGGTCACAATCGCCCGCTACCAGAAGCAGATCGCCCAGGCCGATGTGGACCTGGCCCAGACCCTCCTGGCGTTCGAGCAGAATCGGCTGCTCAACCAGAATTTCTGGATCCAGTTGGCCCAGGTGGCGCGTCGACTCCTGCGTCGCTACCTCGAGCTCGGGGCCCGGCAGACCTGGCTGGCGGAGCGGGCCCTGGCCTTCGAGCAGGATCGTACCATTCGGATCGTCCGGATGGATTATTTCCCCGCGCCGCTCCAGGGGGTGACCGGGGCCGACATGATGCAGGCCGATCTCGCCGAACTTGAAGCCACGCGGGTCGAGGGGATGAAATCCCGCGTCCCGGTGCGCAGGACGATCTCGCTGGCCCGCGAATTCCCGCTGGCTTACGGGCAGCTCAAGGCCACAGGTCGGTGCGGCTTCCGCACCGAGGAGGAACCTTTCCGCCGGGCCCATCCCGGGACCTCGGGCTATCGTCTCCGTGCCGTCTCCGTCGCCGTCCAGCAGGTCGACTTCTCGCAACCGCTGCGCGGGAGCCTGCTCAACCGAGGTGTCTCGATCTCCAGGCCAGGCCGGCCGGGAGAGCATGTCCTGGTCCGGCCCTCCGAATCGATGCCGCTCAGCGAATTCCGGCTCCAGGACGACCTGGCGGTCTACGGCCTGCCCAACGAGACGCTTCTGACCTTCGAAGGCAGCAGCATCGAGACTTTCTGGGAACTCGGCTTCCCCAAGGCCGCCAACTCCTCGGGGCTGGGAGGCCTACTCGACGTCCTGCTGACCTTCGACCTGTTTTGCGAGTTCGCGCCGGAAAGCTACGAGGCCGATCTCGCGGCCCTGCCCACCTCGGAGAGGAAGTGGATCCTGGTCTCGGCGGCGCGGTATCAGCCGACTTCCGTGGCCGCCCTGGCCGGGGCGGCGGCTAACGTGGATGTCGTCTTCGACCTCCGCGGCCTGAGGCTCCTGCCCCGGCAGGAGAAGTCGCGCAAGATCAAGAACGTGGCGGCCTTCCTGGTCACGCCCGACATCCTGGATTTCACGGCCAAGCTCGTCGCGACGAGCCCGACGATCTCGGTCCCGGCCGCGTTCCAGGAGAGCTTCGTCACCTCCAACATCCTGCCCAATGCGTCCGCGCCGCTGCTGCCGCCGTCGCCCCTGAACGCCTTTGAGGGACTGGACCCGGACCAGATTTTCACACTGGCGATCAGCAAGCCAGCCAACCCGGGCGTCGACTTCCAGCACGTGTCCGACGTTGTCCTGGCCATCGAATACGAGGCCGGGCTCGTCTAGCGGTCGCCCGGCCTTGCGCCGGGCGGCCTCTCCATACACGCCGAGGTCGGCCGGCGGTTAAAATGGGGGCCGGACTACCGTTCCGCGAGCCCAGGGAGCCCCGACGATGCCCCGATCGATTTCCCGGAGAAAGTCCGACCTGGCCTTCGCGGTGGGCCTGGTCGCGGCTTTTACTGGCTGCGAACGGCCGATTTCGGCCACGGCAGGTCCCCTCGGGGAGCCCCCCCGGCCCCCAGTGGCCCGGGTCGAGGTCGTCAGGCCCGAGCGGAAGACGATCCGCCGGGTCGTCGAGGAACCCGGCCAGGTCGAGGCTTTCGAGGTCACGGCGATCCATGCACGAGTCGCGGGCTATGTCGAATCCTGGAGCGTGAACATCGGCTCGAAGATCACCAAGGGGCAGGTGATGGCCGAGCTGGACGTGCCCGAGCTGGAGGCCGAGGTCGTCCAGAAACGGTCCATGGTCGATCAGGCCGAAGCCCTGAAGATCCAGTCCGAGGCCTCGGTGGAGGTGGCGAAGGCCGACCTCGACGCCACAGGGGCGAAGGTCGAGGAGTCTCGCGCCGGGATCCGGAGGATCGAGGCCGAGGTGATTCGCTGGCAATCGGAGTCGGCCCGGGTCGAACAGCTTTTCCGCGAGCGGGCCCAGACCGGGAGCCTCCTGGACGAGACGCGGAGCAAACTGGAGTCGGCGCAAGCGACCCGCGAGGAATATGATGCGCAGGTCAAGACCGCCCAGGCGGCGGTGGCCCAGGCGAAGGCGGGCCTCGACAAGTCGAAGGCGGACGTGGCCGCCGCCGAGGCCGGGGTGGCCGTCGCTCGGGCCGATGCCGCTCGGGTCGAGGCCCTCCGGGGATATACCCGGATCCTGGCCCCGTTCGACGGGGTGGTGACCCTCCGGAATGTCGACGTCGGGCATCTGACCGCCCCCGGGGCCCAGGGCGATCCCCTGTTCGTGGTAGCCCGGTCGGACCTGGTCACGGTGGTCGTCTCGGTCCCCGAGATGTTCGCCCCCGCCGTCGAGGTGGGCGACCCGGTCACGATCCGGTTTCAGGCCCTCCCGGGGAAGCCCATCGAGGGCCACGTCACGAGGTCGGCCTACGCCCTGGACCCGAAGTCGCGGACCCTCCGGGTCGAGATCGACCTCCCCAATCCCGACGGGAGGCTCCATCCGGGACTTTACGCCTATGCTTCGATCGTCGCGGAGGAACACGCCGACGTGCTGACCGTGCCGGCCTCGGCCATCGTTCGGGAAGGCGAGAAGTCGACCTGCGTCGTCATCCGGGGAGGTCTCGCCCGTCGGCAACTGGTTGAGGTAGGCCTGGGAGACGGAACCTCGGTCGAGGTCACTTCCGGGCTCGGGGGGGATGATCTCATCGTGAAGGCCAACGGCGGGTCGATCGTGGATGGACAGTCCGTCGAGACGTCCGACCCGTCATCGCGTCCGCCTAAACCTTGACGGTCGCGCGAATTGTTCGGCCCGGCCTTCGAAGCTGTCCGGGAATGGGTGGCAAACCGGCCTCGGGTCGGACGACTCTGAGTAGGGTCGGACGACTCTGAGTATGTGATATTGTCCTCGGCGGAGCCGGGGTGCCCGGACCAGGAAGGTCGATCTCATGGCCCACTTGGAAGCACGCCCGGCCCGGCGACTCGCTCGTTCGCGGATGGGGTGTTTGTTGATGGTCGGTGGATTGGCCCTCGGGGCCGGGCCGCCTCAGGTTCCGAGTGGATCACTGCCCCCGGCCATCCCTGGGGAGCAGCTCGGCTCGACGGATTCGATTCCCTCGCCACCTATGGCTTCCGAGCCGACCGCCTCGTCGACCGTGCCGATCGGCGAGCCATTGATCGCCGGGCAGACGATCGAGCCCATCGACCTTTCGGGGGCGCTCCGGTTGGCCGGGGCTCGCGACCTGGATATTGCCCTGGCCCGCGAGCGAGCTTCCCTGGCGGTGGCCGAGCTGGATCGGGCCCGGGTCCTCTGGCTCCCCAGCCTCTACATCGGCCCCAGCTGGGTTCGTCACGACGGACAGGCTCAGATCGTGGAGGGGCAGGTCCGGACGATCAGCAAGAGTTCGCTCTTCCTGGGTGCCAACGCAGCGGCCGGGTCCGGCGCCTTCGGGCCGGTCCCGGCGGGCGGCCCGGCCTCGCTCTCGGGGCTATCGACAATCTTGCGAGTCTCCGACGCGATCTTCGAGCCGATGGCGGCCCGGAGGGAGGTCGAAGCCCGCAGGGCCGGGATCGACGCGGCCACCAACGACGCCCTCCTGGCAGTCACCGAATCGTTCTTCGACCTCCAGCAGGCGGCCGGATCGCTGGCCATCGCCCGCGAGGCCGCCGCCAATGCCGAGGCCCTGGCCGAGCTGACCTCTTCTTACGCGAGGAGCGGGGCCGGGCTGGAGGCCGACCATCGGAGGGTCCTGGCCGAGCGCGAGCACCAGAGGCGGAACGTCGAGGCTGCGGTGGGAGACCTCGAAATCGCCTCGGCCGACCTGGTCCGGCGGCTCCGGATCGATCCCCTCGTGGTGGTCGCCCCCGTCGAGCCCCCCGAGGCCGTGATCCGATTGGTGGCCGAGGACTGCCCGCTCGACGATCTGGTCACGGCGGGACTCCGGAGCCGGCCCGAGCTGGCCGAGTCCCAGGCGGTCGTCCAGGCCACGCTGATCCGGCTCCGTCAGGCGAAGCTCCGACCGCTGATCCCGAGCCTGGCCCTCCAGTATTCCGGGGGCGGGTTCGGCGGCGGGGTTAACAGCTTCTTCGGGAACTTCAACTCCCGGAGCGACGTCGCGGTGAACCTGTTCTGGGAGGTCCAGAACCTGGGCCTGGCCGATCGTGCGATCGCCAAAGCTCGAGGGGCCCAGCAACGCGCGGCACTCCTTGAACTGATGAAGGTCCAGGATCGCGTGGCCGCCGAGGTCGTCCGGGCGGACAAGTCCCTACTCGCCGCGGCTCGTCAGCGGGATCAGGCCGGGCGGGCGCTCCCCGAGGCGCAATCTTCCCTGGAGCTGAACCTGACCAATATTCGTCGAGGCGCCGGGCTTCCCGGGGCCACTCGCCCGATCGAGGTCCTCCAGCCGATCCAGGCCCTGGCGCAGGCCCGGTCGGACTATCTCGACGCCGTCCTGGCCTACAACCGGGCCCAGTTCCGGCTCTTCCACGCCCTGGGCCGTCCCCGGCTGGGATCGGCCCCCTGATCGCAGATTGGGTCGAGCGAACTCAGAATGCCGCCTTGGCCGGCTGGGGTAGCTCGCGGATTCCGACGATCCATCGAGCGATCCGAGGATAGACCTCCGCCTTCGAGTTCAGTCCTACCAGGGCATCGTCGTGCCCGGCGTCGGCCGAGAATCCCGACTGTCGGCCAATGATCATCAGCGACTTGTCGGTCGATCCGACATGGTTGTAGAGGTACTGCTGGACCGTCGGCGGAGCGAAGCTATCCACGGCCCCGCAACCCAGGAGGATCGGGACGGTGATGTTCTGGGCATTCCGGGTGTAGTTGAAGGCTCCCCCGGTGGAGATCAACTCGCCCTGCTGGGCCATCGCCATGTATTGCTTGAGGAGCCCGACCGAAGGGACGTCCTTGGCCCATCCTGAGAGGGCGTCATAGACCGCCGGGAGGGCGTTCGAGCGGTTGAAGAAGAGATTGTCCACCGAGGTCTTGCTCTGTTCTGCGATCTGACGGCCGGTGATCTGCCCGGCGAGCTGCCCTTCGCGAGTGGCGAGCATCTCGGTGGCGAATTCCATCATGACCTGCCCCTGGGGCATGGTCAGCTGGCTCCCGATGGCGACGACCCGCCCGATCCCGGGGTTCTGGTAACGGGCCAGGTGCGCCAGGGCGACGATCCCCCCCATCGAGTGGCCGAACCAGGTCACGTCGGCGGCCCCGGTCTGCTGGCGGACCAGTCGGACCAGCGCGGGGACGTCATGGACGATGTGCTGATCCATGGTCCAGTTGGCCGCCTTGGGGTCGACCGTCGCATATCCGGTCGGGGCGAGCTTCCCGTTCGAGACCCGCCGGAGGGCCTCTCCGAAGAGCATCGTCGGGGCATCGTCGAGCTTCCAGACCCACTTCATGCTCTGGCCCGATCCCCGCAGGTCGACCGCCCAGACGTCGAAGCCCATCCCGGCCAGCGCGGTGGCCGGGCTGCACGACGGGTCAAGGTTCCAGAACATTGCGTTATAAGTCAGGCCATGGCAGAGGATGATCGGGGAGGCACCCGGTCGAGGGGCGACGGTCGGCCGGTATCGAGTGGCCACCAGGGTCCAACCATCGGCGGTCTGGACGGGATAGGGTTCGGGCGCAGTGGATTGAGTTGTCGGGGCGAGCAGGTTGGCGATCGGGTTCTGGATCGGCGCTCCCGGCCTGGCCCGATTTCGAGGTCGGTTCTCCGGGACATCCCCCACGACCGGGGCGACCGACTTTCGGATCACATCCTTGGCGGCCCGCTTGAACAGGTCGCCGAAGTCGTTTCCCGGAGTCTGGGTCGTGGCCAGGGTGATCAGGGCAACGGCCGAAAAGGCCATCGGGAGTAAGCGTCTCATCATGAGATCCCACGAAGGGGTGGCCCGACAACTCGGGGTTGAGCCCGTCGGGGCGATCGGGCGGGGCGTATTCCGTCGCCGGGCGACTGCGTCATGAACTCAGTCGCCAACCTCTTAGCAGAAAGGCCCGGATCGGTGAAGTCGAACCTCACCGCCCCGAGCCATTGGGAATCCTGTTGGATCTTATTTCACCCTTTCTTCCGAGGGCGATCCTTGTTTTCTCCAGGACGATCCTGTTGTTTCCCCTGGGGCCGATCCTGCTGACCTCTGGACTTCTGTTGCTCGGCCTGTTGCTGATCTTGCCTGGCCTTGGCTTGCTCGGCCTGTTGCTGTTGTTGCCTGGCCTTTTGCTGCTCGGCCTGATGCTGTTGCTGCCTGGCCTTGGCCTGCTCGGCCTGATGTTGCTGTTGCCTGGCCTTTTGCTGCTCGGCCTGATGCTGTTGCTGCCTGGCCTTGGCCTGCTCGGCCTGTTGCTGATGTTGCCTGGCCTTTTGCTGCTCGGCCTGTTGTTGCTGTTGCCGGACCTTGGCCTGCTCGGCCTGTTTTGCTTGAAATTTCTTTTGCTCCACCGTCTCGATCAGAGGTTGATTTTTCTGCGACTCCCCTTGCTGTCGCTGCCCGGCTCTGGCTCGTTCGGCCTGATCGCGTGGCTGTTTCGATTGGGCCTGCTGATTTATTTGTTCGAGCCTCCGGACCTTCTCCTGCTCGGCCTGATTGCGCTGTTGCTGATCCTTGCGTTGCTCCGCGATTCGCTGCTGGGGAAGGGTTGGGTTGGGCCGATTGGATTTCGATTCTTGTGAGGGACGACCCTGGGGGCGGCCTTCGACTTTCGGGCGGCCCTGAGCCAAGGGCGCAGTGATCGGCGAGCGGAACTGGGCCAGTCTTCGCGGACGATCGCCCGAAGGGCCGGAGGGCGGACCGGATGGCCGTCCCGGACTCTTGACCTGATCGCCCCGGTCGGTTCGATCCTGGGGTTTTGCCCGGCGTTCCTGATTTGCCCTTTGCTGTCGGAATTCCCGGAATTGCTCGCCCTGGCGATTCAGCTCTCGACGATGGGACTCGTCGATGTGGGTGAACTTCAAAGTTTGGCTGCCGTTACCGGCGACCTGCGAAATCGGCCTCGCCATCGCCACGTTCCTGAGATCGTTGGCGGAATTCCGGCCGTTGACGTGATGCGAGTCGGTCCGGTTGACGAATCGTTCCTGCTCGATGTAGGTGCGTGCCGGACGGCTCTCGGGGTGGTCGCGGCGGAACTGGTAATCGTCCCTCATCCGGTCGAGAAATCGGGGATCCTTTCGCGATTCACGGGCCGAATAGTGGGCGAAGAGCGGGTCATATCCCCTACGCCCGTGGTGAAAGTCGTACCAGGGGACGGCTCCGCCCCTGTTCCCGCCCTGCCCGTAATAATCGCCGAAGCAATACTGGTTGCGGTTGGGCTGGATGAAGACGCTGGTCCAGATCGCCGAGGCGACCAGGGTGACCGTCGGAGTGTAGGCAATCCGAGGCCGGGCGACCGGCGTCGGGGCGAAATAAACGGGCGCGAACGGCGTGCCTCGCCGATCGACGGGCCAGTCCCAATATCCATCGACGAAGAGGCATCCGCCGGGCGTCCAGACGTAGTGAGCGGGGACCCAGACCCAATCCGGCTGGTAATCGATCCAGAATCCGGGACGCCAGGTAAAGCGATCACCTTGCCAGTCCCAGTAGCCCGGCGTCCAGACTGAATTGGGCGACGGAGCGGGGCAGTTCGGCCCGGCTTCGAGCGAGGCTGGAGGGGTCGGGTAGTAGGAGGCCTCGGGCTGAGTGGTGGAGGTCCAGGCACCCGGGACCCACCGGAAACCCCCCTCAGCCTCGCCCCAGTAACCGGGGACCCACTGTCGGCCGGGCGGGATATCGCGCCAGAGGCCGCTGATCCAGAGATAATCCTCGCGGGTATCGTCCCAGGCCCAGTATCCGGGAATCCAATTGACGTTGGCCCCCTCGGGCTTCTGATCCGGCGGGGTCTCCTCGACCGGGGGTGGGGGCTCCTTGGGTACGGCAGGACTCGGGGTCGGGTCGTAGATGATCGGCTCGGCGAATGCCTCATGGATGGGGCCGCGTGTCAGGATCTCGGCCCCTTCGGAAATCCCCGGTGCGGAGGGTAACGGGATCTCGCTCGCGACCTGGGCCTCGGCCGGTCGGCCCGGAGCGATGAGGCTCAGGCTGGACAGCGTCAAGACGAGGGAAACAGGTCTCCAAGGTGGCCGAATCACGTCACCACTCCCGCCGAAAATCGGCCGCTCGATGCTGGGTTCAGGGATAGGAAAGGATCGTAAGGGCTTGAAGCAAATCTTGATCCAAATGTACCCGTTGATGCGTGGTCCGGCGGGCCGTGCGGTGAACCTCCGGATGATTTCCCCCGGTTCATCATCCCTTTATGGAGTTTGACATCGTGGCCTTCTCGGGTTGGATCTCCGCAGGTTTCGGAGAGACTTCGAATCAGGGCCAAGCGAATTATCAGGAACCTCCTCCGGCCGGGAGAAATCTCGCGAGAACCCTACTCTTTAAAATCGACGGATTGACTTTTTTCGACGACCTGTCGATAATTCGGGCATGGCCACATCACTCCGTAAACAGCGCGAAGTCCGCGAGCGTGAGCTCCACTTGCTGGATGTGGCCCGCAAGATGTTGATCTCGCAGGGTTACGCGGGCCTGAGCATGGATCGCCTGGCCGAGGCCACCGAATATTCCAAGGGGACCATCTACCAGCACTTCTCCAACAAGGAGGACCTGGTCATGGCCCTGGCTTCCCAGACGATGGAGCAGCGCAGTTCCTTGTTCCATCGGACGACCCGATTCCAGGGCCGACCTCGCGAGAAGCTGGAGGGGATCGCGATCGCGGACGAGCTGTTCGCCCGGCTTTATCCCCACTCATTCCGCTCCGAGCTGATCATAAAGATGGCCGACCTCGAGGATCAGGCCTCGCCCGACCGTCGGGATTCGCTCCGAACCGAGGAGAGCCATTGCCTCGGGCCGGTCCTGGGGTTCATCGTCGAAGCCGTGTCGAACGGCGATCTGCCCCCCTCCACTTCGGTGCCTCAGATCATGTTCGCCATCATGACGATGGCCATCGGGACGCATACCATCGTCTCCAACTTCCGCCCGATCATGGCCGAGGTCCAGGTGGCCAACCCCTTCCGGGCGCTCCGGGACAACATCCATGTTCTTCTCGACGGCTTCGGCTGGAGGCCCCTCTCCACCGAATGGGATTATGACGAGACCTATCGCCGGATCGTCACGGAGATCTTCGCCGATGAATGCCAATCCGTCGGGCTTGAGTAAGCCTGCCCCTTTTTTTAAGCCAAAATCGACGAAACGTCGAAATTCGACGCTTGGTCTGGTCGGTCTGGGGCTGACCATCGCGGCCGCCGCGACCGGGCGATGGGTCCTGGCCACCACGGCGGATTCTCACGCCCCCAAGGCCCTGGAACCCCTGGCGATTTCGGTCCGGGCGATCCCGGTGATCGAGGAGGTGGTGGGGTCGGGCCTCCAGTACAGCGGCGTGGTCAAGGAGTTGCAGAAGGCGGAGCTTTCCTTCCGGGTCTCGGGGACGGTGGAGCATCTCCACCAGGTCGAGACGCCCGGGGGGCCGGTCCGGGATATCCACGAGGGCGACACGGTGCCCCGAGGGACGGTGCTCGCCCGCCTGGACCCGGATGATTACATCCGCGAGAAGAATCAGGCCGCCGAGAAGTTGACGACCGCCCAGGCTCGATTGATGACCGCCAAGGCGAACACCGAGCAGGCGCAGCTCGACTTTCGCCGGACCGATCAACTGGCCCATCGGGCCTCGGCCAGCCTCTCGGATCTCGACAATGCGCGGACCAAGCTCAAGGGGATGGTCGCCAGCGAGGCCGCGGCCGAGGGGGAGGTGGCCTCGGCCCGGATCGGGCTGGAGCAGGCCGAGGCCAACCTGTCCTATTGCTCGCTGAGCGTCCCGTTCGAGCGCGGCACCATCGCTTCCCGCCATATCGACAACAATGAACGGGTGACGCCGAACCAGAAGATCTTCACGATCGTGGATCTCTCGAGCGTCGTGATTGCCTTCAATGTCCCGGACACGCTTGTCGGGCAACTCTCCATCGGCCAGGAGGTCGAGGTCGTCAGCGACGCCCTGCCGGGTCGTAAGTTCGTCGGGGTGATGCACAAGATCGCCTCGACCGCCGACAGCCGGACTCGGACCTACCCGATCGAGGTCCGGATCGACCAGCCCGAGGGGCTCCTGCCGGGGATGATGTCCACGGTCGTCTTCCGGAAGGAAACCCGGGCCTATCTGCTGCCCATGACCTCGGTGGCCCAGGGCGACTCGGCGCGATCGCTGGCCGTCTACCGGATCGAAGACGAGGGGGGAAAGGACGTCGTCCGCCTGGTCTCGATGAGCTTCGACGAGGTCCTGGATAACAAGGTCGCGGTCCGGGTCGACACCGAGGCCGGGCTCCGCCCCGGCGACCGGGTCGTGGCCACGGGCATCCATCGGCTTCGCGACGGGCAGGAAGTCCGCGTCGTGGAATGAGGCAGGACTCAAGAAGGTCGGGCGATCGAAGGACGCTCTCGGAGACGATTCATGACCACCTCGCAATATTTCGTCTACAAGCGGCCGATCGCCTGGACGCTCCTGATCTTCACGATGCTCTGGGGGGTCTTCGCCTATCGGTCGATGCCCCAGCGTCAGGATCCGCTGATCCAGATCCGGAGCGGGGTGATCCTGACGACGTACCCCGGCGCCTCCGCCGTCGAGGTCGAGCAGGAGGTCAGCCGGAAGATCGAGAAGGTCATGACCGAGAATCCGGCCGTCGAGCACGTCCGGTCGGTCAGCCAGCAAGGGCAGTCGAGCGTCTTCGTCGATCTCTACGACACCAACAAGAACGCCGAGGCCGTCTGGCAGGACCTGAACAACAAGCTGGAGGCGATCACCGACCTGCCGAGCGTCGCCGGTCAGCCCCTCCGGCCCAAGCTCAACAAGGATTTCGGCGACACTGTGGCGACCATGCTCACGCTGAGCAGCCCACCGATCTCCGATTTCGAGGTCCGACAGAGGGCCGACTCGATCTCCCGGAAGCTGGAGGAGGCCCGAGCCACTCGCCCCGAAGCCCCAAGCGACCGGCGTTATAGCGGGGTACTGGTCCATCCCTCCTCGGTCTCTCCCGAGTTCGTCGAGCGTCTGGCCCGGTCGGCCCTCCAACACTTCGAGGAGCGGGGATTGGTCGAGGATGGCGAGTACATCCCGATGCTCGGCGCCGGTATCCTCGACTTCAGGCTGGCCGACGGGATCGATGAAGAAACGCTCCGTCTGGAGCACGATCGGTGGGAGAAGGCGACCCTGGGCGCGGGCCTGGGACATCCCGACATCTGGCCTGCTCTCCTGGTAAAGGACCCCCGCGACCTCGCTGCGGTGATCAAGCAACGCGTCCAGGAGGTCCCGGGCGGGGTGGCCCGCTACACCTTCGAGGATCTCCATCGATTCGCCGACCTGATCCAGGACCGACTCCGCCAGTCGCCCCGGGTCGGCAAGATCCAGCAGGTCGGCGTCCAGGAACAGGCGGTCTACCTCTACTTCAGCAATCGCCGACTGAGCGGGCTGGGGATCGAGCCGATGGCCCTGGCCGGCCAGCTCAGCTATCGGAATATCAACATGCCCGGCGGGACGGTCGAGCTCCCCGAGCAGACGCTCGTGGTCAAGCCGACCGGCCCTTATCGCGTCGGGAGCGAGATCGGCCAGACCGTCATCGACGTCCGCGATGGCTTCCCGATCTACCTCCGGGACGTGGCCGAGATCGTCCGAGGTTACGAGGACCCGGCCCGGATCCTCAACTTCCGGACGATCAAGGCGAGCCCGGACCACTCGCCGTCGTCGCTCGGAGAAGCCCGTCCGATCACCGCGGAGGCCGGTTCGGGTCACGAGGATCCGATCCCGACCGGGCCGACCCGGCTCTGGACCACCCGCGCCGTCACCCTCTCGATCTGCCACGTGAAGGGGACGCAGATCGCCGACTTCGGCCGGGACGTCGGAGCGACGCTCGCCTCGCTCCGGCGGGTCTTGCCGGATGACCTCCGGGTCGAGCGGACCAGCGACGAGCCCCACGAGGTCCACCGGAAGATCGACCTCTTCAAGGACTGCCTGATGGAGGCGATCCTGATCGTGGTCGTGGTCTCCCTGATGTTCATGGAGTGGCGGAGCGCCCTCCTGGTGGCGATCTCGATCCCGATCACGGTGGCGATGACCCTCGGACTCTGCGCAATGATCGGGATCGACATCCAGCAGATCTCGATCGCCGCCCTGATCATCGCGCTGGGACTCCTGGTCGATGACCCGGTGGTGGCCGGCGACGCGATCAATCGAGAGCTGGCCCACGGTGTCCCGCGTGACGTCGCGGCCTGGCTGGGCCCCCAGAAACTTTCGAGGGCGATCCTCTATGCGACCCTGACCAATATCGTCGCGTTCCTCCCCTTGCTGGTGGTGGGCGGCGTCGTGGGGGAGTTCATCTATTCGCTGCCGGTCGTGGTGACCGCCTCGCTGGTGGCCAGCCGGATCGTCTCGATGACCTTCATCCCCCTCCTGGGCTACTACATGCTCCGGGGCCAGAAGGGGCTCGAATCCGGCGTGGCCGACGGGGGCAAGGGTTCGAGATTCGCACGGATCTACAACGGATTCTCCGAGAAGTGCATGGAGCACAAGTGGGCGGCCCTGGCGTCGTGCCTGATCGTCCTGGCCGCCGCGATCAGCCTGCTCCCCAAGATCGGGACGAACTTCTTCCCCAAGGACCTGCACAATACGTTCACGGTTAACATGTTCTTGCCCGAGGGGACGCCGATCCGTCAGACGAAGATCGAAGCCATGCGGGCGATCGAGTCGATTGACAAGCTGGCCGGGTCCGAGGTCGAGGCGTACACGACCTTCGTGGGGCAGGGGGGCCCTCGGTTCTGGCTCTCGGTCGTCCCCGAGCAGCCGGCCTCGAATTACGCCCAGATCCTGGTCCACACGCGGGACGCCTTCTCCACCGCGGCCCTGGCGGCCCGCCTGAAGCGCGAGCTACCCCCGACCTTCTCGTCCGCGAGGGTGACGGTGGAACAGCTCGAATCCGGCCCGCCGATCGGGGTGCCGATCCAGCTCCGGGTCCAGGGCCCCGAACTGGCGACGCTCCGCCGCCTCGGCGGCGAGGTCAAGGGCCTGCTCCGAGAGATCCCCGGGACCGAGAACATCCACGACGACTGGGACCCCGAATCGCTCCAGCTCAAGCTCGAAGTCGACTCCGACCGGGCCAACATGACCGGCGTCACCAACCAGGACGTCGCGATGACGACCAGCGCCGGGCTCTCCGGATACACAGCGACGACCATCCGCGAGCGTGACCGGAGGATCCCGGTCATCATCCGGTTCCGGCCCGACGAGCGGAGCCAGATGGAAGACATGAAGACCCTGGAGGTCTTCAGCACGAGGACCGACGCCCGGGTCCCACTCGAACAGGTCGGCGCCTTCCGTACCGAGATGGTCTCGCCCAGGATTGGCCGGAGGGACAACGAGCGTTGCTTGACCGTGAAAGCCGACACCGTCCCGGGTGTCTTGCCGAGCAGCGTGGTCGACAAGCTGGAGGCCCGGCTGATCGAGGCTTCGAAGGACTGGCCGCCGGGCTATCGGTTCTCCTTCGGCGGCGAGAAGGAGGAGCAGGCCAAGGGCTTCGCGTTCATGTTCTTCGCGATGGCGACCTCGATCCTGGGGATCTACCTGGCCCTGGTCCTCCAGTTCAACAGCCTGACTAAGCCGCTCCTGGTCTTCGCGGCGGTCCCGTTCGGGATGGTCGGCGGACTGATGGGGCTCCTGATCTTCAACGTCCCGCTCGGCTTCTTCGCCCTCCTGGGCCTCTCCTCCCTGGCGGGGGTCATCATCAGCCACGTGATCGTGCTGTTCGAGTACATCGAAGAAGCCCACGAGCGCGGCGAGCCGCTCCGACGGGCGGTGATCGACGCGGCCCTGGTCCGGCTCCGACCGGTCCTCGTGACGGTCCTGGCGACGGTCGGTGGACTCATCCCCCTGGCGATGAAGGGCGGACCGCTCTGGGAGCCGCTCTGCTACGTTCAGATCATCGGCCTGCTGGTCGCGACGCTGGTCACGAAGGTCGTCGTGCCGGTGCTCTATGTCCTGTTCGTCGAGGACTTCAAGCTGATCAAGTGGTACGAGCCGGGCCAGCACGCCCACGAAGGGCCGCCCGCGGAATACTCGAACGCGGGCCATCAGCACACCCACTATGGCGACCGCGAAATCGGCGTCCATGGCATGAATGCGATCACGACTTCGTGATCCGAACCACAACTTGAAATTCCTGGCCTATGGTCAAGGTTGTGCGGGAAAGAACCTCATCGATGCCAGTTCCCGGAGTCCGATTCGCCGAGATTGGTTGTTCAACGCGCGAGGGTCGGAAAAAACCGGGGTCTTGCGACGCGAGGGGCTTTCCCCGACCACTTCCAGCATCACGGAGAGACAACATTGATGATCACGATTGAATCGAGCAATCGGCGACGCAGGCGAGAGCGGCTCGGTCTGACGGGTTCGGGGATGGCCCTCGCGGCCGGCTTCTTGGCCTATGGCGTCGCCCTGCTTTCCCTCCCCCAGATCTCGTCCGATCTCGCGGCCGGCGGCTTCGATCCCCGGATTCGTTACGTCCTGGGGTTCGCCCATCTGGCGGGAGGTTTGGCCCTGCTGATCCCCCGACTGGCCTCGAAGGTGGCGCTTCCCCTGGGGCTGCTGATGGTGGGGGTCTCCATCTGGATTCCCCCTCGAATTGACCTGCTCCAGAGTTGTGCCCCGATCTTCATGGCGGCCGGAGTTCTTCTACTGGCCGGATCGTGGCGTCTCCGAATCCAGGCCGACCGGGACCTCTGGATCCACAAGCTGACCCATTACGCCGATCTTCAAGATGCGGGACCGGTGGCGAACACCTGATCGAGACCCGTGCCGATGCGATCCGTCGCCTCCGAGTCCCCATCCGATCGGCCTTACTGTCCACCTTCCGTCGCCCCTCCGAGGGCCGGCTTCAGGACCGCCTCGAAGGCGTCGGCCATCCGGGAGAAGCCGAGGTCGGTCGGGTGCGAGCCGTCCACGGTATCCTCGCCATCTTCGCCGAGCTGCGATGCGCCATTGAGGTAATGCAGGCCTCCCACCCCGGCCGCCACCAAGCGGTCGTGGGCCGCCTTCAGGGCCTCGTGGTTGGCCTGGTTGACCCGGGCTCGCTCGGGGAGGAGCCTGGCATTGGTGTAGTTGCGATCCTCGGCCAGGACGATCGGGGTCTCGGGGTGTGCAGCCCGGAGGGTCCGAACGGTCGGCTCGACCCGCTCCTCGACCTCGCGGGCGTTCATGTTGGGCAGGCAATCGAGGACATAGACGGCCGGATCGAGCTCGGCCAGGAATTTCGCCATCTCGGGCTCCATCCGGCCACTCCCCGAGAACCCGAGGTTGATGACCGGCCGGTCGAGCCTTCGACCGAGGATCGCGGTGTGGACCATCCCCGGGCGAGAGGCGCACCCTCCCTGAGTGATCGAGGTCCCATAGAAGACGATCGGCTTCCGATGCCCTTCGGGCCGCGGACCGGGCGGTTCGATCGAGTTCCCTTCGGGTACCCCGATCTCCACCGACGACACGCCATTGTAGAGCGGGAGATAGAGGAGGTACTCGCGATGACCCGCGGGTAGTCCCCTGGCCAGGGTCGCGGTGTTGGTCGGGAACTCCCTGGGCTGGCCGACCCCCAACCATTGCCAGGGACCGCCCTCGGTCCGGGTGTAGAGGTCGAGCCCGCTCACGCCGGTGGCGGGCATGTGAGGCATGGCCAGATTGTCGGATCTGAGCGTCCATCGGGCCTGGATCGTCGGCGAATCGGTCGCGAACCGGATGCAGTACCCGGCCGAATCTCGGCTCAGGCCCCAGACGGGCGGGCGGACGACTCCCTCGGCTCGCGAGGGGAGCCGGTCGTAGAATTCTTTCGTGTCGGACCAGCCCTTGCCCTCGACCGTCAGTTCGCGGGCGTCGGTCCATCGGGTCTCGGGTTCGGCCTGGACCGGGTTTCTGGCGGCGATCAGGACGGAGTCGAAAAGAGCGTAGGCGGCCTGCCGCATCTCGCCCGGGAAGTCGTGGCCTCCTTCGGGATGTTCGAGCCGGATCCGCTCGGGGTGGCCCAGGAGGTTGTAGACGGCCCGGGCGGATTCGACGACCCGATCGACGCTCTCCGCCCGGAAGTTGCTGTCCCCGACCGGGGCCACGATCAGGACGTCTCGAGGCGCGAGGGCCCCGAGCAGTTCGTGGAAGTCGAAGGGAATCTCGTCCAGCCTCCCCCGATACCCGGCCAGCCGGGGCATGTAGCGGGTCTGGGTCCACCCCTTCTCCGGCATCCAGACCTTCTCGTCCCCCTGGTAATAGTCGAGGAACGAGTCGAGCCCGCAACTGGAGACGACGGCCTTGATCCGATCGTCGAAGACTGCGGTATAGACCGAGTTATGCCCGCCAAGCGAATGCCCGATCGCGCCGAAGCCGCCCGAGCTGACGAATGGGAGCGACTCCAGGAGGTCGAGCCCTCGGATGTTGTCCCAGACAGCCTTGAGGGTCCCGCTCTCCCAGCCGAGCGCCTTGATGTCGGGCTGATACTTCGCCAGGAGGGGGTAGTTCGGGGCCAGGGTCACATAGCCTCGCTCGGCCAGCTCGCTGGCATAGGCGCGATTGGGGCGTTCCCCCAGTCCGACCACGGTGCCATGCCCGATCACGTTATCGGTCCCGTGCAGGCAGAGGATACCCGGGGCCTTCCGCCCCTCTCCCTTGAGAAGGGCCTTGGGGATCGAGAGATAGGCCGGGACCCGCGAGCCGGGCTCCGAGGTATAGGTGATCAAGCGTCGGATGAAGCTTCCGCAATCCACCTCCTCCTCGACCTTCATGTCGAGCGGGACCCGCTTCTCGGGGCCGGGGAGCCGCCCCATCACCGACTGCATCCCTTCGAGGATCTCGGCCCGGCGCTTGAGCCAGTCTGCGGGAGACTTCACGGGCTTCGGTAATCCGTCGGCCCCTCGATAGACCAGGAGGTTTTCCCTCGGCAAGCGCGGGACTGCTCGGTCGTCCGCCCCGGTGGAAGGGCAGATCAGGGCGGCGAAGAATCCGGCGAACGCGATCGCCCTGATTCTCCGGGATCGGTGGTCGGCGGGGCACGATCGCGCGTTCATGTAGTGTTCTCCCGGGGCAGGTCTCCAGTCCCGGCGATTCTAAAGCGAGTCCTCGGGGCGGAACAGGGGCGTCTCGGCCCGGCCGGATCGAATGTTCAACAAAGTTCCCGCCAGGATCATGACGGGACGTCCAGCAGCGGTTAGGATAACTTCTGCAGACGAGTCGTGCGGATCAAGGGTCGCGGTCACTCCGGTGATCCAAATCGAGGGTGCTTGCATGTTGACCTTCACCGGGAAGGGCCAGGCGGTCACGTGTGACGGCGTGACCCGTCGGGATTTCCTGCAGGTCGGGACCCTGGGCGCGATCGGGTTCGGCTTGCCTCAACTGATGGCCGCCCGCGCCGCCGGGGCGGTCAAGCCGGGGCACGATGACCGATCGTGCATCATGATCTTCAACCTGGGTGCCCCGAGTAACATGGACCTCTGGGACATGAAGCCGGACGCCCCCGCCGAGATCCGCGGGCCGTTCAAGCCGATCACGTCGAAGGTCCCCGGCTTCCAGCTCTCGGAGATCCTCCCCCATCACGCCAGGATCGCCGACAAGTTCTCGCTGGTCCGCTCGGCGCACCATGGCGGGGCGGCGGTCCACGACGCGGGCTGGCAGATGATGCAGACCGGCCGGCTGTTCACCGGGGGGGTCAACACGCCGCATGTCGGAGCCGTGGTCAGCTATCTTCGGGGCCGGAAGTCCGATC
Source organism: Tundrisphaera lichenicola (assembly GCF_051175385.1). Classification (GTDB taxonomy): domain Bacteria; phylum Planctomycetota; class Planctomycetia; order Isosphaerales; family Isosphaeraceae; genus Tundrisphaera; species Tundrisphaera lichenicola. The sequence continues at coordinate 2,509,722 of NZ_CP195106.1, read as the reverse complement.
TTCCCCCGTTCGTCGTCCTACCGGAACTGATGGGGCGGGGCGGCGGGAACATGCCCAACGGGCAGGCCGGGGGATTCCTGGGCAAGGCCCACGATCCGTTCGCCCTGAACGCCGACCCCTCGCAGCCGAATTTCCGGGTGCCCGACCTCCTCCCGCCCCAGGAGATCGGGACCGTCCGGCTCGACCGTCGACGGAAGATCCGCGACCTGGTAGACAACGCCGTTGACCTCTTCGAATCGACCGAGGACGCTGCGCTCCTGGACAACAATTTCCAGGCGGCCTTCCGCCTGATGACCAGCACCCAGGCCCGCGCGGCGTTCGATCTCTCGGAGGAACCGCAGGCGGTCCGCGACCGTTACGGGATGTCCCGGTTCGGCCAGAGTTGCCTGCTCGCCCGACGCCTGATCGAGAACGGCGTCCGGTTCGTGACCATCAACACGTTCTTGACCGTGTTCGATGAGATCACCTGGGACATCCACGGTTCCAAGCCATTCACCTCGATCGAGGGGATGCGGGACATCGTCTGCCCGATCTACGACCGGGCGTATAGCGCGTTGATCGAGGACCTCGACGCGCGAGGGCTCCTGAATGACACCCTGGTCTGCAACCTGGCCGAGTTCGGCCGGACCCCTCGGGTCAACCCGGCCGGGGGGCGCGACCACTGGCCGCAGTGCTTCACCGTGGGATTCGCCGGGGGAGGCGTCCAGGGGGGCCGGATCGTCGGTGCCAGCGACCCGATCGGGGCCGTGCCGGCCGACCGTCCGGTCGAGCCGCCCGACATCGCCGCGACCATCTTCCACAGCCTGGGGCTGGACCTCGAAACCAAGCTGCCGGGGCCGGCCGGCCGGCCCTTCCCGCTGGTCGATTTTGGCCATCGAGAGATCCACGAACTCTTCTGAGAACACCCCGATTTCGAGGGTTCGCGAATGCTGAGCCGAATGCCATTTCTGATCCTGTTCGGGCTGACCGGCCTCGCTGTCGCCGAGGATGGGATCGTCGTCCTCCCGGCCGAATTCCGGCTCGAATCGTCGGAAAGTTCCCAGCGCCTCCTGGTCCAGCGATCGGCGGCGGGCGAGATCGCCGAACAGGTCGCATCGGGACTCGAATGGTCGACGAGCGATCCCCGTGTCGCGACCGTGGCCGACGGGATCGTCAAACCGGTCGGGGACGGCGAGGCCGCCATTACCGTCAAGGCGGGGGGGCAGTCGGCGTCGGCGAAGGTCGTCGTGGCCGGGATGGATACGCCGATCGTCCGGAGCTTCCGGGAGGATGTTGAGCCGATCCTGGCGAAGATGGGGTGCAACTCGGGGGCTTGCCACGGGGCCCTGGCCGGGAAGGGGGGCTTCCGGCTCTCGCTCAACGGTTTCGATCCGGCCTCGGACCACTTCAACATCGTCAAGCTCGAAGGGGGCCGGAGGATCGAACTGGCCGACCCCGGCCGGAGCCTGGTCCTGGCCAAGCCGACCGCCGCGATTCCCCACAAGGGGGGGCTCCGGTTCCCGACCGATTCGCGCGAATACCGGATCATTGCCGACTGGATCGCCTCGGGGGCGAAGCCGCCAAGCGACGCCGACGCCAGGGTCGAGTCGCTGGAAGTCCTCCCCGATCGCTCGGTCCACCGGGTCGGCCAGGCCCAGCCGATCGTCGTCCGGGCTCGTTACAGCGACGGACGCCTCGAAGACGTGACCCGGTGGGTGAAATGGTCTTCGAGCGATGAATCGGTCTGCCGGGTCGACGATAAGGGGGTCGCCTCGGTGGTCGGGCCGGGCGAGGGGGCCGTCGTGGCCTGGTACGCGAGCAAGATCGCGATTGCCCGGATCACCGTCCCTTACGGGGAAGGGGAAACGCTCGCGAAAGGCGCGGAAGAGGTTGACCAGCGGAAGCCCCGGAATTACATCGACGAGCAAGTCGACCGGCAACTGGCCAGGCTGAACCTCCCCGCGTCGCCCGACTGTACTGATGCCGAGTTCGTCCGGAGGTCCTGGGTCGACACAGTCGGTCGGCCGCCGACCGTGGAGGAAGTCCGCAGATTCCTGGCCGATCCGGCCTTGGGCAAGCGCGACGCCTTGATCGACGAATTGCTGGCCCGGCCCGAGTTCGCCGACTACTGGACTTACAAATGGTCCGACGTGCTGATGCTCACCAGCACCCGGCTCAACCCTCAATCGATCAAGGCCTATTACACCTGGCTTCATGGAAATGTCGCGGCCAACACCCCCTGGGATCGGATGGTCCGCGAAATTCTGGTCTCGACCGGCGAGAGCCAGGAAAACGGGGCAACCAACTTCTACGCCCTGAGCCAGTCGCCCGAGGAGATGACCGAGAACGCCAGCCAGGCGTTCCTGGGCCTCTCGATCGGTTGTGCCCGCTGCCACAACCACCCTCTCGAAAAATGGACGAATGATCAATATTACGCGATGGCCAACCTGTTCGCCCGGGTCCGGGCCAAGGGCTGGGGCGGCGATGCCGGCTCGGGGGACGGCAAGCGGACCCTCTACGTGGCGCAGTCGGGCGACCTGATCCAGCCGAGGACGGGCAAGCCCCAGCCGCCGACCCCGCTCGACGGGACGCCCCTGCCGATCGACGACCCGTCGGACCGTCGGGTCAGCCTGGCGGATTGGCTGACCGCCCCCGAGAACCCCTACTTCGCCCGGGCGATCACGAACCGGGTCTGGGCCAACTTCTTCGGCGTCGGCCTGGTCGAGAAGATCGACGATGTCCGGGTCTCGAACCCGGCCAGCAACGAGGCACTACTTACCGCGGCGGCCGACGATCTGGTCGCGAAGAAGTTCGACCTCAAGGCCCTGATGAAGGAGATCCTCCAGTCCAACGCCTACCAGCGGTCGAGCCGGCCGCTCCCCGGAAATCAGGCCGAACATCGCTTCTACTCGCGGTACTATCCGCGACGGATGATGGCCGAGGTCCTGCACGACGCGATCGTCCAGGCCACCGAGGTCCCGACCAGGTTCGAGAACATCCTGGTCCCCGGGGGATCACCCCAGAAGACGGATTTCTATCCGCTGGGGACGCGGGCGGTCCAGCTTTACGACTCCTCGGTCGAAAACTACTTCCTCCAGACTTTCGGGCGGAACCCTCGGAGGATCGTCTGCGAATGCGACCGATCCGCCGAGCCGTCGATCGTCCAGGTCCTCCACATCTCGAACGGGATCACCTTCAACGAGAAGTTGAAGGCCCCCGGGAACCGGGTCGAGAAGCTGATCAGGCTCCGGTCCTCGGGGATGTCCGACGCCTCGATGGTGGACGACTTCTACCTGGCCTGCCTGGCCCGCTATCCGACCGAGCCGGAGCGCCGAGCGCTGATCGAGTTGCTCCCGCCTCCCGGCTCCCCGGAGGAGCGACCCGTGATCGAGGATGTGCTCTGGGGCCTCCTGAGCAGTCGGGAATTCTTGTTCAATCACTAAGGGCCGATGGGTGCCCGCGTCGGGGAGATGCCCCCACGCATCGACGATCCGAGAATCGAGAGAATCCTCCCATGATCCGATCCCTGGTCGCGGCGGTCTTGCTGGCGGTCTCGCCGTCGCTCCGAGCGGACGAGTCGAAGGGCCCCGACTTCGCGTCGGAGGTCGCCCCGATCCTGGCGAAATACTGCGCCGGCTGCCATAACGACGGCGATCGCGAGGGGGACTTCTCGCTGGAAACCTTCGCCGCCCTGGATGAGGGGACTCCGGAAGGGCCGGCCTTCGTGCCCGGCGATGGCGCGTCCAGCCGGATGATCCGGTTGATGACGGGGCGGTCGAAACCCTTGATGCCGCCCGAGGACGAGCCTCGCCCGGCCGAATCCGAGATCGCGATCATCCGGGCCTGGATCGACGCGGGAGCCCTCGCTCCCGAGGGAGACCCGGTCGACCGCCTGGCCCTGGTCGTCCCCCGGATCGACTCGCGGAACGATGTCCGGCCGATCACGGCGCTCGACACCTCGCGCGACGGGCAATGGCTGGCGATCGCCCGATTCGCGAGCGTCGAGATCCGCAAGGCCTCGGCCGATGGGTCGTTCGACGGGGCGGAGGCCGGGCGGGTCCTGGAGGATTTCCCCGGCAAGGTCACCTCGGTCCACTTCAGCCCGGATGGGACTCGGCTCCTGACGGCCTCGGGCGTGGCCGGTCTCGGCAGCGTGGCGGCCCTCTGGAAAGTCGACGACGGGGCGTTGATCCGCCGGTTCCCGGGCCACCGCGATCTGATCTTCGACGCCGAACTTTCGCCCGACGGGAAGGTGGTGGCCACCTGCGGCTATGACCGATCGATCCGACTCTGGGACGCCGAGACCGGCCAGCCGTTGCGTGAGTTGTCGGGCCACAACGGTGCGGTTTACGACGTCGGTTTCAGCCCCGATGGCCGCTTCCTCGTGAGTGCCAGCGCCGACGACACCTGCAAGGTCTGGCGGGTGGAGGATGGCCTGCGGATGGACACGCTGACCCAGCCGCTCAAGGAGGAATACGCCTGCTCGTTCACCTTGGACGGCCGGTCGATCGTCGCCGCCGGTGCCGACAACACCATCCGGGTCTGGGACTTCATCTCGACCGATAAGCCTCGGGTCAACCCGATGGTCCTGGCCCGGTTCGCCCACGAAGGGCCGATCGTCCGCCTGGCGTTCACCGCCGACGGTTCGAGGCTCGTCACGACCGCCGAGGACCGGACCGTCAAGGCCTGGGATGCGTCGGACTACTCGGAACTCCAGCTCTGGGAAGGTCAGCCCGACGTGGCTTCCGCCCTCGCGGTCGCGGGGGATGGCCGGTCGTTCCGGGTCGGCCGGATGGACGGATCGTCGTCCATCTACCCTCTTCCGAACCCTCGAAAGCGGGGCTTCGCCGGATCGTCCGAGGTTGCCGGGGAGGTCGTTTCGGTGGGCGATTCGGTCCAGCCCAAGCCGGTGGCCGAGCACGAACCAAATGATGGTCCGGGACAGGCGAACCAGATCGAGGTTCCTTCGGTCATCTCCGGGACCATCGCGGGGCGGGTCGATGGCCGGCCCGACAGCGACCTGTTCCGCTTCTCGAGCCGGGCGGGGGAGTCTTGGGTGATCGAGGTCGACGCGGCTCGGTCGAAGTCGAAGCTGGACTCGTTCGTCGAGGTCCTGGACGACCAGGGTCAGCGGATCGCACGGGTTCTGCTCCAGGCCGTCCGCGAATCCTACTTCACCTTCCGAGGGAAGGACGACGGAGCGACCGGCGACTTCCGACTGTTCGGCCAGGATGAGATGCAACTCAATGAATATCTGTACGCGAACGGCGAGGTGGCCCGGCTCTGGCTCTACCCCCGAGGGCCGGATTCCGGCTTCGTGGTCTATCCCGGCGAGGGGAAGCGATGGGGGTACTTCGACTCGACCCCGCTGACCCATGCCCTGGGAGAACCCTGCTACGTCGTCCAGCCGCACCCGCCGGGTTCCGAGATCGTCCCGAATGGCCTGCCGGTGTTCCCGGTCTACTTCGACAACGACGACGAGTCGCGTCGGGAACTCGGCAAGGATTCGAAGCTCACCTTCACCGCGCCGGCGGATGGGACGTATCTGGTGAGGATCCGAGACGTCCGGGGCCTGGAAGGGGCCGACTTCGCTTACAAGTTGACCGTCCGGCCGAATCTCCCCGATTATCGGGTCGAGTTGAAGGACGCCAAGCTGGCGATCGGACCGGGAGACTCTCAGGAGTTCCGGGTCAGGGCGCATCGGATCGACGGATTCGATGGCCCGATCCGGGTCGGGATCGAAGGGCTCCCCCCCGGTTTCGCGGCCACATCGCCGCTGGTCATCGAGGCCGGGCAGATCGAGGCGCTCGGGGTGATCTCCGCGCGGGCCGATGCCTCCCAGCCCACCCCCGAGATTGCCAGGGCAGCCCGCCTGATCGCCTCGGCCACGATCGGGGGGCGTGAGGTGACCCATCCGGTCGGCCCCTTGGGCGAGATCAAGCTCGGCGAGAAGCCGACGCTCCGGCTCTGGGTCGAGGCCGCCGAAGAAGGTCCCCGCCCGATCGGCGAGTCGTCCGACGGCCCTCTCGAGTTCGAGATCCATCCCGGACGTACGATCGTCTTGAAGGTCAAGGTCAAGCGAGACGGGCATGTCGGGCAGGTCCCGCTTGGAACGGAAGGGTCCGGGCGGAACCTGCCGTTCGGCGTGATCGTGGACAATATCGGCCTCAATGGCCTGCTGGTCACCGAGACGCAGGACGAGCGGACCTTCGCCGTCACGGCCGACCGATCCGCCGTCCCGCAGGCCCGGCCGTTCCACCTCAGGACGACCGCGGCGGGGGGACACTCCAGTCCCCCCGTGATCCTCCATGTCCGCTGACCGAGCGGCTCAACTCCGACGGAACTGCGAATCGCGAGGAGCTTTGTAGACCACCGACATCTCGGGGGTGTCGACCGGGATCTGGCCTTTGCGAAGGGACGTGACGCCCCCGATCACCATCCCCGAGGTCAGGAGGGTCCGCTCGACCGGGTAGTTCGCCTTCCCGGTCAGGACCAGATCCTCGATGTGCCGGGTCAGCGGGTTGAAGAAGTCGGCGGTCGTGGCGCTCTGGCCGGGCATGGGCAGGTACATCTGGCAGGAAACAACCTGTCCGTTGTCGCCCCTCATCCCGGCGTAGTTGAAATCACGGATCGCGGCCAGGAACAACGTCGTCCGGAATCCGTCGGCGTGATCGATGAAGTAGGCGATCATCTCGGGGAAGTTCTTCCTGGCCCATTCGAACGTCACGGCGTCGCTCGGGTATCCGTCCTCGACCGGGAGGTTGTGGCTACGGTTCAGGGCGGCGACCATGAGCTTCCGCGTGACTTCGCGATCGTCGGTCGCCATGGCTTCCCACAAGGCGGGGCCCTTCAGCGTGTGGACCCGGACGATCCCCGATTCCCCCCCCTTGCGACGCTCCGACATGCACTGGGCGGTCTCCAGGCCGTGGAAATCATAACTGTCCACCCCGCCGTACCCCACGCAGACGCTCTCGATCAGCGGGACGTCATAGGGCATGTCGATCTGCGGGAGACGCCACGTGACCGGCAACGACGAGCCCGCCAGGAACGGGAACCCCAGCCGCTTCGAGTCATCCACCATCTCGGTGCAACGGGCCCAGGTGGTCGAGAGGTGCTTGTCGTTGAAGATCGGGACGCTCCGGCCGCTCCGCTCGAAGACCTTGACCGCGCTCTTGAAGAACTCGTAGCGAGGGTAGAGCGTCTGGCCCAGTTCGCTCTTGGGATATTTCCCGTGCTCGGCGATGATCACGACGCCATCAACGGCCAGGTCCGACCCGCCTAGGGTCAGGGCCTCCTCCACCGTCGGGAACCTCTTCAGTTTGTGCCGGGCGATCCGGCCGGGGGCGAGATCCCCCTCGGGGGCCTGATCGATGTAGACCGACGCCACGTCGAATCGGGGCGCGATCCACTGGCCGTCCCAGTTGTAGCCCAGGGTCATCCGATCCAGGAAGTGCTGGGCGTGCGAGTGGGTCCGGACTTCCGTGCCGATGAAGGCCACTTTCTTCCGAGGGGAGTCGGCGGCCCGCGCCAGGCCGGGGGCCAGCATCAGGGCGGTCGATCGGGCCAGGAGCTGGCGACGGTTCATCATTCAGGTCTCTCCCAGATCTGAAGGGGCATCGTCCGAGTTGATTGCGCTCGGTTAAACAATTTCAACGCCTCGGACAGTCCGGATCAAGGGACTACCCTCGTCCACGTATGCGGACCTCGCCGGGTCGAACAATGGGTTCGATCCGCCTCGAGAGTGGCTTCAATCCGTCGCCGACAAGGTCACGGCTCCCGTTTCTTCCAAGCCGCCGCAGATGGAAGCAGGGGAGCAGAGAAGCCCGGGAGGCGGGTGTGGTTGGAAATTTTTAAGTTGTTTTCTGGTAATGTTTTGTGTCGGAATTTTGCGATGGTTTCTGCCGGTTCGGTACTTTCCCAAAATGAGGTCGATTGGTTGATAATGGCTTCGATTTGCCAGGATGAGTGGGTTCGTTCTCACCCTGGAATGGCTTCGATCCGCGCCTTGAAAGTGGGTTTGTTCCATCAGCCGGAACGAGCCGTGATCGACGCCTGAAGGCGGATGGATTTCCCGTCGAAGGCGGGTAGCGGTCGCCGGGGCGTCGATTGTTGGCGATTGTCGAACTCCGTGAGAGGGGGCGGACCTGATTCGATCTGCAATCGTTTCCCATGACCATCGCTGAAGTTTGTGCTGAGTCAGCACATTTTTTCGACAAAAATAAGGGGGGCGTCGATCGAACCGTCGCCCGGATGCCGCGGATTTCCCGATTCGGTGCGGGGCGCGGTTCAAAAGCTTCCGCCCCTCCAGAGCTGCGGGGATTAGGAAATCGTCGAGGGTTCGTTTATACTTCAGATCCGGGATGAAGTGACGACCCCTCCCCAGCACCCCCCCGCGTCCTCGTGACCATCGATCGATTGGCAACAGGATCGATCTCATGATTCGGATCAGCTTGATCTCGTCGGCACTCGTGATGTTCCTCTCGGGTGGCCTCCAGGCCGGGTCTCCGGCCGATACCGAGGCATTTGAGAAGGAAATCCGCCCGCTTCTGATCGAGAACTGTGGGAAATGCCACGGATCGGAGAAGCAGAAGGGGGGACTCCGGCTGGACTCGCGAAAGGCCCTCCTCGAAGGGGGCTTGACCGGCCCTTCGATCGAGCCCGGTCGCCCCGAGGAAAGCCTGCTGATCGAGGCGGTCCGTCAGACCGGCGACCTCAAGATGCCGCCGAATCGGAAGCTCAACCCCGAACAGGTCGCCGCCCTCGAACGCTGGATCGCCTCGGGTGCCCCCTGGCCGGTCGATACCTCGACGACCATGAATCGGGACGATCGAGCCCGACGGAGCCACTGGGCCTTCCAGCCAGTCGGCAGGTTCGAGCCGCTCCAGGTCGGTCGCGCCGATGGATCTGGCAACCCGATTGATGCCTTCCTGATGGATCGGCTCGACAAGGCGGGACTCGCCCCATCTCCCCCCGCCGACCGTCGGACGTTGATCCGCCGGGTGAGTTATGACCTGACGGGCCTCCCGCCCACCCCGGAGGAGGTCGAGGCCTTCGTCAACGATCCCGCCCCGGATGCCTACCTACGACTGGTGGAAAGGCTGCTGGCCTCGGAACATTACGGGGAGCAATGGGCCCGGCACTGGCTGGATGTGGCCCGGTACTCGGACACCAAGGGCTACGTCTACGCCCGCGAGGAGCGGTTCTTCGTGCAGGCCCCGGCCTATCGCGACTGGGTCGTGGCCGCCTTCAATCGGGATCTCCCCTACGACCGATTCCTGCTCGATCAGGTGGCCGCCGACCAAGCCGAGCCCGATGACCGATCTGCGGTCGCGGCGATGGGGTTCCTGACCCTCGGTCGGCGATTCCTGGGCGTGACCCACGACATCATCGACGACCGGATCGACGTCGTGACCCGGGGGACGATGGGCCTGACCGTCGCCTGCGCCCGCTGCCACGACCATAAGTACGACCCGATCCCCACGGCCGACTATTACTCCCTCTACGGCGTCTTTCAGAACAGCACCGAGCGACTGGTTCCCGTGGCCGATCCGGACCCGCAGGATGAGAAGACGCGGGCCTCGGCCGAGGAACTCGCCCGGAGGCGTGAGAAGCTGGAGACGTCCCTGGCCTCCAGTCGCGAGGAGGCCTCGGAGCGGGTCCGTGGGCGAGTCGCGGACTACCTGCTGGCCCAGCGCCATTTGCAGGATTTCCCCGAGGAAGGCTTCGACGTAATCCTGAGCAAGGCGGATCTGATCCCGGCCTTCGTCCGTCGATGGCACGCCTATCTGACCCGTAGGGCGAAAGAGGACGACTCGATCTTCCGCCCCTGGCGGAAATTCGCGAGCCTGTCCGACGCCGAGTTCGCCGCTCGGTCGGCCGACGTAACCCGGGAACTCGGCTCGAACGGGGCAGGCCCGGTCAATCCACGGGTAGCCCGGCTGTTCGTCGAACCACCAGCCTCGATCCGCGAGGTAGCCGAGCGTTACGGTAAATTGTTCGCGGAGGTGGCGGCACTCTGGTCCGAGCATCGCGAGGGCCTGGGCCTCTCCGGCCTGGCGGACCCGGATGAGGAGGAGCTTCGTCGAGTCCTCTTCGGATTCCGATCCCCCTGCGAGGTCCCCGACGAGGCGATCGTCAGCACGGAATCATTCTTCGATACCGCGACCATCGAGGCGACCTGGGGACTCCAGAAAGCGGTGGATCGCTGGCTGATCGACTCCCCCGAGGCCGCGCCCCATGCGGTGGCGGTGGTCGATCGGGCCGAGGTCCGGGAGCCCCGGATCTTCCGACGAGGGAGCCCGGCCAACCAGGGAGACGAGGTCCCTCGACGGTTCCTCGCCGCCATCTCGGGTCCCGATCGCGAGCCCTTCTCCCAGGGGAGCGGGCGACTGGAGCTGGCCCGGGCAATCGTCGATCCCGCCAATCCCCTGACCGCTCGGGTCTGGGTCAACCGGGTCTGGATGCACCATTTCGGGGCAGGGCTGGTCCGGACTCCCAGCGACTTCGGGCTCCGGGCCGAGCCGCCGAGTCATCCCGAGCTGCTCGACTGGCTGGCCGCTCGACTGGTCTCCGAGGGGTGGAGCACCAAGGCCATCCACCGACTGATCCTGACCTCGGCCGCTTACCAGCAGCGATCCGACGGACCGGATGACCTCGAAGCTCGCGAGAGAGCCGTCCAGATCGATCCCGAGAACCGACTCCTCTGGCGGATGAACCCCCGTCGCCTGACGTTCGAGGAGTCTCGCGACACGCTCCTCTCGATCTCGGGGGAACTCGACCTCCGGATCGGCGGGCGGGCGGAGGATCTCTTCGAAGGGTCCACGACCAACGTCCGCCGGACACTTTATGGGCTGGTGGATCGGCAATTCCTCCCGAGCGTGCTCCGGGTCTTCGACTTCGCCAACCCCGATCTACACGTCCCTTCCCGGAGCGAGACGACGGTCCCGCAGCAGGCCCTCTTCGCGATGAACCACCCATTCCTGGCGAACCGGGCGCGGGCGCTGGTCGCCAGGATCTCGACCGAAGACGCGGACCAGGCCGTCCGGCACCTCTACCGGTCGGTCTACCAGCGAGATCCGACCGACTCGCAGGTTCAGGCGGCCCGAGCTTTCCTGGAATCCTCCGCCGAGGAGCCGATTTCCAGGCCCGCCCCGGAGACCCTGGACTGGTCCTACGGCTATGGTGCGGTCGACGCCGCCTCGGGCCGGGTCGGGGATTTTCAACCGCTCCCCCATTTCAACGGTTCGGCCTGGAGTGGCGGCCCGGCGTGGCCCGACCCGAAGCTCGGTTGGGTTCAATTGACCGCCCAGGGTGGACATCCCGGTAACGATCTCCAGCACGCCGCGATCCGTCGATGGACGGCGCCCCGTCGGGGTCGATTCGCGATCCAGTCGACCGCGAAACACGAAGTCGAAGCGGGCGATGGGATCCGATGCTGGATCGTCTCCAGCCGACAAGGGGTGCTCAAGTCGGGCGAGGTTCACAATGCCAGCCTCGATCTCAGCGTCGGATCGTTCGAGGTCGAGGCCGGGGAGATCCTCGACTTCGTCGTCGATATTCGGGAAGGACTGAACAGCGACCAGTATCTCTGGGCACCGATCGTCTCGGAGATTGTCGAGACGACGGGCGGGGTCAAGGGCCCCGGGGTGAGCCCGAAGTGGGATGCCGCCCGCGACTTCACCGGCCCTTCCACGCCTCCCCTCTCGCCCCGCGAACAGCTGGCCCAGGTCCTTCTCATGGCCAATGAATTGATGTTCGTCGACTGATTTGGGGGAAATGATCGATGCGTGAACCGCGACCAGCTTCGCACGAGTTCAACCGCAGGGCCCTCCTCCAGCGATCGGCGATGGGGCTGGGGGCGCTCGGCCTGGGTGGTCTCCTGGCCGATCAGGGGGCCTTCGCCGGCCCGGTCGAGGCCGGGGACGCCCTGGGTGTCAAGATCCCGCATTTCCCCGGCAAGGCCAAGCGGGTCATCCATTTCTTCTTGAATGGCGGGCCGTCCCACGTCGACACGTTCGACCCCAAGCCGGCGCTCGCAAAGTACGCCGGCCAGCCCGCGCCGGAAACCCTGACCACCGAACGCAAGACCGGGGCGGCTTTCCCTTCCCCGTTCAAGTTCCAGAAGTACGGCCAGAGCGGGATCGAGGTCAGCGAACTCTTCGCGAAGACGGCGCAGCATATCGACGACATCGCCGTGATCCGGTCGATGTACGCCCAGGTGCCGAACCACGAACCGTCCTTGATGCTGATGAACTGCGGCGATTCGGTCCTGCCTCGCCCGAGCGTCGGGGCCTGGGTCATGTATGGACTGGGGACCGAGAACCAGAACCTCCCCGGCTTCATCGCCATGTGCCCCAACGGCTATCCGATCAAGGATGCCGAGAACTGGCGGTCGGGATTCCTCCCGGGGATCTACCAGGGGACCTTCGTCGACCCCCAGTACACCGAGGTCGACAAGCTGATCGAGAACATCCGGAGCCCCCACGCCTCGCGAGATACCCAGCGGAGGCAGCTCGATCTCCTGAAGACCCTGAACGCGGAACATCGCGAGTCGCGCCTCGATTCCCGGCTCAACTCGCGAATCCAGTCGTTCGAGATGGCCTTCCGGATGCAGATGGAGGCGGCCGAGGCCTTCGACCTGAACCGCGAGCCGCAGGCGATCCGCGACCTCTACGGGCCAGGGGTCCACGGTCGACAAACCCTGATCGCCCGACGACTCCTGGAGCGGGGCGTCCGCTATGTCCAGCTCTGGCACGGGGCGAGCCAGCCCTGGGACAATCACGCCCAGATCGAGCAGAACCACCGGAAGCTGGCCGGCGAGATCGACCAGCCGATCGCCGCGCTCCTGACCGACCTGAAGCAACGCGGGATGCTCGAAGACACCCTGGTGATCTGGGGCGGGGAATTCGGCCGGACGCCGACCGTTGAATTGAACGGCGACGGCAAGTCGCAACTCGGCCGGGATCACAACCATTATGGCTTCTCGGTCTGGATGGCCGGGGGCGGGATCAAGGGCGGGACCGTCCACGGGGCGACCGACGACTTCGGATTCAAGGCCGTCCAGGATCGGACGAGCGTCCACGACCTCCACGCCACGATCCTCCACCTGCTCGGCTTCGACCACGAACGCTTGACCTATCGCTATGCCGGCCGCGACTTCCGGCTCACGGATGTCAGCGGCAAGGTCATCAAGCCGATCGTGGCCTGATTTCCATCGAGACTCTCGAGGGAGCTGAATAAGTGAAGATGCGCAAGCTCGGGGATTCCGGACTCGAGGTCGCCCCCCTGGCCTTCGGTGGCAACGTGTTCGGCTGGACCATCGACGAGGCGACCTCGTTCCAACTGCTGGACGCCTTCGTCGACGCCGGTTTCAACCTGGTCGACACCGCCGACGTCTATTCGAGGTGGGCGCCGGGCAATCAGGGGGGGGAATCCGAGACGATCCTCGGCCACTGGTTCAAGAAATCTGGCAAGCGGGATCGCGTGGTCCTCGCCACCAAGGTCGGCATGGAGATGGGGCCGGGCCAGAAGGGGCTCTCCGGCCCTTATATCATGCAGGCGGTCGAGGCCTCGCTGAAACGACTCGGGGTCGACCACATCGACCTTTATCAGTCGCACAAGGACGACGGGTCGGCCCAGGAGGAGACCCTCTCGGCCTACTCGAAGTTGATCGAGCAGGGGAAAGTCCGGGCGATCGGCGCCTCCAACTACTCCGCCGAACGGCTGGCCGAGTCCTTGAAGATCAGCAAGGAACACGGCCTCCCGAGTTACCAGTGCCTCCAGCCGGAATACAACCTTTATGCCCGAGCCGGATTCGAGGACGAATTAGCTCCGCTCTGCCTGGAAGCCAATATCGGCGTGATCCCGTACTACTCGCTCGCCAGCGGCTTCCTCACCGGGAAATACCGATCCGAGGCCGACCTGGGCCAGAGCGCCAGAGGGCAGAAGGTCAAATCGTACCTGAACGACCGGGGCTATCGGATCCTCGAAGGGCTCGACCAGGTGGCCGCCCGAGTGGCTTCGACTCCGGCCCGGGTGGCGATTGCCTGGCTCATGACGCGACCGGCCGTGACGGCCCCGATCGCGAGCGCGACGAGCCTGCCACAACTCAACGACCTGATCGAGGCGACCCGCCTCGAACTGGATGGCGAGGCGATTGCGATCCTCGATGCGGCGAGTTCCTGACAATCCGCTAGGAACCCGGAGGCTCGGCCGTTCGTGGATCATCTCCCCGGGCCATGGTCCGGGTCGGGATTTTCCGGCGTCCAATCCTCGATCCGAGGATCGGCCGAGCATCGGTCGGAAACGAAAGTGATGGACTCTGGGATGTCGAAGCCCGCAAGCGACGAGCGACCGAATCATGGCGTGGTCGCGCAAGTTCACGGAAGCGTGGTCGACGTCCGATTCGAAGGAGTCCTCCCCTCGATTTACAACCTGCTGCGAGCCGGGCCCGATTTGAAGATAGCCATCGAAGTGCTGATGCAACTCGATCGGCATCATGTGCGCTGCATCGCCTTGAATCCGACGCAGGGACTCTCGCGAGGGATGCTCGTGGAGGATACGGGCGGTCCCCTGAAGGTCCCGGTCGGCAAGGGGATCGTCTCGCGAATGTTTGATGTGTTCGGGAATGTCATCGACCGAGGGGAGGCCCTGGCCGATGTGGAGTGGCGTAGCATCCATCGAGATCCCCCGCCCCTGACGAGTCGTTCCACGAAATCCGAGATCTTCGAGACGGGCATCAAGGTCATCGATGTGCTGGTCCCGCTGGAGCGAGGGGGCAAGGCGGGGCTCTTCGGCGGGGCGGGCGTCGGGAAGACGGTCCTGCTCACCGAGATGATCCATAACATGGTCGGACATCAGCAAGGCGTGAGCATCTTCTGCGGCATCGGCGAGCGCTGTCGCGAGGGGGAGGAACTCTATCGGGAGATGAAAGAGGCGGGGGTGCTCGAGCAGATGGTCATGATGTTCGGCCAGATGAACGAACCTCCGGGGGCGCGGTTCCGCGTGGGACTATCGGCCCTGACGATGGCCGAATATTTCCGGGATGACGAACATCGCGACGTGCTCTTGCTCGTGGACAACATCTTCCGGTTCATCCAGGCCGGGATGGAGGTCTCGGGCCTGATGGGACAGATGCCCTCTCGCCTGGGATATCAGCCGACGATGGGCACCGAGCTCTCGGGACTGGAAGAACGGATCGCGAACACCGTCTCCGGGGCGATCACGTCGATCCAGGCGGTCTATGTCCCGGCGGATGACCTGACCGATCCCGCCGCCGTCCACACGTTCTCGCACCTGTCCGCCTCGATCGTGCTCTCTCGGAAGCGGGCGAGCGAGGGTCTCTACCCGGCCATCGACCTGCTGCAATCGAACTCGAGCATGGCGACGCCCGCAATCGTGGGCGAGCGCCACTACCGGGTGGCCCAGGACATTCGCCGATCCCTGGCCCACTACGAGGAATTGAAGGATATCATCGCCATGCTCGGCATGGAGCAACTCTCTCCGGAGGACCGGGCTGTCGTCGGCCGAGCCCGAAGGCTGGAACGATTCCTGACTCAGCCGTTCTTCGCCACCGAGCAATTCAGCGGGATCAAGGGGGAGGATGTCTCCCTGGCAGACGCGATCGATGGCTGTGAACGCATCCTCAACGATGAATTCAAGGACTATCCCGAGAGCGCCTTCTACATGATCGGTCCAATCGATGAGGCCCTGGCCAGGGTCAAGGCATCGGGACCGTCGGAGCAGGGAGCCCGAGCCCATTAATCTCAAAATCCTCCTGCCTTTCCGGGTTTTCCTCGAAGCGGAGCGTGTCCGTCGGATCGTGGTCCAGACACTTCGGGGTTCCTTCGGCCTCCTGCCCAACCGGCTGGACTGCGCGGCGGCGTTGAGCCCCGGCATCCTCACCTACGAGCCGGAAGCCGGGGGCGAAATCTACCTGGCCGTCGATCAAGGGGTCCTCGTCAAGGCGGGCCCGGAAGTCCTGGTCTCGGTCCGAAATGCCATCGGAGGGACGAACCTCGATCAATTGCACGAGGCGGTGAAGCGGGAATTCCTCAGGATCGATCGGCAGGAACAAAGCGTCCGCTCGGTCATGGATAAGATGGAAGGTGAATTCGTCCGCCGATTCATGGAGTTTCAACATGAATGAGGGGCGCGAGGGAGAATCCTCGGATCGGGAGGCGAACTTCAGCCGTCAGGTGGGAAGGCAGGCCGCTCGCAAGTTGAAGGCAAGGCGAGGCCCCTCCAGGAGCGTCTGGGCCGGGTTGGGAGTCTCGGGCTTGGTCGGCTGGTCGGTGACGATCCCGACCCTCCTGGGCGCGATGATCGGCATCTGGCTGGATTCGCGATACCCGAGCAAATATTCTTGGACAATCATGTTTTTGGTCGTTGGTTTGCTGCTCGGCTGCCTGAACGCCTGGCATTGGGTCGAGCTCGAATACGAGGACATCCGGGAGGACTCCCATGAGTGATCCGGTCCCCCTGGCGCTCTCCTGCCTCGGAGGCATCCTGCTCGGGATGTTCTTCTTCGGCGGCCTCTGGTGGACGATCCGGAAGGGTGTCTCCTCCGAGAAAACGGCCTTCTGGTTCCTCGGCAGCCTCTTGATCCGGACTGGGACGATTGTGCTCGGGTTCTATTGGATCGCCGGGGGGCAATCGTCGAGGCTCGTGGCCAGCCTCTTGGGATTCCTGGTCGCCAGGTTCATCCTAGTGAGGTGGTTCACGAGGAGAGGG
Source organism: Tundrisphaera lichenicola (assembly GCF_051175385.1). Classification (GTDB taxonomy): domain Bacteria; phylum Planctomycetota; class Planctomycetia; order Isosphaerales; family Isosphaeraceae; genus Tundrisphaera; species Tundrisphaera lichenicola. The sequence continues at coordinate 2,493,012 of NZ_CP195106.1, read as the reverse complement.
GCGATCGGGCCGACCCCTCGTGAGGAAGAGGAGGCCCTCCTTGCGCCTTAGTCCCGACCAGCTGATTTTCTGGCGATCGGGCATCTTTCAGCTCAATAGCACGATCGTCACGACGTGGGTGTTGATGATCCTGATGGTCCTCGGTGCCAAGTTGATCACGCGAAATCTCGCGACGGAAGGTCGAATTACGCGATGGCAGGGCTTCCTCGAGATCGTGGTGACCTCGATTCGGACTCAGATCCGGGAGATCGGACTGCAAAATTCGGAGAAGTACCTCCCCTTCATCGGGACCCTTTTCCTGTTCATTGCGGTATCGAACCTTTGCACGATCCTCCCCTGGTACGAGCCGCCGACCAGCTCACTCTCGACGACTTCCGCGCTGGCCGTCTGCGTATTCATCGCGGTGCCGCTCTTCGGGATCGAAGGTCAAGGAATCGGCGAGTATCTCAAGTCGTACCTGAAGCCCACATTCATTATGCTCCCGTTCAACATCATCAGTGAACTGTCGAGGACGCTGGCGCTGGCGATCCGGCTCTTCGGCAACATGATGAGCGGTAGCTTGATCATCGCGATCCTGCTCACGATCGCGCCGATCGTCTTCCCGATCTTGATGACCTTGCTCGGCCTGCTGACCGGGATGGTCCAGGCCTACATCTTCAGCATCCTGGCGGCGGTCTACATCGCCGCCGCCACGCAGGTCCGCGAGGTGGGCATGCACCCGGACGAGTCACTCTGAAGGTCGAGATCCGACCATTGAAAGGGGAGCTTCCATGGATCAGATGACCGCGATCGCGGTGGCGTCGATAGTCGTCTCCGGGATCACCACCGGATTCGGGACGATGGGGCCCGCGCTGGCCGAGGGGAAGGCGGTCTCGATGGCGATGAGTTCGTTGGCCCAGCAGCCCGACGCCTCGTCGACCATCACCAGGACGTTGTTCGTCGGCCTGGCGATGATCGAGTCGACGGCGATCTACTGCTTCGTGGTTTCCATGATCCTGATCTTCGCCAACCCATTCTGGAATCATGTGATTACTCAAGCTTCGGGGAAGTAAGTCATGTCTGTCGATTGGTTCACGTTCACGGCCCAGATCGTGAACTTCCTGATCCTGGTGTATTTGCTGAGGCGATTCCTGTATACGCCCATCCTGCGAGCCATCGACGATCGGGAGAAAGCCATCGCCAACCGGCTTGCCCTGGCCGAAGTGAAACTGGTGGAAGCGGGAAAGGAAGCGGATGACTATCGGCACAAGAACCAGGATTTTGACGAGCGTCGTGAAGCCATGATCTCCGACGTCAGGAAGGAGGCCGATGCCGAACGCACGCGGCTTCTCGACCAGGCGAATCGGGAGATGGATGCCTTGCGGGCCAAGCGTCGGGACGCGATCCGATCCGAGGAACAAGAACTGAATCGCGAGATCGTTCGATGGACCCAGGACGAGGTCTTTGCGATCGCCAGGAAGACGCTGGCGGATCTCGCCTCGGCCAGTCTCGAGGAGCGGATCAGCCGGGCGTTCCTGGATCGTCTTCGGGGGATGAACGACCCGGAAAAGGAGCGATTGGCCGCCGCGTTGAACAAGCCGTCCTCCTCGGCCCTGGTCCGGACCTCCTTCGATCTCCCGCCCGCGGAGCAGGAAGCGATCGAGGTGGCGATCCGGGAGACTCTCGCGACGAACACCCGAGTCCAGTATGAGACGGCTCCCGAACTGGTAAGTGGCATCGAGCTGTCGGCGAACGGGCATAAGATCGCCTGGAGCATCGGGGATTACCTCGAGAAACTCGAAGAGAGCGTCGCCCAGATCCTGAGTGGCCATGGGAAGTTCGGATCGAACCCGGAAGCACCGCCCCGGCAAGGGCTCGAGACAACGTCCTCGATTCCGGGAGGTCATGCCTGATGGATTCGCCCGAGGTTGTCAATGGCGTCTTCCGTCGGGCCTTTTCCGATATTCGTTCGAAGTTGGAGGGCTTCACTCCTCAACTGGAGCCGCGTGAGGTTGGGTCGATCGCGAGCCTCTCCTTCGGGATCGCCAAGGTCACGGGCCTTCCCGGCGTCGGCTCCGACGAGCTGGTGAGGTTCCCCGGCGATCTGTTCGGGATCGCGTTCGACCTCGATTCGGACGAGATCGGGGTCGTCCTCCTCGGCGATTGCGGTCGGTTACAGACGGGGGATGAGGTCGAGCGGACCGGCCGAGTGATGGACGTGCCGGTGGGCGATGGCCTGATCGGTCGGATCATCGACCCTCTGGGAGGGCCGCTGGATGGCAAGGGCCCCGTTCGCTCCAGCCGGCGGTTGCCCATCGAGCGGCCCGCCCGGCCGATCATGGATCGGGCCCCCGTCTCGGTCCCCTTGCAGACCGGGCTCCTCGTGATCGATGCGCTGATCCCGATCGGGCGGGGTCAACGCGAGCTGATCCTCGGCGACCGGCAGACGGGCAAGTCCGCGATCGCGATCGATACGATCATGAATCAGCGAGATCAGGATGTGATCTGCATCTACTGCGCGATCGGCCAGCGAGCGTCCTCGGTCGCGAAGGTCGTCGCGAAGCTGAGCGAAGGCGGGGCGTTGGACTATACCGTCGTCGTGGTGACCGAGGGGAATGACCCTCCCGGCCTGACCTACATCGCCCCCTATGCCGCGACCAGCATCGCCGAACATTACATGGAGTCGGGCCGAGACGTCCTGATCGTCTACGACGACTTGACGCAGCATGCCCGAGCCTATCGAGAGCTCTCGCTCCTGCTGCGCCGGCCCCCCGGTCGAGAAGCATTCCCCGGTGATATCTTCTACATCCATTCGCGGCTCCTGGAGCGTGCGACCCGCCTTCGCGAAGGGCTGAAGGGAGGCTCGCTCACGGCGCTCCCGATCATCGAGACCGAGGCCCAGAACCTCTCGGCCTACATCCCCACCAATCTGATCTCCATCACCGATGGTCAGATCTACCTGTCTCCGACCCTGTTTGAACTGGGCGTGCTTCCCGCCGTCGACGTCGGCAAGTCCGTCTCTCGGGTCGGTGGCAAGGCCCAACGTGCGGCCTACCGGGCGGTGGCCGGCGATCTCAAGCTCGCCTATGCCCAGTTCACCGAGTTGGAGGCCTTCGCGAAGTTTGGCACGAGATTGGACGACCACACCCGCAAGATCATCGATCATGGGCACCGGATCCGAGCCGTCCTGAAGCAACCCGAACTCGAACCGGCCTCGATCACCCAGCAGATCGCCATCCTCCTGGCCCTGACGAGCGGGCAGCTCGATCGCGTTCCGATCGACAAGCTGAGGGAGGCCGAGAACGCGCTCAAGGCAAGCTCCGAGGAGATCCCTCCCGAGATCCGTCGAAGATTCGCGAAGGAGGAAAAGCTGAGCGACGAGGATCGAGGCTCGATCCTGAAAGTCGTCGCCAGGGTGCTTGCGCCATTCCAGATCGAGGCCGATCGCGGATCGAGGAAGGAGCCATGAGCGATACCCTGGAAAGCCTCCGCCGGAAGATGGGCGGTGCCGTAGACCTGAAATCGGTGGTCCGGTCGATGAAGGCCCTGGCCGCTGCGAGCATCGGTCAGTACGAGAAGTCCGTTCTCGCACTGGCCGACTACGAACGGGCCGTGGAGTTGGGACTGGCCGCATGCTTGAGGGATCGGCGAGATGCCTTTTCCCGGGCCAATGAGCCCGGGACCGCTTCGAAGGCCGTGAATGCGATCGTCTTCGGATCGGATCAGGGGCTCGTCGGCCAGTTCAATGACGTCCTGGCGGATCGGGTCGCCCGCTCACTCGAACCCTATTCCGGCGAGAAGAACGTCTGGGCCGTCGGAGATCGCATCCAATCGCGGCTCGCGGATCATGGGCTCTCTCCCGTGGGGCTTTTCACGGTCCCGACGTCGGTGAACTCGATTGCGCCGCTCCTGGGCCAGATCCTCGTCGAGAGCGAGGCGCGACATGGGGGGGGGGAGGCCGTGCAGTTATACCTCTTCCACAATCGCCCGACGTCTCGAGCGGAATACGAGCCGGTCGTCCAGCGATTGCTGCCCCTGGATCGGGAATGGGGGCTCAGGCTCTCGCGACTTCCCTGGCCGACCAAGGTCATCCCCGAAGTCCTCAGCGGTCGGGAGCAGACGCTCCGGGCCATCATCCGCGAGTATCTGTTCGTCTCGCTCTTCAAGGCCTGCGTCGAATCGCTGGCCGCCGAGAACGCGAGCCGACTGGCCGCCATGCAGCGAGCCGAGAAGAACATCGACGAACTGGTGGATCAGTTGAATCAGTCCTATCGCCGGATGCGTCAAAATACCATCGATGAAGAACTCTTCGATGTCGTCTCCGGGTATGAGGCCATGTCGAAAAAGAAGCGAAATAATGGAAAGTAATTCAGATGAGTTGAAGCTGCTGGATGCCTTGTCCTGATCGGAATCCCCATTCGGTCTCGAATTGCGCAATGCGTTCGAACGCCAGGAGGCCGGCCATCCCGTCAAGGATGGCCGGCCTCCCGGTGGGTTCTGCGAGGAAAGGGCAGAGCAGGGGGTGTTTCGATTACTTCCGGTCGCCGAGGGCGACCTTCCCGTCGAGGGCCTTGTCGAGCACGATCTCCAGGTCGGAAGAGGTCCGGAGGTTCCGATGCGTGACCTTACCGTCGGGATCGACCAGGAGCATGGTCGGGAGTGAGATAATCCCGAACTCGGTGGCCAGCCGGCTCTCCAGTCCGCCCGGCTCGAAGAGTTCCGGCCATGGGTGTGGGCTGGCCTGGAGGAAGGCGTCGAGTTCGGCCTTGTCGTTATCAAGGTTGACCCCGATGACCTCGAAGCCCTTGGCCTTGTACTTGGCCTGGAGCTTGGCCAGGTCGGGGAGGTCACGCTTGGCGAGGTTGGCCCAGGTCGCCCAGAAGACGACCAGGAGCGTCTTGCCCTTGTACTGGCCGGCGTCGACCGACTGGCCCTGGAGATCGGTCCCCTTCAGGACGATCGGCTTGCCGACCGAGTCGAGCCGCTTCAAGGCACCGGCGGCCTTCTTGCCCCACTCGGTCTCGGCATAGTCGGCCGCCAGCGGGGTGTAATACTTCTTGGCGTCGGCCTCTCGACCGTTCAGCTCGTTCGTGCTGGCCAGGAAGAGGAGGGCCTGCGGGGCCTCGTCGCACTGGGGATACTTCTCGACAAATCCCTTGAGTTTCTCCAGCCAGGCTTCCTGGACGGCGAGATTGAGCCCTTGATCGGCATTCTGGAGCGCGAAATCGGCCTCGATCTGCTTGAAGGCGGCGTAGGTCCCGGCCTTGCCGCCCTTGGCCGCGAGCCCTTCGAGGACCTTGGCCCCATCGGGATAAGACCCGGTGGTGTAGGCGGCGGCCAGGCTGTCGACGATCAACTTCTGGTGGTCGAGTTCGACCTTCGGCTCGTTGGCGGACTCGGCGGCCTTGACCACCTTGTTGAGCAGGGGGACGCGACCGACGTGGAACCGGGCCACGTTCTTGGCCGATCCGTCGTCGAGAAGTCCTTTGTTGTCCTTGTCGTAAGCGGCCAGGGCCTGCATCGCCTCAGCAACGGCAGGATTCTCCCCGCCTCCGCTGAAGTTCCCGGCCTCGCGGAAGACCCATGACCGGATCCCGCCCTCGACCGCCGCGATCGGCACATTCTTGTTCGGATCGATCACCCGGGGAAGGTCGACGAACTTCCAGGTTTCGCCGATCTTGACCATCTCGGTGGACTGGAGGAACGCGGCCTGCAACCCCTTGGCGGCGTTGTTGTTCGACGACCCGACGAAGATCAGGGCGTTCTCATAAAGGATCAAGTCATCCTTGAGGCCGGCATCGGCCGCGATCAGGTGGGGCAGGGCCCCCTGGAACTGCTGCCAGCGAGTGTTGGCATCCCAGCCGACCAGCCCCGATCGGAGCGTCTTGACCATCGCGACGCGCTGTTTCTCGGCCTCGGCGACCTGATCGATCTCCCCCTTGGGGATCCCGAGGGCTTCCAGTTCGGCGGGGGAGGCCATCACGGTCTCGAGCAATTCGGAGTCGCCCGAGATCAGCGACTGGACCAGGACCTTGCTGGCCTCCTCGGCCGAGATCCGGGTCCAGGAGACGATCTTGCCGCCTGAGAGCTTGGCGACTCGGGTGCCCGCCGAGTTCATCCAGTGGACCTCGTCGAGACTCTGGTCGTTATTGACGTCGATTTCTCGATAGATCTCGAAGCCGTCCTGGTAGTAGCTCCACTGGTTCATCCGGCCGCTGCCGTTGCTGTCAACGAACCGGCAGAGGAGCTTCCCCTGGCCGTCTCGGAGCGCCCAGCCGATCGAGGCTCCCTTGCCGTTGGCGACCGGCTCGACCTTGCAGGCGGCGATGGCCGCAGGATCGCTCGGGACATCGTACTCGACGCCTTTCTGGCTCGGCTTGAAGGCCATCAGCTGGGCGACGGTCGGTGGAGCGGCAAGGGCGATGGCCGGGGCCACGGCCAGGAAGCAGGCTACGGCCCATGTCGTCCGGAAGGCCCGCATCGGCGTCTCCTTACAGGGGTCCAGGTGGGACTCGGCCCCACCGCGATCATCGGTCGACGATGGTCGGCCCAGTTTCGAGCCCGGACCACCGCCCTGACCGTCATGATCGGCAAGTCCCGACTCGGTCCTCCACAAGTCTCGACGGATTCGTCGGGACTCGATCGGAGTGGATCGGGGATCTCCAGATCGGATGGCTTCGGAATTGCAGCAATCCCTGCGCCGGTTGACCGACTGGGCATGATTTCCCCGAGAAATGCAGGCACGGAAGCGAAATCGGCCAACTTGACTGCCCAGGAATCGATGGGCTGATGGTCGGATTTACCAGAACGGGAGGTTAACGTTACAATCCGTGCGACCGACACGCGAATGGAACGGCTTGACAGGGGCGGGAATCCGCGTAGTCTAGCTTCGAGTCCCACCCTCTCTCTCGAACATCGAGCCGGTCGTGGCTTTGCCGACCGGATGGGTTGGGACTCGAATCCTCCGACGAACAACCAGGGATGGAACGCCATGGATCGACGCATCCTCGTCGTGGACGACAGCGAGTTGATCTGCGAGCAACTCTCGCAACTCCTCGCCCGACCGGATCGACGGATCAAGGTCGCCCACGAAGGGACCACGGCGCTCGAGTGGCTGACCGAGCGAAATTTCTCGGTCGTCCTGACCGATCTCTGCCTGCCGGGGATCAGCGGCCTCGACCTGATCCGCGAGATCCGGAACCGCGACCTGCCCGCCACGGTGATCGTGATGACCGGTCACGCCTCGATCGACTCGGCCGTCGAGGCCATGAAGCTCGGCGCCTACGATTACCTGGTCAAGCCGATCGACCACGTCCGGCTCGAATTCCTGGTCGAGAAGGCGCTGGAGGACCGCAAGCTCCAGGACGAGGTCCGTTCGCTCCGGCAGGGGCTCCACCAGCGCTACTCGTACTACAATCTCTTCGGCAAGAGCGCCCGGATGCGCGAGGTCTTCGCGCAGGTGGCCCGGGTCTCGGCCTCGAACTGCACGGTCCTGATCACCGGCGAGACCGGCACGGGCAAGGAACTGGCCGCCCAGGCGATCCATTACAACGACAAGTCGCGGACAGGCCCGCTGATCGCCGTGAATTGCGCTGCGGTGCCCGAGCCGCTCCTGGAGAGCGAATTCTTCGGGCACGAGAAGGGGGCCTTCACCGGGGCCGACCGCCAGAAGAAGGGACGCTTCGAGCAGGCGAGCGGCGGGACACTCCTGCTCGACGAGATCGGCTCGCTGCCGATGGGGATGCAGGCCAAGCTCCTCCGGGTCCTCCAGGACGGGACGTTCGAGCGGGTCGGCGGAGGCGAGGTGATCCAGGCCGACACTCGGGTCCTGGCGGCGACCAACGTCGGGCTTTCCGAGGCGGTGGCCGCGGGCCGGTTCCGCGAAGACCTTTATTATCGGCTGAATGTCATCTCGATCGAGCTTCCGCCCCTCCGCGAGCGGATCGAGGATCTTCCGCTCCTGGTCGAACACTTCCTGGCCCAGCTCGCCGAGCGACGGTTCCCCTTGAAATCGGTCGCTCGCGAGACGCTCTCGCGCCTGGCGAGGTACGAGTGGCCGGGTAATGTCCGGGAGCTCGAACATCTGGTCGAGCAGATGGTCGTGACCACGCCGGGGCCTGTGATCGAGCCAGAGAACCTCCCACCCCAGATCGTCTCGACGCGAGAGGAGCCGTTCTCGCTCGAATTCGACATCCGACGCCCGCTCCAGTCGATCACCGACGAGCTCACCGAACGGATCGAGCGTGCCTACCTCCAGCGCGTCCTGGAGCGCTTCCGAGGGCGGATCGACCGATGCGCCGAGCATTGCGGGCTGTCTCGCCGGAGCATCTCGGAGAAGCTTCGTCGCTATCAGATCGACAAGTCCGAATTCAAACCCCACCTCGCGGCTCGTCGCGAAGGGGTGGCCGTGGGCGAACCGGCCTGAGGATCGGGCCCGCCCCGGGCCGTGTAGCCGGAGCGGGCCTCGGGGGCCGACTCAGTACTGATCGGCGCTGATGACCTCGCCACCCGAGCGTGTTGCCAGGGCCTGATAGGTCGCCTCATTGATGGTGTTCTTGATGAACCGGACCGATCCGTCGGCGAAGAGGAAGTTGACGCCGCCGGGGTGCCAGCTCCGGTAGTCCTCGACGTGGGCCGAGGAATGGTTGGGGGTCCTGGTGAAGCCCTCGACCCCGATCGGCCCGAGGATCATCGTGAAGGACTCTTCGGGATCGGGGCTGAAGGTATTCCTCCCCCCCTCGAACGAAGGGGTGGGAAAGAGCCAGCCGCCGATGGCCCGGCCGGTCCAGGTGACGTAGCTCAGGTCGTGGCTCCGCTCCCCGGCGAGGAAGGTCTGGCTCGTCCCGTCGGTGATGTCGCGGAACCCGACCCGACTGTTCCGGAAGAACACGCCGTTGCCCGCCCCCGGAGCCTCGCCGACTTCGCCGATCCCATACATCCCGACGTAGTTCGCCGACCCGACGGTGTAGACCGTCTGGGTGTTCGCCTCGTTACGGACCGGGACCAGTTGGTTCGGGCTATCGGACGGGCAGAGGAAGACATTCACGCGGAGGAGCTGGGCGGTATTGTTCTGGGGATAGGTCATCGTCAGGCCGAAGTTGATCGCGTTGTAGAGCGGGCCTTGTTCGACCTGGGGGAGGATCATGCTGGCCCAGCCCCAGCCCGGTCCGATGTCGTCCTGGGCGGTCCCCTGGTCGCCCGAGTCCTTCTTCCAGAAGCTGGAATAGCCGGGCGGGAAGGTCTGATTGGTGTCGAAATAGTTATGGATCGCCAGGCCGATTTGCTTGAGATTGTTCGTGCATTGCGAGCGTCGGGCGGCCTCGCGGGCGGCCTGGACCGCGGGAAGCAACAGCGCAATCAGGACGGCGATGATGGCGATCACGACGAGCAATTCGATCAACGTGAAGCCGTCGAGACGTCGACGGAAATTCTTGGGGCGCATGGGAACTCCGGTAGGCTGCCTCGGCCACGGACGGGGAGCGACTCGTTTAAGAGCCGATCGAACGGGGCCGATCCGATCAGGATTTCGGTCGGGAAGGACGCGCGTTGACGAAGGGCCGACCGGGCCGCGATGGAAACGCGACGATCGGTCGAAAGCCCGCGAGCGGGTGGGCTCGGTCAAACGAGCGGGGGTGCCCGGCAGCTGGTCCGGAGGGGTGACCCGGGGAGGGTCGAGGCCCGGCCTAGCTCGACCGGTTCGGTCAAGCCCGGGCCGGGTGCTGGCGAGGAAGCGGTCCGCCAGAGTGTGTGGTGGGAACGAAACTGGCAGGAAGGGCAAGGGGCCGGGGGATCTCCCGGCGAGATGACCTCATGTCCGGCCACATGGAGCCGGGACTCATCGCAATCGCCGTGCGACTCGGGGATTGGGGCATCCGCCGCTCGGTGGTCGTGGACTCCCATGGCCACCAGGGTGGCCAGCGAGTAGACCAGAGTCAGCCACAAACGACTCCATCGCACGAGAGCACCGCCTCCGGCGAGCCTTCCGATCAAATTCGTGGCTTAATGATCAGTCCAATGTTTGGTGATTGTCAAGTCCAGCAGGGCCGACTCGCGATAATTTCACGCGAGTGCCCCTCCAGGGATCCCGAGCGAGTTGATCTCGGGCCAGGTCCATCTCCCAATGAGTTATGTCCATAAAAAAACGGCTCGACGCGCCCTCTCACGCGTCGAGCCGAGGGTCGGTCGTCACGCGAACGTGTCGGCCGAACCGAGTATAGTAGGCGACGATCACGGGGAATCTGTCCCCGGTTTTTGCAGGAAATGTCCCGGTTTTTTCAAGGGGCCGATTCGTCGATCCGTGCCGAGCGGGACAGCACGTCCGAAGTCGAGAGGACGCGATCCTTCCAGAGGATTCGCCCTCGGTGGTGATGCCAGACGCTCGCCGAGGCGATCGCCACATACGCCGTGATCCCCGCCGGCAAGGCGAGCGCGAAGATCCAGGGAAGATCGAGGAACACGAGGATCGGCACCGAGGCGAGGACCTGGGCGGCAATCCCGCAGGCACCAATGACGATCGCGGGGGAGGAGCCGGTTGCCAGGCAGGCCGCCGGAGCCCAGGCCATCAGCAGGGCGAGGATGGCCCCGGTGACGTACTTGTGGGGCATGTAATCCATCCCGGCGTAGGCATTCTTGCGGAGCCCTCGCCAGATCTCGCCGAAGCTGCCATACATGTGAGTCCAGGCCAGCCCGGGGGCCAGGCGGACCGCGAGCTTCCCCCCGGCTTTCTTCACATGCTGGGCGAGCTTCAAGTCCTCGATGATCTCGCCCCGGCAGGCCTCGTGCCCCCCGGCCCGTTCGTAGGCCGAGCTTCGGACCAGGATGAATCCTCCGGCGGCCAGCGCGTCCGGTCGATCGGGATCGTTGACCCGATCGATCGGGTAGAGTTGCGCCAGGAGTTGGAGGAACGAGGCGGCAATCGTCCCCTGCCAGAAGGTTTCGCAGCGGACGCCCGGCAGGAGCGAGACGAGATCGGCCCCCGTCCGGTCGGCCTCGCGAATCGCCGAGGCGAGGGCCCTCGGGTGGAGTCCCATGTCGGCGTCGACGAACCAGAGCCATTCGGCTCGGGTCTTTGAAACCCCTTGATGGACGGCCCAGGTCTTGCCAACCCACCCCGCCGGACGCTCCAGCCCCCGGACCACCCGGAGCGCGGCCCGATTGTCGGACTCGTTCGCGATCCGCTCCAGGATCGGCCAGGTCTGGTCGGTCGACTGGTCGTCGACGACCGTGATCGTCAGCGAAGGATATTCCTGGGCCCGGAGCGACTCGATGGTCTGGGCGATGTTTGCCTCCTCGTTCCGGGCCGGGACGATCGCGGCGATCTCGGGTCCGTCCGGGATCGGCCCTTCAATCGGGCGGAGGAAGCGGAACCACTCCCCCCGCGAGCTTCGGATCAGCCGGATGGCCAAAGCGGTCCAGGCCAGGGCCACCAGTCCGCCCGGGATCAGGATTCCGATCATCGGGCCGCCACCGGCCGGGCCTTCGAGGCGGGGAGCGGCCATTCGCGGGCGATTCGCTCGGCGGTGATCTTGCCGCTCTGGACGACCATCGGCATCCCCGCTCCGGGCTGGACTCCCCCCCCGACGAAGTAGAGACCCGGCACGTCGGCCCGGTAGTTCAGCGGCCGGAAGCTCCCGCCCAGGACGTTATGCTTGTTCCCCAGCCCGTAGATCGAGCCGAGGAAGGCCGAGAACCGGTCGCGCCAGTCGTGGGGGGCAGCGATCTTCCGGGAGACCGTGGCCGAGGCCAGGCCCGGGACCCCGGCTTGCTCCAGCCTGTCAATCAGCCGGTCGGCGTAACGCTCCTCGAAGCCTCGGTCGCGTTCTTCCTCGCGGCCGGGCTTCAGGGGTGGGGCCCCGACGACGATGAACGGGTTCGAACCTCCGGCCGGGGCGTCGTCGGGGTCGGTCACGCTGGTCACGTTGGCGTAGATCGGCGGGTCCGAGGTGTATTCGCCCCGGACGAATAGCTCGTCGTAGACCCGATTCGATCCCTTGGTCAGGACCAGGATGTGATGGGCCAGGGCGTCCCAGTTCCGGTCGCAGGCCATCTGGATCGTGAAGAACGAGGTCGAGGGCTCGGCCTTCCCCTCGCGGAGGTCCTTCACCTCGCCCGAGAACCCATTGCCGCCCCGGAGCATCCGGAACGTCTGGATATAGTCGGCGTTCGAGACGACCACGTCGGTCGGTATCGGCCCCGAGCTGGTCAGGACCCCCGAGACTCGACCCCGGCTATCGAGCTCGATGGCGTCGACTTCGACTCCGGTATGGATGTCTACTCCCGAATCGCGACAGGCCGAGGCGATGGATCGTGGAATCGCGGCGATCCCGCCCGAGGCCGGATACCAGACCCCTTCCCGCATGATCGTCCAGGGGATGATCGCCAGGCTCGCCGGGGCGTGCTGGGGGTCGAATCCCGAATAGGTGGGGAAACCGTAGAGCAACTCGCGGATCGCGGGCGACCGGAATTGCTCGTCGATCTCCTGAGCATAGCCTTTCGCGGGGGAGATCAACGCGGCGGAGAGCATCAGGGGGGAGAACATCACCTGCCCCCAATTCTCCAGGATCCGATCGCAATAAGCGTGCGAGATTAATTTGGCGAATCGATCCATCTTTTCGAGAAAGCGGTCCAGCGCCGGGCCTTCTTCGGGGTCGATCGCGGCGAAGGCGTCGCGGA